>NYZU01000031.1 GCA_002686055.1 Oceanospirillaceae bacterium | reverse complement strand
TTGGGATGCCCATAAATTGATGGGTGTGCCACTAACCACAGCAGCCATTCTGGTTAAGCAGGATGATGCCCTAACAGAGTGTTGTGGTGGCGGTGGTAGTAATTATCTCTTTCATGCCGACCAATATGCCCATTTAAACTTGGGCCCCGCTTCTTTGCAATGTGGGCGGCGAGCAGATGCTCTAAAAGTATGGTTAAGCTGGAAGGACCTTGGTAACGAAGGTTATGCCCAGCAAGTAGACCACTTACAAGAACTAAGACAGTATTGTGTGGAGCAAATTAATACCAACCCAAATTTTGAAAAGATTGCCCCAGCACCTTATCTGAATGTTTTATTCCAGTTTAAACCAGACCATATTTCAGACGAATCAATTCTCGCCAAACTAAATATCAGTATTTGCCAAACCATGGCCCACAACGGAGGCCCCTTTGTTGACTATGCTAGCTATCATGGTCGCACCGGTATACGCCTTATTCTAGCCAATGAACTTACCACGGCTGACGATATCGACCGTTTTCTTCAGCATTGTAATGCCACAGGGAATAAGCTCCTTACTGAGATGCTTTAGGTAAAAACTGTATCAGTTAGCTTATTCACTGAGATTCTTAATTCATAAAAAAGACGCTTATAAGCGCCATCAACAGTATTTGTTGTAGACTCAGAAAAGTAGACTAATATTACTGTAAGCAGTTGATATAGTTGACAAGGCTGACAGTATATAGTGATGGAACACCAGATCACTGCTATTGACCATTAGCCAACTACTTCCTCTAAAATCAATAACAAGATGGGATTTATTGGCTTATGCTCAATAATATCGAACACCCCAACCAAGCTGATATTGCGAAGCTTGATTTCTATGCATCCACCTTTGATGCTGAGTTAAGTACAGCAATAAAGGCTCGCATGCTGCAATTAGATATTACCCCAACTCAGCTTAACAGACGCATACCGGGTATAAGCAAATCGGCCTGGTGTGCATATATACAATCGACAGCGCCCCATTCACACGCCCTGCATAATCTTGCTGCTTTTGCTTGGCTTTCCCAGTCTAGCTGTTTAGCCTTTTTACATAGCAAGCAAGTCCTAGCACAGAGGCCTTATCTATGTGCTAAAACCCTTGATAGTATGATTATCTCAAGTCGCTTAAACGAAGGGCTGTTTCAGCAATTTCTTCAATTACTGGTGGATAAAATGGATACTTGGGGTCATAACACAAAACAGGATGTGGCACCCCTATTGGATACTATACCCATCTTTAATAATGAATTTTTAATGCCAGAAAAGCTGGATATCTATGAATTTAAAGCCGATTACTACCAATCTATTGCCCACCAATTGCAAGAATTTCGTGAAGAACATCAGATAGATATTGATTTTATGGCAACTGTACTTAATGAGCCCATATCCCGTATAGAAGCATTTGAAGACCCCGACAACCCAACTACAATTCCTGCAGTTAGCGCCATGCGTCTAAAACTAGGATTTAAGGTTCAAGATACATCTATTTTTGCCGCTAGGATGCACAAGTACCGGGCATTTTATAATTATCAACAAATAAAATATGCTAGAGAAGAAATAATTGTAGCTCTAATGCAACCTTTAACACCCACACAACGCCAATGGGCTCACGATACGCTCCAAACTATCGTCAAATACTGTTGTGGTATAACAATGATATCTATTTCTGGGCTGCATCATCTGCATTAAATTTATTTAACAAAAATAACTTTTTCAGCCCCAATAAAGATAAAAGCCCCCATGTTTAATACAAAACTGGGGGCTTTACAGGCTACTGGTCAAAGTTGGCTGAAAGAATGCCACTTAGATGGCTTTAGGCAGCCTGCTTCAATGGAACTTTACAATCGGCTGTTAGAAACTTTATCGCTAAGTCCATACTTTCCTGTGGTTTATCAATATGAAATAAATGATCCGTATCTTCCAAAGTGGCAAACTCACCAAATGGGATAGCGTTTGCCAACTCCTGACAGAGTTCAGGAGTAGTGTAGGGATCATGTTCTCCAGTAAAACAAAGTGTTGGACAATGGATTTGCTCTACATCAGGTGTAAAAGCAGTTAATAGTCTTAAAGTATTATTAGTAAAACAGCGCCTTTTTTCTGGACTAAATTGACGTAAACTTCTCAAAATAGCCTTTCTGATAGTCTGTTGCCTTTTGGAACAACATCTATCATGACGACACACAAGCTGCACAAAGTGCTCAGCAAATAGTGACTGATCAGTTAATCCCTGCATAGCTAAGTTAAGCATCTTAGGCCAATCTGTATCAGAGATAGTTCGCATTGAACCAGCCAATACTAGACGTTTTATTTGCTCACTATACCTACTTGCGAAGTCTAAAGCGGAAGCCGTACCGTAGGAACAAGCCACCAAATAAAAAGGCTGCCCGATATACTTACGAGCAAATGCTCCTAGACAATCTCCCAAAAAACTAACCGGTTTATTCGCCGGCAGCGGAGGCAGATCCCCAGTACCTGGCAGTTCCAAAATGAAATAGTTGAAGTGCTCTGAAAACCTACTACTATGATACTTCAAGCTATCAAAATCCATAAACGCTCCAGGCACAAAAACCAGACTGGGCTTTCTAGGATTGTAGATGTGTAAATAGCGTGCTGCATAGCCATAAATTGCCGTTTTATTAATCGTTTGCATTATCTTCTCCTTAAAATAAATTTTTGATTGTGGAGCTCATTGCCTAATGGCCAAACTCACACTACCTAGTAAAGCCGATATTGCACGCTTAGATGCCTATGCCCCAATCTTTAATGCAGAAGTCGGTGGCGCACTACGCTGGGTGATGTGCCAGCTAGGGCTTACTGTAAAAATATTGGAACAGCGTATTCAGGGGGTCAGTAATTCTTCTTGGCGTGCCTATACACAAGCCAGTTATAAGCAAAACCGCCCCTTACATGTGATGGCGGCTTTTTGCTGGCTAACTCAGATAGGTATGTCAGCTGTATATAGGGGTAAGCATATTCAGCACTATTGGCCAACAGTATGTGATCATACAATTAAAAGTATTATTCTTTCGGGCCTATTACCCGAAGCGCAATTTAAACAATGTTTAATGTTAGTAGTGGAAAAGATGTTTAAGCGGGGTCACAACCTAGAATCCGAGGTAAAGCCCTTATTTAACGCCATACCCCACTTTCAAGATGCGTTTTTAATGCCAGATCAGCTTGATATAAATGATTTTAAGGCTGATTATTATCGTTCCATTGCTCTACAGTTAAGACAATTTCGAATTAATAATCAATTAGATTATAAACTTCTGTCCACTATATTTAATGAACCCATTTCTCGAATTAAAGCCTTTGAAGATCCGGATAATCCTGTAACCATACCCGGCTTTATTGCTGTACGATTAAAACTGGGCTTTAGGCTACAAGATACAGCTATATTTACTTCGGGTATGCGTAAATACCCAAACTTTTACCACTCAAGGGAAGTACAACAAGCTCGGGAAGAAGTGATTCTGGCTCTTATGAAACCTTTAACGCCGTCAGAGCGACAATGGGTAAATGAACTAATTAAGACGGTTCTAAAAATATGATAATTTTGATGCTTTTTTATTAAATGAAAATAATTAGATTATACTTTTATTTTATTTAAATAGCGTTTTTATATTTTTTAACTATTTAAGGCTCTTATATTCTGGCTTAGATAGGTTTAGGTTGAAATAGAACCAAAATGAATTGATCAAATAAAAAGGAGTTTTTTGATTATGACACATAAAATCAGCCTACCCACAAAAGCAGAAATTGAACAGCTAAACCATTACGCCCCCATTTTTAATGCCGAAGTTGGTGGCGCATTACGCTGGGTTATGCGCCAGTTGAATATTTCCATAAAGCTTCTTGAGAAACGAATTCTTGGCGTTAGTGGCTCAGCTTGGCGCTCTTATACCCAAATGAGTTACACACAAAATCGTCCATTACATGTGGTGGCGGCTTTTTCCTGGCTAACTCAAGTCAGTATGTTAGCCATACTCCAAGGAAAGCATATTCAAAACTATTGGCCTGCCGTGTGTAATGAAACCATTAAAAGTATAATTCTTTCCGGCTTGTTACCCGAAGAACAATTTCTTCACTTTATAAAACTAATGACTGCCAAACTTGATCGGCGTGGCTACCAAGTTAGCAGCGAAGTTATACCTCTTTTAGAGACTATTCCCTGCTTTCAGGATAGTTTTTTAATACCGCGAAAACTGGACATTGATGATTTCAAGGTTGATTATTACCGTTCGATATCTATCCAATTTCGAGAGCTCAGACAACAACAGAAGATTCCCATTGAAGTTTTAGCCGCAGTAATAAATGAACCAGTATCTCGCACATTAGCTTTTGAAGATCCTGATAATCCAATTAGCATTCCAGTGTTTGCAGCAGTAAGAATTAAACTTGGCTTCAAGCTAGAAGATACAGTGATGTTTACCTCGGGGATGACTAAATATCAGCATTTTTACCATGCTAGACAGGTTCAACAGGCTAGGGAACAAGTCATTCTGGCATTGATGAAACCTTTAAACTTGACAGAGCGTGAACGTATTAATGGCTTTATTCAAACCATTGTGGAAATTTAATCGGATTAATAGCACAAAATCTTAACTTTGCAATGGCTTATTTTATTTTTATTTTACTATTAATCTGACTAATCACCTGAAACAACTGTTGTTAGACTGTGATTTTTAGCACTAATAATTACAGGTAATCATTATGCACTCTCAACCAAAATTTAAATTAAATCAATGTTCAGAAGCGCTATTTCTTGACCCACTATCCATTCAAGATATAGTCAATAAGGAATTAAGCCTAATCGGGACTACGGCTGATGAAACATTACATATGGTTAGCAATGTTCTACAACTACTTATGCGCACTGGTGACCCCAACTCCATGACGCTTCAGCTTTCAAGCAGCGAAACCTTGGGTTTTTATAATATTCTAGGTCTAGCCAATGCTGCCTTGGAATTTGAGCATGACCGTATTCAAGCCCTAGAGATAGAAGCCGCCTAACTCAAACTAATAAGCTTGTTTTTTGGCTAACAACAGAAGCCCTGTATTTTAAGGGCTTGTTCAACTATACAACTCTAACTACTGTAATAGATTTGTATCTTTCCTATAGAAACAACAATAACCAAACAATTGTCCCAAAACCCCTCACCTTGAACCTAATCCCCAAGATGTTTATTCTACCTAGGCACTTCACCAAACAATAAGTATAAAAAGAGGGTCATCTTATGGACACAACAACAGCACTCACTATTATCGGTGGCATTTTGATGGTACTTGGTATCGCCAAAGTTATCTTTCCCAAGCAATTTAACCAAAATATTATGGGTGATTTACATGCCGAAGCTGTTAACCCAGCAGCCGCCATTCGGGTAGCTTTAGGCGGTGCCATTCTGGTCAGCGGGATTGTGGCTTTAATGTGCCGTAATCTGCCAGCAGAAGCTGCTAGCTCACTGCTAATGTCTATGGGTATAGGCTTTATTGTGGTAATGGCGTCTGTTGCTAGCAACAAGTTTAGGGGCTTTAGCAATAATATTCCTATGCCTCCTATGGTCATTTTTACAGTGCTAATTGTTGTCGCCTTTTCAGCTGCATAAGCACACTGTTATTTATAAAATGCCCTAGTATCCGCCAGGGCAATAACATGGCCAGCGGACAAACTATGGATAACCACGCAATCCATCAGTTATGGGAATGGAACGCAAAAAGTAGCTTAACAGCTACTTGCGTAGTTTTATCAAGAATGATTAAGCTATTTTTGTAGCAATCGAGTGTACACAAAAAGCTCTAAGGAAAATGGTGCCGCGAGCCGGAATCGAACCGGCACGACTGTTAGGTCGCAAGATTTTAAGTCTTGTGTGTCTACCAATTTCACCACCGCGGCATATTGATATGGAGGCTGAGGTCGGAATCGAACCGGCGTTGACGGATTTGCAATCCGCTGCATTACCACTCTGCCACTCAGCCAAATTATTGTCGTAAAACAATAATTGGAGCGGGAAACCGGGTTCGAACCGGCGACCTCAACCTTGGCAAGGTTGCGCTCTACCAACTGAGCTATTCCCGCAATCTTCAAATTTAGATGTAATCATTCGCCTTTGAAGGGCGCCTATTCTAACACCCGACAAGGCTATTAGTAAGGCCAAATTTGCAAAACTGAAAATTGGTATCCCGTAGGGGGTTCGAACCCCTGTTACCGCCGTGAAAGGGCGGGGTCCTGGACCACTAGACGAACGGGACACATCTCAGTACTCTGCAAAAGAGTGGTGCGCATATTATTGATTTTACTGGATTGTGTCAACTAAAAATTGGCTTTTATGGGGAATTAAAAATACCAACATCCACTTCATCACTCGTGGTCAATAATCACCCCGTTTTGGGGTTAAAATGCGCGCTAAAAAAGGCATTCTTTGAGCCATAAAAAAACCAGCCATAAAGGCTGGTTTTCGATATTTGGAGCGGGAAACCGGGTTCGAACCGGCGACCTCAACCTTGGCAAGGTTGCGCTCTACCAACTGAGCTATTCCCGCATGGCATCCCGTAGGGGGTTCGAACCCCTGTTACCGCCGTGAAAGGGCGGTGTCCTAGACCACTAGACGAACGGGACGCTGTTCGTATTTACCGCCGACACAAAGTGGCTGTAAACAGGAGTGCGCATATTAAGGATTTGTGGTTTTACTGTCAAGGCATTTGCTAAATAAAATCAGGTTTTTTCAACAACTTAATTACCAAACTCAGCCCAGCTCAACCCACTTCAAATTACCCAAAAAAAACGACATAAAAATATCAATATACAGAGCAAATTAAAGCTTTTATAAATGCCAAAATATTCACTTTCAAGGTTACTTATAACTCTGAGAATAGAGTTAATTTTTATGGGTTAGACCTAGTTAAAAATACCACCCATGCCACTAATATCAATGAATAAAGATATGTATACCCTAACGCTGTGAGCATATATCTAAATAGTTGCGAAAAAATGTAAATATATTTGCAACCTCTGCTTTACTTATAAGGCTATCTACTAATTTAAACCGCTGAGGATTCGGCTATGCAGTTCAACATTATTGCAGCAAAAGCATTCTATGCAGGCGTCCGCATGTTGCGAAAGCCGGCCTCAGGGTTACCGCGTGTTGGTTAGATAGTTTTTTCTACGGCCGCGGACTTTTAATTTCGTGGCCTCTGTTCCAGCCTTCTTAATAGCTGTTTTCAATACCACAAATTTCAACTCTCGGTCTTCTTTTATAATAGGAGGTTAAAATGGCTGTATTGTCCTTTTTCCGAGGATTAGTTAAATCCTATCGAAACTGTCTACAAGCTCGCAAAAATTGGTGCGCTGTAGCCCATCTAAGTGATGACCAACTTCTTGATATTGGTTTATATCGATCAGACGATAAAATCCGAGCCATCACTAAACCAGAAGCTGGGATGATCGGGTCTCGTGACGATAAGCTTGGGACTGCTTTTGCCAATTATTACAATGAAGAAGACGGCTGCACCAGCCGTTTGCCTATCAGTAATTTATAATTATTGGATATTGATTTATTCACAATTGAGGTGGCCAATTATTGGCGCAATTGCCAGTCAAGCTACGATTTAGCTTGTTGGGAAAGTAGCTGCGTAAAAGGCCACCTCAGGTATTACCTTGGCTCTATGAAAAGCTAACTTATTGCTTAAGTTGAACTATCAGTAAAAACTATCAATCAGCTAGTTAACTTAATTCTTAACATCGTCGTTGCAGTAGCTCCATGGCTCTGTTGGATAATATCTTGCATATAGCTCATACATTGCTGGATTATATTTTTTAATATTCTCACGAGTACCGTATTTGTCATCGGACCTATTGCTGATGATAAAATTCTCTGTATTCATTGCAAAGAACTCACCGATCATATGGTTAAGTGAGCCCCCTTCTGCAATAGATTGGGCTCCTTCTTCCCAGTCGCCACTCTCAAGAGCCTCTTCAGCAAGTTTGTAGATATTTTCGTAAAAATAAAGTTCGTTTATTGACTCAAACACAATATGGTTAAGAGTGTGCGCCATTTCATGAATGACTGGATCACCATGCTCATCTCTGTTGCCCTCAAAACACTGCCATCCCGCATTCGCTGCCATTGTAGCGCCTACACTCATCATGGCTAAACCACCCTCCTCAGCAGTATCTTTAAACTCAGGTAGTTCAGAGGTATTACCATTAGGTGAAAAAAGCGAAACCCTAACGTTATTATCTTGCAGTATTTGATGAAACTTTGGTCTCGCTGATAGCTGATACTCTAAGGATCTTCTTGCCGCTAAAACGGCTTCATCTGACACACCCGGCCCTGAGACAATAATAACGCCTGATACAGTTGTGTATTTTGTATAGAATTCTAAGCCTACAGGACTTGGTGATTCAATGACTTCAGCACCGGTTTAAATATAGGGAAAATTTTCCCAGTTACCGGCAAAGCCCACAAATTCTCCACCTTTTCCCATTAAGTCAGCATGTGCAATAGTTACATTGCGCAAACCTTTGCCGGTTTCATAGGCATAACAAAGGGCATCGGCAAAAGCTTCAAACTTTTCCCATGTGATGCCAATATTGTTTTCAAAGGGATTTATTTTGTCGAATTCTTCAGGGATGATTGCTGATGATATCCTTACCGCATCCTCAAAAGTCCATGTCTGAAAAGGACCGTTGCGGGCACCAGATGGATGACTATATATTGAGTCTCTATGCCTATCATCAATGTCATCTCCAAGGGTAAAGAAATATTTATCAGATTCGATTACTTTAGAATCAGCAAATATCTCACACTTGTGCCTAAGATTTGCAATCTTCCCAGTCTCACCATCTATAAATGTTGATCCTGAACTATTGGAATCCGCTACACCACTGACTGCATAAAAAGGCAAAGTTAAAAATAGAATAAGACCGATTTTAAATTTTTGCATACCACAAGCTCCCTATTTATTATTTATTATGCTTGTTTTACTCATCTAATTTTCTAGTCTGCCCATACCCAACGTAAAGGCTCACCAAAGTCATCGTAAATCCATTTTTTTCGTGCTGTTTGGTGTTTCTTTGCAGACCCCGTTTTTGGTGTCTTTTTGACTTGCTTACGTTGTTCTATACTCGCAACCACGTCAGGCACAAGAGTGCGCTGTTGAGATCCGTTAGTTATATTGACTGGAAAGCGATTAAATTCATCCACAGCAATACCGCTCTGCCCATTTGGCACCTCTGTTACTGTGCCTCCTGAGGCCAAGAATGCATCAACATCAGCTTGTAGCTGTTGTTTTTGTTGTCGTTTATCTGGCACTTTTGGCAAAGGTCTTTTGGGAGTAATTAACATGGTTTTGTAGTCACATAAAAACAAGCCTACCAGTTTACCAGCATAGGCTTATGGGTTCTATATTCAGGGCCTAATTCGTAATCTGGCTAAACCAAATAATCACAACTATAATCAAATCTCCAGAGATTTATGTTTAGACTTTATGGTTACCTATAGTCAAATTACTGATGCCCATCAGCGCCTAACCGAAGTGGTAATAAATACCCCTGTTATTGAGTCCGTTAGTATTAACAAACAACTTGGTGGTCGCGTACTCTTTAAAGTGGAAGCACTGCAGAGAACTGGCTCTTTTAAATTCCGTGGCGCTTACAACAAAATTAGTCAATTAGCCCAAAACTCGGATTCTGGCATTGTTGCTTATTCATCAGGTAACCATGCCCAAGGGGTGGCATTGGCTGCCTCCCTATTTAATTTGCCCGCAACCATAATTATGCCAGCGGATTCGCCACGTATAAAAATCAACAACACAAAAGCTCTAGGTGGGGAAGTAATATTATATGATCGCTACACCCAGAGTAGGGAAGAAATAGGGCAAACATTAGCCCAAGAGGGTAACTTGGCTTTAGTAAAACCTTATGATGACCTTGATATTATTGCTGGTCAGGGCACTGCTGGCTTAGAGGCTAGTCACCAATTAGATAAGCTAGGCTTAAAGCCTGATCAAGTCATTGTGCCATGTGGCGGTGGTGGCCTAATTGCTGGCACATCTATAGCCATGCATAAGCACTTTCCTAAAGCAAAAATTTGGGCAGCAGAGCCAGAACATTATGATGACGCCAAGCGTTCTTTGGCCGCTGGCGTGCGGGTAAGCAATAATGCTAACCAACCCAGCTTATGTGATTCAATAGTCACACCAACGCCAGGTGAGTTAACTTTTCCCATTATGCAAGCACACCTCGAGGGCGGATTAGTCGTCAGTGAGGAGCAGGTTTTACAGGCCATGGCTAGCTGTATGCAAGAACTAAAAGTGGTGATTGAACCAGGTGGCTGCGCAGGATTGGCAGCTCTGTTTGCTGGACTATTACCTACCCAGAATAAAACCACACTAGTGATTTTATCTGGGGGTAATGCGGACCCTGATATTTTGGCCCGCAGCCTTAAGCATAAGTAATATTTACTAGCAGAATTCGTTAATCTGCCATAGTGATATCAATATTAACCTTAACAAAGTCACCCTTGGCGTAGGATATTGGTGTACTTAACTGCCAAATTTGGCCACCAAACTCAATATAAGTTCTATAACCAGTGATCCTTTGCACAGTTTTTTGCTGCATAATCATCTCGCATACTTCCTGATCACGATAGCCAATAATCTCTTGCTTTTTACCAACCTGACCATCAACCATTTCGGCGCCTATAATAGCGCCCAGCAATGTAGCAGCATCATTACCACTGCCATCGCCAATCTGTGATCCTATAAGGCCACCAAAGATAGCCCCCGCTGCCTTATCCGCTACCGATGGCTCAACTTTTTGGTCACCAGAGGTACCATATACCGGAACTTGCTCAATACGACAGGACTTTATAGGCATTTCTGTTAACACATCGCTGGATATGGGATCAGACTCTTGCAATACCTTTACCAATACCTGCGCTGCTTGCGCACTGCTGACAAGAGCCAGACCAAGAACAACTGCAATTAATTTTTTCATCTCTTTTCTCCTCCACACAACCTAGCTAACCAATAATGATGCCAAGTTAAGCAAGAATTAGTTTAGTACTACCGATAACATAATAGCTTATCTAATGTGTATTGACCGTATCAGTGAACAAAAATTCCGCTTTAAAGTGCAAATTAAGTGTAAACAAAAAGGTATAAATATATGAGCTTTGCAATATGAGACGCCATAAACGACGGTGTGAACAACCATATATATGGCAAAAAAAATGCCTCCATAGTGGAAGCATTCTTGATAATGGTGGGTCGTACAGGATTCGAACCTGTGACCAATTGGTTAAAAGCCAACTGCTCTACCAACTGAGCTAACGACCCAAATATGTGCTATTTATTTTACCAGCCTAGCGGCTGGGCCAACTGCTTTTCCGGCCACTCGGCGTTAGCCTCATGTCGCTCGGAATCTGCCAAAGCTATGCTTTGGCTGCCTTCGGCACCGGTCCCTCGCCCAACTGAGCTAACGACCCTAATTTTTACTATGTATTTTACCAGCCTAATGGCTGGGCCAAATGCACTTCCAGCCAATCGGCCTTAGCCTTAACTCAGAATAGCACTAGGATAATGGTGGGTCGTACAGGATTCGAACCTGTGACCAATTGGTTAAAAGCCAACTGCTCTACCAACTGAGCTAACGACCCTAATTTTTACTATATGTTTTACCAGCCTAATGGCTGGGCCAACTGCTCTTCCGG
>NYZU01000030.1 GCA_002686055.1 Oceanospirillaceae bacterium | reverse complement strand
CTAACCATCTATCAATAGCATTATTAAGTTCTTGGTCTAGCTCTGATTTAATATCCGTATCCATAGCTGTCGTCCTTTACCGACCATTATCACTTCAGATAGTACAGGTTTTGTTGGTTAAGGGCTAGATTGAGCAGTGCTTTTTAAAAACCAAGAAATAGAGTAATTTATAGAGACTTTGCTTTGCTGTTGACTAAATTATCAATAAGTCAGCATCAATTATCGCACCTGAGTGTTGAATCACCTGAGCAGCCAATTTATTGCCAGCCTGAGCAGACTCAACTACATCAATACCATCTAAACGAGCTGCAAGATAAGCGGCATTAAAAGCATCGCCTGCCGCCGTTGTATCAACTGGCAGAGCGACGCGCTCAGCAATAATTTGATGATGTTGCTGACCGGTAAAAGCAACACAACCCTCAGCACCAAGTTTAATAACCCCCTCATTTACACCCCAACCTTTTAACCGCTTAATGGTGCTGGCAATATCTGTCTTATCATATAGCAAAACCTCATCGGCCAGAGTAATAAGGGCTATATCAGTTAATTTAAGAAAACGCTTAAAGGTTTGTTTTGCCTCGGTACAATCTGACCAGCCTTGTGGTCTATAATTGCTATCAAACACGACTTTTTGACCCTGCTTGCGAGCCTCGACTAACCTCGCTTCAAGCTGATCTAAACTGGCTTTATCTAGAATAGATAGACTGATGCCAGTTAGGTATAACCACTGGTAATCAGCCAAACTATTTAGCAGTATTTGCCCATGCTCACCATGGAACATCTTGGTCGCGGCTGAGTGAGTTCGATAGTAATAAAAGCACCGCTCGCCCTGGTCATCAGTCTGAATAAAATACAAACCAGCCATGGTATTGGGAATAGAAATTAAATGCTTAGTACCCAGTTTTTCCCGCGCTAAAAAGTGGCGCATTTTATCACTATATGGATCATCACCAATGGCCGAAATAAACTCAACACTTAATCCAGACGTTTGTAATAAACGAGCAAGGTAAACACCCGTATTAGCAACATCTCCACCAAAGCCCATGCCATAGAAGCCATTTGGTTCCTGTACCATTTCCACCATACATTCGCCAATACAGGCTACTTTAGCGACCATTAATTATTTACTCTATTTTTCAGCATTAGGTTTGTGAAATATTATGGCGTATGAATGACACCGCTAGGTGTGCGTGACTGAGTCCACTCCTGCACGCCCCAATCAAGCTCAAACCGGCGAGCAAAATCCACATCCAAATCAACTCCAATACCCGGCTTATCACTTGGATATAAATAGCCTCTTTCAGCCTCAATAGTTCCCGGAAAAGCTTGGCGTATATTGTCATTTGGTGCATCCCATTCTTGAATAGCTGAATTAGCAAAAGCAATATTGAGATGAAGATTGACACTATGACCAATAGGAGTCATATCCTGAGGCCCATGCCAAGCCATGCGAACGCCATAATTATCACATAACGAAATCAACTTCAGTGCCGGCGTGATGCCACCAATTTGGCTAATATGCACACGCATATAGTCGAGTTGTCGTTTTTCCACAATGGCCCGCCATTCCATGGGATTATTAAATAATTCACCAATTGCAATTGGTGTAGCGCACTGGCTACGAATTTGTGCTAGCCACTCTGTTTGGTGTGGTGGTAATGGATCTTCAATAAAATACGGCTTGAACTGTTCCATTTGCTTAACAAACTGCAACGCTTGATTTGGTGTCAGCCGCTCGTGGATATCATGGAGCAAATGCACTTCATAGCCAATATTTTTGCGCAAATATGTAAATAGCTCGATAACACTGCGCATATATTGGTCTTGGTCATAATAGGCGCCGTGAGTGGCTGTTTTATTTATATGAGGAAGGCGGCTTGGCCGCCATAAAGACCCATCTGACAGCGAATATAACGATAACCCTCAGCCATTAGTGCGCGGACGTTTGCCTCAACCTCTTCTGGCGAGCCTCCATCAGCATGGCGATAAACATCAATCGCATCTTTCGCTTTACCCCCAAGCAATTGGTATAGGGGCATATTGGCTAACTTACCTTTAATATCCCACAGTGCCTGATCAATACCACTAATAGCATTATTTAATACTGGGCCATTACGCCAATAAGCGTTGACCATCATC
The DNA here is from genome assembly GCA_002686055.1 of Oceanospirillaceae bacterium. Lineage (GTDB taxonomy): Bacteria > Pseudomonadota > Gammaproteobacteria > Pseudomonadales > Balneatricaceae > Njordibacter. The sequence goes on along the minus strand of NYZU01000030.1, from coordinate 23,016 downwards.
ATATTCCACAGGTCGTTAATATTATTGGCATCATGACCAATTAATAGGGGCTTAAGATATTCTTCAACCGTGGTCTTAACCGCCAGAGGACGCTGTTGAAATGTAGCGCAACCCAAGCCATATATACCCTGATCAGTATGGACTTTTACTGCCACTAAATTATGTTCTTTGGGCTTGGTTAAAATAACGTCTATATCGGTGATAATAGTTGGTTTCATATGCCACTCTTTAAGTTTTTTGGAAGTAGTATGGTTGCGTAATACAAGCAATATCTAACTATCCATTTCCTTGTATGCCAGTAAACTAAACTAATGCCATTATTACTAGAAGTTGAATTATAAAGTATTTCGAAAAATGAATAGTATTAATTATTCAACATATCACCAATATATTTCGATATTTAATTATCGCTGAAGCCACAATCAAACCAGTACTTACAGCATATATTTTAAAAATCAGCACAATAAAAAGTAAAGTTTATCTTACATTTTGTAATTTATATATTACTATAAGTCAAAATATATTTACTTAAAGGATTTTTTATGGACCCCAAAAAGAAAAACATTTTCGCCTCACTCATCACCGCAGGTATCGTTGCTTATTGGATGTACAACCAGTTCCCAATAATAGATATGACTGATCCAATACAAGTAGGACAGTTTCTATTAAAGACCATTGGCGTCAGTGTAATAACCAATATTATTATGGTTATTGTGCTGTCATTATTAGTGGGAATCTTTGCCGGTAAAGAAGAAAAACCGGTGTTTGATGAACGTGATCAACTAATCGAATTATATGTAATGCGGGTTATATTGGTGATATTTAGTATTGGCTTTGTTACTACTTTGGGCTTAGTTGGCTGGAATAACTTATCTATCAATATGTCCTTAGTAGTCTTATATTTATGTATGTATGCTGCCAATATAATCGGCGACCTCCTGAAACTTTATTGGTACCGATAAGGAGAAACTATGTCTAAGGCAAAACTAACTATTATTAATCAAATTCGCCGTTTACGATTTGACCATAATGAAATGACCCAGCAACAACTGGCTGCTGCCATTGGCGTGTCTAGACAAACTATAGTGGCTGTTGAAAAGGGTAAATACAATCCCTCATTAGAGTTGGCATTTCAAATAGCCATGGTGTTTGATCAGCCACTTGAAAAGGTATTTTATGTCGCTTCAAAATAATAATTAAACGACGAATTATTGAGCTAAAAATGAGCTAAAAATGGGCAAAAAAAAGGGACATTTGTCCCTTTTTTAAATTTCCTATAAACCATTAACCAAATTGGTTCATGGTATTATCCTTACCACCTGCCTTAAGGGCAGCCTCACCAGCGAAATACTCTTTATGATCATCACCGATATCTGAACCAGCCATATTCTGGTGTTTCACACAGGCGATCCCTTGGCGGATTTCCTGACGCTGGACTCCCGCAACATAGCCCAACATGCCCTGCTCACCAAAATACTCTTTGGCTAGATTATCCGTAGATAAAGCAGCGGTATGATAGGTAGGCAAAGTGATTAGGTGGTGGAAAATACCTGCTTCTCGAGCCGCATCGGCTTGGAAAGTGCGGATCTTTTCATCTGCCTGCACAGATAATGGCGTAGCATCATATTCAGCAGACATTAAATTAGCACGGTCATAAGCTGATACATCCTCACCGGCAGCGCTCATACTATCAAAAACTTGTTGGCGGAAATTTAAAGTCCAGTTAAAAGATGGCGAATTGTTGTATACCAATTTGGCATTAGGCACCACCTCGCGAATACGATTAACCATGCCGGCTATCTGACCAATATGAGGTTTTTCGGTTTCAATCCACAGTAAATCTGCACCATTCTGTAGAGACGTAATGCAATCAAGCACACAGCGATCTTCACCAGTACCAGAACGGAACTGAAATAGATTAGAAGGCAAACGCTTAGGACGTAATAGCTTACCATTGCGGTTGATTACCACATCACCATTTTGCATTTCGTCTAGGGCCACTTCTTCACAATCCAAAAAGCTATTGTATTGATCGCCAAGATCACCTGGCTTATGGGTTACGGCTATTTGCTTGGTCAACCCAGCCCCCAATGAATCCGTACGCGCCACAATCACACCATTATCCACACCTAACTCGAGGAAGGCGTAACGCACAGCACGAATTTTCGCTAAAAAGTCTTCATGGGGAACAGTAACCTTGCCATCTTGATGGCCACATTGTTTTTCATCAGAAACTTGGTTTTCTAACTGAATACAACAGGCCCCTGCTTCAATCATGCGCTTAGCCAGCAGATAGGTAGCTTCAGCATTACCAAAACCAGCGTCAATATCAGCCACAATAGGCACTATATGAGTTTGGAATTGGTCAATCTTATTTTGCACTGCTTTGGCGGCTAGCTCATCTCCGTCTTGCCTAGCATCATCTAACTCACGAAACAAACCACCAAGTTCGCGGGCATCAGCCTGACGAAGAAAGGTATAAAGCTCTGCAATCAAGGCAGCAACGGAAGTTTTTTCGTGCATAGACTGATCTGGCAATGGCCCAAACTCAGAACGTAAAGCGGCCACCATCCATCCCGATAGGTATAGATAACGTCCTTTGGTTGATTGAAAATGTTTCTTTATCGAAATCATTTTTTGCTGACCGATAAAGCCATGCCAACAACCCAAGGACTGGGTATATTGGGCTGGGTCTTGATCATAACTTTGCATATCAGCACGCATAATATCGGCTGTGTAACGGGCTATATCCAGACCAGTTTTAAAGCGGTTTTGCGCTTTCATACGGGCTGCAGACTCAGGGCTTATGGCACCCCAAGCAGCACCATAAGCTGCTTTTAGGTTATCCAAGTTGTGGATATCTTCTTGATATTGAGACATGGTCCGATCCTCTTATTAATATTTATCTCGGATTTGCTACTCATTAGTAACCCTTTGAGTCTAGACCTGCCACAAATGAGGATAAATACAACGCAAGTTATGACCATTATTCACCTAAACTATAGAGTGACAAAGTATAATAACGACTAATTTACCCAATCCCTATTTTTTTAGTTTTTTACAAAATCTTATGTGGCTGTTTTTACTTTAATTATTTTTAAAGCCCTGACTATTTATAAGCTTATTTGTAAAAAAACTTCCAAAAACAAGGCCATGTAAAAATCGAAATATTCTTAAAATTTATTGATTTAATAATAAGTATCAATATAATGAATGCCACTTGTAGATAATAACAAGGGTTTGAGAGCATGAGTATCGATCGAGTAGACCTCAATTTACTAGTATATCTAGACGCATTATTAAAAGAACGTAACGTCACCAAAGCAGCCCATCAACTTGGTTTAAGCCAACCGGCCATGAGTAATGGCCTACGCCGTCTGCGGGAAGTATTTGAAGACCCACTGCTTATTCGCACTAGCGATGGTATGACACCAACGGAACGGGCGCAGGAGTTACAACCTACAATTCGTGAAGTGCTAGCAACCATTGATAAGGCTGTGCAACCGCAAACTGAATTTGATGCCATGACTTCCGACCGCGTGTTTCGCATTATGGCAAGTGATTATGCTGAACCGACACTGATCCCACCCTTGGTAGAACGCTTACGCAAAGAAGCCCCGGGGATTAGCCTTGATATAATGACACCATCAGATGTGGATTTTTATGATGTTGAGCAAGGCAAAGTCGATATGGTTATTAATCGTTTTGATTCTATGCCCCAATCTTTCCATCAGAAGAATCTCTGGCGCGACCGTTTTGTCTGTTTATTTAGTAGAAACAATCCCATCATAGATAACTTCAATTTAGAAACCTATCTGCAAGCCCATCATATCTGGGTCAATAAAACCGGTATGGGCGCTGGCGTAGGAATTAATCCAAAAGATGTGCAACGCCGAGGTTGGGTTGATAATGCCTTATTTGAAATTGGTAAAACGCGCAATATTCGTGTCTATACCCGCCATTATCAAGCCGCTATGCAACTTGCTTCCCAACAAGATCTGATTGTTACTATTCCCTACAAGGCTACCCTACTGCCCGTGCCTACAGAAGAGTTTGTGGTCATGGAGGCACCGTTTAGTATTCCTGAAATGACCCTCAGTATGGCTTGGAGTCCATTACTACAACATAATCCAGCCCATCGCTGGATGCGTGGCTTAATTACTGAGATAGCTAACGATATTGACGAAAAAGGCTTTACTTTTAGCCATCAAGGCTCAAACTAAAATTCTTCTTTATTGAATATTAAAGGGGGCTGTTTCTTACACCCTAACCCCCCTTTATTCCACCCTCTTACGCTTCATATATTATGGCTATACATAGCCAAGGCTAAGCAAATCATGTATCCTTGCGGCCACTTCCTCGGAGCACCCAAAATATGTCCTTTACCCAGCTTGGTTTAAGCCAAACGCTTAATTACCATGTCACTAAAAATGGCTATAGTTCGCCTACTCCAATACAGGCCAAAGCTATTCCCATCATACTGGCTGGCAAAGATATAATGGCCGCAGCTCAGACTGGTACTGGGAAAACGGCGGCTTTTTGTTTACCCATATTACAGCGTTTAGCGGCAGGTCAAAAAGTCAAAGCTAATCAAGCCCGCGCCTTGATATTAACCCCAACTCGGGAACTGGCTGCTCAGGTTTTTGAGAGTGCAAAAAACTATGGTGAGCCTTTAGGACTGCGCAGTGAAGTTGTTTATGGTGGGGTAAAAATTAATCCACAAATGCAACGGCTTCGCAAAGGCACCGATGTCCTAGTCGCCACTCCTGGGCGACTGCTGGATTTGTTTCAACAGCGTGCTATTGGTTTTGATGACCTAGAAATACTTGTTTTAGACGAAGCTGACCGTATGCTGGATATGGGCTTTATCCATGATTTAAAAAAAATTATTGCCTTGCTACCTAGCCGGCGGCAAAACCTTATGTTTTCTGCCACCTTTGCTAATCATATTCGTGATCTAGCAAGCAGTTTAATGCAGAATCCACAGCGCGTAGATGTAACACCGCCCAATAGTACCGCAGCAAAGGTTAAGCAATGGCTTATCCCAGTTGATAAAAAACAAAAGCCTGCCTTATTAATTCAGCTCATTAATAACCATAACTGGCCACAAATACTGGTTTTTAGCCGCACTAAGCATGGGGCCAATAAATTAGTACGATTACTTGATGCCGCCAAGATAGCTGCCCTGGCTATACATGGCAATAAAATCCAGTCTGCACGTATGAATGCCTTAGCAAAATTTAAAAACAAGCAAGTGCAAGTCCTGGTAGCTACAGATATTGCCGCAAGAGGCCTAGATATCAGTCAATTACCCATTGTCATCAATCTCGACTTACCCAACGTGGCAGAGGACTATGTGCACCGTATCGGTCGTACTGGTCGAGCTGAACAAAGTGGCCAAGCCTTATCCTTAGTTAGTGCTGATGAAATTGATAATTTATATGCCATCGAACGTCTTATTCAAAAGCATATTAATCGTGAGTATGAATCTGGGTTTGAGCCAGTTCATGAGTTGCCATTATCCAAACCTATCTTGCCACCTAAACGCAAGCGCCCAAAGAAGCCCAAAAAGGCCCATAATCCAGCAACTAAACAGGATAGCTCGAGCTCTAAAGCCCAACATCCAAAAAAGGCAAAGTTGCAAAGCCCTAAAGTTAGGCATAGTAAAACGGCTAAAAGTAAGTCTGTGGGGGCAAAAAAACAGTCAAATACTAACCCTAAGCCGGCTACCAAGAAAGTTCGTAAACGACCAGCTTTAAAATAGAGCAAGTTGAGCAAGAAGAGCAATTAAGAAATTAAGTAAGAGATCAAGTAAGAAAGTAACTTAATTTGCAGGCAAAAAAATGCCCTGTGCAGATTTATTCGAAGGGGAAGCGAATAGTTGCTACAGGGCATGCTCTGGCGCTGATATAGGTATAGAACAGGACAGCGACTAAAAGTTCAAAAAATATTACAAAACTTTTAATTTTACATTACTAGTGAAGCCTGTGGTTTCCATATTAGCGGCTTCTGTGGGGGTTAACACCTCAAACTGCATCACGTGTTTCATAAATTCTTCACGATATGGAATCAAACCAGCTTCCATAAGCTCTGGGTGTTGTTCTACCAATTCTTCAGAAAAGGGAATAAAGCATTGCATAAGTCACTCCTGTGTACTTTCCATGTGCTATTAGATAACTTGATCATGGATAAACAATGCACCAAAAGTGGAGAAATGATGGAAATTATAGGGGTAATGAGGCCTATAGGCCTTTTTTGGTGAAAAAAAAGACCCGTAAACAAGTCTACGAGTCTTTTTTTACTAATTAAAGAGCTTATTTAAGCAGATTACGCCCTTTACTGGCTTCAATCCTCATACGCAGAGCATTTAGCTTAATAAAGCCTGCAGCATCCTGTTGATCATAAGCGCCCGCATCATCTTCCATAGTTGCCATGGCTTCGTCAAACAAGCTGTCAGCTGACTTACGGCCGACAACATCAACGTTACCTTTGTACAATTTAAGACGCACGACACCATTTACATACTCTTGTGAACGATCAATCATCGCTTGCATCATTTGCCGCTCTTCCGACCACCAGTAACCGTTATAAACAACTTTGGCATAGCGTGGCATGATTTCATCTTTTAGATGAGCTGCCTCACGATCCAAGGTAATGGATTCTATAGCACGATGGGCACGGAGCATAATGGTGCCACCAGGGGTTTCATAACAACCACGTGATTTCATGCCAACATAGCGGTTTTCAACGATATCTAAACGACCGATACCGTTACTACCACCGATTTTATTTAAGGTTTCTAAAACCGTCGCTGGGCTCATAGGAACACCATCAATGGCGACAATATCGCCCTTTTCATAGGTTAGTTCCATATAGGTTGGCTTATCCGGTGCCGCTTCTGGCGATACACTCCAGCGCCACATATCTTCCTCAGCTTCTACCCAAGGATCTTCCAAAATGCCACTTTCATAGGAAATATGTAGCAGGTTAGCATCCATGGAGTATGGTGAGCTTTTCTTCTTCTTAAAATCGACTTCAATACCGTGCTTTTCACAGTAATTCAACAGACTTTCGCGGGAATTCAAGTCCCATTCACGCCAAGGCGCAATCACCTGTACACCAGGCTTAAGTGCATAGGCACCTATTTCAAAACGCACCTGATCGTTACCTTTACCGGTAGCGCCGTGGGAAATCGCATCGGCACCCGTTTCATTAGCAATCTCAATCAAGCGCTTGGCGATAAGTGGCCTAGCTATAGAGGTACCTAATAAGTACTCACCTTCGTATATCGCATTGGCGCGAAACATAGGGAATACAAAGTCACGCACAAACTCTTCACGCAAGTCTTCGATATAGATTTCTTTTACACCCAAAGCTTCTGCTTTGGCGCGAGCTGGTTCAACCTCTTCGCCTTGCCCAAGATCCGCAGTAAAGGTAACCACCTCACAGTTATAAGTTTCCTGTAACCATTTAACGATTACTGAGGTATCCAGACCACCTGAGTAGGCCAACACAACTTTGTTAATGTCTGACATGAATTCCTTCCTAATGACATGTTCATTACATACAGTCTCGCTGCATGCGTAAAAACCAAGGCGTGAATTATACTCTTTTTACGCTGAATAAGTAATGCCAGCCTTATTAAAATAGATATTTATCTGCTGTGTATTGGTAAGACAAATGACTGCTTTTGCTGTTAAAATAAGTACTTAGTACATCAATACATAGTTATCACTTCAAGCCCAGTAAACGGACCCAAAATGACGGCACAGACTCTTACTATTATTCAACCAGATGATTGGCACCTGCACCTTCGCGATGGCGAGGTTTTAGCACGCACCGTTACCGATACAGCAAAGCAGTTTGGTCGTGCTATTGTTATGCCCAACCTTAAGCCGCCAGTGACTAATACTGATATGGCTGTGGCCTATAAAGCCCGTATTGATGCCCAGGGCACAGATCTTGATGCCTTAATGACTTTATATCTAACCGATAACACAACTGCTGAAGATATTCGTGCCGCAAGCGAATCGAATATCGTTAAAGCACTAAAATACTATCCTGCTGGGGCAACAACCAATTCTGCTGCGGGTGTTACAGCACTAGAAAATGCTTATGAAGCCATTGCCATGATGGAAGAATTAGGCGTACCTTTGTTATTGCATGGTGAAATAACCCATTCACATGTAGATATTTTTGATCGTGAAAAGGTGTTTATTGATACCAAACTTATACCTTTGCAAAAGCGCTTTCCCAAACTACGTATGGTGCTGGAACATATCACCACTAAACAAGCTGCCGAGTTTGTGCAACAAAGCGATGTTAATGTTGCTGCCACTATCACCCCACAGCACTTAATGTATAATCGTAACCATATGCTTGTTGGTGGTATCAAGCCTCATCTATATTGTCTACCGGTTTTGAAGCGCAATATCCATCAAGAGGCCTTGCAAGAAGCTGTCATCAGTGGCGATGATCGCTTTTTCTTGGGAACTGACTCAGCTCCCCATGCTAAAGGCGATAAAGAAAGCGCTTGCGGTTGTGCTGGCTGCTACTCAGCACCGGCTGCTATTGAACTGTATGCGCAAATTTTTGATGATCTTGGTGTGTTAGACAAGTTAGAGGCTTTTGCCAGTCTTAATGGACCAAAGTTTTATCGTTTGCCGGTCAACAGCAAAACCATTACTCTAGTAAAAGAAGATTGGCAGATCCCCATTAGTCTTGATTTTGCTGGGAGTACCATTATTCCTCTGGGCGCAGGTGAGACCCTTAACTGGAAATTAAAGGACTAAGGATTATTTAGCATGATATCTGAGCGCTTCCGTGGCTATCTACCAGTTATCGTTGATGTTGAAACAGCTGGCTTTAATCACAATACTGATGCATTGTTAGAAGTGGCTGCGGTTATGATCGATATGGATAGCGATGGCCTGCTATATAGCCGTGATTCAGTGCAGGTTAATGTTGCGCCTTTTGAAGGTGCTAACTTGGAAGCTGCTGCCCTTGAATTTACTGGTATTGATCCCTTTGCCCCAGAACGTATGGCGGTAAGTGAGCGGGAAGCCCTAGATAAAGTATTTAAACCCATTCGTAGGGCTGTTAAAGCCAGTGGTTGTAAGCGCGCTATTCTAGTGGGTCATAATGCTGCTTTTGATATTGGCTTTGTTAATGCTGCCGTTCACCGTACCCAGCATAAACGCAATCCATTCCACCCCTTCTCTACTTTTGATACGGCTACCTTAGCCGGCTTGGCATTTGGCCAGACAGTATTAGCCAAAGCTTGCCAAGCCGCAGCCATTGCCTTTGATAACCGTGAAGCCCATAGTGCGCTCTATGACGCTGAGAAAACAGCTGAGTTATTCTGTTATATAGTTAATCGCTGGCGTGAACTGGGAGGCTGGCAAGCTGAGGAAGACTTTCCGTTTGGCATTTAGGCATTGATTGTAAGCTGTTTTACTTTCTTAAAGTCTACTACCCAGTTGAATTCTTCTTTTTAGGCACAGGATCATAGCCACCCTTGGCAAAAGGGTTACAACGAAGGATGCGCCAAATAGCCAGCCAACTGCCTTTAATGGGCCCATGTATAGTGATTGCTTCAATGGCATAACTGGAACAAGTGGGCATATAACGGCAATTTGCTCCTAACCAAGGACTCAACACCAAACGATATAATTTCACCACACCGATAAGCAACCGGCTTACTATACCGAGGGGTCGATCAGGTAGGCTATATTGTGGCTCGTGTTTACACATTCTGAATATTTATCCCTAAACCAGTAACACTGGCAAGCGAACACGGAACATAACACTCTGTGGATTAACCAAATTATGAGCTGAAACCTCACCTTCATGGTACAAGGCAATCATGCGAACAATATAAAGACCTAAGCCAAAGTGTGCCTTCCCAGTACCACCTTGACGGGCACTCACCATGGAACTAAATAATTTGCCCTGCATGCTATCAGGGATATGAGGCCCTTGGTTTTCCACTTCCAAATAGCAATATAAATCCTGTCTATAAAGACGCACGACAATGGTACTCTCTGGGGTTCGAAAATCCCGCGCATTATCTAATAGCTTATCAAGTAGTTGTTCAATACGATAATCTACTCCAGCAACAGCAATCTGAGATTCATTACAGACGAAAACCACATCCTCTTGGCCCGTTTCTGCGCTACGCTCTTGGTGATTAACATAGGTTTCTAATAAGTAAGCCAAGTTGAGAGGCTCTAGGTCATCCTCTTGCAAGGCTTCTTCTAAGTTGGCTGCATCGGCAAGTTTTTCAACAATAGCACCAATTTTTACTAATCCCCGCTGAGCTATATCAAGATAGCGCTGTTGGTCATCGGCAATACCATGACGCTGCAAGTTTTCCAAGGATGTCATGGTGGCATTTAAGGGATTATTAATTTCGTGGCGTAAGGTTCTTGGCATGGTGGCAATAAACTGCTGATGCTCGTGCAACCGCTCCACAACATCAGAAAAACTACGTGCCAAGGCACCAATACGATCTGAGGAACGTACATCACTGCGCAGTTGATTGGTACGTAAACGGCCACTAGGGTCAACTATTTCTTGCGCTTCACGCCCTAGACGCTGTACACGGTAAGCCTGACGCCAAGAAAAGGTCAAGAGCACAAATAAGATAGCCACCATGGTTATAAAGCTTAGCAAGGTAATATTCTGCATGGCCTGCTGCTGCAACTTTAATATCTGCGCTGTGGATTGTTTAATCATCACTACGCCCAAGAGTGCCCCCTCTTGGTCGGTTATAGGCGCGGCTACTCCTAACACTTCTTCACCTGGGTTACGATGCCAACGGCCTGTAGCAAATTCTTTATTTAGGGCCTTATTTAGTAACTCTTGTTCTTGACTGGCCTCTTGGGAGCTACTCAAATAGGCAGGAATAGCTACAAACCAGTCTAGACCACGGTTTAACCAATATTGCATCTGTTCTAAAGTGCCATTGATCTGGTTGGATTCAGGTACATCAGTGGACAACTTACCAACACTGGCACGTACTTGCAGTTGTTTATCATAGATAACAATTTGTGAGTTAGCCCTATCTAAACTAGCTAGAATCTTATTCGCCTCCGGTGAACGCATGGCTAATAAGTTGTAGTGGCTCTCGATATTGGTATCTGAGCCTACTAGAGTTTTTAGGTGGCGCATGGTGCCATCATCGGAATCCACATCAGCTACGGCTAGACCAAATTCTTGGCGATCATTAAGAAAATAACGCGGCAAGGCAAATTCGACTAAATAACCATCTACCAGTGGACGCATTACGGCTTGAATAATAAAGGATGATGATGGGGTTTTGTACATGGGTGAAGACCAGTCATCCTTTACATACCAAACCTCCATCTTACCCGGCTCCGTGGCAGCGATAATCAAGCGCCGTTCATTGCCATTACGATCGGGTAACGATAAACGTAGATGATCACTAATATCGAGTTGCTTATTACCGCGTTGGCGCAAAATAGTGACATCGTCTTGAATACGCACTAGGCCATAAATACGTTCTTCATATTCACCTAATAAGAGGCTGTAACCATCTTCAACATCATCGCCACCGCCAAAATAATTGGCAAACAACTGAAAATCCAGCCATTCACGAATATAACCATCCACTTTAGCTTGTCGCGTTAATGGATGACTAAATACAACTTGCTGACTATCTAGATAAGGTAGCTCTTGCAGGAGATCCTCGCGACCTTTAAACAGAGTAACGACACCTTGGGCAAGTTGTTCCTGAGCTTGGGACTGCCCCTCAATCATAAAGACTCTAGTTTCTGCCAAAAACCGATAGGCCAGGAGGGGCATACTAATTAAAATCAACAAAAACAATATAGCCTGAGCACTAGGGCGCCATTGCCTTGGGTTTTGTCGATTACTGGCTAGAGGCTTATTCACTGGCTATCCATCCACCGATAACCCATACCATATTCAGATTTAATGGCATCAAAATCGTTATCAAGTTGCTTTATTTTGCGTTTAATATTGCGGATATGGGTACTAATGGTGTTATTGGATACATAATGCTGGTGCGTAGCTTGGGCTAATACATCATAGGTTACGATATGACCAGGGCGACGGGTTAAGGCCTCTAGCATACGGAATTCAGTGAGTGTTAAGCCTTCAATATCTTGCCCTGCCCATTGGGCCAGGCGACTTTCTTCCAACAGTTGCAACTGCCCCACTTCACGCACTGTTTGTTCTAATTCCTGTGGCGCCTCACGAATATCGCTTAACCGCAAAAGTGTGGCAACCTTTTCAGCTAGAAAGCCCAAAGACACAGGTTTTGGTTGATAGTCCCAAGCGCCCATACGTAGGCCAATAATACGATCGATTTCTTCCACCCGCTCAGTTAAAAATAGTACGGGAATATGGGGGTAGCGTTTGAGAATATCACTGCATAACTGAAAGCCAGCATCGATATTATCCTGCATGATAATATCTAGAATCACCACGTCAGGTTTGATTTGTAACAGACCTTCTTGGGCCGATTCTTTACTGGCAAAGGCAGTTACCTGATAGCCCCGTTGTTCCAGAGCTACCTGATAATTTTCACGCTGATCAGCATCGTCTTCCACGATCACAATGTGCTTTGCCATGCTACCTCTCCAATCTATATATACCTATCTATATTACGCGTATACATATACCTTAAACTTGTTTTAGGCCAATTCCCGAACAGCTTGCAATACTTGCTGAAGTTGCTTGCGGGTTTTCTTTTTGGCCTGACTAATTTCGTCTTCCAATTGCGTGCAAAGTTGGGCTAAAGCCTCTGCGCTTCCACCAGCTGCTTGCCATTGATTTTCAATCGTTTGCACGCGTTCATCAATGGCTGCTTGAGCCTCAGCTTCACGCTGTTTGGCAATAGCCAAGGCTTTTGCTTTACCGGCTTCAGCCTTTGCCTGTTCCTCTGGAGTAAGCTCTTTCTTTACCTTAGTTTTGGACACTTGTGACGCAACTTTAGCTCCCACTGGCATAATGCCAACCGCAGCGCGTAATCGATCCATAAAGGGTACAGTATACTCACGCGCTTTGTGGGCACCTTTTTGTAACTCAGACTCGATAAAGCCTGGGTCTTGAATTATGCGATTATAGTTTTCTCGCGCCTCACGTAAATGATCATCTAGAAAGGCAAAAAGTTCCTGTTTCATTTCACCCCAGCCAATACCTTCAGCATAACGCACCCGCATTGCCTGAGTTTGAGCCTGGGTAGCAAAGGCAGCATAGATTTCAAATAGTGTACATGTATCTGGATCTTTGGGCTCTCCAGGGGCAAGACTATTGGTGGTAATCTGGCCTATTAAGCGCCGCAACTCATCCGATGGCGCAAAAAGTGGAATAATATTGCCATAGCTCTTACTCATTTTACGCCCATCTAAACCAGATAGAACCTTGGCTTCACCATCATGCACCATGGCTTCTGGCAGCACAAAGTGCTCACCGAAAGCATGATTAAAACGTGCTGCTATATCACGACACATTTCAATATGCTGAATCTGGTCTTTACCAACAGGAATTTGATGAGCGTTAAACATCAAGATATCAGCCGCCATTAGAATAGGATAGCTATATAAACCCATATTCACACCATCATCTATATCGGCATTACCTTGACGAGTATTCTCATCCACCGAAGCTTTATAGGCATGGGCTCGGTTCATCATACCCTTGGGGGTCATGCAGGTTAATAACCAAGCCAATTGTGGGATTTCTGGAATATCTGATTGACGATAAAACGTCGCTTTATCGGTATCTAAGCCCAAAGCCAACCATATGGCGGCAATATCCCGACAAGATTGATGCAATGCATTAGGGTCTTGGCATTTTATCAAAGCATGATAATCGGCCATAAAATAAAAACTGTCATTTTGGTCCTTATGGCTGGCCGCAATGGCAGGCTTTAAAGCACCTAAATAATTTCCTAAATGAGGCGTCCCTGTAGTAGTAATTCCGGTGAGTACACGTTGCTTGGCTGGCATATTGTTTATCTTGTCAAAATTGGTAATAAATAACACATATAGGGTTATTATACACAGCCAGCTAGGCTGGCATAAGGTTTTCAGGCAAGGCTTTTTGTAGGATTGTAATTGGTGGCGTAGTGGAAAAGAATATCGGCTCGAACTACCAAGCCCAAGGTTTTTGCTGGAGGCCATTTACAGCGCATTGGAGCTTTATAAATAGGCTATTAACTGGCTGCAAAATTAAGGCGGTTAGACCGCCTTTAAACCTTTTTCTAGATCAGTCAAGATATCTTCAACGGCTTCTAAACCAACAGAAACACGTAACAGATTATCACTAATACCCACTTGGGCTCTGGCTTCAGGGGTCATTTTACCATGGGTGGTAGTGGCTGGATGGGTAATGGTGGTCTTGGCATCACCAAAATTGCCAGTAATAGACATTAACTGAGTATGATTAACTAAGCGCCAAGCTGCGTCCCGATGTCCCTTAACGGTAAAACTAAGCACCCCACCAAAACCATGTTGTTGGCGTTTAGCTAAATCATGTTGTGGGTGACTAGGCAAACCTGCATAAAACACCTGCTCTACCTTGGGCTGTGCTTGCAGCCATTCTGCTACTTTTAAAGCAGCAGCACAGTGAGCTTGCATACGCAGTTGTAATGTTTCTAAACCGTTAATAAATATCCAAGCGTTAAAAGGACTCATGGTGGTGCCAGCTGTGCGTAAAAAAGCAAACACTGGTTCCATTAGTTCTTCACTGCCTAAGGCGATACCGCCAACGCAACGTCCCTGACCATCGATATACTTGGTTGCGGAATGCATAACAATATCAGCACCAAGAGCCAATGGGTTTTGTAATGCCGGCGAGCAGAAGCAATTATCAATCACCAACAAAGCATTATGCTTGTTTGCCAAACTAGACAAACTGCCTATATCAGCAATTTCAGCTAACGGATTAGAAGGCGATTCTGCAAACAGCATACGCGTATTAGGCTGAATAGCTTGTTGCCAAGCATTGAGGTCTGTCGGTTCAACATAGGTGGTACTAATGCCAAATTTAGCCAGAACATTATCAAGTAAGCCAATAATAGAACCGAAGATACTGCGTGATGAAACGATATGATCACCTTGTTGCAGGTGCCCAAGAAATATACTCGTTAATGCAGCCATACCAGAACTCGCGGCAACACCTCGTTCAGCACCTTCCAAAGCGGCCATGCGTTTTTCAAAGGTAGCTACCGTGGGGTTGGTAAAGCGGGAATAAACATTGCCATCCACCTCACCACCAAACCTTGCGGCAGCCTCCTCGGCGCTGGCATACACGAAGCTGGAGGTCGCATAAATAGCATCATTATGTTCCTGTTCCAGCCCTGAAAGCTGCCCAGAGCGCACAGCTTTGGTAGCCGCATCACAGTCAGCTAATAATGCTTGCAATTGTTGCTGTCGTTGACGTAAATCAGACATATTTAGCCCTACATTTTGCTTTGCATATTGGTAGCCGTAGCGGTATCTGCCTGATCACCAGTATTTTTAGTTTTTTGTTCATCGTTACGAGCTTGCTGTAGACGTTTTAAATACAGATCATCAACATCGCCAGTAATATATTTGCCATCAAAAACGGAGCAATCAAATTCGCTTATCTGGGTATCACCACCCTGTGTTGAAGCGATTAGATTCTCCAATTTAAGATAAATCATTTTATCAGCACCGATTTCCTTGCCTACCTCTTCATCTGTGCGGCCATGGGCTACTAGTTCTGAGGCACTAGGCATATCAATACCATACACATTAGGGTAACGCACAGCTGGGGCTGCGGAAGCAAAATAAACCTTTTTGGCACCCATTTCACGAGCCATTTCGATAATTTGCTGGGAGGTAGTTCCCCTTACTACAGAGTCATCGACCAAGAGTACATTCTTATCACGGAATTCTAACTCAATAGGATTTAGCTTTTGGCGGACAGACTTTCGACGTTGCGTCTGCCCGGGCATAATAAAGGTGCGCCCAATATAGCGATTCTTAATATAACCTTCACGCTGTTTAACCCCGAGGCGACTAGCTAATTCTGTAGCTGCCGTGCGACTTGTATCGGGAATAGGAATAACCACATCAATATCATGATCTGGCCACTCTTCCAAAATTTGCTGAGCCAAATATTCACCCGCTTTTAAACGTGCCTTATATACTGAGATGCCGTCCATTACTGAATCTGGTCGGGCCAAATATACATACTCAAATAAACACGGCACATGCTTGGGTGATTGCGCACATTGCTGGGTATGGACTTCACCTTCCGTAGTAATATAGATAGCTTCACCAGGGGCAATATCTCTGACTAAAGTAAAGCCAGCAGAATCTAGGGCCACACTTTCCGAAGCCACCATATATTCGGTGCCTTGGGCTGACTCACGCACCCCATAACATAGGGGACGGATGCCATGAGGATCGCGAATACCCACAATACCATGGCCAGTAATCATGGCTAAAACGGCATAACCACCCCGACAACGACGATGCAGTTGGCTCACAGCATAAAATATATCCTCTGCTCGTGGCACCAATTGACCAAGACGCTGAAGTTCATGAGCAAACACATTGAGTAAAACTTCAGAATCTGAATTGGTATTGATATGCCGCAAGTCAGCTTTAAATACACTTTCTGCAATTTCACTGGCATTGGTTAAATTGCCATTATGAGCCAAAGCAATGCCATAAGGTGAATTAACATAAAAGGGCTGTGCTTCGGCAGGGCTAGAACTACCCGCAGTCGGATAGCGGACATGACCAATACCCATGGTACCGATCAAACGCTGCATATGTCGTGTGCGGAAAACGTCGCGCACCATGCCATTGTCTTTGCGTAGGTAAAAACGCCCATTGTGACAGGTAACCATACCAGCAGCGTCCTGCCCACGATGTTGCAAAAACGTTAGCGCATCGTAGATTTCCTGATTAACATAGGATTTGGCAACGATGCCTACAATACCACACATGAATTATTCCTCATTAGGCAAAACTGCCAGCGTTGGTTCTATTAAGTTTAAAAGTTGGCTAACTTCACTAGTAAATTTATAGGTCCAGTCATCTACTAGAACAAAATGGGGTATAAGTATGGACCCTTGCCACCACACATCACCACTTATAGGTGTTAAAGATAATAATGAGACGATTATCACGACAATCAAACCACCACGGATAATGCCAAACACCATGCCAAATAAATGATCTGTGGCCGAAAGGCCTGTCATAGCAATCAGCTTACCCACCATTTTGATCACTAGGCCAGCAATGACCAGAGTAGCAACAAATAAAATCACATGGGCAACAGAGACACGGAGTAGATCATTATCGATCCAGCTTTCCATGATGCCGCTAAGCTGATAACCAAACATTCGAGCCACAAAATAACCAGCAAACCATGCACCTAAGGCTAATAATTCACGGGCAAAGCCACGCATCAATCCATAAATACTGGAAGCAATGATGATGGCCAGAATAATCCAGTCAAAAACGTTTAGGCTGTCCATGGTGTGCGAGTGCTCTTATTGATTATTTAGGTTGTAGGCAACAACAATGCCACTTAATTTATAGTCTTGTTGCAGTTTGCCTTTTAAAGTATCCGCTTCACTACGGGTATTAACTGGGCCAACTAGAACGCGATAGTAATCATTAAACTCTTGTACATAGGCGGCAAATTTAGCCTTTTGCAACTTTTTCAATAATGCTTCAGCTTTATCTTTACTCTTAAAACTCGCTAATTGCACTACCCAAGAATTAGGTAAACCTTGGGCATCCAAACTAGGTTTATTGCTTGGAGTAGCCTTTGGTTTAGCTGTTGATTGCTCAGGCTTTGACTCTTTAGTATCAGCAACGGGGGCTAGGGCAATGGGTTTAGCTGGGTCAACAGTTTCAATTTCTATAGGCTCGACTTCTAGGGGCGCTGGCATTGCAATTTGCGTCGGTGCCTTAGCTAAATCTTTTAGGCCATCACCATCAAGAACAAAAGGCAATACAATAATGGCTAATCCAAGCCAAACCAGAGAACCGATAATTTTATGTCGCATAAGCGTTGCCATTATCCTTGCTGCTGTTGTTCAAAATAGGCCAAAACTTCACCCACTGTTTGGAACGAACCAAATACTAAAATTTTGTCAGTGGGTTGGGCATAAGCAAGCGCTTGCTGCAATGCCTCCACAATACTACCACAAGCATGATAGTGATCCTCAGCTACCCCACTCTGCTGCAAACTGCTGGTCAGGTCCGACAAATCCAAGCCGCGGGGGCCCACCGAAGGAGCTAAAAACCAGTGTTCAAGTTGTTCACTCATGGTCTTAATTACTGCATCATAGTCTTTGTCAGACAACATGGCAAAAACACCATGAATAGCGCCTTTTTCTTGAGCCAGAGAACGGCATAAGTTAGCTGCCGCATGAGGATTATGGGCCACATCTAAAATAACCTGTTTACCTTGCCAATTAAGCTCTTGATAACGGCCAGCTAAGCGTGCCTCAGCTAAGCCTGTTTGAATGGCAGTATCACTAATGGGAAATGGCAATAGTTTTATTGCTTGCACTACAGCTGCCACGTTCATAGCAGGCAAACTCACTTTAGGAACTGTTAGGTTGCCACTCTCACCTTTCCACAGTTGTTCATCTTGTAAAAAATGTTGGCCATTTTGATACCAACGGCTGCCCACTTTTTGGGCATGGTCGCCCACTGACATGGGCCCATCAATCTGTCCAAAAATAGCCACTTTACCAGCTCGGAAAATGCCTGCTTTTTCACGCCCTATTACCTCAAGGTCAGAACCTAACCAATCCATATGATCTAATGCAATACTAGTCACAATAGCAATATCAGCATCGATTACATTGACCGCATCCAGACGCCCACCTAAGCCCACTTCTAAGAGCGCCACATCAGGCTGCTTGTGCTGCATAAGATCAAAGGCAACTAGGGTATTAAACTCAAAGTAAGTAAGTTCAACTGGCGTCGCGGCAGCTTCAATACGCGCTTGATTTACCCTTTCAAAGCTGGCACATAGATCAGCATCAGTTACCATTTCGCCGTTAAAGCAAATACGTTCGTTAAAACGAACAAAATGGGGCGATGTTAACGCCCCATAAGTCAAACCGGATGCTTCTAAAATAGCGCCAAGGAAAGCGACCGTGGAACCTTTACCGTTAGTTCCTGCTACCGTAATTACTTGTTTAGCAATCGGCCTATCACCAAGCAGTTGTTTAGCAACTTGGCTAATTCGACCCAGCCCCAGTTCAATATCGTGCTCTGGATGCTGCTGTTCAAGCCAGGTTAAACATTGTTCAACTGAAGTAAAAGTAGCAGACGCATTCATAGGCGTTTATTCAGCTGCCACGATAGGCGCAGGTTGATTGGTCAAAGCAGCAAGCAGACGCACCACTGTGGATTTCATATCTTTACGATCAACAATCATATCTATGGCGCCATGTTCTAATAAGAACTCACTCTTTTGAAAACCTTCAGGCAAGGTCTCACGAACAGTTTGTTCAATAACCCTTGGGCCGGCAAAGCCCATGCGTGCACCAGGCTCAGCAATATTGATGTCACCCAACATAGCTAAACTAGCTGAAACACCACCATAAACTGGATCAGTAAGCACGGAAATATAAGGAATACCCATATTACGCAGTTTTTCCAGCGCAGCGCTGGTTTTCGCCATTTGTAACAAAGAGGTTAAGGCTTCTTGCATACGCGCACCGCCAGAGGCAGAAAAACAAACGAAGGGAATACGATGTTCCATGGCATATTCAGCCGCGCGCACAAAGCGTTCACCAACCACAGCACCCATAGATCCACCGAGGAAGTTAAATTCAAAAGCCACAGCCACAATATCAAGGCCATCTATGGAGCCTTTCATAGCTACTAATGCATCTTTTTCCTGGGTAACCTTCTGGGCACTAGCTAAACGATCTTTATACTTCTTTAGATCTTTAAATTTTAGGCGATCAACTGGTTCTACTTCACTGGCGATTTCTGCTCGACCTGCTTCATCTAAAAACAGGTTTAATCGTTCCCGTGCCCCCACCCGCATATGATGGTTACACTTCATACAAACTTCTAAGTTCTTTTCCAACTCAGGCTTATACAGCACCGCTGAACATTTTGGGCAGCTCTTCCATAGGCCCTCAGGTACGGATGATTTACGATCTTTGTTGCCGATATTGGTAAGGATGCCGGATGGCACAATTTTATCTAACCAGCTACTCATGGATACTCCTGAAAAAACCTATCACTAGGTCATCTATTATCAATATAAATTCTGTTTGCCGCAGCAACAACTGACTATGCTTGGATAAAACAATATAAATTCATTAATAAGTTGCCCGCACCTTGGCCATAAAAGCCGCTATTTTAGCATGATCTTTAATGCCTTTGCTGGATTCAACTCCCCCACTAACATCAACTGCCCAAGGTTTAATCTGACTAATGGCGTCCGTCACATTTGACACATCAAGTCCACCAGCGAGAATAATCTCATGTCTTAATTCTTTATCAATTGCCTGCCAATCAAAGCGCGCTCCCGTTCCGCCTGGCGTTCCTTGCTGATAAGTGTCTAATAACAAACCTTGTGCCTGATGGTATGACTCCTGCACCTGCAGCAAATTAATTTCTGGACGCATACGCACAGCTTTAATCCAAGGCAAGCCAAATTGCTGACAAAAAGCTGGGCTTTCATCACCATGAAATTGTAAAAGGGTTAAAGGCACCTGCTGGAGAATTTGTGCAATTGCTTCTGCACTAGCATTAACAAATAAGCCCACGCTAGTAATAAAGCTTGGCACTTGGGCTACAAGATGTTTTGCTTGTTGACTATCAACAGCTCGGGGACTGGGAGGATAGAACACGAATCCGAGGGCATCAGCACCCGCATTGGCAGCAGCTACAACGTCATCAGCCTGAAGCAAACCACATATTTTTACCCGTGTTCTCATAAGGGTTTCTTAAACAACAAAATGAAGGCATTATAGTACCAGATTTTTAGCCAAAGCACAGGGCTTAAAACAATGTCTCTGGTAACCATGTTTGCAGAAAATGTGGCCCTAAGACCGTCTGTGGCAAAGCAAATTTCGTATCATATTCAGCATTCACAAAATATAGCCCATAAGCGGGCGCCGTAGCCGCTGATTGACGGCGATCACAAGCCAGTAAAACTTCTTTAGCCCAACTGGGTGGTTGTTGGCCTGCGCCAATAGTCATTAATAAGCCAGCGAAATTACGAATCATATGCTGCAAAAACGCATTTGCACGCACATCTATGACCACATAATTGCTCGCGGCATAGACTTTTACATGATGCACTTGCCTTACTGGATTGTGGGCTTGACAAGCAGCAGCGCGGAACGAACTAAAATCATGCTCACCCTCTAAATAACTGGCTGCCTGCTGCATTTTTTCCACATCCAAAGGACGGTAATTCCAAGTCACTTCCTTATCCATAAGTGCTGGGCGCATAGGATGATTATAGATCACATAGCGATATTGACGGGCAACAGCAGAAAAGCGGGCATGGAAGGCTTCTGGTACCACTTGGGCCCACTGAATAGCTATATCATCGGGTAATTTTGCGTTGCCACCATGGGTCCATGCCCGCATAGGTCTGGTGTTGGGAGTATCAAAATGCACAATTTGACCACTGGCATGGACACCGGCATCTGTGCGTCCAGCACACACTACCTTGATAGGTGTATCAGCTACTTGGGCCAGTGCTGACTCCAACTTTTCTTGCACACTAATAGCGCCTTTTTGGCATTGCCAACCATGATAGTGACGTCCATTATAGGCTACTTGCAAAGCCACACGTTCATGGCCTGCAGGCAAATATTCCGTAGGATCAGCAGCAAAGGTCATGGCTTAATCCTGATGCAGTTTAGCTAGAAGCATAGTCGCACTGGTTTGCTGTTCGAGATTGCCTTCATGCAGCACTTCCTGCAATAGCTCCCTAGCCTGATCGACTTGCTCCATTTCAATATAACTTTGGGCTAAATCAAGTTTACTTAGCACCTCGTCTTCGCTACTACTAAACTGCTGAGGCTCGTGGATATTTTGTTTTCTATTTGCTTGCTGCAAGACCTTATCCACTTCATCGGCCAAGCTTAAATCAGCAGATTCTTGACCAGAATCATCTGCATAAGCACTCTGTTGCTCATGCTCTTGCAATAGTTGAGCAATAAATTCTGCTTCACTCGTTGTTTTATTAGCTTGACGGGTACCACTTTTAGCTGGATTACGCGTCGCATAAATAGTTTCTGGTGATTTATCTCTTGCTTCTGTCTGGGACGACAGGTAAGGCTCTGCGGGGCGCATTTTATTTTTTCTTTTTGGTGTGCGGCTAGACCATAACAAAACCAATACAAGTAACAGCAAAATGCTGGTAACAATGCATAAAGTAGCCACTATCCAAGGGTAAAATTGTGGCGAGATTAACTGTGACCAAACATAATCGAAGTTAATAACTGGTTGCGCCGAGTTAACTTCATCTTCGACACTAGACTCTGTATCTATATTTTCTGGTGTAGGTGAAGGTTTAAGTGCTGGCTCTGCCTTTGGTATGTCTGTAGGTTCAGGTTTGGTCTGCTGGTGTTGATTTTCCTGTTGCAAGTCCTTTACCTGAGACGTTAATGCCACCAGCAATGCTTGCTGCTTAGCCATCTCAAGTTGCAGATTTTCTAACTGCTGCCTTAAGGCCTTTGACTCTTCATCATAAACCGGCTGATCTCGAGTCACTTGGGTTTCGACTTCAGGCGTCTGTGGCAAAGCCATTGGCAGAGTTTGTGTTACCTCTTTTGCACTTACATCTGGGCTTGGTATGGCCAATACTTCACTGGATGTAGTAACCAAAGAAAGAGGATTTTTAATTAACTGCTGATATTCTGCTTCTGCCTGTTTAGCACTCAACAGATTTATTTGTTCATTTGAGGGTATGGTAATCTGGCTACCTGTAATTATGTGACCAATATGGCCGTCTCTAAAAGCCTCTGGATTGGTTTTGTATATGGCT
>NYZU01000029.1 GCA_002686055.1 Oceanospirillaceae bacterium | reverse complement strand
TAAACTATTCACGCAATTAATAATCTAAAAAATATTATAAAAAATATTACTCACACCTTGATCTACCATACTGGGTGTAGACCACTGGTATACCTTAGCCACAGGCTTGACTAACCATCGGTCAAGAAATTCATTAAATGCGAAAACTTTTCGATTTACAGGCTCGAAAGGGTCTAGCTCAGAAGCTTGGGAGCTGCCTATAAAAATTAGCTGAACTAACAATAAACCAATCACAACTTGCCGAGATAAAGACATAAAAAACCTCTGTAGCCCTATAATGGCAAAATAATATGGCTTAACAATACTAAATTAGGCTCAACTTATCAAATTCAAATCGATACTTAATGGTCCAATCATCCATTAAGATTAATTAAACTGTCTAGTCGAAAGAGTATAAAAGGTAGCGAGATAGCCAACACTTTTCGCCTGGCCATTTAGAAAATTAACGGAATAAATGATTAAACTTTACATTAGGCACAAAGGGTAATGGTCTCTTCGCTTGAAGAAGCACTTTCATTTTGCCTGTCATCTTCTTCTAGGTAAGATGCTGCCACTAATGGCTCTACTGCATCTGTCTGAGTAAGCGGTTTAGCTGACGCAAAGGCATCATCCCCATCACTTGAGCTAAGCACATCTTCCTCGACCCTCAGTGGATACCCAGATTGCTCAAGCAACCATTGATCCAGAAAGCTAAACACATCATTTTCAGCAGAAGGGTGGATCAGCATTGAAAGGTGATCATATTGCTGAGTTGTTTCCCCAATATTGCCTAACACCAATAGCCTGGCATCATGCGGACCTAGCTCGTCAATAAAGCCTCTTACATCTTGAATATCAGCAAATACGGTATCTGCCTTGCCTGCAAAGTGTAAAGTCGGTGGCACAGG
Source organism: Oceanospirillaceae bacterium (assembly GCA_002686055.1). GTDB lineage: Bacteria > Pseudomonadota > Gammaproteobacteria > Pseudomonadales > Balneatricaceae > Njordibacter. The sequence goes on along the minus strand of NYZU01000029.1, from coordinate 10,239 downwards.
GTGACTCTGCAACGCCAAACCATAATCAAAATTATCTTCTGGATCGAGCCATTGCTCTTCATTCATCCACTTAGCATAGCAGTGATACCAGTCGGTGTTCTCGTCAGAAGAGCCCAGCCTCAACAACTTGGCAGGAAAAGCTTGATGCCAATCAATTAGCTTAGCAATCATTGGATGCAAAAATAATTTAGAGAAATGACGCGCCCATCGATGAGAGCTTTTAAGCCGACGACGCGAGCCAAAAAAGACCATCCGGTTTGCCGAGCGCTGCGTGCTTGATAAACGGGCCCATGCTGCAGACAATAAAACGCCTCCGAAACCATGGCCAATCCAAATGGTCGCTTTATTTGATACCAAATGAGCACTATCTTGAGAATCAGTGTCGTTATTGTGCAGCTCGATGGTACGCAATAATCGGGGAATTGCCTCAGTGATTATTTGTCGAGTTGTGAGCTCAGAAACTCGACCCTCAGAACCCAAACTTCTGCCTCGACCACCAAGGTCGGCAACAAAGACTTCGTAGCCTAATGTCGCCAAATAACCCGCCAAGCCTTGACCTGAATTATCGTAAAATATACGACCGCATTCAGCTTCGCCATGAAGCATAAAAATGCGCTCAGCAGGCTTATCAGCTTCGGCAAGCTTGCTTGGCATGAAGTGGCGCAGATGCAACTGCTCACCATTACTCATCGATACCCAAAGAGACTCAGAAAGCGGCCCTGCACTAAAATCATGACTATTTACCGGCTGATCTGATGAGAACGTATCACTATGATTTGTCACCGGCATTTCAACCGACTCTACCGACTCTACCGGCTCTAGCGCTAAACTAAACTGTCCTTCAGCATCTAAATGAGGTGTTGCGGTCGAAGCTTCAAGCGACATACTTAACTCGTCATAGGGTATTTATTATGATTGATTTTTTTCCATTCTTTCAATGCGCGCTGAAGGGAAACAGGCTGTGCTGTCTTTAACTGCTGGGCGAAAAGTGAAACCCGCAACTCTTCTAATAACCAACGAAAATTATCAACCGCTACATCAGAAAAAATGGATTCAGGGTACTTATATAGCAGATTTTTCAGCGGCCGCCCCAAAGATGATAAATTTTCACACAATTCAAGGTCTTTCTTCGCTGATCCAGCCAATTTATCTAATCGTAGCCTAATCGCTTTCATGTAACGCGGCAAATGCTGTAATCGCAATACACCCGTAGCATATAAAAACCCAGGGTAGATAAGACCACGCAATTGTTGATCTATATCCTCACACTGCAGTGGAAACCTACTTCTCAATCGGTCAAGCTCAAGATGAATTTTTTGATAATGCGACAAGGTCTCTAACAGTAAAGCTTCCGCCGCTACGGCAGTAGCGACTAAACTCCCCTTGCCTTTCTCTATACAACTGTCGAATTGTGATTGATCTCGAGGAAGAGAGCGATCAAAATCACCCAAACAAGCCTCAACAACGGCCGCTTGAATAATATCCTCAACTAACTCTTCTTGGTTGCCACATCGATAATAAGGCAAAATAACTCGCGAATCTTTGACTAATTGCTTTTTCAAATACCGAATTTTATCCGCCATACCTAACATTAAAAGTCGCGTAACCCCCCTTCTTGATGCCACCAGTGCTTCTTCAGGCGAAGATAGTAAATCTAAACTCACTGATTCCTTGTCATCAATTAGCGCGGGAAAGCCTCGCAGCGTCAAACCATCTTGCTGATATTCATGACTAGTCGATAAAGTACCAAAATCCCATCTATTAAGGCCTTTTTGACGAAAACCATGACTGGCATAACGGTCTACACTCTCATCGAGTTGGTCACGGCATTGCTCAATCAGAATCGCTAAATCTCTGCCCTCCTTAATGCATAATCCTTGTTTGTCGTGAATTTCAAAACGCATTAAGCAAAATCGATCTAAACTCTTTTTTGCTGCTTCACGCCACTGCACAGGATCAATTGACAAGGAGTAATAGATCTTAATTTGCTCGGCTAACGCCTCAGCTAAGGAGACGTTTTTTTTGCAATTTTCCTCGCAATCTATTTTATCAAGCAGATTATCGACCACAGAGGGCACAGGTACTAAACGCTTACGTTGAGCCTTCGGAAGCGCTTTAACTAAATCAATACATTTATCACGTAACATACCAGGCACAAGCCAATCGAAAGGATAAATCGGCAAATAAGCCAAAGCGGCCAATGGAATAATGGCGGTTACACCGTCTTTTTCGTCGCCAGGGTTAAAGTGATATTGCAAAGGCAATGATAAATCAGCCACCTTCAAGTGATCAGGAAATTGACTTATAGCTGTATCAAACTCAGATGTGAGCAATACCTCTGAGCGCTTGAGAAAAAGCGATTCTTGTCGCTTTGGGTACTTTAACAACCAAATCTGAAGGGCTCGTCGGCTATTGATTTTTTCAGGTAAATTTCGCTGATAGAAATCCGCTAAGGCAAGCTCATCAACGAGCAAGTCTCTTCGCCGCGTCTTTTCTTCTAAGCGCTTAACTTGATCAATTAATTGCTGGTTATGGCGCCAAAAATCGGCCAAAGTCAATAGCTTCGATTGTGGCCTTAGCTGCCCCTCAGCTAGTGCCTGCTGAACAAAAATCTGTCTTGACAGCTGGGCATCAATTGACTCGAAGACCACCGCCTGCCGTGACAGTATTTTTAACCCCAACAACGAACTACTCCGATACGCCATCACCTGCCCACGTTCAGCATCCCAGTAAGGCTCGCTATACTCGTAGTTAATCAATTGCGGAACTGCTTTAAGCACCCATAATGGGTCGATCGCTGCAAGGGTTCGCGCATAGACTTTTCGCGTTTCAACAATTTCTGCCGACATCACCCAACGTGGTGCCGACTTAAACTGCGATGAGGCAGGAAATAAAAAGAACCGTAAATTTCTTACTCCTCGGTATTCACCTTTCTTTTCCTTACCACCAATATTAGTCGCTAGACCTGTCAATAATGCCGTATGAATGGCCTCTATTTCACGTTGATCAAAGTTAAGATGGTGGGCATCATTGTCAATCGCGTTCGGTAGCCAGATGCGATCCGTATGCAACGCATCATCGGCCGATGATTGCTTCGCCACTAATGGCTTAATGGCTAATAATAATTGTCGATGTAAATCACGCCATTCACGCATTTTGGGATAAGATAAGAAGTCTTTCTTGCACTGCTTACGCAGCTGGTTTTTGGTTGACTCGGCGAGTTTTGCCTCGTAGTAATGCCAAAGATTAACCCAGGTTAAAAAATCCGACTTAGGATGCCAAAAACGACGATGTTTCATGTCGGCAGCTTGTCGCTTATCATTGGGGTATTCACGCGGGTCTTGCACCGCTAAAGCACTGACAATAACTAATAGATCAGGCAGACATTTATACGACAGAGCCGCAAGTAACATACGCCCTAACCGCGGGTCGATAGGCAAACGCGCAAGACTGTGTCCCACCCTGTTGAGCTGCCCCTTATGATTTAAAGCACCTAACTCCTCTAGCGTTTTAATCCCTGAACGGACTTGTCTTGGATCTGGCTGCTCTAAAAAAGGAAATTGCTGGATTTCTCCTAATTTTAGGGCTTTCATTTGCAAAACGACGGCCGCTAAATTAGTTCTCAGCAGCTCAGGCTCGGTAAACTCAGGCCGCTGATTAAAATCTGCTTCTGTATATAAGCGATAACAAGTACCTGCAGCTATTCTGCCACATCGGCCCGCACGCTGGTTGGCACTGGCTTGTGATATTGCCTCGATGGGCAATCTTTGTAATTTACTACGCGCACTGTAACGGCTAATTCTAGCCATTCCAGGGTCGATAACAAATCCAATTCCAGGCACAGTCACTGAGGTTTCAGCCACGTTAGTGGCAAGAATAACACGCCTTTTTTTCGAGGGCTTAGCAACTGAAAAAATACGCTGCTGTTCTTTTTGGCTGAGACGAGAATACAAAGGCAGCAGCTCTATAGTTGCTTGCTCTGACTTTAAAAAGTGGCTTAAATCACGAATTTCGCGCTCGCCCGGCAAAAACACCAACACATCGCGTGGCCCGCCCAACGTTGAGCCTTGACCCTGCTGTTCAATCAATGTCAAACAGTCTTTTATTTGTTGATTTAAACCACCATCAAAATCTGCGCTGTTATTATCTGTAGTTGAATGCTTGCGCTGAGCTGATGAGTGACTAAGCTCAGGCTCAAGATAGTGAATATCTACAGGGTAACTTCTGCCGGTTACCTCGATGATAGGCGCGCAATCAAAGTGTTTAGAAAAACGTTCAACATCAATGGTTGCTGAGGTGATGATGAGCTTTAAATCTGGCCGCTTTGGCAATAACATCTTTAAATAGCCCAGCAAAAAGTCGATATTTAAACTTCTTTCATGAGCCTCATCAATAATTAGTGTGTCGTATTCGAGTAACAATCGGTCACGATTAATGGCTGCAAGCAAAATGCCATCAGTCATAATCTTAATGCGTGTCGTGGTATTAAACTGCTCGTTAAAACGGAACTGATAACCCACGGCTGTGCCAAGCTGAACATCAAGCTCGTCAGCAATTCTGGCGGCAACCGTTCTAGCCGCTAAACGCCTCGGTTGAGTATGGCCAATTCGCCCAAAGATACCACGGCCAAGCTCTGCACATAATTTCGGAATTTGGGTGGTTTTACCGGACCCCGTTTCTCCTGCGACAACCACCACTTGATGCTGCTCTATTGCCTGGAGAATCGATAACCTCGATTGAACAACGGGTAATTCTTGGGGGTAATCTATTTTCTGGAATGAAGACGCGCGACTCTCAGCTGCGTCGACTGAACGCTGCAGCTTCAGGAAAAAATCTCTCTGACTTAAGTGGAGCTCTTCTTGCTCTTTCGCTAGGACTTGAATTTTTTTCCATAGCCCCCGCAACGCCGGTCTATCTTGCAATAAACACTTTTCAATACGATCAAATACTGCTTCAGACTGATCAATCAATGGGTCAAGATTGAACTCTTTCATTCAAATTATCTAACGTCAAAATAAGGCCTAAAGCAGCTAGCTTATTCATTCACGAAGTTCTCGCCTAAGGATCTTGCCAACATTGGACTTTGGCAATTCATCGATAAACACCACATCACTGGGGACTTTATAAGCGGTTAACTGATCTCGACAAAAATCAATCACTTGTTGCTCAGTTAACGCCTCATCGGCCTTAACAATAAATACCCTCACCTTCTCGCCGGTACGTTCATCGGAACCGCCAACCACAGCACATTCTAAAACCGAGGGATGGGAGCTAATCACATCCTCTAACTCATTTGGATAAACATTAAAGCCAGAGACAATAATCATATCTTTTTTTCTATCGACAATTTTCGGGAAACCCTGCTCATCGACAAAAGCAATATCACCCGTAGCAAACCACCCATCGTCACTCAATACCTCAGCGGTTTTTTCTGGCTGCTGCCAGTAGCCCTGCATAACCTGCGGTCCTCGAACACAAAGCTCACCCTCTTGATTACAAGCTAAAGATTCACCTTCATTATTAACGACTTTAATCTCAGTTGATGGTGCAACAACGCCGATATAACCCAATTTGCGTCCAGCATCATTTTTATAACCAGTATTTAAAGACACCACTGGTGAAGTCTCAGTAAGGCCATAACCTTCATATACCTTGCAACCTGTCACTTCTTCCCAGCGATTAGCTGCATCTGACGTCAAGGCCATCCCACCAGAAACTGTAACCGAAAGAGAAGAAAAGTTTAGGGCTCTAAAATCTTCTCGAGCACATAGCGCAACAAACAGGGTATTCAAACCGCAAAAAACGGATATCGTCCATGGTCGCATCGCTTTAATGGTTGCATCAAGATCTCGCGGATTAGGAATTAACAGGCAATGCTGACCTAAAGCCACCATTTGTGCTGAAAGCGTGCACGCATAGACATGATAAAGCGGTAGCGGCAGCACTACTGTATCTTGATTATCTGGATCCTGAGCAGAAAGTAAATCGATCTCAGTAAAGTTATCAAACAATGCCCGCATTTGTGTTACGTTTGAGAGTAAATTTCTATGATTGAGAATGGCTCCCTTCGAAAGCCCTGTCGTACCACCGGTGTACTGCAACAATGCGATATCATCAGGCGTAATCGCCACGTTGATAAATTCATTGTTCAGTCCGCGCTTTAAGCAATGCCGCAACGATTCAGCATTCGGAATATTAAATGCTGGCACCATTTTTTTTATGTAGCGAGCAGCAAAATTAATCGTCACCCGTGAAATAAAGCCATGTAAGTCTGCGAGTTCAGTCATAATGACCTGCTTCACTGACGTTTGGGGAATCACACGCTCTAATAAATCACCCGCATTGGCCAAAGCGACTAAAATTTTCGCACCAGAATCGTTAAATTGATGCACTAATTCACGCTCGGTATATAAGGGGTTGGTATTAACCACGACCAAACCGGCCTTCAATGCGCCAAAAAAAATCACTGGGTACTGCACTAAATTGGGCAGCATAATCGCAATGCGGTCACCCTTTACTGCGCTGGTGTGATTTTGAAGATAACTCGCAAAAGCGGTTGCCAAACGATCTAACTCACCATAAGTCAAGCTAAAACCCAAGCTGGTAAAGGCTTTTTTATTGGGCATCAGCGCTACCGACTGGGTTAATAGCTCTGCCAGGTGTCGATGCTCTAACGGTGAGATAGTGCTTGAAATAGAAACCCGCTGCTGCAGCGAACTAATGGCATCTTGAACATTCATAAATAGGCCTTATAGGGTTGTTATTATAAGCGATATAATTTCAAACTATAGTCATTACCGAAGAGTTATTAGCTTTAAGCCTTTCCTATACGGTATTGATCTATAGGGTAGCCTATTCTGCACCAAGGCTTGGTTGAGTGCAATTATTAGTATTACCCAGACAATGATATAAAAACATCTTGAAAACGAACTGCGCCTTACCAAACAAAGACCAGTCGTCGTTGCCCGCAATATGACCTAAATTCTGATTAGTAGGCTGGGCTGAATAGTGGTTATTATCTTTCATAAACGAATACTTGCTTTTTACTATTGAGAATGACAATGCGCGAAACACTGAGCGATCACATCATGCTATCCAACATCCCATATCAAGACTTAACCCTTGGACAAACCGTGAGTATCGAAAGAGTCGTCACTCAACGTGAAATTATTTTATTTGCCGAAACTTCTGGCGATCTAAACCCAATTCATCTCGACAGTGAATACGCTGCTAATACAGTGTTTGGCCAACCGATTGCCCATGGTATGCTCTGCGGGGCATTTATATCGACTGCCATTGCCATGCATCTACCCGGCCAAGGTAGTGTTTATCGCAGCCAGTCAATGAAATTCACTCAGCCCGTATTTGTAAACGATCGATTAACTATTACACTCACTGTGACTGAAAAAAAAGACAAGCTAAAGCTTGTTAAGCTGGCATGCTCGGTAAGCAATCAAAATCAAAAAGTCGTCGCAAAGGGTGAAGCCAGTGTCATCGCCAGCGAAAAGACACTGATGATGGCCGCAGCGAAACTACCGGAAATCACGATAAAATAAAATCCCTAAAGCCGGCTCATATCAAAAACTGAACCGCTATCAATGGATAGCTCGGGCAGGACTTTGCTGGCGAACAACTCTAAGCTCGGCCAAGACAACTCCGGTGGCAAACCACCCATTAGTGGGTGTAAGGCAATTGCCCCCCAATCACCTAGGTCTTGGGCCATTTTTACGCACTGTTCGGGTGTTAGAATAGCATACATGCCAGTTTTTCTTAACGCGTCTGCGTCATTGGCTGCACGGTAATACGTATTATCCATTCCTGCTTGCTCAGCCCATTGACTGTAGCAATTAGTTTCATGCATGGCATAAGGCGCAATCTCAGCCCAGGCTTGATCGGGATCTTCACTGACATAAAGAAATAATGGGCCTTGGCCACCTAAAATTAAGGCCGTTTTATTTAACCGATGACTCTCTTCTATGTAAGTCATAAACGTTTCTGGCACGGCTGGCATATAGCCATCGGCAATTTTTGCGGCCCGCTTAGCAGCCGCGTCTGAACTGCCGCCTAAAATAATTTTAGGGCCGCCTACCTGGGCAGGAACGGGGGTAACTTTGACTTGTCGGCCATGGTAATCAAAAAACTCACCCGTCCAAGCTCGCCGAAGCGTTGCGATACTGTTTTCAACTATCGATGGGCGTTTTTTCAGAGGCACATCGAACATCTCAAACTCACTGGGTATATAACCGGCGGCCATCACTAAGTCTACTCGCCCATTACTGATGACATCGAGTACAGCAATATCTTCCGCCAGTCTTAGGGGATTGTGAAAAGGCAAAATAATCACTGACGTCACTAAACGCATTTTTTTCGTGACCGCCGCCATCGCACTGAGGGTGATCAAGGGTGAGGGGCAGTAGCCGTCGTCGGTACCGTGATGCTCACAAACCATGGTTGTACCTATACCCTGTTTTTCACCCCACTGCACCTGCTCGAGTGCACAATGGTAAAGATCGGCATGGGAAACAGGACTGAAAGGTGCTCGTCGAAAGTCATACTTTAAAAAAATACGATTAACCATAAGCATTAATCTCATTTATTTTTATCATTAATGGTAAAGCTAATGAATGGAGCTAGCGTCAAATCAACTTATCGCATACTGTGCCGCTATATAAGCAAAGGTCATTGCCGAGCCTATGGTTGCTCCGGCACCGGGATACGTGTCGCCCATAACTGCTGCAGTGGTATTGCCAGCGCCATAAAGCCCCTCAATGACACTCCCATCGTTATCGCATACACGCGCCCACTCATCACAGACAATACCACCCTTAGTGTCTAAATCACCCGCCTCAATCTTAAAGGCATAAAAAGGCCCTTTGTCAATCGGGGCTAAACTAGGGTTAGGTATAACCTTTGCATCGGCATAGTAGCGGTCATGTAAGGTTTCTCCGCGACCAAAATCAGGATCAATTCCCTTAATAGCATTCGCATTAAATTGAGTCACCGTTTCTACTAATTGAGCGGCATCGATATCGAGCTTTTCAGCTAACTGCGGGAGGCTAGATGCCTTAGTCAACAAGCCTGTTTCAAAGTAATCTTTAGGGATATGATCATCAGACTCCAATTTCGTTGGCTTGATATGCCCGATCACATATTTACTTCGATAATTCGCATCAAAAATCAAATAACAAGGGATGGCTTTTTCACCGCGCTGTTCAGACAAGTACTGCTCTTTAACGACATCCTCGTAGGGCTGTGCTTCATTGGTAAATCGCTTACCGATTCGATTAACCATGATAGAACCAGGCATCGCCTTGCCCGCAATTAACGAAATGGTCTGACCGTTAGGCATAGTATAAGATGGCGACCACCAGGCACTGCTCATAAAATTAACCGCCGCACCGACCGATTGCCCTAAGCGTATACCGTCACCGTTAGAGTCAGGCGAAGCAGCCGTCCATTCAGTGGACGTAGGCTTAGGATGATACTGTTCACGCATTTCAAGATTACTAGCAAAACCACCGGTTGCCAGCAAAACACCTTTTCGCGCTTTCACTGATACAGTCTGGCCTTTTTTATTAATCACGGCGCCGATAACTTTATTGTCTTGTTTAATAAGTTCAACCACTGGCGAGTCAAGCCATAGCGGGATATCGCGGTCCATCAAAGTTTTTCTTAGCCGTGCGATTAATGCCTCGCCACAGGAAATACGATCATCTGAAGTACCCTTTAAGCGAGACGGAATATCCAACCAATAACGCAACATTAATTTAGCGCCAATTAAATAGGAACGTAAATTCATCCTCATCAACGAAGAGCTTTCAACCACTGTCATCGAAAAAGGCATGCCTAACCCCTTAAACGGTCCCCGACGCAGGTAAGCCGCCTCTTTACCCAATTGTCGCAAGGTAAATGCGCCTGGGCACATAGAACGACCACCATGTTTTGAACCCTGATGCTGTTCGTAATAATCCATATAAGCCGGTAATGGGGTGTATTTAACCCGACTATGCTTATGCATGAATTGAAGCATCTCATCAGCCTTATCCGCATAAGCGCGCAGACGCTCCTCTTTCACGGTATCGCCGATTAAACTACGAAGGTACTGATAACCCTCTTCCTTTGAGTCTTCAATACCCACAGATGATTGCAAATGATGGCCAGGGATCCATGCAACACCACCGGAGTGGGCAGTGGTTCCACCGTATACTGAGGCACTCTCTACCACTAACACCTCAGCGC
>NYZU01000028.1 GCA_002686055.1 Oceanospirillaceae bacterium | reverse complement strand
TAACGCTGTATGGCCTAAGGCATACGTTCGGTACTAATGCTGGGAATAACAAAAGCTGTAATCCATTCATGCTTAGTTCATACATGGGGCACAGCAACGTCAAGACTACGCAGAGGAACTATTTTCACGGAGGAATTGAAGACGCTCAGAGTCTTGTGAAAGGACTTAAAAAAGGAGACTAGGACTTGTATTAGACTTGTGCCGTCACCAGAACCAAAACATGCAAAATACCTATATAAAACAAAGGTTTAAGCATATCAAGGTAGCGCTCTAACCAACTGAGCTATAGTCCTAAGGAGAGGCGGAATGATACGGAGATTAGCCTGTTAAATCAAGGGCAAAGTATACCTTTAGTTACTAATTTTTATGTTTTTTAACACCTTGTTATATCACTCAGCTGATACCAATTGGGTTTTTAATTCATGTAATTGATCTCGGTATTGTGCGGCTTGTTCAAACTGCAAATTCTTAGCCGCTTCAAACATCGCATACTCTGTTTTTGAGATTTCTTGGCTAATTTGTTTGGCGGTCATATGAGCCGTATCAATACCATAGGCAGCCTGCTGTTCTTTAACCTGATGGCGAGATTTACTATCGCGCCTTTTACCAGAGCCTGGTGCATAGGCACCTTCCATAATATCCTGAACAGACTTTTTAACGCCTTTGGGGGTTATATTGTGGTCAATATTAAACTGTAACTGCTTAGCCCTGCGGCGCTCCGTTTCATCCATAGCTCTTTGCATAGAACCAGTAATACGATCGGCATAAAGAATGGCCTTACCATTTAAATTACGTGCAGCGCGACCAATGGTCTGAATTAAGGATCGCTCAGAGCGCAAAAAGCCTTCCTTATCGGCATCCAAAATAGTCACCAATGATACTTCGGGCATATCCAAACCCTCACGCAGTAAGTTAATGCCCACCAGCACATCAAACTCACCAATGCGCAAGTCGCGAATAATCTCTACTCGTTCCACCGTATCAATATCAGAATGAAGGTAACGTACCCGCACACCATTTTCATGCAAAAAGTCTGTCAGGTCCTCAGCCATGCGTTTAGTTAATACGGTTACTAGCACACGTTCATTCACAGCTGTACGCTTTTGGATCTCACCCATCAGATCATCAACCTGTGTCGTAGCTGGACGTACCTCTAATTCTGGGTCCACTAATCCTGTAGGTCGGACAACTTGCTCCACGACCTGATCAGCATGCTCCTGCTCGTAGGGGCCTGGGGTAGCTGAGACAAAAATTTTCTGAGGCGCAATACGCTCCCACTCAGCAAATTGCATAGGCCGGTTATCTAGTGCCGAAGGCAAACGGAAACCATACTGTACCAGCGTCTCCTTGCGCGATCGATCACCTTTATACATTGCCCCTAACTGAGGAATGGTAACGTGGGATTCATCTACCACTAATAGTGCATCTGGGGGTAAATAATCAAATAAGGTTGGTGGTGGTTCTCCTGGCCCGCGGCCTGATAAATAGCGGGAATAGTTTTCAATACCTGTGCAAAAGCCTAATTCTTTAATCATCTCTAGATCATAGCGAGTACGTTGATCAAGACGTTGTTCTTCCACCAACTTATTATGATCACGAAAATGAGTAAGGCGATCTTTTAACTCATCTTCAATTTCATCAACAGCTTGTAACAGAGTTTCCCTTGGGGTTACATAGTGGGTTTTGGGATAAATAGTTAAGCGCGGTACTTTGCGTAATACCCGCCCCGTTAGGGGATCAAAGAAGCTCAGTTGCTCGACTTCATCATCAAATAGCTCTACCCGCACTGCCTCTTCATCGGATTCGGCTGGGAAAATATCAATAACGTCACCCCTAACCCGATAGGTAGCCCGATGGAAATCCATATCATTACGGGTGTATTGCAGCTCTGCTAGACGCCGCAGCAGATGCCTTTGATCCATCTGCTCACCACGATTTATATGTAACACCATGCGGTGATATGCCTCTGGGTCTCCCAAGCCATAAATGGCCGATACCGTAGCCACAATAATCGCATCTGGACGTTCTAATAATGCTTTAGTAGCTGACAAGCGCATTTGTTCAATATGCTCATTAACGGAAGCATCTTTATCAATAAAGGTATCAGAAGCGGGCACATAGGCTTCAGGCTGATAGTAATCGTAATAAGAAACAAAATACTCGACGGAGTTATTGGGGAAAAATTCTTTAAATTCCCCATATAACTGAGCCGCTAGGGTCTTATTATGAGCCATTACTATGGTCGGTCTTTGGGCTTGGGCTATCACCTGAGCAATCGTATAGGTCTTACCTGACCCTGTTACTCCCAAGAGGGTTTGGCCAGCTAAGCCAGCTTCGATACCAGTCATCAATTCTTGAATAGCAACAGGCTGATCACCTGCTGGCTGAAATTTGGCTTGGATATCAAATTTGCTATCAGACACGATTAATCCTTTTGCTGCTGCATATGCCAGAGATGGGCATACTGGCCGTTAGCTGCCAGCAATGCCTCATGGGTACCCTGCTCAACTAACTCACCTTGTTCAATAACCAAAATATTGTCAGCATCGACTATGGTAGACAGCCGATGGGCAATAACAAGAGTTGTTCTTTGCTTGGCAATTTCTGCTAAGGCCTGCAGGATACTGCGTTCGGCAGCGGAATCTAAAGCTGATGTAGCCTCATCGAAAAGCAATATCGGTGGATTCTTTAATATCACCCTAGCAATGGCAATGCGTTGTTTCTCACCACCTGATACCTTAAGTCCGCGTTCACCCACAATGGTTTCCACACCTTCCGGCAAAGAGCTTACAAAAGCACGCAAGTGAGCCATTTCTATAGCCTGCCATATCTCTTCATCAGTGGCTTCAGGACGACCATAGGCAATATTGTTCCAAATTGTATCGTTAAACAACACAGTATCTTGAGGTACGACCCCAATTTGCTGGCGCAAGCTTAATTGTTGCACTTGATTTATAGCCTGTTGGTCGATAGAAATACTACCTGACTGGACATCATAAAAACGAAATAATAAACGGCCAATAGTGGATTTACCGGAACCGCTTGGTCCCACAATCGCGACTTTATTGCCAGGGGCAACATTAAAACTAAGGTTTTTTAAAATGGGCCGTTCAGGCTGATAAGCAAAGTCTACATTGGCAAATTCAATACCTGCTTGATGCACTTCTAGAGCCTTGGCTTGGGGTAAATCTTCTACACCAGGCTGGCGCTTAAGTAGGTCGAACATATTCTCTATATCAGACATAGCCCGCCGAATTTCACGATAGATAAAACCTAGCGCGCCCAGAGGAACAAATAATTGCAGTAAGTAGGCATTGACCATAACCAAATCACCCAAAGTCATGGATCCGTCCACCACTCCCTTGGCTGCCAGATACATCATGGCAGTCAAGCCAATACCAATAATCAAAGCCTGGCCAGAGTTAAGTAATGCTAAAGATAAACGATTATTTACCCGCGCCTGCTCCCAAGCTTGTAAATTGACATTGTATTGCTCAGCCTCATAAGCTTCGTTATTAAAATACTTAACCGTTTCATAATTTAATAAGCTGTCTATTGCCCGGGTATTGGACTGACTATCTAGACGATTAGCTTCCTTGACAAAGCCGGTACGCCACTCAGTGGTTATGACACTAAAAACAATATAGGACACCACACAAATAAAGGTAATCAGAGAAAACCAAATATTAAATGCCAGTAGCAATATAACAATAATAATGGCGAGCTGAACGATAGTGGGTAAAATATTAAAGACCATAAAGCGCATCATAAAATTGATGCCATTGGTACCACGGTCAATATCGCGAGAAATACCACCAGTTTGGCGGCTTAAATGAAAATCTAATTCTAATTTATGTAAATGATTAAATACCTCTAGCCCGACCTTACGCATGGCACTTTCAGTAACGCGACTAAAGACGGAGTCTCGAAGTTCACCGAGAAAAACACTGGCAAAACGCATTCCGCCATACAAGAGGACAAAACCCAAGGGAATAACTAAGGCTTTACCCACATTACTATCGAGGTCATCAACTAACCATTTTAATGCCCAAGGTAAGGCTGTTGACACCGCAATAGCCCCCACCAAACACAGCATGGCAATAACCACTCTGGTTTTATGGATAAGCAAATATGGCCATAAGGTCTTAAACAAAGCCAAGAATTCAATTTCTTTGTAAGACTTTATAGGATGTTGGCCGAAGCTGCGTCGAGCACTACTTTTCATTTAAACCTCAGAGTCACAAACAGATCCAGACACTAGGCCCAGACAACTGGCACCATTAAAGACGAAAAAGTAATCATAAAGTGTTGTTTGCAGTTACTTAATGGTACCCATGACCATAATCGCTTCCATCTCAATTTGGACGGCCTTGGGAAGTTCTTTTACCCCTACTGCAGCACGAGCTGGATATGGTAACTGAAAATAATCAGCCATGATTTCATTGACCGTTGGAAAATGACTCAAATCAGTCATAAAAATACTTAACTTGACTATATCAGATAAATCACCACCAGCTGCCTTGGCAACGGCAGCTAGATTATCAAATACTTGACGGGTCTGATCAGCAAACACCTGACTACACACTTCCATAGTGGCTGGATCCAGCGGTATCTGGCCAGATATATACACAGTATCCCCCACGCGCACTGCTTGAGAGTAAGTACCAATGGCAGCAGGTGCATTTTCAGTCGCAATAATTTGCCGATCAGTCATAAAACTAGCCTCTTATGAAAAATGATAACACTTCAGGAAACGTAAAAATAACGACCACACATAATAACAGGGTCGATCTATTAGATGCTAGACAAAAAACAGTTACCGCAAAAACAAAAGGCAGCAAACCAGCTTTATAAAATTCTGTTCATTAAGGAAGCCAAGCTAATAATGTCAGCTAGGTAACAGGATCATCTGAAAATGTTTTTTTATCTAACTCAACTGCTGGTGGGCGATCTTCAGCGCCACGCCAACGACTGTTGTGCAAGGCACCTTGACGGCTTAATAAAGGATAAGCAATAGCCGTAAAGTGTGAATGCAAGCGCTTAATATCACGCATAATGTCAGTAAACAGACTATGGGCCAAAGGACTCACTCTTTGATCCATAGCACGTTGACGTAATGTATCGAGTTGCTTTTGATGCATAACATTAAAGGCCTGTTTGGCCTGAAATAAGCCTTTGGCCGCCTCAGCATCCTCACTCATCATCACTTGAAAAGATAACGGCATCACCTCGAATAAGCCTTGCATACAGGCCTCAATAGCTTCTTTTTCTTGGCTAGAGAACTCAATGTGCAGGTTATTCTTTTTCTTTAGTAGCATAATAATACTACGCTCAATAATATCCCCAGCATGCTCAATATTGGTGGTGAATAAGAGTAAATCCTGACAACGATCGCGTTCTTCTTTCGTTAATTCCTGACCACCTAATTCCAATAAATAAGCATTAATCTGTTGATGAAAATCATCAATAATATCGTCACTTTGATTGATTTTTTTCGCCAATACTTCAACATTTTTATACATATTACGATGCACATCTTTAAGCATATCCTCAAGTAAATCACCCATGGTCAGGGTATCCCGCACCACATTAGAAATAGCGGCGGCAGGTGAGGTATCCAAAATATCATCTAAATGTTTGGGTGATGGCGTAGGGGTTAATTTTTGCGGGGGCAAACGATAATCAATCCAGCCAGCTAACTTACTCACGATTAACATGCCGAAACTAGCCACAGCCAAATTAAATAGGCAATGCAATACCACCAGTTGCCAAGCACCAGCAAACTGCAAGGTATTAAATATATTGTGTATCCAGCCTAAGATTGGCAAAAATGCCATTACGCCTAGACAACGCAGAAGCAAATTACCCAAGGGCGCTACCCGCTTTGCATTACTCGCTCCTCGAGACATATAAACAGGTATCAACGCACTACCAACATTGACACCAAGTATTAACAACAAGCCACCGGGCACATCAATAACCTGGGCCGCAACAAGTCCCGACAACAGCAGCACCATAACCAAACTGGAATGCAACATAAAAGTGATAGCAGCGGCAAACAATAGCGCTAACCAAGGCTCAGCCAATAAGCTACGCATAATATCGACAAATAATGCCGACGCTTGTAGAGGCTCTGCCATACTCCTCAGAGTGGCCAAGGCTAAAAGCATCAAACCTAAGCCCATAGCTGCCTGCCCTATACCCTGCAAACGTTTACTGCGCCCACGAAATTCAAGGCCAACTCCCACTGCAATGAGTAAAGGACTTAAAGCACTTAAATCAAAGGATAGAATTAAGGCGACAATTGTCGTACCCACATCAGCGCCCAGTAAGAAAGCTAAGCCAGCTTCCCCTTGCACACCTAATGAACCGGCTAATAACGCGGCAGCTGTACTACTTTGCAAAATTAAGGTTAGGGTAGCGCCGAGACCCAAAGCTGACCATACGCCAGCAAAGCGATCCCTAACTAGATAGGCAAGTTTACTACCATAGGCACGATTCATACCCTCTTGTACGCGTTTTAGACCCCAGATAAGCAACGTCACGCCCCCAGCCAAACCAATAAACAGCTGGGTGATATTCATATCATGGGCGATTTCCATATAAGGCTACCTGGGTACCATTCTCAAGGGTTTAAAAAAAACGCGTATAGACACTAGTGACTGTGCCATTTCAGGCCAAACAAAGCAAGTTGTTTAGCCCTGTGGGCAGCCTAAAACATTAGTTTCTGCGACAACTCGGTCATCACCGAGGGTTTGTAGTACAAATAAGGCCTCGCGCCAGTCTTTGCAAAACTGATTACGGAATTTCAGCAACGGCGTTGCGTGTAAATCGATTAACAAAAAGTCAGCCTCTTTACCGGAGGCAAAGTTGCCAATTTTGTCATCCAAATCCAAAGCCTTTGCTCCTCCTAAAGTAGCCATATAAAAAGCCTGCTCAGGGCTCAAATTGACTTGCTGCAGTTGCTGGATTTTATAGGCTTCAGATAAGGTCTGCAGCATAGAAAAACTTGTGCCGCCACCTAAATCTGTCCCCATACCGATATTAATGCCGTGCTTTTGTAGTTTCTTTAAAGGGAACAAGCCAGAACCAATAAACAGGTTTGAGGTAGGACAATGTGCGATAGCTGAGTCAGTATCTGCCAAACGTTGACATTGACCATCACAAAGATGAATACCATGGGCAAAAACACTGCGTCTTCCTAACAAACCAGCCTGATCATAAACATCTAAATAACTATCTGCTGCAGGGAATAATTCTTTTACCCAAGCGATTTCATCGTGATTTTCAGATAAATGGGTATGCAAATAGACCCCAGGGTTGTTGGCAAGTAACTGCCCAGCAAGACGCAATTGCTCGGGGCTTGATGTGGGTGCAAATCGGGGAGTTACGGCATACTGCAAACGATCCACGCCATGCCATTTATTTATTAATTGCTGACTTTGCTGATAACCCGTCTCGGCGGTATCCAATACTTCCGCTGGTGCATGGCGATCCATAAGCACCTTGCCGGCAATCATGCGTAATTTGCGTGCTTGGGCGACCTGAAAAAAGCCCTCAACTGATTCTGGATGCACAGTACAAAAAACCAATGCTGTGGTAGTACCATTACGCAGCAATTCTTGTAAAAAAACCTCAGCCACCTCCCTAGATTTTTCAAGATTAGCGAATTGCGCTTCCACAGGGAAAGTGTAGGTATTTAACCAATCCAATAATTGCGTCCCATGGGCTGCAATCATTTCCGTTTGTGGATAATGCACATGACAATCGATAAAACCGGGCACCATTAACTTATCAGGATGGTGTTCAAGATAGGCCAGTTGATGGTCGTCATAGTTCGGTTTTAGGGTCTGATAATCACCACAAGAAATAATATGCCCATCTTTAATATGCAGTAAGGCATCATTGAAATATTCAGTTGCATCAGTGTTTTTATCGGGTTCAGCCAGACAGTGTAATAAGGGGCCACGCAGAAATCGGGTGCCGGGCACCGGGTGAGAATGTGTAGACATGCTTATACTTTTTCCTTACGCGCCTGTAAAACAGTTTCAGTAACCAGCTCAGGGGTTGGTATCACCTCAGCATGAGGCATTTGTTGATATAGCTTGACCACAGTAGCAGCAACAGATAGTGCTACTTCCACAGGCAATTTGCCTTTAATACTAGCTTCGCCCATAGGGCAATGAAACGTCTTCATGGACTCCGCTAAACCTTTTGCCAAGAGCCGATGACGAAAACGAGCCGCTTTCGTACGTGAACCTATAACACCAATATAGCGTCCATCACCACGCTGCAATGCAGCTTCAGCTAACTGCAAATCCATACCATGATGATGGGTCATAATAAGATAACAGCTACCCGGCAAACAATCTGCAATAGCATCTACAGGATGTTCCTCATGCACACAACGGACGCCAGCAGGTACCTGTTTAGGCAACATATCGTAACGGCTATCAACCCAGGTCACTGCTACTGGCAGAGACGCCAAGATAGGCATTAGGGCTCGCCCCACATGGCCAGCTCCAAACACTACCACTGGCATCTTAGAGACACCCATCTGCTCATAAAGTAGCGTCACTTGACCACCACAACATTGCCCCAAGTTTGCTCCCAAAGCATATTGCTGCAATTCTGTGGTTTGTTGATTGGGCTTATCAAGTAATAACTGACGGGCGTATTTAATAGCCTTATATTCGAGGTGGCCGCCACCAATGGTGTCAAACTGATCCTCGAGAGTGACCAACATTTTAGCACCCGTATTACGTGGGCTGCTGCCCTGCACTTCACAGATACTAATAAGCACATAGGCCTGCCCCTGTTCCTCACATTGCCATTGAGCTTGCAACCAAGTCTTCATGATGTTTCTCCCTTAGCTTGTTGCATAGCCCATAGCACACGTTCTGGAGTAGCGGGTGTGTCGAGTTGCGGGTTACATTGTCTATTTCCTGCTTGGTAGATAGCATCACGCAAGGCACTCCAAACACTAATAGCATACATAAAAGGTGGCTCTCCCACGGCTTTAGAGTGATAAATGGTCGCTTCATGGTTACTGCTATTTTCTAGTAGAGCCACATTAAATTCCGCTGGCGTATCACCCACCGCTGGGATCTTATAGGTAGCTCCAGAATTGGACTGTAAACGACCGTCATCACCCCAAACTAATTCTTCTGTGGTCAACCAACCCATACCTTGCACATAGGCTCCTTCAATTTGGCCAATATCAATGGCCGGATTTATACTGGCGCCAGCATCATGCAAAATATCCGTACGTGAAACTTTGTACATACCCGTTAACCGATCAACCTCAACCTCGGTCACCGCGGCCCCACAAGTATAGTAATAGAAAGGATGACCCGCCCCTTTATCACGATCATAATAAATTTTCGGGGTGCTATAATAACCTGTTGATGATAATGAAATTCTTGCTAAATAAGCCGCCTGCACAAGCTCTGCAAAGCTTTGCTGACCACTTGGCCAGATAACTTGGCCCGCCTTTAATTGCACCTGACTAGGAGTACAATTATAGGTTTCAGCAACAAATTCTTGTAACCGCTGACGAATAGTTTCACAGGCAGCCCTCGTGGCCTGGCCATTTAAATCAGTGCCACTAGAAGCGGCAGTTGGTGAGGTATTGGGTACTTTATCTGTGCGTGAAGCTGTTACAACAATAGCATCTAGCTCAACACCCAATTCAGCCGCTGCAATCTGACCAATTTTAGTATGTAAGCCTTGGCCCATTTCCGTACCACCATGATTTACTTGGACACTGCCATCAGTATATACATGCACTAAAGCACCGGCTTGATTAAGAAATTGAGCAGTAAACGAAATACCAAATTTAACGGGTGTCAAAGCTAAGCCACGCACCATTCGCTGTGCACTCTTATTAAATGCAGAAATGGCTTCACGTCGCTGCCAATATTGGCTGGAATCCACTAGCTCACCAATAATACGTTGCATTGCAAAACCCTCCACCTGTTGATGGTAAGGCGTAGTCATGCCACGCTGGGGGCTATATAGATTGGCCAAGCGTACACTTAATGGATCACGGCCTACAGCGCGCGCCACATCATCCAACATCTGCTCAGCTAACATCATGCCTTGGGGGCCACCAAAACCACGAAATGCGGTATGTGAGACGGTATTTTGGAACCAGCGATGACCGGTAATTTTGGCAGCAGGTAAATAGTAAGCATTGTCAGTGTGGAACATGGCGCGGTCGACAATGGCATCAGACAAATCAGCACTACAACCACATAAACCATTTAGTTGCGCCTT
>NYZU01000046.1 GCA_002686055.1 Oceanospirillaceae bacterium | reverse complement strand
TTTGGTATCTTTGCAGGCCGCTTGGCAGGAGTTATTAACCCCTTAATGCAAACCTCCCTTGCTAAAAAACTTAGTGGCAAGCTATTGGGTATGCAAAATTTACCCGCTGTTCATGCCTATAAACTGAGTAAATTAACTGGTATTCAGGGCGTTAAAGCCTATAACGAGGCCTATCTAGAATCTTTATCAGACGCAGATAAGCAGCAACATCTGCTAATCGTACAGGATGCTTTTACCAGTTGTTTTGATCTGCCTACTATGCAGGCTATTTTGCAAGCATTGGTTGGTCTAGGCTTTACTCCCGTGGTCTTACCCTTGCAAGTATCCGGTAAAGCGCGCCATGTTAAAGGCTTTACTCAGTCTTTTGATAGCAAGGCACAGCAGCAATCGCAACGCTTACAAGAAGCGAGCCAGTTTGGATTACCTTTGGTAGCTGTAGACCCAAGTGTAGGGCTTATTTACCGCGATGAATATAAGGTTGTATCAGCCGCAACACCAATGGTGCTATTGCTACAAGAATGGTTAGCTGAAGCCTTACAAACCACAACTTGCCCAAACCTTTCCAAGGTGTCGGCAAAGATTAGTTTATTGGCTCATTGTAGTGAAAAATCCATGCTGCCTAATACTAATCAACTTTGGCAACAGGTTTTTAAACAGCTAGGTATTGATATTCAGACACCCGCCGCTGGTTGTTGTGGTATGGCGGGCACCTTTGGCCATGAAGTGGCCAATCAAGAAGTATCTCAACGCTTGTATAATATGAGTTGGCAAAAGCCCGTTACAGAGGCCGAAGTGGTGCTTGCTACAGGTTATTCCTGTCGCTCACAGACGGCCGCCAATGGCAACGCCGCTTTGCATCCGTTGCACTATTTACAACAATTGTTAGAAGCTGAGCAAAGGCTTTCTTAAGGCGCTAGCCAAGGGGATAAATTGGCCTCTATGGTGAGATTTAGATCCACTGGCTGACTATCATTAAAGTTGGGTGACTGTCCCTGTAAGCGCAGGCTTAAGGGCAGTTTGCTGCCATCTTGAGGCCCTTGGCTATTCACTTCTAAAGCCGCAACCTGGAGATTCTGTAATAACTGATTAAGGGTTTCGGCACCAGGCTGATCATTGGCCATTGCTTGACTAAGGTTAAATGAAGCCCCTTGATTGGTTGTTAATTGTAGCTCATCAACTTGCCAAGCATCGGTTAACTTTATGTGGCCCGATAAGGACCCTTGGCTGTTTAATTCAGGCCATAGAGTCTGGGTAATTTGATCTAGTTGAATATCACTTAATTGCCACTGGTCGTCTTGCCAGCGCATTTCACCACCCAATATCTGACCTTTAGCGCTATTTAATGACCAGCTTTCTGGTGCCGCCATGGCTTTGGCTAAGCCTTTATTGAGTGGGCTTTCGCTACCCATATTGAGGTTTACTTGTTGCCATTGCAAAGCAGATGTATAGGCTTTTGGCTGCAAAGCAGCGGCTTGTAATTGGTAGTTTGCAGTGAGTGTATCTTGTTTAGGTTGAACCTTGATGGTGCCTTGCAAACCTGTTACTTGCAATTGTTCACCAGCACCGTTTATATCATTAAGCTGGAATTGATGTTGGCTTTGCTGATTATTAGCTTGCCAGTTCCATTGACCCTTATAGTCAATATCACCCGTGGTTGCCTGTAAGGGCCAATTAACTTGTTGCTGTTGCTGAATAGCTGCCAAATCCATGGTCTTGGCATTGGCCTTTAGAGCACCTTCTTGAGAGCTAAAATCCCAATCAAATTGTGCCTGTAGGGTAGGGGCAAATGGTTGAGCTTGGCCAGCAAAATCAAGGGCAATTTTATTATTACCAAAAGCGATTTTGCCTTCTCCTAAGAGATCAAATTCTGGCCAGCCACGCAATCTAGTGTCACGGGCATGGAGTTGATAAAAACCTTGGCTGGGGCGATTGCTAAATTGACTTCTACCCGCAGGCAGCTGAATCTGTAAACCTAGTTCGCGACTATTAGCCTGCGACGTTCCTGTTGCTGTTTGTGGCTGCAGGGACAGGTTGATGTCATTCCATTGCAATTCATCATTAGTGGTATTGTAGATGATTTCTAGAGGCTCACCATTGCTAAGATTTAAGCGATCATTAGCAAATAGTAAGACTTGGTTTTGGCGCTGTTGGCTTTCAACCTGATTGGCGGAAAGCTTACTATTGGGCGCTAATGTCATTTTCCAAGTCGAAGGTGACATATCAAATGCTAATTTAGCCAAACCCTGTACTTGCTGAATACCTAGAGGTATTTGTTGTAAAAGGGGATGTTTTTGCGGTACCACATAATAGCCACTGACATAGGCTTCGCCTTGCCAATTGTTGGTATTGCTATAACTGAGATCTTGCAGTTGTGTAAACAGCTGATATTGGCCACTAGGTGCTTGCCATGTGGCATTAAAAATACCATCCAGTGCTAGTGTTTGTTGGTTACCCAGTAAGCTATCTGTGCTGTCTTTTAGAGCTACAGTGACTGGGATTTGTGCCGTTGCGCGCATTTCCATATCACGTAAAAACAGACTATCAATGGTGCTTTCTTGCAAATTGAAATAGTCCCAATTGGGTTTTAGGGACAGTTGGCTACCGATATTTATTTGCCACTCGTCTTGATCTTGTCCCTTAAGCGTATGGGTCAAGTTAGCATCCAAATTGATATCTGTAGCAAGTTCTGTATTGGTTTGAATTTGTAATTGGAACTGATGTTCACCCTGCGCCGCTGCTAACCATTGTTGTAGGCTTTGTTGCTGATCACTAGGCACATCAATTTGCCAGTTACTGACCATACGGCCTTGTTCCACAGGTAAGGCAAATTGATCGGGTATAAAATTAGCCAATAATTTCTGCATTACGGGAATATTTAGTGCCATTTGGCCTTGCCAGTTAAGGGAGCTTGCAGACTGCCGCATTTGCGAGGTCAGTTTGGCTACGGGCGCACTTTGCTGTTTGGTAAATAAGGTTGCTGCGATGGTATTATCGTTAGCAAAATCGGCTTCAAAAAATAAATCTTTATTATCTTCGGTGGTGATCTTTGCTACGCCATGGGCTTTGTCTGGGTTGGCTTTAAATGTGCCAGCCAGGCTAAAGGCCTGCCCCAAAGCGGTGTCTGGGGCGCTGATATTGCCATTAATTCGCTCAATATTGATATCTTCAGGTAACAGCTTTAACCAACGCTGGGGTAGCAATAAATAAATAGGTAGTGAATCTATATTGGCTTGGGCTTGCTGGCTATTAAAGGTGACTTTGCCAATATTCAGCGTGGGAAGTATGCCTTGCCAAAGGTCAAGTAATTGATAGTTAAGTTGGATATTTTGTAATTTGACTTCAGTCAAATGTTCTGTGGTTTCTTGCTGACCATGCAAATTCTGAATTAACCAGCCATCATAACTAGGATAACCGACTTGTAAGTCTTTAACGGCAATACCAGTGTAGGGTTGGCTAAATTTAGCTGCCAGGGGTAGCCACCAAGGGATAGCAGCATATAACACGAGTATAATGAGCAGTATGGGGAGGAGTAAAAAACGGAATAATTTGCTTAACATACTAGCAACTCAGGGTATCAATCATCATTTAGGGTAATTAATCATAAACTTTTTGCTTATATTCGCATAAGTCTTCAATTATACAAGAGCCGCATCTTGGTTTACGAGCGAGGCAAGTATAGCGACCATGTAAAATCATCCAATGATGAGCATCTAATAAAAATTCTTTGGGTACAAATTTTAACAGCTTTTGCTCGACTGCCAAGACATCTTTTCCAGGAGCAACTTTAGTACGATTGCTCCAGCGAAATATGTGGGTATCAACGGCCATGGCCACCTGTCGAAAAGCAGTATTTAATACCACGTTGGCTGTTTTACGGCCTACTCCAGGTAATGCCTCTAAGGCTTCACGATTATCAGGCACTAAACCATTGTGTTGGTCGACTAATATTTTGGCAGCCTTGATAACATTTTCCGCTTTCGAATTGTATAAGCCGATGGTTTTGATATAGGACTTTAGGCCTTCGAGACCAAGGTCAAGTATTTGTTGGGGGGTATTAGCTACAGGAAAAAGTTTGTCAGTAGCTTTATTGACACTAACATCCGTTGCTTGTGCAGACAGGGCAACAGCCACTAGTAGCTCATAGTGGCTGTTGTAGTTTAATTCAGTTTGTGGATTAGGATTGTCATCCCGCAAGCGGGTAAAAATAGCCTGGCGTTTGTTTTTATTCATAGGCGTTATTTATCCACGTTTAGGTTATCGTACCTGTGACCCTTATGCGGCGTGACTCTTTAGTACTCTTGTCACTAACTTGTTGCCGCTTAGCTAATTGGGTATCGCCAATATTCTTTAAAGCAATCAATAATCCCATACCGATAAAGGCACCTGGGGGTAGAATAGCAAATAGGAAACCTTGATAATTGGTAAACAATGTTATGGTCCAGTCCCTAGCAGGCTCACCAAATAACAGATGCATATCTGCAAATAAAGTACCTTGGCCTAATATCTCGCGCATTGCGCCTAACAAGATCAAAACCACACTAAAGCCAACACCCATGGCGAAACCATCAAGTAGGGCAGGCACGACTGGATTTTTACAGGCGTAAGCCTCGGCGCGACCAAGGATGGCACAGTTAGTCACAATGAGGGGAATAAAGATACCCAAAATCAAGTATAGCTCATAGGTAAAGGCCTGCATCAATAGTTCAGCAATGGTTACCAAGGCCGCAATAATCATCACAAAAGTAGGCAAGCGCACATCACTATTGACCCGATTACGGGTCATGGAAACCAGACCATTGGCAGCTACCATAACTAGTGTGGTGACTATCCCCAGGCCTAGGGCGTTGACCACATTATTAGTTACAGCAAGGAGAGGACACAAACCAAGTAGTTGCACTAAAGCCGGGTTATTTTTCCACAGACCGTCAGTAAACAGTTGTTTGGTTGCTGACTGCATATTACTGTCCCTCTTTGCTGGCACTAGCAGCCGCCAATAAAACATCTTGATTTTGCTGCAAATAAACTAAACTAGATTCCACGGCGGTAATAACTGCTCGGGGCGTTATGGTGGCTCCAGTAAATTGGTCAAAGTCACCACCTTCTTTGGTTACTGCCCACTTATGAGAAGTTAGCGTCGCACCAATAAAATCATCAACCCATTTTGACTTTTGATAATCTATTTTATCACCTAAGCCTGGCGTTTCCTTATGACCGGTAATACGCACACCCGTGATAGCGCCTTGAGCATCCATACCAACTAAAATATAAATAGGGCCACTGTAACCGTTAATACTGGTAACTGGGAAAATCCAGCCTGTTAATTCACCATCTCGCCAGGCAGCGTAGCCCAGACTTTCGTTACTTTGTTCTAGCTGTTGGGCATTGGGCAGGGCAAAACTATGTTGTAACAATTCTTGATCAAAATATTCACTGGGCATCACTTCTGTGAGGGCAGCAATTTGTGCCATACGCTGGTTTTCGCTAATCAACGACTTGGTGGCGACATAAATGATCGCTAAGGCTGCCGCTGCAACAATCGCCATGGCACTAAGGTTTAAGGCATTAGCCCGTATATTTTGCCACAATCCCATTGATTTCTGTTCGCTCATAAGCTGGTGTGCCTCAAGATTGCTGGCCGTAGGCCTTAGGTCGGGTGTACTGATCAATTAATGGTGCGGCTAAGTTCATCAATAACACAGCAAAGGCCACAGCATCAGGGTAATTACCCCAGGTACGAATAATGTAGGTCAAAATACCAATGCCAGCACCAAAGATCAGCTTGCCGTTGCGGCTGGTAGCGCTACTGACTGGATCGGTGATGATAAAAAAGGCACCGAGCATGGTGGCGCCAAGAAACAGGTGATCGGTGGCACTAGCATATAGATCCGGCTCACCTGCACCAAACAAAAACGCCATCACCGCCAAACCAGCCAACATGGCTACTGGCGCATGCCAAGTAAATACTTTGAGGAATAATAATGCTATGCCACCCACAAGGTAGGCAATATTTATCCATAGCATGGCTGCTTTATAAGCAACTACGTCAGGGTTTGCCGACCACATTTCACCGATAGTGGAGCCGGATAAATGTTTTATCACATCCAAGGGTGTAGCTTGGGTAATAGCATCTATTTGACCTTGCTCAGTCCAAAACCACAGCCATTGATCGGCAAGGTTGAGATACTGACCTGCAGCCGTCCATACGGTCATACTCACAGGAAAAGAAATCAAACAAATAGCATAACCTAACATGGCTGGGTTAAATGGATTATTACCCAAACCACCATAAATATGTTTGCCAAAGATAACTGCAAATAAGGTGGCGGTGGTTACTAGCCACCATGGCGACATGGGCGGTAGAGCTAAGGCTAAGAGTAGAGTAGTGACAACTACACTGCCATCTTTAAGAAAGAAACCAACTGGTCGCCGGCGCAGAATCATTACCCCAGCTTCCATCAGTAGACCCAGTAAGGTTGCCCAAATAATATTGAACAAAGTGCCGTAACCAAACCAATATAGCTGTGTCAGTATACCTGGTAGGGCGGCGACAATGACCAACAGCATAATCTTTTGGCTGCGGTTACCACCATGCAGGTGGGGTGAAGAAAAGAAGCGCATCATTAGCTTGATTCCTCAGTGGGGTTTTTGAGGCTCTGCAAATGACTTTCAGCCTGTTGGAGATCTTTTTGTGCTGCGTCCAAGGTTTGTTGATATTCCTTGTGCACAGCCTCGGTAGCATCATCTTCTGGTGCTAATTTGGTTAGTTTGCGCACCTTGGCATTGGCTTTTGCCCATTCGACTTGAGCGGCTTTAATGGCTTCTGGATCAACACCTAATTGGCTTTCAAACTTGGCCAGAGCCTCAGCGGCAGCGGCTGAGCGCTGCGTTAACTCGTTTACGGTTGTCTGCAGTTTATCTGTATCTGGGTGATCAGTGGCGGCCGCATCGGCAAAGGCTTTCTGCGCTTTTTTTAATTTAGTCCGCGCAATAGCCGCTGCGGTTTTTAGCTCTTTATGGTTAGGTTTAGCAGCTGGTTCAGGGTGACTATCTGTTGCTTGAGCTTTAGCAGCTTGTTGTTTTGCTGCCACACGGGCTTTAGCCGCTGCAATAGGATCATCGCCGTCGGCTTGACTAGCACGTTTAGCTGCTTGCGCCGCTGCTGCCGCGGCAGCCCGGGCTTTACGACGCTCTTCTTTGGCATTCTTTTCATCAATAAGCCGCTGTTCTCGCGCTTCAAAGCGTAACTTTGCGTGCTCTGCTTGTTTGGCCTCTTGGGCTTTGTGACGAATAACACCTTTAGCATAACGATAATGCTGCACCAAGGGTATTTGACTAGGACAAACGTAGGCGCAAGCACCACACTCGATACAATCCATCAAATTATATTGTTCGATCTTGTCGAAGGCATCAGATTTAGCCAGCCAATATAATTCTTGCGGTAATAATTGCGCAGGGCAGACCACTTCACATTGGCCGCAACGGATACAGGACATGGCAGCATCAGCGGCAGGAAATTCGTCGACACCCGGAACCAATAGACAGTTACTGGTTTTTACCAATGGCACCTGTATGCTGGGGAGTTGAAAACCCATCATAGGGCCACCCAATACCACCTTATTAGCACTGGCATCCATTTCACATTGATCCAGAATAAAATCAATTTTAGTACCCACCAAAACGCGGTAGTTGCCGGGTTTGTTTACGCCTTTGCCAGTCACAGTAGTGATACGATCAATACTTGGACGGCCCAGATAAACAGCATCATGGATGGCATTCACCGTGGCCACATTAACACACAGAATACCCAAATCAGCAGGTATGCCACCTTTAGGTACCTGTTTGCCAGTAAGATTCTGAATTAGTTGTTTTTCCCCACCAGATGGATATTTAGTAGGAATAACGACTACTTCAATGGCAGCATCATCTGCAGTAGCTGCTTGCATGGTGGCAATAGCTTTGGGCTTATTGTCTTCAATAGCGATAATGCATTTAACTTGGCCTAGCAAACGCATCAGTAAGCGTGTGCCTTTGACAATACCATCACTGTCCACCTGCATAATCGTGTCATCAGCTGAGATATATGGTTCGCACTCAACACCATTAAGTAATAAGGTGTGTATGGGTTTGTCCGTGGCTAGTTTAGCGTTACTTGGGAAGCCAGCACCGCCCATACCAATAATACCGGCTGCATAAATACGTTGTCGTACCTCGTCATCACTTAGTTGTTCTGGGTCGGCCGGAGTGATATTAGCGTGCCAAGTATCTTTGCCATCTGCATGCAAAGTAATACAAGTTTCCTTTAGCCCAGAGGCATGGGCCACTTGCTGGTCACTGACATCAGCAATCAAGCCTGAAGTAGGGGCATGCAGGTCGGCACTGCGGGAGCCAATCGCTTTGGCTATAAGTTGTCCTTTACTGACTTGGTCGCCCTTTTTTACCACCGCTTCCGATGGCGCGCCAATATGTTGCCCTAAGGGAATAATAAGCTCTTCAGGCAAAGGTAAAGTCACTAACTGACCAGGGTTAGAAAGTTCTTTGTTTTCTGGGGGGTGAATACCACCGGGAAAATCATATAGTTGGATCATGCCGCATCCTCCCCAGTCACAGTTAAGTTGGGTTGGCGGTCAGTAGCAATCAGATTGTCTGGCTTATGCCAGTGCCAAGACTGTTTGGTGACTTCAATTGGCAGCATATCAATACAATCAACAGGGCAAGGCTCGACACACAGGTCACAACCTGTGCATTCATCAACAATAACGGTGTGCATTAATTTGGCGGCACCAAGAATGGCATCGACAGGGCAAGCTTGAATACATTTAGTACAACCAATACACTCATCTTCGCGAATATAAGCGATCTTGCGAATGCTATCGACACCTGCTTCGGCATCGAGAGGCAAGACTTCAACATCCAGCAAATCAGCCAAGGCTTTGATGGTGGCTTCACCACCAGGCGGGCAGCGGTTGATGGGGTCAGTCTGATTGGCTATGGCTTCGGCATAAGGCTTACAGCCGGGATGGCCACATTGGCCACATTGGGTTTGGGGCAGCAGCTCATTAATTTGGTCAACAATAGGATTGCCTTCCACTTTAAAGCGTTTTGCCGCATAACCCAGAATGGCGCCAAAAATAAGCGCCATAACCGTTAAGGAAAGAATGGCATAGATAAGAATACTCATATCAGATGCTCACCAAGCCAGTAAAGCCCATAAAGGCTAATGACATAATACCAGCGCTAATCATAGCAATCGCAGGCCCTTGGAAAGGCTTTGGTACGTCGGCTAAGTTGATCCGTTCGCGCATGGCGGCAAACAACACTAGTACCAAGGAAAAGCCAATGGCTGCACCCATGCCATACAGCAACGATTCGACAAAGCCATTGGATTTATTAATATTAAGTAGGGCAACACCTAGTACCGCACAGTTAGTGGTAATCAATGGCAGGAAGATACCTAAAACTTTATGCAGCATGGGGCTGGTTTTATGTACCAACATTTCAGTAAATTGCACCACAAATGCAATCACCAGAATAAAGCTTATGGTGCGTAGGAATTCCAGACCGAGAGGTTGTAAGACAAAGGTGTAGGTAAGATAACTACATAGAGACGCAAGAGTAAGTACAAAAGTCGTCGCCAGAGACATACCCATAGCGGTATCCAGTTTGGAGGAAACCCCCATAAACGGGCATAGGCCAAGGAATTGCACTAGCACAAAGTTATTTACTAGAACGGTGCTAACCAAAATGAGTATATATTCGGCCACTGATGCTTCCTGTACGTAAGTAATAACTGAAAATTAACAACGGGGGGTATTGTAACTTAGTAAAGATCCAGCACCTAGGGTGTCGGTATCCAAATACGGCTGTTGCAACCCGCGTTGCTATACGATTTCACAAATATCTACCAAAACGGTCATCGTGACTATTTACGCGCCACATTATACAAGATTTTGCGTCAATCTGCTTATATATAGCTGATTAACAAAGGCTTAGGTTCGACACTAAAAACAAATTTTAGGTTCTACATGACAATATGGGCGCAATGTATTGTCAATTCAAGCTATGCCAGTGTTTGCTATCTTGCGTGAAGATAATATCGCTCCATATTATATATATCATTATGAGATAAGCAAATTGAATAATATTATTTCTGGTTATATTGAAATAGCGTTATTATGTGTTTTTTTAAAAAGGCCAAACCCTAATTTTTCACAGTGGTTGGTTAGGAGTATTGAATGTACGCATATAGCGCAGTAGATCAACAGCTGGTAGACCAGCGAGTTGAGCAATTTCGTGATCAAACCCAGCGGTTTTTGAAGGGTGAAATCGCGGATGATGAATTCCGTGTGCTACGACTGATGAATGGTGTGTATATTCAACGTCATGCACCAATGTTACGTGTGGCTGTGCCTTATGGTCAGATGACTAGTGGTCAGTTGCGTGCTCTTGCGCAAATATCTCGCACATACGATAAGGGTTATGGTCATTTTACCACCCGCCAAAATATTCAATATAACTGGCCTGAGTTAGAGCGTATTCCCGATATTCTTGCTGATCTGGCAAAAGTGCAAATGCACGCTATCCAGACCAGTGGTTCATGTATTCGCAGTATCACCAGCGATCCCTTAGCTGGGGTTAGCGTTGATGAAATTGCTGACTCTCGTCCTTGGTGTGAGATTATTCGTCAATGGAGTAGCTTACACCCTGAGTTTGCCTACTTACCGCGTAAGTTTAAAATTGCTGTTACCGGTGCTAAGGCTGATAGGGCCGCCGTACAGGTGCACGATATTGGCTTACGTTTGGTGCATAATGATGAGGGTGAACTAGGTTTTGAAGTACTTGTGGGCGGTGGTTTGGGCCGTACCCCCATTATTGGTCAGGTGGTGCGTAAGTTCCTACCTACCCAGCACCTATTATCTTATCTTGAAGCCATACTGCGTATTTATAACTTGCATGGTCGTCGTGACAACAAGTACAAAGCGCGTATTAAAATTTTGTTAAAAGCTATGGGGGTAGAGGCCTTTGCTGAGCAAGTAGAGGCGGAATGGCAACATATTAAAGATGGTGAGCTATTGTTGCCTGCGGCAGAGATTGAACGTGTCAGCCAGCATTTTGGTAAACCTGATTATTTGCCAGCTAGTGAAGCGAGTAATGACAAAATTGTTGCGGTGGTAGACGCGGACTATCAGCGTTGGCTAAAGCACAATGTGTTGCCTCACCAGCAACCAGGCTACCGTATTGTTATGGTGCCACTAAAGAATCCTTTAACACCACCTGGTGATATTAGCCATCAGCAAATGGATGGTTTGGCGGACTTAGCTGATAAGTATAGTTTTGGCAATATCCGTTCTACCCACGATCAAAATCTAGTCTTGGCCTACGTGGCTGAGAAAGACTTGTATACATTATGGCAGGGTTTGACTGACCTAAGTTTGGCGCGTGCTAATCATGGTACGTTAACGGATATGATTAACTGCCCTGGTCTAGACTATTGTAGTTTGGCTAATGCCGAAACACTGGTGTTATCAAAGCGTATTAACGAGACTTTTGATGATCTGGATTATTTATATGATCTAGGGCCCATCGAATTGAAAATATCCGGTTGTATGAATGCTTGTGGCCATCACCATATTGGTCATATCGGTATTTTGGGTGTCGAGAAGGGTGGCAAGCAGGTTTATCAATTTACCTTAGGTGGTCATGATAGTGAGCAAGCTAGCTTAGGCAAAACCCTAGGTCGCTCTATTCCACAAGATGATGTTGTGGCAACCATTGGTACCTTATTAAATACTTATTTAAGTTTGCGTCATGATATCAGTGAGTGTTTTGCTGATGTGGTTAAACGCCTTGGACTACAACCATTTAAGGAGGCTGTTTATGGACCTGCTAAAAAAACCGCTGCCTAATCAAGTTACAGACTTTACTGATTGGCTAGCTGCCGGAGCACCTGCGGGTGAGGCCATTAAGGTCAATTCAGATGTGGATATGGGGACTCTATTACCTGCGGCCTTAGTATGTTCAGAAGTGCAGGTTGATTTCCCTATGTTTGCTGATGGCCGTGGCTTTAGTATTGCGCGGTTACTTAGACGTGAAGGCTTTACCGGTGTGATTCGTGCTGTCGGCGATGTAGCGGTAGACCGGGTATCCTATATGCAACGCGTAGGCTTTGACGCAGTTGAATTAAAAGAGGGTGAGCAAGCTGACTTGCTGCCACAATTGGTTAATCGTATCCAAGTGCATTACCAAAACAGCAGTGATGGTTCTGGCCCTGTATATAAAGCTGGATAGTCGTCTAACATAACTAATTTGGGGGTCTATGGCAGCTATAGCCCCCAGACAATACCTATTATCTTTTTAGCTAACCCTTAAGCCCGGTGTGGCTCCACTATCGGGTTCGAGTAAATAAATTCCTTTACCATCAGCAGCCGCTAGAATCATACCCTCAGAAACACCAAACTTCATTTTGCGCGGGGCTAAGTTGGCAACCCAAATGGTTAACTTGCCAATTAAATCCTCAGGCGTATAAGCGGACTTGATTCCTGATAATACCTGACGGGTTTCGCCCCCAATATCTAACTGTAAACGTAAGAGCTTATCGGCGCCTTCTACGGCTTCTGCATGGGTTATTTTGACTACACGCAAATCAACTTTGGCAAAATCTGGAAATTGTATTTGTTCGGCAATAGGCTCAAATGTTGCACTTGCTGCGGGCTTAGCTTGCTTTAAAGCCTCTTCTTTAGCTAATTCTTGTTTGGAGTCTTCTAGCATAGACTCAATAGTGGCTGTCTCAATCCGCGTCATCAGGGGTTTAAATTTGTTGATCTGATGACCTACTAGAGGCGCTTCTAAGTCTTGCCACGTCATTGGTGCATTTAAGAAATTGCCTGCCGCTGCTGTCATATCGGGCACAATAGGCTGTAGATAAATCATCAACATGCGGAATAGATTTAAGCCAGTGGAGCAGATGTCTTGCACTTGCTGTTCAGTACCTTCTTGCTTGGCCAAAGCCCAAGGCTCTTGGTCAGCTATATATTGGTTAGCAATATCGGCAAGGGCCATAATGGCTTTAATGGCTTTGCCGAATTCGCGATTTTCATAAAAGTCACCGATTTCTGTTTTAGCGGCGACAAATTGTGCTATCAGCTCAGGCTCATTAACCTTATCACTCAGTATGCCATCATGTTTTTTGGTAATAAATCCAGCACTGCGGCTAGCTATATTTACCACTTTACCAACTAAGTCAGCATTAACGCGTTGGACAAAGTCTGCCAAATTAAGATCCAGGTCTTCCACCCGATTGTTTAGCTTGGCGGCAAAGTAATAGCGTAAATACTCCGGTTGCAGATGACGTAAATAAGTACCTGCCTTAATAAAGGTGCCACGGGATTTGGACATCTTTTTGCCATTTACCGTGAGAAAGCCATGGGCATAGACAGCGGTAGGGGTGCGGAAGTCAGCACAGTGCAGCATAGCTGGCCAAAACAGGCCATGAAAGTTAATAATATCTTTGCCAATAAAGTGATAAAGCTCAGTGCTGGAGTCTTTGTTAAAGTAATGGTCAAAGTCCAAGTTGTCAGTCTTTTGACATAGATTTTTAAAGCTGGCCATATAGCCTATTGGTGCATCTAGCCAAACATAGAAATACTTATTTTCGGTGCCAGGAATTTGAAAACCAAAATAGGGAGCGTCACGACTAATATCCCACTCCTGCAGGCCAGCCTCTAACCATTCCGCAAGCTTGTTAGCTATTTCAGGTTGTAAACTGCCACTGCGAGTCCATTCCTCTAATAAAGCCTGAAAGTCAGGCAGTTTAAAGAACATATGTAGGGAATCTTTTTGAATGGGTGTGGCGCCTGAAATGGCCGATTTAGGGTCGATCAGTTCAGCAGGCGTATAGGTAGCACCACATACTTCACAATTGTCACCATATTGATCTTCAGCATGACACTTAGGACAGGTGCCTTTAATAAATCGATCGGCTAGAAATAACTCTTTTTCTGGGTCAAAAGCCTGAGTAATAGTGCGACGGGCAATATGACCTTTGGCATCACAAGCATTAAAAATAAGCTCGGCTAGTGCCTGATTCTCTGGCGAATGGGTGGAATAATAATTATCAAAAGAGATGTTAAAGTTAGCAAAGTCGGCTTCGTGTTCAGCCTGCACTTTGGCAATCAGTTCTTCAGGTGAAATACCTTCCACTTCTGCGCGCAACATTATGGCTGTGCCATGGGCATCATCAGCACAAACATAATGACAGCGATTACCCACTAGGCGTTGATATCTAACCCAAATATCAGTTTGGATATATTCCAGCATATGGCCTAAGTGGATAGAACCATTGGCATAAGGTAGGGCGCTGGTTACTAGAATTTCGCGTGGGGAAGTGCTGGTCATAATATTGTTGGGCTTTCAAGGTAACAAGTTGGGTGACAATTATTTTCGGGCTAGCCTTTTTGTCACCATAAAGTGGCCACTATTGTACTGAAAATTACGGGTGATCACTAACAAAAATCTATAATTTACGTCTTCCCCTGTTATAATTGCCCGCCAATATTCGTGTTTATGTATGCTTGTCTACCGGTTTTTGGTCTAAGACGATTAAAAGGAATACCTCTATGACAGCCCCAAGCATGTCAGTTAATCATTATGCCGAGCAATTAGCGACTAAGTCAGCTGCCTTAGAAGCACGTTTTACTGAACTCGGTGATTGGGCAACAGCGCCTGAGTTAGAGATATTTCCATCAGCGCCAGAACACTTTCGAATGCGCGCCGAATTTCGTGTTTGGCATGCCGATAACGATTTATTTTATGCTATGTTCCCCAAGGGGCAAAAATTTAATCCCATTCGGATTGAGCAATTTCCTACGGGCAGCTTACGCATAAATGAACTTATGCAGCCTTTGCTGGAAGCCATAAAGCCTAATGCCTCCTTGCGCCAAAAATTATTTCAGATGGACTTTTTAACAAGCCAAACCGGTGAGGCTGCTGTGAGTATGCTTTATCATCGGCAGTTGGATGACGAATGGGAGCAGGCAGCCGCAAGCCTTAGCAAGCAGTTTAAGATTAAAATTATTGGTCGGGCGCGCAAGCAAAAGCTTATTATTGGTGGTGATAGTATTATCGAAACCTTGCAGGTGCAAAATCGAAAATTTTATTATCAGCAGGTAGAGAATGCCTTTACGCAGCCCAACGCTGGCATTAATGAGAAGATGTTAACTTGGGCCTGTGAGCAAAGTGCTGGCGCTAAATCCACAAGCCAGCCTGATTTATTGGAGTTGTATTGTGGCAATGGTAATTTTACTATTCCATTAGCGGCTCATTATGGCAAAGTAATGGCCACAGAAATTGCCAAATCGTCGGTTAATTCAGCCCAGTTTAACCTGCAAGCCAATGGCGTTAATAATGTCGTTATAGCTCGTTTGTCCAGTGAAGAGATGACTGCCGCATTAAATCGCGAAAGAGCCTTTCGGCGGCTGCAGCATATTGATTTGGATGACTACCAATTTGGTACGGTATTAGTTGATCCACCAAGGGCAGGGTTGGATGACAATACCTTAAAATTGGTGCAGCAATTTAAGCGTATTATTTATATTTCCTGCAACCCTGTTACCCTTATGGCTAATTTGCAGCAGTTACAGGAAACGCATCAGCTACAAGCCAAAGCCATGTTTGACCAGTTTCCTTATACTGATCATGTGGAAACAGGTGTAGTGTTAACACGAATTTAATTTGGAGCAATCTAGTATGCAAGCAGCAAACGAATCAGGACTAGCGCAAGTTCAGAATATTATCGCTATTGCTTCCGGTAAAGGTGGGGTTGGTAAGTCAACCACCACGGCGAATATCGCTTTAGCTATGGCCGCAGCAGGCCATAAAGTAGGTGTACTTGATGCTGATATCTATGGCCCTAGTCAGGGCTTAATGTTAGGTATTAAACCGGGTAGCCATCCTGAAACCATGGATGAAAAATGGTTTGTGCCATTAACAGCCCATGGCATTAAGGTGATGTCCATCACTTTCTTAATTGATGAGAACTCACCTATGGTATGGCGGGGTCCTATGGCTGCGGGTGCTTTGCAACAAATGCTATTGCAGACCCATTGGGGTGAGCTGGATTATTTATTTGTTGATATGCCACCTGGGACAGGGGATATCCAACTGACACTGAGTCAGAAAGCCAAGCTGACGGGCGCGGTGGTGGTGACCACACCACAAGATCTGGCTTTGCTTGATGCGCGCAAGGGTATAGAAATGTTTACTAAAGTCCAAGTGCCTGTGCTGGGAATTGTGGAAAATATGAGTACTCATGTATGTAGCCAATGTGGGCACGAAGAGGCTATTTTTGGTGCCTTGGGTGGTACAAAATTAGCCGAAGAATACGGTACAGAACAACTGGCTAGCTTGCCCTTAAGTATGCATATCCGTGAACAAGCCGATGCGGGTAACCCTTCGGCAATTGCCGACCCTCATGGCACTATAGCCAAAGTTTATAGTGAATTGGCCCACACCATCACCCTAAAGTTAAATCAAAAACCCAGTGGACCAAGTATTAGTATTGAAGAATAATTGTGGCTTGCCACATTAAACAAGCAGGATGAAAAAGTAAGCTATGCGATTAAGTGATCAGGATATTATTGCCAGTCTCGATAAAGGCCATATCGTTATTGAGCCGCGTCCAAGTAATGACGTTATTAGTGGCGTAAGTGTTGATTTACGTTTAGGGCGTAGCTTTCGTGTGTTTAAAGACCATGCCCGCCCGTATGTTGATGTCAGTGCTAGTCGGGAAGAAATTAATCAGACCCTAGAAGCCATAATGAGTGAAGAAATAATTGTCGCAGATGATGAGGCTTTCTTTTTGCATCCAGGCGAATTGGCTTTGGCTGTTACTAAAGAATCAGTAACCATTCCTGCTGATTTAGTAGGTTGGCTTGATGGACGTTCGTCACTGG
>NYZU01000045.1 GCA_002686055.1 Oceanospirillaceae bacterium | reverse complement strand
TTAGTATTGAATTGGAATTGCACGGTAGCTTCTCACTGCATCATGGTGATACTAAAAGTGATACCGCTCAGGCTTTATTATTACACTACAGTATATATAAAACAATAGGTTATGTGTATTCATATGGCGCGCCCGGAGGGATTCGAACCCCCGACCAACAGGATCGGAACCTGCTACTCTATCCAGCTGAGCTACGGGCGCGTTGAGGAAGGCGTATGATACGGGGGATAAGGGGTAGATTCAAGCCAAGGCCAAGCTCATTTGTATATAATTTTATGCCTCTGGAACATAAGATTTGGGCGTAGAAAATCAGCTTAATTTTACTTATTAGTCGCTTTTTTATAGATATTGCACCGATTTGATGCCTTAAGATGATTTTATAGCTCTAGCAAACATTCACGTTTGCAATAAATACCGCTATAATGCCAGCTGTTTTTTTGCTGCCCTATTGCAGCCGAACCTAATTTTTTGAGAGGCACCGCACTTGAACCTACTAAAGCCTGTTGTAACTGCCGGCCTAACCGCTGGTCTTGTCGCCCTATGTTTGACTACTATCACCGCCAAAGCTGACCATGATAGCGCCCACTCTATTGCCTCACGTATTGGCAAAGTAGGCACTGTCTGTGTTGATGGTGGTGAGTGTAAAGCACCTGTTGCTGCTGTCGCAGTCGTTGCTAGCGGCCCCCGCAGCGGCGAAGAAGTTTATAACGCTGCCTGTGCTGGTTGCCATAATAGCGGCGCCGCTGGTGCACCAAAATTTGCTGATGCAGCTGCTTGGTCGCCCCGTATCTCTAAAGGTACAGAAATGCTCGTGACTAATGCGATTAATGGTATTGGTGCTATGCCGGCACGGGGCTTATGTATGGACTGTTCTGATGATGAAATTAAAGTAACAGTTGAATATATGTTAGATGCGGTTAAATAAGCATCTAGGTAAATCAAAAAAAGGGCTTATATAGCCCTTTTTTTATGCTTGCAGATCGGCAAACGATTAAAACTTTTTGCCCCCATCCTTAACTCGGTTCTCTGGTTTATGGTCGGCACGCTGAGCATTGTAGGCCAGCTTTTCTTCCAAGGCACCAGCTACATCAAGACCATAACCACCAGCATAATCACAGATACGGATAATGGCATCGGCCAGCTCCACTTCTTCCATAGGGCGGTTGGTAAGGTGGTCATCCATTATGCCTTTACGCGCGCCTTCCATAGCTTCCGAAATCTCTGAATGAATTAGGCATAGCAACTCGCCTTTGTTGCGCTGTAGTTTTTCTCCAGTCGCAGGGTCATGCCACCAACCACCCTTTAGGGCAGCTCCATGACAAGTTTCGATAAGAAGGTTAAGGGCGTTTTGCATGTCGCTCATGACATTTCCTCTGGCTTATTTGGGGGTTTTTATAACAACTATATAAATCATTGTAGCTATAAACGCGGACTTTGATAAGCACTTGTGGTCTTTAAAAGTCGTCTAATAAACCTTTTAAACCAGCGAGTGTGGCTTGCCCTTGCTGAACGTTTTTACTGGGATCATCATCACCTCGGCCTTCCCATTCCAGATCGGCTTCAGGTAACTCATCAAGGAAGCGGCTAGGGGTTGTTTCCAGCATTTCTCCAAACTGTTGGCGCTTGCGGGCTAGGGTGATGGTTAGGGTCTGGCGAGCTCGGGTTATGCCCACATAGCATAGGCGTCGCTCTTCTTCGACATTGCCCTCATCAATGCTATTGCGATGGGGTAACAGGTCCTCTTCCATCCCCATCATAAACACATGGGGGTATTCCAAACCCTTAGCAGAATGTAGGGTCATCAGTTGCACCCGATCGCTATCATCCTCTTCCTCTTGGCGTTCGAGAATATCCAATAATACTAAGCGGGCTACCGCATCACCCATATCAGCATACTCATTCTTCTTAACCGCCACCTCTAGAGATTCCTTTAGCGACTCCACCAATAGTTCGACATTGGCCATACGTTTTTCGGCCATAGGTGGGCCACTACTGGTTTGTAATAGCCAGTCCTGATATTCCATATCACGGATCATTTGTTGCACTGCGGCTATGGGGTCGTCACGCTCAGCCTGTTCAGCTAAACCATTTATCCATTCGCCAAACTCTTGCACCTTGGCTAAGGCATTGCCAGACATGTATTCTTTTAGCCCCACTTCCTGACTAGCTGAAATCAAACTTACGCCCCGCATGGTGGCGTAGTTAACTAGCTTTTCCAACGTAGCCGCGCCAATCTCTCGACGCGGGGTATTAACAATACGCAAAAAGGCATTATCATCGGCAGGGTTTAGTAAGATTTTAAGATAAGCCATAATATCTTTTACTTCGGTGCGGCCGAAGAAAGACTGCCCGCCGTTAATCTTATAAGGCACTTTGTAAGTCTGTAGCTTCATTTCCATTAAGCGCGACTGATGATTGCCTCTATATAAGATGGCAAAGTCTTTATATGCGCCTTGGTTTTGCAGTTGTGCCTGCAAAATTTCTGTGGCAATCCGCTCCGCTTCCGCATCTTCATTATGACAACTAATAACGCGCACCGGCTCGCCATAGCCCTTGTCACTCCAAAGGGCTTTTTCAAACTCGTGAGGGTTGTGGGCAATCAACTTGTTAGCGACTTTAAGAATGCGCCCTGTAGAACGGTAGTTTTGTTCTAACTTAATCACTTTTAAGCTAGGGAAGTCAGCCTGCAGAATAGCTAAATTTTCTGGTCGGGCACCACGCCAAGCATAAATGGACTGGTCATCGTCGCCCACCACAGTAAAATTGGCGCGCATACCAACTAGCTGTTTAACCAATAAATACTGGGAGCTATTGGTATCTTGATACTCATCAACCAGCAAATAGCGCACGCGGTTTTGCCACTTATCAAGGATATCAGGCCGCTCAGTAAAGAGGCGCACGGGTTGTAGGATTAAGTCATCGAAGTCAACGCCATTATAAAGCTTGAGGGTTTTCTCATAGGCCTCATAGACCCTGGCCGCCAGAACCTGTTCTGGGCCATTGGCACCAGCTAGGGCTTGGGCTGGTGAAACCAGATCGTTCTTCCAGTTGGAAATCTGGTATTGAATCGGCTCACAAACGTCTTCCGCCGCCTCAAATTCTTTATGGGTAAGGTCTTTTAATAAGGTCAGCACATCTTGGGCATCAAAGATGGAAAAGCCAGGGCGGTAGCCCAATGCTTGGCATTCTCGGCGAATAATATTTAAACCAAGATTATGGAAAGTAGAAACAGTGAGCCCTCGTGCCGCTTTGCCTTGCACCAGTTGACCAACGCGTTCTTTCATTTCGCGGGCGGCTTTATTGGTAAAGGTTAGAGCGAGTATTTGGTGACCTTTAAGGCCACATTCATCAATCAAATAGGCAATCTTACGCGTAATGACACTGGTTTTGCCCGAACCCGCACCAGCTAACACCAGCACCGCGCCACTCACAGCTTCCATAGCTTCCTGTTGTCGGGGATTTAATCGGCTCACGCAGGTCTCTGATTGATAGCAAAAGGGGCGCAAATTATAAAAGATTCCTAACGCCTATGCATCGCTTATTTGTCGTTGGCCATACAACTTTATTGATCTAGCAAACTAGACTGTCGATAGCCTAAGGCTTCCAACAAAGCCTCACGACCAATGTTGTTTTCTCCCTCAAGATCGGTGATGGTGCGCGCAACTCGCAATACCTTGTGCACAACTCTAGGTGACAGAGCTAAACGTTTGCTTGCAGCCAATAGTAGCTCTTGCTCCGGCTCGGCCAATAGAGCCACCTCAGCTAGTTTAGCCCCACTTAAGTCACCATTAAGCATACCTTGCCGCTGCCATTGGCGACTTTGTGCTGCCTTTACCATAGCGCGGGCTTGCTCACTATCCATTCCAGCTTCGGGTTGTAATATTGCTCTCGCGGAAGGTCGCTGAACCCCAAGTTGGATATCAAGGCGATCCAACAGCGGACCTGATAAACGTTGTTGGTAGTTGGCAACTTTAGTCGGACTACAGCGACATTCAACATCTGTGTCCCCATAATAACCACAGGGGCAGGGATTTGTTGCTGCTAGTAATAGAAACTTAGCCGGCAAATGAAGTTGCTGCTGTGCCCTCACCACATGAACCCAGCCACTTTCTAAAGGCTGGCGCAGGCTGTCTATAATATGCCGCGGGAACTCAGCTAGCTCATCCAGAAATAACACGCCGCGATGAGCACGGCTAATTTCTCCTGCTTTTGGCAGCCGCCCACCGCCCACTAAGGCGGCAGCAGAAGCCGTATGATGGGGCGCTCTCCAAGGTACTTGTCGCCATTGCGCAGCATCAAACTCACCTAAACTGGATTGAATAGCCCCCACCTCCATGGCTTGCTTTTCATCCAGTGGGGGTAACAAAGCATGTAAGCGCCTTGCCAACATAGTTTTGCCTGTTCCTGGAGGGCCAACAAGCAGCATTGAGTGATGGCCAGCAGCGGCAATAACCAGTCCACGCTTAGCTTGTTCTTGCCCTTGAACATCTTGTAAATCAACTTTAGCAGTCTGTCCCTTAGGCCTTTTACTTGGCTTATGCCAATGCGCCGTATCTGGATAAAACAGCCACTGACATAGCTCATTAAGATTATTGGGCGCTATGGCTTTTGCCCCAGTTGGCATAACGGCTTCATTGGCATTGGCCGGCGCAACAACTAACTTGCGCTGGGCACCCAAGCAAGCCACGGCGGCACTAAGCACCCCCGGGCAGGGCTTTAACTCGGCAGCAAGCCCTAACTCAGCAAGAAACTCCAAGCCTTGGGTATTCGTATTTGGTACTTGCTTAGAAGCATGCAAAATGCCCATAGCAATCGCTAAGTCAAAGCGCCCACCTTCTTTAGGTAAGTCGGCTGGTGCCAGATTAATCGTGATACGCTGCATGGGAAATTCAAAGCCAGCATTAATAATGGCACTGCGCACCCTGTCTTTACTTTCCCGCACAGCTGTTTCTGCCAAACCAACCATATTGATTGCTGGCAATCCACTGCTTAAATGAACTTCAACCCAAACCTGTGGCGCATCAATGCCCATATGAGCACGAGTATAAATGATAGCTAATGACATATTCTCATCCTTGATTATCTAGTCACCGACTATCAGTATAGTAGTCTCCTAAAAAAGAGCCATTTGGCTTGCGTACATTATCGGGTTAGAATAGCGCCAAATAATTAAATGTTACCCGTTTAATATGACCACCAATAAACGTCTGGCACTTATCGACGACGATAGTGAAATCTTACAGCTACTGAGTCAGTATATGAGCCAGCAAGGTTATGAGGTGTCGCCTTTTACCGATGGTGAAAGTTTTCTGGCAGCTGATATTAGCCAATTTTCTCTCGCGATTCTTGATCTTAGCTTACCTGGCATTGATGGCCTGAGTGTGTGTCGGCAATTACGCCAGAGCTCAGATTTGCCCGTAATTATGTTAACGGCGGCTAGTGACGATTTAGATCGTATTCTGGGTCTTGAATTGGGTGCCGATGATTATATGGGCAAACCTTTTAACCCGCGCGAGTTGTTAGCCAGAGTCAAAGCTTTGTTGCGTCGAGTTGAAACCCAGGCATCGGCTGTTAATAATGAAATACAACTTTTTATTAATAGCCAAACACGCACAGTCAAGGTTAATGATCAGCCTATTGCCTTAACGGGAACTGAATTTGATTTGTTGGCGGTATTAGCCCAGCAACAAGGTCAGATTGTGAGTAAGGATTATATAAGCAAGAACTTGCATGGGCGCTCTAACTCACCATTTGAGCGGGCTATTGACACCTCTATTAGTCGCTTGCGCAGCAAACTATCCGAATTTTATCCAGACCCTATTCAAAATGTGCGT
Source organism: Oceanospirillaceae bacterium (assembly GCA_002686055.1). GTDB lineage: Bacteria > Pseudomonadota > Gammaproteobacteria > Pseudomonadales > Balneatricaceae > Njordibacter. Next base: position 38,941 of record NYZU01000045.1, on the reverse strand, counting down.
GGTAAAGGGTACGTACTCGTTATCCCATGTCAATAACTTCTAATTTACGAGATCGCATACTGCCCAATAATATGCTGGCACGGGTATCTGTGGTGCTGTTAATTGGCATCTTTGTAGCTCAGTCATTAGGCACCTGGATATGGGTTGAGCAACTAAAAGATGGCGAGCGTAAACGCTTGATTGAAGTCTCTGCCAATATGGGCTCACGTATTGGTCAAACTATACAGTTTTTTACCAAGTTACCGAAAGAGTATCGTCATATTGTTCTCGACCAATTACGAGATATGGGGGGCACGCGCTATTTTGTGTCGGTAAACAAAAACTATATTGCCTTACCCAATATCAATACTAATGAGTTTTCTGAGCTGGTTAGAAAGCAATTACAAAACAGTATCAGTGCGCAGATTGGCCAAAAAGACAAGTTGGACATTCAATTTGTAAAATTTGACGACCTAAAGATCTTATCGGGTGATAACCGGATGGTGGACTTACCGCCAAAATGGACACGTTTTGCCTTATTAGAACCCGGTGATCAAAGCCCCATCGTATTGGTGCAACTGCCCATTGCAGAAGACTGGATATATCTGGCTGCACCCGTTCCCTCGGGTAGTGTGCTTGTAGGCGTAAGTTGGCTTACTACTGACCGTTTAATCAGTATAAGCTTGGTATCTATAACTGTGCTTATACTCACTGTATTGCTGGTGCGCTGGGTCGTGCGCCCTCTGCGCTTACTTGCTCGCCATGCAGAACAAATTGGCCGTGGACACAAACCCAAGCGCCTAGTAGAACAAGGCACTCGTGAAATGATTGCTACTGTGCGAGCGTTTAATACCATGAGTGAGCGCATTCAAAAGTTTATTCATGATCGTGAGCGACTATTTGCCGCTATTTCACATGATTTAAAAACACCTATAACCCGAGCTCGTTTAAGGGCTGAGATGCTGGATGATGAGGAAGCAAGAACAGGCCTTATTAGTGACCTAGAAAACCTCGACACCATGGTTAAAGGCAGCTTACAAATGGTGAAAGAGGGCATTGTGCACGAAAATGCTTTAACTGTAGATATTAGCAAAATGCTCTTTGACCTAGCAGAAAAACAGAAGATTTATGGCCTGCCAGTTAGACTTGACGTGCAACCAAAATTGCATCTTGAGGGTCGTTCTATGGCTTTAGAGCGGATGTTTACTAACCTTATAGATAATGCCCTGCAATATGGTGATGCTGCCTATATCAGGGCATGGCAAGATGACCACTATTTACATGTTGAGATCAGAGACCCAGGTCCTGGCCTGTCTACCATGGATAAAAAACGCGTGTTTGAGCCCTACTTTCGTATAGATCAAAAACCAAGCAGTGAACACTCAGGGCTGGGCTTGTCTATTGCCCGCAGTATAGCTAACTTTCACGGAGGCGAGCTGGTGCTGTTAGATCGCCCAGGCGGCGGATTGATCGTCGCAGTTCATTTCCCTTTGTAACATTTCGTAACATTATTCTACACTGCGCCACACAAAACACTCTAAACTCCTCCTACCGAATATACATTGTATAAAAGTTCGGCATATTAATAACAACGAGGACTTTCTCCATGAAATTCAAATTAAGTGTATTGGCAGCCGCAACGGCTATGGCTATCAGCCCAGTTTCCCAAGCAAGCGAAGTAGAAGTATTGCACTGGTGGACTAGTGGTGGTGAAGCAGCCAGTGTGCAGTTTCTGAAAGAAAAATTGAACAACGAAGGCGTTGGCTGGAGTGATTTTGCCGTAGCTGGTGGTGGTGGCGAAAGCGCCATGACTGTACTTAAGTCACGTGCTATCTCTGGTAACCCACCAACTGCAGCTCAAATCAAAGGCCCATCCATTCAAGAATGGGGTGACTTAGGTTTCCTAGCTGACATCAATGACGTTGCTACTAACGCTGGCTGGGATGACCTGCTACCTGGTGTTGTTTCTGACGTTATGAAACACGAAGGCAAGTATGTTGCTGCTCCTGTTAACGTTCACCGCGTAAACTGGTTGTGGGCTAACCCTGAAGTATTCAGCAAAGCTGGTGCAACTATCCCTACTACTTGGGATGACTTCATGGTACAAGCACAAAAACTGAAAGACGCTGGCTTTGTTGCCTTGGCTCACGGTGGTCAAGCATGGCAAGACGCTACAGTATTTGAAGCTGTAGTATTAGGTGTTGGTGGTGCTGACTACTACCAGAAAGCTTTTGTTGAAGGCGACATGGATGCCTTGAACAGTGCTACTACTGTTGAAGTATTTGAAACTTTCGGTCAACTACGTCAGTTCATCGATGCCAACTCTCCAGGTCGTGACTGGAACGTTGCTACTTCTATGGTTATCAACGGCGAAGCCGGTATGCAAATCATGGGTGACTGGGCGAAAGGCGAATTCAAGGTTGCTGGCAAGAACTCTGGTACTGACTACGTTTGTGTAGCTGCACCAGGTACTTCTGGTTCCTTCACCTTTAACGTTGACTCTTTTGCGTTCTTCAGCCAGTCTGACGCTGGTAAGGCTGACGCACAGAAAGCAATGGCTGACGCTATCTTAAGCGTTGAGTTCCAAGAAGTATTTAACCTAAACAAAGGTTCTATCCCTGCACGTTTAGGCATGGATCGCGCTGCATTTGATTCTTGTGCACACGACTCTATGGATGCTTTCGTAGCTAGCTCACAAACTGGTGGTCTAGTACCAAGCTTCGCTCACGGTATGGCTGTTTCTGAAGCTGTTTCTGGTGCCATTTATGACACTGCGACTAACTACTTCAACTCATCCGACAGTGCTGAAGAAGGTGCTAAGCAACTAGTTGCCGCTATCGCTGCAGCTCAATAAGCTTGACCCTTATATGCCGTGGCCAATAATGGTCACGGCATTTTTATTTTTCGCCAAGAGCATAGTAATGTTTAAATATCTCGAAAACCAATTACCAAAACTGGTAATGGCCCCTACTGCGATTGCCATGTTTGTATGCATGTACGGGTTTATTGCCTGGACCGTGGGGCTTTCCTTTACTAAAAGCCGCATGATGCCACAGTGGGACTTTGTCGGCTTAATGCAATATGAAAAGCTGTTTGCTAATCCCCGTTGGATGGTCGCCCTAGACAACCTGTGGATCTTTACCTTCCTATTTATTGTTATCTCTTTATTTATAGGCCTTATGCTGGCCATTTTTCTTGATCGTAATGTGCGTGCTGAAGGTGCTTTGCGCACGATTTATCTATACCCAATGGCGATTTCTTTTGTTGTAACCGGTACTGCTTGGAAATGGATTCTTAATCCAGGCCTAGGTATCGAAAAGCTTGTCCGTGACCTTGGCTTTACTGATTTTGAATTCCGCTGGCTGGTAGACCAGGATATGGCTATCTATACCATTGTTATTGCCGCTGTATGGCAGTCCAGTGGTTTTGTAATGGCCATGTTTTTAGCCGGTTTGCGTGGTATTGACGACAACCTAATTAAAGCCGCCCAGATAGACGGCGCTTCAACCACCCGAACCTATTGGCATATTATTTTACCGATGATGAAACCCGTATTCTTTGGCGCTATTGTGGTACTTTCCCATATCGCCATCAAGAGCTTTGACTTAGTGCAGGCTCTAACTGGTGGCGGCCCGGGCTATGCTTCCGATTTGCCTGCCAACTTCATGTATACTTTTGCCTTTAACCGTGCGCAAATGGGCGTTGGTGCAGCCAGTGCCGTGATTATGTTATGTGGCGTATTGGCTATTCTAGTGCCTTATCTGTATTCAGAGTTAAGGAGTGATAAGCAATGAGTAGCATGAACCTGCGTTTAGGACGCACTCTGATTTACACCTTGTTAATCGGCTTTGCCTTAATCTACTTGGCACCACTCTATGTGATGCTAGTAACGTCCCTAAAAGACATTGAAGAAATACGTTCCGGCAACCTAATTGCTCTACCTGAACACATAAACTTCTCGGCTTGGGTTAAAGCTTGGAATAGCGCTTGTACTGGCAGTGAATGTGAAGGTCTGGCTCCCTATTTCTGGAACTCTGTGCGTATTGTTATACCTGCTGTATTGATATCTACCATTATCGGTGCCTGCAATGGCTACGTTTTAGCTCAGTGGCAGTTTAAAGGTAGTAATATGTTATTTGGTGCCTTGCTGTTTGGTTGCTTTATTCCTTTCCAAGTTATTTTGCTACCTATGGCTAAGCTACTAGCATGGTTAGGTTTAGCTAACACTGTTGTGGGTCTAGTTGGCGTTCATGTGGTCTACGGTATTACTTTTACCACACTGTTTTTCCGTAACTATTATGTGGCTATTCCCAATGAACTAGTGCGTGCTGCACGCCTCGACGGAGCTGGCTTTTTTGCTATTTTCTGGCGCATTTTCTTACCCATGTCGACGCCGATATTCGTGGTTACCGTAATTTGGCAATTTACCCAAATCTGGAATGACTTCCTGTTTGGCGTAGTCTATTCCGGTCCGGGCACACAGCCTATTACCGTTGCCCTTAATAATCTGGTTAATACCAGTGTGGGCGGTAAAGAATATAACGTTGACATGGCAGCGGCCATTATCGCCGCCTTGCCGACTCTGCTAGTTTATCTAGTAGCTGGTAAATATTTTGTACGCGGCCTGACGGCTGGTGCAGTTAAAGGCTAACCCACAAGACAAGAGACTTTTATAATGGGTGCAATTACTATACAAGAACTCACCAAATCCTATGGTGAAACACAAGTCCTCAAAGGCATTGATCTAGCTATCAATGACGGCGAGTTTTTAATCCTCGTGGGGCCTTCTGGTTGCGGTAAGTCAACTTTGATGAACTGTATTGCTGGTCTGGAAGATATTACCAGCGGTGAACTATTTATTGGTGATGACAATGTAACTACTGTTAACCCCAAGGATCGTGATATAGCCATGGTGTTCCAGTCCTATGCTCTATATCCAACCATGACAGTAGAGCGTAATATCCGTTTTGGTTTGGAGATGCGTAAATATCCAAAAGCCGAAATCGATTCTACGGTGAAAGATGTTGCCAAGCTTCTGCAAATTGAGCATCTACTAGATCGTAAGCCAAGTCAGCTTTCTGGTGGTCAGCGTCAGCGTGTGGCTATGGGCCGCGCCTTAGCTCGCTCACCACGCGTATTCCTGTTTGACGAGCCTTTGTCCAACCTGGACGCCAAATTGCGGGTGGAAATGCGTACGGAGATTAAGAAACTTCATAAACGTTTAGGCACCACCATTGTCTATGTTACTCATGACCAAGTCGAAGCCATGACCTTGGCTGATCGTATCGCGGTAATGAAAGACGGTGTTGTGCAGCAGTTTGGCACGCCTTATGAAATCTATAATGATCCAGCCAATCGTTTTGTTGCTGACTTTATGGGTTCTCCCGCCATGAACTTTATTGAATGTACTGTTAAAGATGGCAACATTATCATCGAAAGTGGTGGCCAACATCATGAAGTAAAAGTGCCTGGTACCGAAGCTCTGAAAAGCAGTGGCCTTGATTCTGTAGTTTTAGGCCTACGACCAGAAATGATTACCGAACCTAAGCCACACTCCGATTCTGGGTATATCTCGCAAATGAGTTTAAATGTCTTAGTGACTGAGCCTACCGGTCCAGACACTTTAGCCTTCGGCGAGTGGAATGGTCAAGAGATGCAGGCTCGCTTATCACCTGAAGTAGGCGTTAAAGCAGAAACTGAAGGTAAAGTAGAAATTCAGGTAGATACAGGTAAAGCTGTATTATTTGACCCAAAAACGGGCGCCCGAATTTAGATTTTAATATTTCGCACTATTATGGAGCAGAAAAGACCGAATTCAGCACCATATTAGTGCGTATGCACCTTAAAAAGTCATTATTTTGGCCAAATTGATTGGCACAGTCCATGCATAGCTCATTGTCCATAGTAGCTTGTATTTCAAGGTGTTAAAGCTTGAGTATGTGGTACAATGCTAGAAATAACTTCAAGTGCAAAAGGGGATCCAAATGAAACTGGTCAGCGCCATAATTAAGCCATTTAAACTAGATGACGTACGTGAGGCGTTATCTGAAGTTGGAGTGCAAGGTGTAACAGTTACCGAAGTAAAAGGTTTTGGCCGTCAAAAAGGTCATACTGAACTATACCGCGGTGCTGAATATGTAGTCGACTTTTTACCAAAGGTGAAAATCGAAGCCGCTGTAGATGATGCTCAGGTAGATACTGTTATTGAGAGTATTACTAACTCTGCTAACACAGGTAAAATCGGCGATGGTAAAATCTTCGTTGTGAACCTAGAGCAAGCTATTCGTATCCGTACTGGTGAAACAGGCTCCGAAGCACTGTAACAACCAATACCGAACGCAGGTTTTAAAAAGCTCCAAGCATTTATCTAAGTGCTTGGAGCTTTGTCTTTTAATGCGCTCACTTTTTCTGTATATTTTAGGTCGGTTTTAACAGCTTCACTTTTTTATCACTATCACGATAGTAATCAATAATTATCAACACTTCCGGCCAAGCTCGCTTATGAAACAAACAGGATTTAGACTCGACTTTATTGCTAGCCTGCTCGTCTGTGCTATCGTCCTAGGTGTTGCCCTATATATGGAATTTGGCATGGGCCTGGATCCTTGTTTACTATGCATGAGCCAGCGTTTTGCGTTCCTTGCTATCGCCTTTATTTCCCTTCTTGCTGCCTTGCACAATCCAATATTTGGCGGCCATAAAGTTTATGGCGGCATTATTACTCTGTTGGCAATAGGTGGTGCCGCTTTAGCTATTCGCCAATTGTATTTACAAGGCCTGCCAGCTGATCAGGTGCCTGCCTGTGGACCTGGTTTTGACTTTATGCTGGAAGCATTTCCTTTTACTGAGGTCTTGGTCGCAATGATTACAGGGTCTGGTTCCTGTGCTGAGGTACAATGGACCTTTATGGGCATTTCGATTCCAGGCTGGAGTTTAGTCGCTTTCGCTCTTTTGGGGCTAAATGGTTTACGCCTAACTTTTAGCCGAGCTAAGCTTTTATTGGTCTAAACACGACTAGAAAATAGCCGCCAGAAGTTGCAAACAAGCCAGAGCCATTAGGCCCGCCACAAGGTCATCCAACATAATACCCAAACCACCATGGACCTGACGATCAAGCCAGCCTATTGGCCACGGCTTAAGAATATCAAAGAGACGAAACAGCACGAAGCCTATAAGCAACCATAATATGCCTTGCGGCAACCATAGGTATGCAATCCATAGTCCCACAAACTCGTCCCAGACAATGCCGCCATGATCATGAACGCTAATATCTTGGGCCGTTTTACCACATATATAAATACCCAATAGAGCACTCGCCATTAGCACTAATAGATACGTATCAGCGTCTAGATGGGAAAGCAATAATATATAAATAATCACCGCCGCGATGGTACCGAATGTGCCTGGAGCCTTTGGCGCCGCTCCACTACCAAAGCCAAAAGCCAGGATATGTAAGGGATTTTTCCAATTTGGTTTTATGCGCATAAATCGTTGCCTATCACGCCATTAAAAATGTTGCCAACCAAGCTTGGTCGGCAGCGTTACCTTTTGACCTGCACGCAATAAGTTAAGGCCAGGGGAAGCTTCAACGCTTCCTATACGTGTAATAGGTAGGTTATGCTGGCGAGAGAAGTCTTGCAAGTCCTGACGCCATAAACGAGGTAGGGTAAAGCAAAGCTCAAAGTCCTCACCAACAGCCAAGGCCAGCTCTTCACATTTGTCTTTAGGCAGCTTGGCGCAAAGCTCAGGGGATAGTGGTAATGTTTCCAAATTTACCCTGGCGCCCACTTTCGATTGGGTCAAAATATGGCCCAGATCCTGTAATAAGCCATCAGAAATATCCAGTGCTGCTGTCGCCTTGCCACGTAACCATTCACCTAAGAGCAAGCGCGGTGTGGGGTTAAAAAAGCGCTGAGCAAGATAGCCTGTATCGTTAATATTTTTGCGTAAACATTCTAAGCCTGCAGCGGCATCACCAAGATAGCCAGACACATAAATATCATCACCCTGTTGCGCTCCACTGCGCACCAATGCTGTATTGGTTGGTACAAGCCCCATAATTTGAATGCTGATTGCCAGTGGTCCCCGCGTGGTATCGCCACCAGCTAAACTAATTTGATAAGCCTCAGCCATCTGCACTAACCCATCACTAAAGCCTTGCAGAAAGGCACTATCTGGTGTGGGTAAGGTAAGGCACAGGGTAAACCATGCCGGCTTAGCCCCCATCGCAGCAAGATCACTCAAGTTGGCTGCTAAACAGCGCTGGGCAATATGCTGAGGTGGCATAGCGGCAAGAAAATGCACATCAGCAACAAGGGTATCGGCACTCACCACTAACTGCTGACCAGCAGGCACCTCTAATATAGCCCCGTCATCACCGGGGCCAATCACCATAGGCACAGCTGTTTGTAATTGTGGGCGCTGGAAATAGCGCCGAATAAGATCAAATTCGCCTGTTGACGACATACTTCAGGACTTGTGTGCTTCGACTTCAATCTGGCGATGATGGGCAGCCAGTTTGTCGAGAATGCCATTCACGTATTTGTGGCCATCGGTGGCACCAAATACCTTGCCCAGCTCAACACATTCGTTAATCACCACACGATAAGGTACGGCTACAGAATCTGTTAATTCAAAAGCTCCCATACGCAATATATTGCGCTCTATAGGGTCTAATTCATTAAGTTCACGATCCAAGTGTGCAGCTACCAAGGTATCTAAGTCAGCAGTCTGCTGACTAACCCCGCGCAAGATTTTACTAAACAGACGCTTATCGGCATGCTTAAAGTCTTGGTCTGTTAGGAACTGGGCCTCCACATTAGTTACCGTATCGCCGTTCATATGCAGCTGATAAAGTGCTTGCAGGGCCAGTTCACGGGCCGCACGACGGCGGTCCGGACGTTTGCTGTCGCTCACAAATTAAGCCTCTAATTGACGCAGTAGACTAACCATTTCCAAAGCCGAAATGGCCGCTTCTTCACCCTTATTGCCCGCTTTGGTGCCACTACGCTCAATGGCTTGCTCAATAGAGTTGACTGTTAAAACGCCATTGGTGACAGGGATACCGCTTTCTAGGGACACCTTGCTTATACCAGAAGAAGCCTCGCCTGAAACATATTCAAAGTGTGGTGTACCCCCACGAATAACTGCGCCTAAAGCGATAATGGCATCATCTTTACCCTGAGCCGCAACCTTCTGCACTGCCAGTGGAATTTCAAATGCACCTGGCACCCGCACGACACGAATATTGTCAGCGTCAACCCCATGACGCACCAAGCAATCAATAGCACCGGTGACTAAGCTTTCAACAACAAAAGCATTAAAACGACCTACCACTAAGGTATAATGGCCATTAGCGTCATTAAAACGGCCTTCAATATTAGTTACGGACATATTTTTCTCCAATCATGGTAGCGTTACCCTTAGGCATCGCATTCAATATACTCTTCAATTTCCAGATCAAAGCCAGAGATAGCGTTAAACTTCATTTCTGGACTTAACAGGCGCATCTTACCAATGCCCAAATCACGCAAGATTTGAGAGCCTGTACCGACGGTCAAATAGGCACCTGAGCCGGTGGTAAATGGAGGCCGAGCCTGCCTTTCCGGATGATAGTAGGAATCAATACTACCTAACATAGTATCTACTTCCCCTTGACCCAAAATTACTAGGGCGCCTTTGCCTTCCTCGGCAATCCGCTTCATAGCGGCTTCAACGGTCCATTTTGGCGTATCACTTTGCGCACCGAGCAGATCACGCAACACATCGGGTACATGCACGCGCACCAAGGTGGGCTGTTCTGGGTCAACTGTACCCATGGACAAAGCCATATGGGTATGACCAAAGATCGTATCCCGATATAGATGCAGATCAAACTCACCTTCGGCCGTTGGCACCTTATACTGGTCGATTTTATTCACTGTCTTTTCGTTAAGGCTGCGAAAGTGAATCAAATCAGCAATAGTACCGATTTTTAAATCATGTTCTTTAGCAAATGCTATTAGATCATCACGGCGCGCCATAGTGCCATCATCATTCATGATTTCCACAATGGCCGCGGCTGGCGAAAAGCCTGCCAGCCGTGCTAAGTCGCAACCTGCTTCCGTATGACCTGCGCGCGTCATGACGCCACCTTCCCGAGCCATTAAAGGAAATATATGGCCTGGTTGCACGATATCATTAGGCTCTACATCAGCCGCCACCGCGGTGCGAATGGTATGGGCTCTATCAGCCGCAGAGATACCTGTAGTAACACCCTCTGCCGCCTCAATAGACATGGTAAAGTTGGTTTCATAAGCCGTGCCATTACTTTGCACCATAAGCGGCAAAGCCAACTTTTCACAATGTTCTCTAGTTAAGGTTAAGCAAACCAGCCCACGGGCATGCTTGGCCATAAAGTTAATATCTTCCGGCCGCACTTGCTCAGCAACCATAACTAGGTCGCCTTCATTTTCCCGCTCTTCATCATCCATAAGGATGATCATTTTGCCCTGGCGCAGATCTTCGATCAGCTCCACAGTAGTATTTATCTGCATACCTTTCTCTCAAGCACATGCCATAGTTTTATAATATGGCCCTTTTCTTAGAACCCAAGGAGCATAAATTTACGCAGTTATATACGTTAATCTATGCTACTCGTACCTTAGTGCATATGGTTCGGTGATTCAGGAGGCGTATTGTGCCAGAAATCCCTTCATATAGGTAGTTAAAGCCTTGTTATTGGCGACATTGGCGGCTTTTTAAGGGATTTTGTTTAGGACAAATCCAAACTGAGCAATAAATCTTCGCCTACTTGCTGTACTTGTGAAAATGCGAGCTGCCATGCATCCTCTAAGTGGTCGATATTTTGTGCTAATAATGGCTTGCCGCCGGCACCAAGCAACTTCGGCGCCATAAACACTTGCAAGTTATCTACAAGGCCAGCCTGCAAAAAGCTAGCATTAAGACCAGCACCCGCTTCTAACATCAGTTGCTGGTAGCCACGCTCCTGCAGTAATTGCACAGCCTTGGCTAAATCAACTTTACCCTCAACCCCCGGCAAGACAGCCACATCCACACCTAAATCAAGATAAGGCTGATGCAAACTGATATCATCAATGCAGGTAATTACAAGCACTGGGCCAGGCTGCGCAAATATCTTGGCATTTATAGGTGCGCGTAGCTGACTATCCAAGACCACCCTTAAAGGTTGTTTGATTCGCGCCCATTGATTATCTCCAATCCCAGCTATCTGCAATTCTGGTTGGCGGCAAGTCATACTTGGGTTATCGGCCAGAATCGAACCGATACCAGTAATAACAGCACAACTTTGGGCGCGCATAAGGTGCACCTGTGCCCGAGCAGCGGCACCGGTTATCCATTGACTTTCACCCGAGGCCATCGCAGTACGGCCATCAAGACTTGAGGCTAGTTTGCTAAATACATAGGGCTTGCCGTGGGCCATAGCATGCATAAAACCAGGATTGATAGCAGCACATGCTGCTGGCAAAACTGGGCCTATAATGTCTACACCAGCTTCTTTAAGCTTCTGTAGGCCTTGCCCCGCAACTAGGGGATTGGGGTCTTCAGTGCCATAGACAAGCGTCTTTACGCCCGCATCAATTAAGGCCTGACTACATGGAGGTGTGCGGCCATAATGGCTACAGGGTTCCAGAGTCACATAGGCTGTGGCACCTTGGGCATTGTCTCCAGCCTGTTTCAGTGCCATCACTTCCGCATGGGCATGACCAGGCTCTTGTGTATGGCCTTGACCCACAACCATATCATCACGCACCAGCACACAGCCTACGGCAGGATTTGGTTTGCTAATACCCCAAGCCAAGCGCGCTTGTTGCAGTGCTTGTTGCATATACTCCTGATGCTTAGCCATTTTGTTCCTGTTCTAGGCGTTCGATTTCAGCACGGAACTCGTTAAGATCCTTAAAACTGCGATACACTGACGCAAAACGTACATAGGCAACTTCATCTAGCCCACGTAACTGCTCCATCACCGTCTCGCCCAGTAATTGGGTTGGCACTTCACGCTCACCACTAGCGCGCAGTTTATGCTTGATTCGACTAATAGCCGATTCAATGGCCTCAACCCCGACGGGGCGTTTTTCTAGAGAACGTAAAATACCTGCTCTTAGCTTATCTTCATCAAATGGTTGGCGGGAGCCGTCCTGTTTAATTACTTTAGGCATCAATAATTCAGCCACTTCAAAGGTGGTAAAGCGCTCATTACACTCCATACAACCGCGCCGGCGACGAATTTGTTCACCTTCGGCCATCAAGCGGGAATCAATCACTTTCGTTTCATGATGGGAGCAAAAAGGACAGTGCATGGCGGTATCTCGAATACTTTTACAATAAACTAACTATATTATAACGATAAGCTGAGGTCAGAGCTAACTGGTTGATAATATACCTATTCAGCGTTTATGCTTGCCTTTATCCCTTGGGTAAGGCACTAAATAAGGCACTAAAGTTGATGCTAGGCGTGTCAATGGCCTCAACCATCCTGTACTAAACTGTTTATTAAAAATAAGCATGGATTCAACTTAGTGCTAGGCAACAAACCTTATAAGGCATGGCATTAGTCACAATATTACCGGTACAGAAGCGCACCTATGACAACAATTTCTAACTTACCCTTAGCAGAAATGGCGGCTCTTACCGCTGCCGCTTTATGGGCTCTGACTGGTTTAATCACCCAACCCATTGTCCATCACTTTGGTGCCACGGCCACAAATCGCTATCGTAGCACCATGGCCGGAGCCACACTGATCGTAATAACCACCCTCTTTGGTTTATGGCATACCCTGTCGCCTTCAAGTATGTGGCTGCTTGTTTTATCTGGCTTTATTGGCATCTTTATTGGCGATACAGCCCTTATGCAAGCCCTTAAACGTATGGGGCCTCGACGTAATGCTGTGGTATTTGCTACCAATGCACCCATAGCGGCTGGTATGGGGTATATATGGCTTGGGGAAACCCTTTCACCCATTACATTACTTGGCTGCGCCTTGGTTATTGCTGGGGTAATGATCGCTATTTGGTGGGGCAATCGGCCCAAATCTGCCGATGGTGAACATAGTATGGAACGTGTTTCTGGGCGCCTTTGGGTAGGTGTCGGCTTGGGTTTATTAGCGGCAACGGGCCAAGCTGGTGGTGCCATTGTGGCTAAGCCTGCCTTATTAGACGGCGCTGACCCTATCGCCGCTTCTGCCATTCGCGTGGGGTTTGCTGCTGTATGTATGTGGGGCTTACACACGTTGCCAATCAGTTGGAGCAAAGCCAAAAACCCTATGACGGGACAATGGGCCATGCGCTCTTTTGTTAGTGCCAATTTGGGCCTGGTGATTGGCATGACCCTATTGGTTTATGCCTTAAAAGGCGGTGATGTTGGCCTTGTCACCACCTTATCGGCCACCTCACCAATACTTATCTTACCCTTATTATGGATTATTACCGGTCAAAGGCCCAATGCTTATGCCTGGCTAGGCAGTTTTTCCGTAGCCATAGGTTGCGGTATTATTTTTATGTTGTAGGCCACCCTTACTGATCAAGATAGGCTTGCAAAAACTCATCAAAGTCCTGAGTTTGCTCGGCCTCTAACTGGGCTTGATCCAGCAATGACTGTTGCGCATGGCTTTGCATTTGCTTTAGTGTGTCTGCAGGTATAGCTTGTTGCAGATGAAAGTCTTGATGCTGTATAGCCAACTGCATAATTAACTGCTGATAGGATAGATTGCCTTCTTGCATGGCACTTAGTACCTGTGCTGAGGGTGTCAGCTCACTGTCTGCCAATTTATCTGCTGCTGTATCTATGGCTTTATGACAAGCCTCGGGGTCGGGCATCAAGCTGGCCACCTCACGCAATCCCGCCACAATATCCTCACCCCACTGGCGCATTGTTAGCTCGCCATTTGCGGATTGCAGCATAAGTCCAGGCCGACGACCTTCACGCACAACCTTAACTTGATTAGCATCAATCCAGTCACATTCCTGTTCATCAATAATAGGGCTGTCGGTTAGTAAACACCAAACTAGGAAGACATTCATAAAGTGGCTTTGCTCTGCGTCTATGCCTAGGGGCAGGAAGGGATTTAGATCCAGATTGCGCACTTCCACGTATTCTACGCCGCCTTCAAACAATGCGTGGACTGGTTTTTGCCCAGGCCGCGCCACACGTTTTGGGCGAATATCACTATAAAATTCATTTTCAATCTGCAAAAGATTGGCATTGAGTTGGCGATATTCGCCATCCACCTTAACCCCCATACTTTCATATTGAGCGAGTGGAGTGTGGATAGCATAGTCTAAAGATTTGGCATAACTTGGCAAATCATTAAAGCAGACATTAAGTTCAGATTGGGCATTGTTGTTATAGCCTAAATCACTCATACGCAGGGAAGTAGCATAAGGCCCAATTAAGCTATCGCCTGGGCCTTGTTGCAAGCCAACATCACGACCGCCAACAAAGCTAGCATCAAGGGCTGGCGATGCCCCAAACAAGTACAGCAACAACCAAGAATGGCGGCGAAAGTTTCGAATTAAGGCGAAGTACTGTTTGGAGTGGAATTCTTTTGGGCATCCTGTGTCGCCCAAAAATGCCTGATAAGCTTGCCAAAAATCTTCCTGCGGAGAGAAGTTGTAATGAATGCCAGCAATACACTGCATAATTTTGCCATAGCGATAGGCCAAACCAACTCGGTATATATACTTCAATTTACCCGTATTGGAACTGCCATATTCAGCAATGCGAATATCATCTTCACTGGCCAAATAACAGGGCATGCTACCTGGCCACAGGTACTCATCCTGAGCAGCCAGGGCCTGAGCATTAAAGCTATGCAGTTGTTGCATATGCTTAATGGCGTCTTCTGGGGAGCTATATACAGGGGTTATAAATTCCTGTAATGCCTCTGAATAGTCAGTGGTGATATTGCCGTGGGTGAGGGCAGAACCCAGAACCTTAGGATGATCCGTTACCGCTATACGGCCACTATCACTAAGTCTTAACCCTTCTTTTTCAATGCCACACTGGAGATGCTTTAAGGCATCGGCAACGGGTGTGCCCGTCAATGATGCTAGGGTTTCAGAAATACGTTTTTGCAAAATTATGCTCTCCTTAATGAGGCATCTATAGAGCTAATCCAGACAATACCAATTTGTTTGGTATCTGGTAAAACCCATCATTAGCTCTAACCACAACCACAGGGAGTGCATTACCCAGCTTGTTATTGGCTAATAATAGTAATCTTAGCATTAATTTTTCCAGCCAGCGGCCTTTAACTTGGCTGCTAGACTACCTTCTGTTGGGCTTGGTTTATTTCGCACCTGACCCTTGCTTTTATCTTTACGAGACCTATTCGGCACTGCCTGACCAACTTGGTCTTGACCAAGATCACCATTATCTGGCTCATCGGTTAGGCGCATAGATAGGCCTATGCGTTTACGTGGTACATCAACCTGCATCACCTTTACTTTGACTATATCGCCAGCTTTCACCAGACTGCGTGGATCTTTGACAAATTGATTCGACATGGCAGAAATATGCACCAAACCATCCTGATGCACACCCAGATCAACAAAGGCACCAAAATTGGTCACATTACTGACAGTGCCTTCCATAATACTGCCAACCACCAACTGTTTAATGTCTTCCACGCCTTCTGTTAGCTTGGCCATGCGAAACTCTGGGCGCGGATCACGACCCGGCTTTTGTAATTCTGCCAGCACATCCCTAACGGCCTGCTCACCTAAATTATCAGCTACAAACTGAGCAGGTTGTATACTAGTAAGTTGTGCGTGTCCTAGTAATTGGCCTATCTGTAAATTGAGACTCTGCGCCATATTATCAACCACTTGGTATGCCTCTGGATGCACAGCAGTTGCGTCCAATGGGTTATCGCCTTGACGAATACGCAAAAAACCGGCGGCCTGTTCAAAAGCTTTGGCACCCAGACGAGAGACATCCATTAGCTGTTTCCGGCTAGCAAAAGCACCATGCAAGTCTCGATGAAAGACAATATTCTCCGCCAAGCTTTTATTTAGCCCAGCCACATGTTGCAGTAGTGGCGCTGAGGCGGTGTTTAGGTCCACCCCCACACTGTTAACACAATCTTCCACCACATTTTCAAGACGACGGGCTAGTTGTACTTGGGATACATCATGTTGATATTGACCAACACCGATGGCCTTGGGATCAATTTTTACTAACTCCGCCAAGGGGTCTTGTAGGCGGCGGGCAATAGACACAGCGCCACGGTAGCTTACATCCAAATCAGGGAACTCAGCCGCAGCTATAGAAGAAGCTGAGTAGACAGAAGCACCCGCTTCACTAACGATTATTCGCTGCGGGGCACCACCACCAATCAGTGCTTGTAAATCTTTAACCAAACGATCGGTCTCTCGGGAGGCCGTGCCATTACCAATGGCTACCAATGCCACCTTATAGTCTGTTACCCATTTGCTTAATAAGGCAATGGATTCTTGCCACTGATTTCTGGGCACATGGGGGAAAATCGTTTCATAAGCTAGTAACTTGCCCGTAGCATCAACCACCACGGCTTTTACCCCCGTGCGTAAACCAGGGTCCAAACCCAATGTCACTTTATTGCCTGCAGGGGCGGCCAATAATAAATCTTTTAAATTGTCGGCAAACACCTGAATAGCTGACTCTTCGGCAGCATCACGCAAACGTGAAATGAGGGTGGTTTCTAACTGACTAGCTAGCTTAATGCGCCAAGTCCAGGTGATTACTTCCTGCAGCCACTTATCCCCGGGGCGGCCTTGGTCACGTATTTGCCAGTAGCTAGCCACACGGTTTTCAAATGGCTCATGACCATGTTCCGACCAAACCACCTGCGCCAATAACACGCCCTCATTGCGACCCCGCAAAATAGCTAAGGCACGATGGGAGGGTAGACTTTTAAACGCCTCTTGAAAGTCAAAATAATCTTGAAACTTAGCGCCTGTTGCTTCTTGGCCTGCTATAACCTGCACCTGCCACTGGGCACTTTGCCAAGCCTTTTCACGCAACTCGGCCAACAGGTCTACTGCCTGACTAAAGCGTTCCATCAGGATCTGTTTGGCACCATCCAAAGCTTCTTTACTAGTAGATATATTGGCATCCGTATTCACAAACCCTTGGGCTTCTTGCTCAGGTATTAATTGTGGCTTAGATAACAGCAGATCGGCCAACGGCTCTAACCCAGCCTCAATAGCTATTTGCGCCTTGGTGCGGCGCTTAGGCTTGTAGGGTAGATATAGATCTTCTAAACGGGTTTTATTATCGGCAGCAAGGATAGCTGCTTCTAATTCAGGGGTGAGCTTGTCCTGTTCACCAATACTTTTTAGAACTGCAACCCGCCGCTGATCTAATTCCCTTAAGTAGCCTAAGCGTTCTTCCAAAGTGCGTAGTTGAGTATCATCAAGCGTGCCTGTGGCTTCTTTGCGATAACGAGCAATAAAGGGAACCGTTGAGCCTTCGTCCAGTAATTTAATAGCAGCTTCTACCTGCCAGACCTGCACAGCGAGTTGCTGGGCAATTTGCGAAGGGATCATAGGTTGTCTCGATTAAAAGGCTTATTGGCTGTCACTTAGCTAGCCTTTATATGGGCAGTCATGAGCGTTTTAAATATCGCAGGAAAAATATTCCTAGCTTAAATTAAGCAAAACTTAAATTCCGGCACGCTCGTAAAGCTGCCAAGCTCGATCTTTCCATTGTGCGGATAATTCTGCTACCCCACAAGCAGCTTGCATACGCTCTCTATCACGCTGCTTAAATAACAATTGGTTAAGTTGATCTATCGTCCACTCTGGCACTGGGCGTTCAATGCGCACGATATCAGATTCGGCACTAATGGCACCCGCTTCTAGTACCCGCAGGTAATAACCCGTCATCATATGCTCGTGAATCCAATCCAACATTTTGGGAAGATGCAAACGTCGGCCAATAGTACTACAACGCTCAGTGGGCATACTTACCTGCACTAGGGCATCGCCTAACTGCCAAATATCACCAACACAAACGTCATGCTCGGTGAAGCCACTTACACAGAGATTTTCACCAAAGCTACAATGGGCAATAGGCGCCCCGGCACGTTGGGCAAAATACGCATAATGTTCATGGCTAAATACATGCAAAGCACTATCTGGCTTACCGTGCACATCATCGTAACTATCATCATCCTGCACACCAGCGCTGCTAATCATCAGGCTGCGTGAAGTCGCTTGTTTAGCAATACCTGTCATAAAGGTTTTGCCATGACGATCCACTCTTTCCTCAGGTTTGCCTATATTTAGATATACAATGGTCATTTAATTCCTAGCTATCATCAGACTATTTTTAAATAGCCTATCCCAAACATGGCCCATAAATCAAAAAGGCTCCCACAGGAGCCTTATTTTCTATCCTTGCCGCTTAGTTACTATAGCCTAGGTCCTGCCGCCACAATGGTTTCAGAAACGTCAAAGCGTTTAAAGTTTTCATTAAACTTAGCAATTAGCGCCTTAGCTTCTGCATCATAAGCATCTTTATCCGCCCAGGTTTCACGTGGATTTAGTAAGGCATTATCAACACCATCAACAGCCACAGGGATATCAACATTTATTCCATCCAAATGTACTGTTTCGGCTTTGGCTATATTGCCATTTTGAATGGCAGCGATAATGGAACGGGTAACCGGAATACTAAAGCGCTTGCCCGTGCCATAAGCACCACCAGTCCAGCCCGTATTAACTAGATAAACTTTGGAACCAAAGGCTTCGATACGCTGCATCAATAATTCAGCATATTTGCCCGCTGGACGGGGGAAGAATGGTGCCCCAAAGCAAGTTGAAAAGGTTGATTTGATCGCTGAGCTAGAGCCCATTTCCGTAGAGCCTACCAAGGCGGTATAACCACTTAAGAAATGATAAGCTGCCGCTTCTTTAGACAGTACAGATACGGGTGGCAAGACACCCGTTAAATCGCAGGTCAAAAAGATAATAGCACCCGGCTCGCCAGCGAGATTATCAGCTGTTCGCTTCTCAACATGCTTAAGGGGATATGCGCAACGCCCATTTTCCGTTAATTCGGTATTATCGTAATCAGCTTGGCCAAGTTCATCTAGCCATACATTTTCGACAATAGCCCCAAAGCGAATCGCATCCCAAATAATAGGCTCATTTTTCTGGCTTAGGTTGATGGTTTTTGCATAGCAACCGCCTTCCAGATTAAACACCACGTCTTTACCCCAACCATGCTCATCATCACCAATTAGATAACGCTCAGGGTCTGCAGATAAGGTAGTTTTACCGGTACCAGAAAGGCCAAAAAATAAGGTTACGTCACCTTCATCGCCGACATTAGCGGAACAATGCATGGGCAAAACGTCTTGGGCTGGTAATAAAAAGTTCTGTACTGAGAACATGGCTTTCTTCATTTCCCCAGCGTAGCGCATACCTGCCAATAACACTTTGCGCTGAGCAAAGTTAATCATTACACAGCCATCACTATTGGTGCCATCACGCTCGGGCACACACTCAAAACCAGCGACATTCAAAATCTGCCATTCGCCATGGCCTTTGGGATTATATTGATCCGGGGTGATAAATAAATTCTGACCGAACAAGTTTTGCCAAGCTGTTTGCGTGGTCATGCGAACTGGAATGTAATAATTAGCATCGGCGCCAACATGCACCTTGGCTTGGTATTGGTCATGATCTTTAAGATAGTCTTCAACACGCGCCCAAAGGGCATCGAAAACAGCTTCGGCAATGGGCCGGTTGACGGCACCCCAATCAATATCTCCCTCAGTACTGGGCTCTTGCACAATATATCGGTCAGCCGGTGAGCGACCAGTGCGAAGGCCAGTAATAACATTTAAGGCGCCTGTACTAGCCAGGGTGCCTTCGCCATTCTCTATGGCTTTTTGTATTAGGGTTGATGGGGAAAGTTGCTTGAAGGTTGTGGGAGCTTCAGCGTCTAAATTCATTTAATTGTACCTTTTTAACCAATGATTTAGTTTGTGGGTAAACCATTGGGGAATCAAAGTTCTGGACACTTACAAATAGTAAGGCCCGGCACCAGTTTGGTTCTTCGGTTGTTGTGAGTGCTGAGACTGGGTATGTGGTTAGCAGAATCAGTACCGAAAAACGAGCCGTGATTATGCCAGAGAAAATTTACAATAGCTAAAAATAGAGCTTATTCGAAAAACTGATAACATTTGCAACTAATATGACAAGGCGATACGCTTTGGTGCTAGCTGATAACCAAACCAAGGTTTAAATTAGTGCAAGATTTCCTGTTGCTCTGGGTCGTTCGTCCTAGGCGCAAATAACATATGGCAATCCACCTTATCAAAGGTATATTGGCTATCACAGAACTGGCAATCAATAACAATACTACCTAGGTCATCTAAGACCTCATCCACCTGAGCCTTACCCAAGGCAACGATAGCATGGGCGCTTCGCTCGCGACTACAATCACATTGGTAGCCCACAGGGCGTTCGGCAAATACCGTTAAATCGTGTTCATGGAAGAGCCGTTTGAGCACCTCATCTGCTGGTAGCGCCAGCAACTCATCTGTGGTTAAGGTGGTGACTAGGGCATGCACCAGTTCCCACTCTTCATCAGCCTTGGCCTCATTTTTTATTTCTGCCGGCAAACGCTGGACCATAAATCCGGCCGCTTGGGTCTCGCTCATATCCAACTGTAGATGGGTAGGTAGCTGTTCAGACTGGTAAAAATAGCCTTCTAAACAAGCTGCCAAGGTATCATACTCAAGCCCCACAATACCTTGATAGCGTTGACCATCATCAGGTTCAATGGTGATTACTAGTTGGCCATTACCTAATAACTCATGCAAACCCATGGTGTCATTAATTGCATCAGAATGGCGCGCCAAACCTTTTAGCAACAGTGGTGCCAGCGTACCGGGTTGATCAAGACGGCATTCAGCTAGGGCATATTCCAGAGGGCCATCACCCCGCACCTGAACACTTAGGCGGCCTTGTAATTTAAGGTTGGCGCTTAATAATGCACTGGCAATAAATAGTTGCCCTAATAATGCCGATACGGGGGCAGGGTAAGTGTGTTGCTGGAGTAAAGTTTGTACACTATCGTCCAAACGAATATGTACACCACGAATATCCATATTGTTAAACAAAAACCCACGCATAAGGTCCTGAGTCATGGCCCAACCTCAAACAATTAGTAGCAAATTAATATGAACAATTATAACACGTATAAGCTTAGTAACGTCAGGCTAATGCCTATGCTATAGCAAAGTAAATGGCTGGTTTATTCCTCCAAACCTTGCCAAAATAGGGACTGATTCCGGCGCTGCTTTTTCGTTGGGCGCTGCTCTGAAATAGCGCCGCCCATGGCTTTTCGCGCCGCGGCTTGTTCCGCCCTACGGTCCATACTAGCCGCTGTTTCTTGATAAAGTTTGGCCGCCTCTGTGGCACCCCGTCGATGTTCTGATAAACCTGTGACTTGAACGATTTTTTCATCCCAGCCTTGGCGAATAGTTAATTCTACCCCTAGCTCGACTATGCGTGAACACTTGCTTCGCTGGCCATCGTAATGAACTTTACCACCCTCAACTGCCGCTTTGGCTAGGGCACGGGTTTTAAAAAACCGTGCCGCCCATAACCACTTATCCAAACGCACTTTAGTGTATTTATCAGTCATTAATTTGCCTCTTTTATAGTAGGAACCGCTTGCCCTACATTTTCTACACTCAAAAATTTACCCGTATCCTGAGGCGGGCGCTGACTGTCCGGCTTGCTGACAGCCAAAAGGTGCCCAATACCTGCTTCTTGAGCGGCCGCCAATACTTCTAGATTATCGTCAACCATCAAACTACGCTCAGGATCATAACCAATATCCTTTTCTAATGCCTGCCAAAAACCCTGCTCTTCTTTGGCAAAGCCATAATCATGTGAGTGATAGAATCCATGTAGCCATCTATCGAGGCGCACATGGGGCTGTTTAACACCTAGACTGTGATAATCAGCATTGGTGACAAGAAATATTTGTTTGTCCGTAGTGCTAAGCCAGTTTAAAAAATCTTCAGTGCCAGATAAAAAGCCTATTTTATGGCTGACTTCATGTTGCAGGGCCACAATATCAATATCAAATTGTGTCGCCCAATGTTCGATACTGTACCAGTCGAGCTGACCCCTTAAAGACATCAGTTTGGGATAAATTATGTTTTTAGCTTGTTGCTCGGTTACCCCTTTTAATTGGCTATAACGTTCTGGTAGATGCTGCAACCAATAGTAGGTATCAAAATGGAGATCCAATAAGGTTCCATCCATATCTAGCATCACCGTATCAATTTTTGACCAATCCAACATATCGAAAACCTGCTTATTATTAATTTTTACTAAAACAGCGCTTGAATTATGTTATCGTCGGGCGCATATTTTTGCTATGCCTAAATTCAGCTTCTCAAGGAAAATTTCATGAGTGAAGTGCAACACCACCGTTTAATCATTTTGGGTTCCGGCCCTGCTGGCTATACAGCCGCCGTCTATGCCGCCCGTGCTAACCTAGCGCCAACACTTATTACCGGTATGCAAATGGGTGGTCAATTAACCACCACTACCGATGTTGATAATTGGCCTGGTGATGTGGAAGGGTTACAAGGGCCTGATTTAATGGAGCGTATGAAGGCCCATGCTGAGCGCTTTGATACCAATATTATATTTGACCATATAGACAGTGTGAACCTGCAACAAAAGCCGTTCCAGTTGCGAGGCCAAGGAACCGAGTATACTTGCGATGCCTTGATTATTTCTACTGGCGCCAGTGCCCAATATTTGGGGCTGGAAAGTGAGTCGGCCTTCCAGGGTAAAGGCGTATCAGCTTGTGCTACCTGTGATGGCTTCTTCTATCGTAATAAGAAGGTCGCCGTGATTGGTGGCGGTAATACGGCAGTTGAAGAAGCTCTGTATTTAGCCAATATTGCTGCCGAGGTGACAGTGGTTCATCGCCGCGATAAATTCCGCTCCGAAAAAATTCTCGCCGATCGCATTGCCGACAAAGCCGCCAATGGCAATGTCACCATCGAATGGAACCACACTCTTGAGGAAGTTTTAGGTGATGATATGGGGGTGACTGGTATGCAAATTAAAAGCACTACCGACGGCAGTCTCAAAACCCTTGATGTTGATGGCGTATTTATCGCTATTGGCCACAAGCCCAACACCGACCTCTTTGCCGGCCAACTAGATATGGAAAATGGTTATCTAAAAGTGCAAAGTGGCACTGAAGGTAATGCTACGCAAACCAGTGTAGAAGGTGTCTTTGCTGCTGGTGATGTGATGGACCATATTTACCGTCAAGCCATCACGTCCGCCGGCACTGGTTGTATGGCTGCGCTTGATGCAGAACGCTATCTAGATGATCTAGAAGGGTAAATTGCGTATTTTTTGGCAAAAAATCCGTTGATTTATGATTATTTTGTTCCAAAAGCCTCTTAAATTGATACAATAAGGCAACAAAAAATTGGGCATAGCCCATACATAAAAACCATTGAGAGGCTTATTTATGGAAGTTTTAGGATTTTTGTTCCGCTGGTCACACGTACTTTTCGGTATTACCTGGATTGGTATGTTGTATTATTTCAACTTCGTACAGGGTGGCTATTTTAAACAAGCCAGCCCAGAAGGCTTGGCTGATGCTAAAGCGAAGCTAGCACCAAGTGCATTATGGTGGTTCCGCTGGGGCGCAATGGGCACCTTCCTAACAGGTGTTATCATGCTGTATACAGTACCTTCAGCAATGAACAACTACATCTATATTGGGTCAATCTTCGGCACCTTGATGTTCCTAAACGTGTGGTTAGTAATCTGGCCTAATCAGCAGGTTGCTTTAGGCATGAAAGACGGCGACGCTGCTGCTGCGGGCGCAAAAGCATTACTAGCTTCTCGTCACAATGTTCTATTCTCCGCACCAATGGTCTTTTGTATGCTAGCCTCCGGCCACGGTGGCGCTGGCGGTTGGGCTGCTTTAGATTGGAGTGCTCCTTCTATGCTGGCTATGTTAGCCATCATTGCCTTACTGGAAATCAATGCCCTTAAAGGTAAGCAAGGTCCTTTGACCACAGTCAATGGCGTTATCGGTAGCTCTTTGGTGCTAACCGCTGTAATGGTCGCTGTTCTAAATATTCTGTAATAAGATAAAGCAGCAATAAAAAAACCCAGCTATCAAGCTGGGTTTTTTATTAACTAGTGATTAACACGACCACATTCCCTGTGGTCAGTGTCATCTGGCATCCTGCCAATCCCTGTCTGCCACTCCGGCTAACGATAGTCCTAAGTGACATAATAACTATAAAATAATATATTTACTATCAGAAAAATTCCTAAAGTTGTGTAAAACCCTAGGAATTTTAAAAAAGTCGTGCTGTAAACAGTAAATAAACGGCCAATTATGGCCGCTTAATCACTCTCTGGGGACTTATTCACCTACTTTAATCAGCTCAACTTGGAATACCAAAGCGGCATTTGGCCCAATAGCGCCACCCGCTCCACGTTCACCATAGCCAAGGTCAGGGTGAATATAAAATTCAAACTTACCGCCCTCTTTCATTAGCTGTAGTCCTTCTGTCCAACCAGCAATAACCCCATTAAGAGGGAAGGTAGCGGGCTCACCACGAGCATAGGAACTATCAAACTCTTGCCCATTCATAAGCGTACCACGGTAATGTACGGTTACATTGTCAGTTGCCTGTGGTTGAACACCTGTACCTTGCTCAATGATTTTGTATTGCAAACCAGACTTGGTGATATTCACCCCTTCTTGCTGCGCAGTCTCAGCTAGGAAAGCTTCGCTCTCAGCCAGGGTATTGGCATTTTGTGCCACTTGTTGATCACGTTGATAAGCCTGTACAGTCTGCATGGCTTCCTGAGGTGATATTGCTGTTGCTTCACCATTATAGTTTTGGTTAAAGCCTTCAACAAATGCATTTAAATCAAGGTCATCAAAGTCATTGGCCAACTGACCAGCAATCAGAATACCGATACTGTAACTCACTTTTTGCTGTGTATCTTCGAGGTTAATATCTGCTTGAGCAGTGGTTGCTGATAAAGCTAAAGCGCTGGTCACAGCCAGACGACTAAAGGAGTTTTTCATGATGTTTCCTATTTGAATAGTTTAAATAAGCACAAAGGCTATTTTATATAATTTACTTATTACGCAAATAATCCGCGCTAGACTATACCTATATAGGGCTAAAATGACTAATTACCAGAGCAAAATGCCAGCTATTCTAAGATAATCTATGCTGGGCTAAAACGAGCTGGCTATCAGGATAGTCCATGCCTTAATGTTTTTCGACTTTTCAGAGCAGGCTTATAGGGTCTAATGCCTGCCTATGGTATGATGCGCGCCCATGATTCAATTGCAAAACATTCAGCTATTACGAGGCGGGCAAAGTCTCCTTAAAGACGCTCAGTTAAGCCTCCATGCTGGTCAAAGCTATGGCCTTGTAGGCCGCAATGGTGCCGGCAAAACTAGCTTGTTTAAACTTCTACTTGGTGAGCTTCAGCCCGATGCGGGTATAGTGCAGTTGCCACCCAGCTTGCGCCTTGCCCATATGGCCCAAGAGCTTGGTGATATTAGCCGCACAGCTATTGATCATGTACTAGATGGCGATCAGCCCTTTCGGCAGGCAGAAACAGCTATCGCCAAAGCCCAGCAGGAAGAAGATGACCATGCCCTTGCCCGAGCTTGGGCAGATTATGATCAGCTGTCTGGCTATACCGCACTTAATCGTGCACAACAATTACTGCAAGGCTTAGGCTTTGCAGAAGCAGATTGGGAACAACCCGTGGCTAGCTTTTCGGGTGGCTGGCGAGTCCGTCTTAACCTTGCCCAGGCCTTGATGTGCCCTTCTGATTTATTACTGCTAGATGAACCAACCAACCATTTAGATTTAGATGCCACCATGTGGCTGGAAGCTTGGCTAAAGAACTACCCAGGCACCCTGCTATTGATTTCACACGATCGTGATTTTCTTGATCAGGTAGTCGCAACTATTGTGCATTTACAGCAGCAACAATTAACTTGTTATCGCGGCAACTACGCTTCCTTTGAGCGCCAGAAGGCCGAACGTATTGCACAGCAGCAAAGTATGTTTGATAAACAACAAGCTGAAATTGCCCATATTGAAAGCTTTATCCGACGCTTTAAAGCTAAAGCCAGTAAAGCCAAACAAGCGCAAGGGCGGGTTAAAGCTCTAGAACGAATGGAATTAATAGCACCAGCCTATGCCGACTCGCCATTTAGCTTTCGCTTTCCAGAATTTTCTCAAACCAGCAGCAACCTAATCACCCTGAATCAAGTCAGTGTTGGCTATAAGCAGCCCTTATTAAAGGCTAACTTAAGTGTTTTACAAGACTCTCGTATCGCTTTATTAGGACCCAATGGCGCTGGCAAATCATCCTTTATCAAAACCTTAGTTGGTGATTTGCCCACACTAGCTGGTCAAATTGTTACTGGTGAGCACCTAAAAATTGGCTACTTTGCCCAGCACCAGTTACAGGCTTTAGACCTGCAAGCCAACGGTTTATTGCATCTACAACGCATAAAGCCACAAGCCAGTGAACAGGAATTACGTAATTTTCTCGGTAGTTTTGGTTGGCAAGGTGAGCGGGTCTTTGAACCGGTAAAGAACTTTTCCGGGGGAGAAAAAGTACGCCTAGCTTTAGCTATGATCGCTTTGCAAAAACCGAATTTACTACTCTTAGATGAACCAACTAACCACCTAGATCTAGAAGCACGCCATGCCCTTACCCGAGCTTTACAAGAATACCAAGGTGCGATACTGGTTATTTCCCATGATCGACACCTACTGCGCCAAGTCGTTGATCAATATTGGTTAGTGGCCGATGGCCAAATTACTGCTTATGAAGGCGATCTGGATTCTTACCAACAACAACTGCAACAAATGGTGCAGCAACAAGCCAAGGCCCGCCAAGCGGCAAATAAAGCTAACCGAGAAACGGATAAGGATAATCGTTTAACGGCTCAAGATCGCAAACAACAAAAGCGTGAAGAAGCCGCCCAAAGGGCGCAACTAAGGCCCTTAAAAAAGCAACTTGCGGCGCTGGAAGAAAAGTTAGACAAAAGCCAAACCCTTATGGCTGAGCTTGAGCAGCAACTGACTGACCCAAACCTATATACAGACGAACAAAAACAACAACTGCGGACTTTATTAGATAGCCAAGCAAAAGCCACACAGGAGGCTGCTGAGCTAGAAGAAAAATGGCTGCTATGCCAAGAACAGCTGGAGCAATTAGAAAGTCAGTTAGCCTCTTAATTTATTCATGGCAAGTGGATAGGCACGGCTTACAAGAATGTGGTTGGTGTCCCCGCAGCAAAGGGTTACAATAAACCTTTCGTTATGCTGATAAACCATTATTGCGGACCCAATCATGACTTTCTCAAACAGCCAGCGTATGTTTCCCTCAACTCGTATGCGTCGCATGCGAGCTGATGATTTTTCCCGTCGTTTAATGCGTGAAAATCAACTCACCACCGCTGACCTAATCTACCCCATGTTTGTGATTCCTGGCCAAGGCCAAACTGAACAGGTGGCCTCCATGCCCGGCGTTGAACGCTATTCAGTGGACTTACTGGTTAAACAAGCTAAAGAACTAGTAGCCATGGGAATTCCTGCAATCTGCTTATTTCCTGTTACCCCCGCTGAGGCAAAATCAGAGATGGCAGAAGCCGCCTACGATCCTAATGGCTTAGCGCAGACAGCAATTCGTGCGGTTAAGGATGCCTGCCCAGAGCTTGGCATTATGACCGACGTTGCACTGGATCCATTTACCAGTCATGGGCAAGACGGCATTATTGATAAGCAGGGTTATGTGCTTAACGACATAACTATTGAAATATTAGTCAAGCAAGCCTTATCCCAAGCCGAAGCGGGTGCTGATATACTCGGCCCCTCTGATATGATGGATGGCCGTATTGGCGCTATTCGCCAAGCTCTAGAAGCCACAGGCCATACCAATACCCGCATTATGTCCTATGCCGCCAAATACTCTTCTGCCTATTATGGCCCCTTCCGCGATGCCGTCGGCTCTGCTAGCAACTTAGGCAAGTCCAATAAGCATAGCTACCAGATGGACCCTGCCAATAGTGATGAGGCTTTACACGAAGTCGCCCTTGATTTGGCTGAGGGTGCTGATATGGTCATGGTCAAACCGGGCATGCCCTATTTGGATATTGTTCGCCGAATTAAAACTGAGCTTAAAGTGCCCACCTTTGCTTATCAGGTAAGTGGTGAATATGCCATGCATGTGGCTGCCTTCCAACATGGCTGGTTAGATGCCAATCAGGTGACCTTAGAGTCTTTATTAGCATTTAAGCGGGCGGGGGCAGATGGTATTTTGACCTATTTCGCGAAATCGGCAGCGCAGCTTATCAATGGCTAAGCAAAAAACTGTATTTGTCTGTAATGAGTGTGGCTCCGACTATACCAAGTGGCAAGGGCAATGTAACGACTGCGGCAGTTGGAATAGCCTGCAAGAGATACGCCTAGGCACTGCGGCCAAAGGTGGCGCCGCCAAGGTAAAAGGCTATGCCGGTGTAACAGCACAATTACTTGACTTAAGCGAAGTCGATATTGCTCAAGTGCCTCGCTTTAGCACTGGTATTAGTGAATTAGATCGTGTTCTTGGTGGCGGCTTGGTATTAGGCTCCACTATTTTAATCGGTGGCCATCCGGGTGCTGGTAAAAGTACCTTGCTACTGCAATTAATGTGTAACTTAGCCCAGACCATGCCTGCTATGTATGTTACTGGTGAAGAATCTCTCCAACAGGTAGCATTGCGGGCTCAGCGTCTAGAACTACCGACTACCAACCTAAAAATGCTAGCCGAAACAGATGTCGAGGCTATCCTTGCCCAAGCTGAATCTGTAAAACCAAAACTGTTAGTCGTCGACTCCATACAAGTTATGCAGTTAGCCGATATTAGCTCCGCCCCAGGCAGTGTATCCCAAGTTCGGGAATGTGCTGCGGCACTGGTGCGCTATGCCAAACAAAGTAATACTGTGCTGTTATTAGTCGGCCATGTCACCAAAGATGGTAATTTGGCTGGACCAAAGGTATTAGAGCATATGATCGACTGCTCCCTGCAGTTAGAGGGCGACCATGATAGCCGCTTTCGCACCCTGCGTGGCCATAAAAATCGTTTTGGTGCAGTTAATGAGTTGGGCGTATTTGCCATGCTGGAAACGGGTCTAAAGGAAGTCAAAAATCCTAGTTCTATCTTTCTTTCACGAGCCGAAGGCGCTGCCCCTGGCAGTCTAGTAATGGTGATATGGGAAGGCACGCGGCCGCTGCTAGTTGAGCTGCAAGCTCTAGTGGATGATAGCCACTTTAATAACCCCCGCCGAGTGACTGTGGGTCTTGATCAAAACCGTTTAGCCATGTTGCTAGCGGTACTGCATCGCCATGGCGGCTTGCATACGGGTGATCAGGATGTGTTTGTTAACGTCGTAGGCGGTGTGCGCGTCAACGAAACCAGTGCTGATTTAGCTTCCCTGATGGCCATTGTTTCAAGTCTGCGCGACCAGCCTTTAGATCAACAGTTAGTGGTATTTGGCGAAGTGGGCTTATCGGGTGAAATACGTCCTGTGCCTTCTGGACAAGAGCGTATTCGCGAAGCCGCTAAACATGGCTTTACTCGCGCTATCGTGCCATTGGCCAATGTACCTAAAGACAGCCAAGATAATAGCTTAAAACAGATACAGATTGTTGGGGTAAAAACCTTATCTGATGCGCTGGATGCGCTATAGGTCAAGAGCATGTTACCCAAGCCTGATATTTATACCCACCATGCACATATCAGGCTTTTAGATAATAGCGACGCTAAAGCTTTAAGTGATTACTATTGGCGCAATCGTGCCCACTTGCAGGACTCTGAACCGGCTCGTACTGAGCCATTCTATGCTTATGAGAATATGCGGAACTTACTGTTAGCCGCAGAAGGCGCATTTCATAATGGCAGCCAAATCAAATTAGGCGCCTTTGGTCATTCTGATCAACAGCTTCTGGCCTGTATCGACTATTCTGGAATCTTAAATGAACCTATGTATTCTTGTAATTTGGGCTATTCTATTGATGCCCAGCAACAGGGCAAAGGCCTAATGCGTGAATTCTTGCCTAGAATATATTTTTCATAGTCTTGGTCTTCACCGAATCCAGGCTTCTTATATGGTTAATAACCATCGCAGTGGCCGATTACTCCGCCATTTGGGATTTCTGCAAGAAGGCCTTGCCAAAGATTACGTCCATATCAATGGGCAATGGCAAGACCATATTCTGATGGCCAAACTCAATTCTGACTAAATTATCTTAAGCTGTCTGGCGGTAGTATTCCTGAGCCGCAGCCACGCCTGCACCCAAGGTAACTGGGTAATCCAAATCAGCCATCGCCATTTCGATGGTAGCCAAGCCAGACAAGACAATAACATCAGTAAGCATGCCCAGATGACCAATACGAAAAGCCTTTGCATCCATCTTGCCCAAACCCACACCAAAGGATACACCGTATTTATGGAAGGCATGGTCGGTTAGCTGATTACTATTAAAACCTTCAGGCACATAGATAGCGGTTACGGTATCAGAATAGGTGGCCGGGTCTTTAGCGCATAAGCTTAAGCCCCAAGCTTTGGCGGCTAATCTTACCCCTTCAGCTAAACGCTGGTGGCGACTATAGACTTGCTCCAAGCCCTCCTCAAACAACATATCAAGGCTTTCTTTTAGTCCATAGATTAGCTGTAAAGGGGGCGTATAAGGGTAGCCGCCACTGCCATTGGCCGCTAACATATCACGGAAGTCAAAAAATGTGCGGGGCAGCGTTGCTGACTGCATGGCTTGCAAGGCCTTTTGGCTAACACCCAAAATAGCCATACCCGTGGTTAACATAAAGCCCTTCTGTGACCCACTTACGGCAATATCCACCCCCCAAGTATCCATAGCAAAGGGCATCGAAGCTAAAGAGCTAACACAATCAACTAGCAATAAAGCTGGGTGAGAGGCGGCATCCATGGCCTTGCGTACAGCAGCAATATCGCTTTTTACCCCTGTCGCTGTTTCGTTATGGGTAACCAGCACAGCTTTAATGGCATGACTAGTATCTTGGCCAAGGCGCGCCTCGAATTTAGCAGCTGGGGCAGCCTCTCCCCAGGCACATTCAATCACCTCGACATCCAAGCCATGCCTTTCGCAAAGATCAATCCAGCGATGGGAAAACATGCCATAGCGAGCAACCAATACCTTATCGCCTGGGCTTAGGGTATTACTAATAGCCGCCTCCCAACCACCTGTGCCGCTGGCAGGAAAGGTAATCACCTCGCCAGTAGTGGTACCAAATACCTGCTTGCAACCTGCTAGCACGGGATCTAATGTACTCACAAAGTCAGGCGAACGATGATCACAAGTTTGCTTATGTATGGCGTTAAGCAGCCGCTGTGGAATATTGGTTGGTCCCGGGATAAACACTGGGTTTTGCGTTGACATAGTGGCCTCCTAGCCATATTCGGCAATGTAAAAAGTTCAAAAAGCCTTGTTGTTATGACAAAAATTACCTACTATTTTGCCAAATAACACTATTTCACAATGTGAAAATTTAACAAAGCCAATCTTTATAACCTTTGATAAAATATGCACCAGAATAGGCTAAAAACTAAACGATAGCGAAATAGTCGTTTCCACAATGTGAAAAGTTAAATAATCCTTGGAGTCATACATATGAATGACAAGCCTAAATCCAGCATACAGGTAATCGACCGTGCTGCTTTATTATTGGATGCCCTATCACGTTATGCCAAACCAACGCAGCTTAAAGTGCTAAGTGCTGATACCCAATTACATCCTTCTACGGTGCATAGAATTTTGCAATCACTTATCGACAACCGCTTTGTCGAGCAAGATAGCCATGGCCACTATCAGCTAGGCCAGCGCCTATTACAGCTCACCAATCGACTGTATTCTGATATTGATATCCGTGCCATAGCCTTGCCCTATATGGAGCGCTTGCGAGACCAATTAGGCGAAACCATTAACTTAACCATGCGGCAAGGTGATGTGGTGATGTATTTCGAAAAAGCAACTCCTAGCCGCATGATGCACGTGCAACAGGTAATTGGTAGCCGCGCGCCCTTACATGTAACCGCGGTTGGTAAACTCATGCTCGCCATGGGAGGTGCTGAAGAAATTAGCGCTTATGTGCAACGCACCAATATGCCCGCTTATACGCCAAACACCTTATCCAGCTATCAACAGCTCTTTGACGACTGCATATTAAGCCAACAACGTGGTTATGGCTTAGATAATGAGGAGGCAGAAATGGGCGTTGGCTGTATTGGTGTTTTAATCTATGACCGCAGTGGCCAAGTGGCTGCCGGCTTATCCATATCAGCCCCTATAGAACGACGCCAAGAAAGCTGGATTGATGCTATCACCAAAGCCGGCAAAGATATTTCCCATGACTTAGGTTTTGCCTCTGCATAAGCTTATTGCAGGCACAAAAAAACCGACTAATAAGCCGGTTTTTATCACACCAATTTCAATTACTTGATCTTGGCTTCTTTATACATAACATGCTTACGTACTTTGGGATCATACTTTTTGATCTCCATCTTGTCAGGCATATTACGCTTGTTCTTAGTGGTGGTGTAGAAGTGACCAGTACCGGCGCTGGAAACCAGCTTAATCTTATCGCGCATCAGTCAGCTCCTTATACCTTAATGCCATTGGCACGCACTTCGGCCAAAACAGCATCAATACCTTTTTTATCGATAACACGCATACCTTTAGAAGAAACGCGTAACCGAACGAATTTGTTTTCGCTTGCTACCCAAAAACGATGCCAATGCAAGTTTGGCAGAAAGCGACGACGAGTTTTGTTGTGTGCGTGAGACACATTGTTACCTGCGACAGGGCGCTTACCGGTAACCATACATACTCTGGACATTTTAATACCTCAATTTGGTGTCTTGAATACAACCCCATGTTGCATTCTCAGGCGGAGCAGCCCTCCAGTGGGCCAATATCCGTACCAGCCTTACTTTGCCTAATAACTGGTGGCTAAATAAGGGATGCGGAGTATAACAAAGAAACTGGCGTATGGAAACCAAATGGCCAAAGCAAACACCGGTTTAAACATAATTGTTTAGATTAGGTGATTTTACAACCAACCCCGATCAGCAAATGATACCCATTGTTTACGCCCTACCACCAGATGGTCAATCACGCGCACACCAACTAGATCTAGGGCGCTGCTAAGGGTATTGGTCAACAGGCGATCGCTGCGGCTGGGTTCAGCCACGCCAGAAGGGTGATTATGGGCCAGAATCACAGCCGCCGCATTATATTGTAAGGCTACCTTAACTACTTCCCGGGGGTGCACACTGGCACTATCAATAGTGCCCTGAAACAGCTCCAAAAACTGCAATAAACGATGTTGGTTATCTAGTAATAGCAGGGCAAAGACTTCGCGTTGATAGCTCCCGATGCGCTGACACAAATAGTTGCCCACTTGTTCACTGGAACGCATACTTTCAGGGTCTTGTAGCTCTTCACGAGTCAAACGCAAACCCAATTCTTTTATGGCTTGAAGTTGGATATATTTGGTGGGACCGATACCGGGCAACTGGCAAACTTCCGTTTGTGGTGCCTCTAACAGTGCATTTAAGCTGCCAAATTCAGCCATTAGGTCGCGCGCTAAATCCACAGCGCTCCGACCAGCACAACCTGTGCGCAAAAAAATAGCTAATAACTCTGCATCAGATAATGCGCTTGAGCCAACTTTTAATAAACGCTCTCTTGGCTGCTCACAAGCAGGCCAGTGATTAATTGCCATATAGCTTCCTTGCTTTTGCAATAAATTGAATGGGCTATGTGAAGTATTAGGGATGTATAGTTATAAAAAAACAAGAGCCTAAATTTGCATAGCGCGGCTGAACAATAACGACTTTTAAGTCTAGCAGCCTGTAAATAGTTTGCCTGCCTATTCAAAAGCAACTTGGTTAACTAACGGCAAAGTGCCATCAATAGTTACTTCCACTTGGTCACCTGGCTGTAAAAACTTAGCTGGGGTAAATCCCATACCAACACCAGCCGGGGTGCCAGTGGCTATTACATCACCAGGTTCTAGAGTAATGCCTTTCGATAGGGTGGCCAGAATAGTAGGGATATCAAATATCATCAACGCTAATTTGGCGCGTTGGCGCTCTTCGCCATTAACTGAGCAAGTTAGGGTAATATCGCCGTCCAAAGGGTGCCCATAGGTTGGTGTCACCACTGGCCCCATGGGGGCAAAGCCATCAAGGCTTTTACCTAAATGCCATTGATTATGGCGACGTTGAATATCCCGGGCGGTAACATCGTTAAAGCAGCTATAGCCAAAGATATATTGCCATGCCTCATGTGGCTGAATATTGGTGCCTCGCTTACCAATCACAATGGCCAGTTCGCCCTCATAGTCTATTTTCTCCGTAATACCTGAGTGCAGAGGAATCACGTCATTGGGGCCGCTTAAAGTATTGGTGGCTTTGGTAAAGACCACGGGGTATTCCGGCACCACGGTCTGTTCATTTAATTTGGCAGCAATTTCTGCTGCATGAGCAGCATAGTTTTTACCGATACAAAAAATATTACGCTTTACATGCCCCAATGGGCTTTGCAATAACTGGCTATCATAATCCACACAAGCCACTTTTTGTTGCAAAGCCGCCATAGCCAAGGCTTCGGCCTCAGTCTGTGCTTTTGCACCAGCAGCAATAAGCTCGTGTAGGCAAGTAGCGGGTAAGGGCCTATCTAAGCGTGAAGCCGCTTCTGTTAAACCTACAATTTGCTTATCTAAAACAGCAGCCAAATGTCCATTTTTGAGTTTTGCGTAATGCATTGTTTTTACCCGTCTGATGTCGGTCATTTTTTCGAAACCCTAAGCTACTACATTTAAGTATTAACGCAAGTAAAAAGCGTTATTTTATGGGTTGATATTGGATAGTTATAAGGCGCATATCGAAATGACTCCAGTTTGGTTATAATACGCCCTCATTTTTGGTCACCACCTTTACTTTCTCAATGGAGCAACCCATGAAGACCCCAGTAAACGTAGTTATTACCGGTGCCGCCGGTCAAATATCTTACTCTTTGATTTTCCGTATCGCCCAAGGCGAAATGCTGGGCGCTGACCAGCCTGTTAACCTCAAGTTATTGGAAATCACACCAGCTTTAGGCGCTCTAAACGGTGTGGTAATGGAAATTGAAGACTGTGCCTTCCCTCTAGTTGCTTCTATCACCGCTACTGATGATGCTAATGTGGCCTTTGACGATGCTCACTACGCACTGCTTGTAGGTGCACGCCCACGTGGCCCAGGCATGGAACGTAAAGACCTATTGGAAGCTAATGCCAATATCTTTACCGCACAAGGTAAAGCTATCAATGACAATGCCAATAAAGACGTTAAGGTACTGGTTGTGGGTAACCCTGCAAATACCAATGCCTATATCGCTATGAATAGCGCCCCCGATCTAAACCCACGTCAGTTTACCGCTATGACGCGCCTTGATCATAACCGCGCCCTAACTCAACTAGCCAATAAGGCTGGCGCTACCGTAAGCGATATTGAGCATCTATGCATTTGGGGTAACCACTCAGCGACTATGTATGCTGACATTACTCGTGCTACTGTTAATGGCAAAGCGGCAACAGATATGGTCGACCAAAACTGGATTGATACTGATTTTATCCCTACTATCGCGCAACGTGGTGCGGCAATTATCAAGGCCCGTGGCGCTTCTTCTGCTGCCTCAGCGGCTAATGCTGCCATTGATCATATGCGTTTATGGGCGGCTGGCACCAATGGCGCCTGGACATCCATGGGTATTCCTTCTGACGGCTCCTATGGTATTCCTGAAGGTCTGGTATATTCATTCCCAGTAACCTGTGAAAATGGTGACTATAGTATTGTGCAAGGTTTAGATATTGACCCTGCTTCCCGCGCCTATATGGACAAAACCCAAGCTGAATTGGAAGAAGAGCGCGACGCTATCGCCCATTTGGTGTAATTAATTATGCGCCCTTAAGGCGCCAACTAAGAAAGGGATGCGAGCACAGTGCAGCATCCCTTTTTTTGTGCGCGCAGCTAATTAAGTGAAACTATACTAGCGCACTAATACGCAACAGGCTGATAATAATGGCTGCGGTAGCAAAAGATATTAACGTTGTGATGGCCACAATACTGGCCGCAAGTTTATCATTTGATCCCATGGCACGAGCCATGGCATAGCTGGCTGCCGCCGTTGGCGCACAGCTCATCAGCACAATTAATTCTAAATGCATACCCCTTAAACCCACCATATAGCCTAATAAAAAAGTTATTAGGGGGGTAAGTACCAACTTAGCAAAAGTGGCCAACCAAACCTTGCCGACATTATTTTTAAAGGCCTTCAGACTCAGACTGCCACCAGCACATAATAGGGCCAAGGGCAAAGTCATGGCGGCAAAGTAATTACCTGTTGCGTTCAACACAGAGGGCACTGGCAAGTTAACCACCGACCATAGTAAAGATATGACTATGGCAATAATCAATGGATTACGACTGATACTTTTTAGGGTTAGGCGAATACTGGTGACATTGGCTTGTTTGCGACTCAGGGTAATAACAGAAGCCACATTATATACGGTAGTCACCAAGGCCAAATACATTGCCACGGCAGCTACCCCCGTCTCACCATAGGCATTAAAGCAGTAGGCCAAGCCCACAATACCCAGATTTGAGCGAAAACTACACATAGCCACGACACCGCGGTCGCTTCGAGGGTGGACTAGCCAACGTGAAACCATCTCCATCAGCCCCCAAATTAGTAGGGTAACTACTACCCCTACGAGAGCGGAAGTAAGCGTCACGCCATAGGTTAAGGGTTTTGTTGCGATACTAATAAACAGCAGAATGGGTAACGTAAAATTAAATACTAAGCGTGAGCCCATACTAATAAAGTGATCGTCTAAGAGGCCAAGGTGGCGCAAACCATAGCCACTAATAACCACCAGAAAAATAGGCGCGGTGATTTGTAACGTTTCTTGCAGCAGTGTTAGAAACATGGCTTCTACTCAGGCGATTGTGATGGGGCAATTTTAGCTTGAATAGCTTATCAATACATACTAAAAAAGCCAAAACGGCGACTATCTATGGAAATATAATGGAGATTGCCACTTGAGCGTAATCATCTATTCTGTTCCCACCCCAAGCTGTGCTACCTTTAAGCAAAAGGAGCCCATATGCAACACCAACCCTGTATTGCCATCGTTGAAGATGATGATGACCAACGCAATAATTATGTGCGGGCTTTGGCGCGTATGCCAGTGCAGGTATTGGCTTTTGCGGATCAACATAGTGCTCTTAAAGCATTACTTCAGCAACGACCAGATTTGGTGATTTTGGATATTATCTTGGGCCATGAGTATGATGCGGGCTTTAATCTTTATAGCCAATTAAGCCGACTGTATGAAGATTTACCGGTGTTATTTCTTACGGAACGGGTAGACGAAATAGATCAAGTTTCTGGCTTAAGAATGGGGGCTTGGGATTACCAACCAAAGCCCATTTCCATTGACTATTTTACCGCCAAGGTTGAGTCCTTGCTGCGTTTAGCGCGTAATAGTAACCCCAATCCAGAACAGCGCCTAATCACTTGTGGTAATTTAAAAATCGACTTAGACCGCCGCCATATTTTCTGGCGCAATGAGCCCCTAAAAGAATTTACTATGACAGAATTTGCCATGCTGGAATTTTTGGCGCGGCGCCCAGATCAGGTTCTAACCTACCAACAATTAGCCCAAGCAACCTTTGGCGGCTGTGTGGAGAACAATACCATTAGTACCCATATCAGTAATATCAAACGCAAGTTCAAAGCAGTTAGTGTGAACTTTAACAATATTGTTTCAGAGTATGGGCAAGGCTATCGCTGGCGCAGCTAAACACAGCCCATTTAAGTTACGCTATCAGTTACTAGCCGTTGGTTTAGTTCTGCTTAGCCTACCTTATTTGGGCTATCGCTTTATTGATGCTACCAGTAGCCTGTTGCAGCAAAGTCAGGCCCAAGCACAAAAACAAGTGGCACAATCCTTAGCCAATTTATTTGTGCAACGGCAAGAGTTGCTACTGGCACTTCCCGAACTGAGTAAACAACAGCCGTTATTATTTGTCCAAGCTATTAATCAGACCAAAACCATTGATGGCAGCGCTGATGATTGGCGTGATGAAATGGTACAAGCCAGTGAATTTCGCGACCCTACTGGACAGGTTCACTATACGGTTACCCTCGGCAAGTTTGATCGCCAGCTCATTGGCAAAGTACAGGTTTATGATCAAAACTATATTAGTGCCAAAAGCGCCTCAAATAGTTGGCTAACTAGTGACCACCTGCGGCTCTCTTATATAGACTCTATGGCCAAAGAACATCATTTGTTGTTACTAGCTAGACAGCCGGGCGAAATGCAAATTTATCGCACAGACTCAACGGGGAGCTTTGTTAGCCAACAGCAACTTAACCGCTTTGATATACGTGCTAGCCTGCAAACTAATAACGAGGGCTATATGGTTGAGTGGCGCATGCCCTTGGCACTGCTGGGCGAACGTCAACTCTTACGCTTGGCCATTGTCGATGCCGATAAGCTCGAGCAAGCACCCAATATACTTACTACTCAAGGGCCTGAGCCAAATGGCTTTACTGCCCTAAATACCCTCTCTAATCAGGCCATGGCACTTTTAGCTGGGCAACAAGAAGCACCAATGTCGGTTACCCTTTATGACCAACAATTAAATCGTTTAGCGCATACAGGCCATGTGCCTAGTGTGCGCAAAAACCCTTGGGAATGGCAGTTAACCGAGTTATGGCAACAAACCTATAGCAGCCTTCTTAACCGCATTATGACCAGTACTAATCCCGTG
>NYZU01000044.1 GCA_002686055.1 Oceanospirillaceae bacterium | reverse complement strand
GTGCGTGAATTTGCTATGTCGGCCATTATGAATGGTGTGGCTTTGCATGGTGGCTTTGTACCTTATGGCGCCACCTTCCTAGTATTTATGGAATATGCCCGTAATGCTGTCCGGATGGCCGCTTTGATGCGTCAGCGGGTATTATTTGTTTATACCCATGATTCTATCGGCTTAGGTGAAGATGGCCCTACCCATCAACCTATTGAGCAAATCGCCAATTTACGGGCTACACCGCACCTAGATACATGGCGCCCATGTGACACAGTTGAATCAGCTGTCGCTTGGAAAAGCTCTTTACAACGTATTGATGGCCCTTCGGCATTAATCTTTTCGCGCCAAAATCTAGTCCATCAAGATCGTGACCAAGCCCAAGTAGAAGCGATTGCTAAAGGTGGTTATATCCTCAGTGATTGCGATGGCGCACCTGAGGCCATAATTATCGCTACCGGTTCTGAAGTGGGCATTGCCCAAGATGCAGCAGCCCAATTAACAGCACAAGGTCGCATGGTGCGCGTCGTCTCTATGCCTTGTACGGAAGCCTTTGAGCGTCAAGATGCTGCTTATCAGGAAAGTGTCTTACCAAAATCAGTGTCGGCTCGGGTAGCCGTTGAAGCCGCCCATGCTGACTATTGGTATAAGTATGTAGGCCTACAAGGTCGAGTGGTCGGTATGACTAACTTTGGTGCCTCGGCGCCAGCCAATGAGCTATTTGAAATATATGGCTTTACTGCTGACAATGTGGCTAAGCAGGTTAACGAACTACTGTAACTACACTCTCAACGAGAGTCACTTAGTGCTGAGATAAATGCCAAAAAGACTTGCTATTAATGGCTATGGTCGTATTGGGCGCGCTTTATTGCGAGCCCTGTATGAGCGTGGCCTGCAGGAGCAGCTGCAAATAGTTGCGATTAATGATTTAGGTATTGCTGACTCCCTGCTGTATGAAACGCAATATGATTCTGTGCATGGCCATTTTCCCTTGCCAGTAGAAGCCACAAAGAGTGGTATGTCGATAACAGACCAGCAGGGTAATAAGCATCAGGTTGCACTTTACTGCCAAGATGACCCCAAAACTTTACCATGGCAGGATATCGACTTAGTCCTAGAATGTTCAGGCAAACTAACCAGCCGCGCTCTATCCGAACAGCATCTTCAAGCTGGTGCTGATAAGGTGCTAATTGGTGCCCCAGCGGGGCAGGATGTTGATCTAACTGTGGTCTATGGTATCAACCATCAGGATATCCGCCCCCATCACCATATTATTTCTAATGCCTCTTGTACCACCAACTGTATGGCGCCTCTGTTGGCACCATTACAGGCTGCGGTAGGTATTGAAGACGGACTGATGACCACGATTCATGCCTATACCAATGGTCAGGTATTAACTGACACGGTGATAGATAAACTGGATTTGCGTCGGGGCAGGGCAGCTACTCAGTCTATGATTCCAACCACGACGCATGCCACTCAGGCTTTGGGTTGGGTGCTACCAGAAGTGGCTGACAAGATTACGGGCTACAGTATGCGGGTGCCGACTATCAATGTCTCTGTTGTCGATCTAGTCCTGCGCCCCAGTCGCCCCACCAGTGTTGAAGAAATTAATGCCATTATGCAGGCGGCCAGTGACCAAGACCCCTATGGTATTTTGGGTATTAATTGGGAGCCATTAGTTTCCATCGACTTTAATCATTGCCCAAAATCAGCTGTATTCGATGCCACTCAAACCATGCAAATGGGAGAGTTAATTAAAGTATTGGCTTGGTATGATAACGAATGGGGTTATGCCAACCGAATGCTAGATGTGGCTTTAGCCATGTTATGTGAGTAAAAACCAACTACAGGAAAACCTATGCCTATTATCAATATGACGGACTTGGACTTAGCTGGTAAGCGAGTGCTAATTCGTGAAGATCTAAATGTGCCCGTAAAAGATGGTGTTGTTACCAGCGATGCTCGTTTACGTGCCTCATTACCGACCATTGAGCTAGCTTTAAAGGCGGGTGCTGCGGTAATGATTACGTCACATCTAGGTCGCCCCCAAGAAGGTCAATATGATAGTCAATTTTCCCTACAGCCGGTTGTGGATTGGTTAGCAGAACGTCTACCCAATAAGGTAAGGTTGCAAAAGGATTGGTTGCAAGGTGTCGAGGCAGAAGCGGGAACCTTGGTTGTCTTGGAGAATTGCCGTTTTAATGTGGGCGAAAAGGCCAACGACGAAACTCTGGCAAAGCAGATGGCAGCCCTCTGCGACATTTATGTTAACGATGCTTTTGGGACAGCTCACAGAGCCCAAGCGAGCACCCATGGCGTAGCTCAGTTTGCTCCTGTAGCCTGCGCTGGCCCCTTATTAGCAGCCGAATTGGATGCTCTAGCCAAGGCCCTGGATAATCCTAAACGACCTATGGTTGCTGTAGTGGGTGGCTCTAAAGTGTCAACCAAGCTTACTGTTCTAGAGGCTTTATCTGATAAAGTTGACCAGTTAATTGTTGGTGGCGGTATTGCTAATACCTTTTTGGCTGCTGCCGGCCATCCTGTTGGTAAGTCTCTATATGAGCCCGATCTGGTTGATAACGCCAAAGCTCTAATGAGTAAAACCAATATTCCTATTCCTACAGATGTGGTTACTGCCACTGAATTTAGTGAAACGGCAGTGGCTACTACCAAGGGTGCGTCTGCCGTAACAGACGACGATATGATAATGGATGTAGGGCCTGATTCTGCTGCTGTATTAGCTGAAATATTGGCTACCGCAGGCACCATTATTTGGAATGGTCCACTTGGTGTATTTGAGTTTGATCAGTTTAGTGGTGGTACGGAAGTGCTATCTCATGCCATTGCCAAGGCGGATGGGTTTTCTATTGCTGGTGGGGGAGATACCTTGGCTGCTGTTGATAAGTTTGATATTAGTGAGAAGGTGTCCTATATTTCAACAGGTGGTGGCGCGTTTCTGGAATTTGTTGAAGGTAAGGAATTGCCAGCGGTGGCCATTTTACAACAACGCGGGAACTAAGGAGCACTGTTATGGCGCTAGTCAGTTTACGGCAACTACTTGATCATGCTGCTGAGTATGGTTACGGTATCCCAGCTTTTAATGTCAATAATCTAGAACAAACGCGAGCCATAATGCAGGCCGCTGATAAGACTAATAGTCCCGTAATAGTGCAAGCCTCGGCTGGTGCGCGAAAATATGCTGGCTCTAATTTTCTTCGGCATATGATCTTAGCGGCTATGGATGAATTCCCCCATATCCCAGTATGTATGCATCTAGACCATGGTAATGCCGCGGCCACTTGTCAAAAAGCGATTGCTATGGGCTTTTCTTCGGTGATGATGGATGGCTCTTTGGGAGAAGACTCCAAAACCCCAACAAGCTATGAATATAATGTCGATGTGACTCGCCATACGGTGGAGATGGCTCATGCCTGTGGCGTTTCCGTAGAAGGGGAACTAGGCTGTTTAGGTTCTTTGGAAACGGGTGAGGCTGGTGAAGAAGATGGCGTCGGTGCAGAAGGGAAGCTAACTCAGGAACAAATGCTAACTGATCCACAAGAGGCAGCTGAATTTGTGGCTAAGACGAAAGTTGATGCACTGGCCATTGCTTGTGGTACTAGCCATGGTGCCTATAAATTTACCCGTCCACCAACGGGTGATATTTTGGCCATTGATCGCATTGCAGCGATTCATAAACAGATACCGAATACCCACTTAGTCATGCATGGCTCATCCTCTGTGCCACAGGAATGGTTGGCAGTGATTAATGAATATGGTGGCGCTATACCAGAAACCTATGGTGTGCCCGTTGAGCAGATCGTAGAGGGCATTAAGCATGGCGTACGCAAGGTGAATGTCGATACTGACCTACGCCTAGCTTCCACGGGTGCTATACGTCGCTTTTTGGCTCATAATCAAGCCGAATTTGACCCTCGTAAATACCTTGCCCAAACCATGGCTGCTATGCAGCAGGTATGTGAAGATCGTTATAATGCTTTTGGCACAGCGGGCAATGCCGGTAAGATCAAGCCAATTAGCTTAGAAAATATGGCTACTCAGTACTACGGAATCTAGGCCCCAAGCTTGCTCATAAGTACCTAATAAACCCCGCCTTTTGTTGCGGGGTTTTGTTTGTATGACGATTTTTGCTCTGGTGAAATTGGGAGCGCTAACCAATATAACTGTTATTGATATTACATTTGGTTTAGTTTTATTGCTGATATTGTTTTTAGGTATTCGCTATGAAAATTATAAGAAGTAAAAATTTTACGGCAGATAAAGCTTGGGGGGCACTGGATATCACAAGCATAAATGGTATTTCCACTCGTTTGCATTGGACTGATCAACCATATCAGTGGCATGTTAATGACGGTGAAGAAGTGTTTGTTGTGCTCGATGGTGAAGTTGAGATGTTCTATCGTGAAAATGGCAATAAGCATTCTTGCAAGCTAGAAGTGGGTGATATTTTTTATGCTTCTATCGGCACCGAGCATGTTGCCCACCCCATAGGGCAGGCACGTATTCTGGTGGTAGAACAAGAGGGTAGTATTTAACTAGACTGTTAAATTGGCTGGCCCTACGCTGCCTAGTTTGCAACATATTGCTTACTGTATATGGGCGTTCGATAATAACAATATATTTAGACCATACTAGGCATTGGAGGCAATACATGAAAACCATTGGTTTACTGGGCGGTATGAGCTGGCAAAGTAGCCTCGACTATTATCGTGCCATCAATGAAGGTGTGCTGCATCAACTTGGGGGTTTACACTCAGGTAAGGTGATTCTGTATAGTCTTGATTTTGCTGCTATTGCAAAGTTGCAGCATGAAGGCGATTGGCAAGGCACCGCTGATATTTTGATTAAAGCAGCCCTAAATATTCAGGCCGCCGGAGCAGACTTCTTGCTTATCTGTACCAATACCATGCATAAACTGGCGCCTGAAATTGAGGCGGTTATTGATATTCCCTTATTGCATATTGCTGATACAACTGCCGAAATTCTAGTTGATAAGGGAATTAAGACAGTTGGTTTGTTAGGCACAGGGTTTACTATGGAACAAGACTTCTATAAGGGCAGGCTAACAGAGCAGTTTGGTCTTCAGGTTATAGTGCCGCCAAAGCCTGACAGGGACTTTATTCATAAAGTTATTTATCAAGAACTCTGTCTGGGCAACATTAAA
This sequence comes from Oceanospirillaceae bacterium, assembly GCA_002686055.1. Lineage (GTDB taxonomy): Bacteria > Pseudomonadota > Gammaproteobacteria > Pseudomonadales > Balneatricaceae > Njordibacter. The sequence continues at coordinate 27,440 of NYZU01000044.1, read as the reverse complement.
GCGGACTCCAAAAGTGAATATTTGCGTATTATCGATCGTTTGCATGCGCAGGGTGCGCAAGCTGTTATTCTTGGTTGTACAGAGATTGGTATGTTGGTAAAACAAGCCGACACTGATATCGAGCTATTTGATACTACCGCTATACATGCTCAGCAGGCGGTAAAATATGCCATAATGGATTAAACTTTAGTAATGCCCCATATGCAAAGATAAAAAAGGGTTGATAGATGACCAAGCAAGATAAGAGTTTTCAGGCAGATGCCGGATTGGGAAAAGCCCTTGATTTGCTACGTCAACCTACTGCCCAACAACAGCCACTACCTAAAAGCCTAACAGCACAGGGCATAGGTGAAGAAGCTGCCTTATCTCTATTGGCACCCTATGTGTTTGGGGAAGCCAGTTATCTTGATAGCCCCACCGCATTGGCTCATATGGATCCACCCACGCCTTGGATAACTTGGGCGACAAGTCTATGGAATGCACGCTTAAATCAAAATTTACTCCATCCAGCCACAGCCCCTTTTGCTAGACAGGCAGAAGAAATAGTGATGGCTTGGTTAGCGCCTTGGTTTGGTATGCAGGGTGGGCATATGTGTTCTGGCTCAACTTTGGCTAACCTAACAGCACTTTGGGCTGCCAGAGATGCTGGAAAAGTTGATCAGATCATTGCTTCTACCAGCGCCCATATTAGTATTGCTAAAGCAGCAAATATTCTTGGGTTGCCATATAAGCAAGTGGCTACCAATGCAATGGGTCAGATTGACCCTGCTAAAGTGAGTGAATTAGGTGATCTAAGTAATGCCTGTTTGGTGTTAACCGCCGGCACCACGGCGACAGGTGTAATCGATAATTTGGCCTTAGTGGGTAAAGCTAAATGGACTCATATTGATGCCGCATGGGCGGGTCCCCTGTGCCTAAGTGAGAAATATGCTGGCTTACTGGCAGGTATGGAACTGGCTGACTCAGTAGCCGTCTCTGCTCATAAATGGTTATTTCAGCCAAAAGATTCTGCCTTGGTGATGTTTCGTCAATTGGAACTGGCGAACTTGGCGATTAGCTTTGGTGGGGGTTACCTTGCTGCACCAAATATTGGTGTGCAAGGTTCACGTGGTGCTGCAGCCATCTCTTTGTTAGCTACTTTATTGGCTTGGGGCAAAGGGGGGCTGGCACAACGTATAGAGCAAACCATGTCCATGTCCCATACTCTGGCAGAGGCCCTGCAACAAGAAACAGATGTAATTCTATTGGCTATGCCCACAACAGGGGTAACAGTGTTTCGCCCCACTAATATAAGTACAGAGCAGCTTTATCAACGTTTACCTGCCGGCATGCTGTCAACTTGTATTGTTGAAGGTGAGGATTGGTTGCGCTCTGTTGCAGCTAACCCAATGGCTGATATGGATAAGATAATTGATGCTATTCGCAAGGCATTACCATAAACTGAGTGACAAGATGGTAAGCCGATAAGTCCAAAAATATGGCCTTGGTGTCGCCTAATAGTCAATTTGAGAGAAAAGGAAAATAATAATGACATTAATGATTACTGGAATCCTACTTTGGGCACTAGCCCACATGATGCCCTCATTGAGCCCAGCCCTAAAACAGAAAGCCATTACTTCCATGGGAGCAAATGCTTATAAGATCACTTTTGCTCTTACAGTTGTTGGTGCCCTAGTGTTGATTGTTTTGGGCTGGCGCAGTGCGGTGCCTATGCCTGTTTATGTTGCTCCAGAAAGCCTTAAATTGCTCGCCATTGCCCTAATGGTATTAGCGTTTTTGCTGTTTGGTGCATCAATGTACCCAACCCGTATTAAGCGCGTTGTCCGTCACCCCCAACTAACAGGCTTGATTGTTTGGGCTGTAGCCCATCTACTATTAAACGGTGATAGTCGTTCTGTTTTGTTGTTTGGTGGCCTAGGTATCTGGGCTGTGTTGGAGATTATGCTGCTAAATCGTAGAGATGGTGATTGGATTAAGATTGACCCTCCTGCTTGGTTTAGAGAAATCAGGGGCGCTATTATTAGTTTAGTCATTCTCACTGTTGTAATTTATGCTCACCCCTATATCGCTGGTGTGCCAGTTAGTTACTAAATGCTTAATGAGGGTTAGTGAGTTAACAATAATGATCGCTAATCTACGTTAAAAATCGATACTCAGTCATTTAATTTAATGTGCTAAGCTATTGATTTAATGAGAAAACATATATTTACTTATTATTAGTATTATTTTTTATAAATAAATTGGTAAATAGTAAAATTGTCTACTAAGCTTTCTCCTAAAGGTAGCGAATAGCTGTTTTTGCCTTATGGTAACCCCATATACCAAGGGCTTAAGCAGCTATAAGCACCAAAAAAGATAATGGCCCCAAGTGTTAAAGGGCTGAAAAGCAATGGAGAAACTATATGTATTCAAATAAAGATCTTGAGTGGGCTGTGTCAGAAGGTATTTTTTCACCTACAGCTATAAATGAATTCCGTCAGGCAAAGTTGGCTGCTAATTCGCCAGCCCAAGATACAGTAAAATCTGCGCCAGTCACTAAGCCCCATGCTAACGATATATTTGTTGTAATGGGCTGCTGGGTATTATTATTTGGTGCCTTGTGGACACTCAAAACTATTACCGCTACTGAGGGTTTGGGTGCACTTATCCTGTTTTTTAGTGGTGTGGCTACTTGGTGTTTGGCAAAGGTATTTGAGCGTAAAAGACAATGGGCAATTCTTGCCATTGCCCTATGGTTTAGTGTTGTTAGTAGCATCCTTGGCTTTTGTATAATGGGCCTACTTTAAGTAGGTCTTAATCTGCTGCGGATGGCAATCCGAATAAGGGCTTGTGTACAACCAATTAATAAGCCCATTAAGATACCCACCGAGGTAATGGGGGCACTGCGAGGGCCCACAGCGCTTTCGGGGACAAAGGCAGGATCAATCACTTTAAAAGCATATTCTTTTTGCACTTTGGCCAGCATAATATTGCTGGCCTCTGATTCAATCATTTTGTAAAGAATCGATTGAAATTCAACCAAGGATGTGTTGCTTATCTCTTGTTCCAGATAGTGCATATTGGCCTTCGATTCAGCAATGGCTTCATCGCGCAAATATTCATTTAAACCACTGACTAATCGGTTGGCCATATTGGCGGCTAAATAGGGGTCTTTTGATTTAACAGTTACTCTGATTAAGCCAGATTTTTGCAAGGTGGCTACGGTGAGCATGCCTTTTAGTCTTAGATAAGCGGCGGTATCGCTTGGGGTATTAACGGCCGGCTTTTCCTCTTCTTCAGCAAACAAATCTTGCAAACAGCAGGATAATTCTTCTTCCGTGGGGAACCACATATCATTATCACTATCCCAACGTTCAGGAAATAAAACCGGCTTTAAATTTTCTTGATTGATTAAGGATAAAAGAAATTTACGTGATTCCAGCAGAGCCAGTGATGATTCAATATTAGTATCATGGGAAACAAGGTTAATACCAGCAATAGCAGCTAGGCCAGCATAGCGGCTGGCTAAAGAGGATAGCTTGTCACTATCATTATTGCCCTGGCTACTGGTAATTAATACCTCGGCCTGAAAGGTTTTGGGAGTGGTTAGCGCTGTGATACAGGCCGTACAACCAAATATAAAGGTACATAAAATAATACTCACTTTATATTTATAAAGGGAGCGAAAGATCTCAATCAGATCGATTTCGTCATTTATTACTGCTTGATTTTGAGCCACAATTTAAATCCTTTTATAGTTTATAGATAAGCCAGTTGGCTAAAAAATACCTAACGAGTTAAGCGATTCAGCTGCCAAAGCAAAGCGATAAGTTATTTGGCTTATATCGGTCCACCAAGCCAAATCTGACACATGTTCTAGATCCATGGGCACCATAATAATATCGCCGGCCTCAATAACGAGCTGACCACTGGGTTTGGTTTGACCAAATAGCTGTTTAGTGGGCGTTTTGGCAGTCACCACAGAACCATTGGCCTTGACTACATAGATACGACTTTGATCGGCTTTGCTAGTTAAGCCACCGCTGGCCTGAATATAATCATCAAATGTTGTATTAGTCGCATAAAGTACTGAAGATGGATTCATTACTTCACCCATCACGGCTATCTCTTGCATATGCTGCGGTATATGCAACATATCACCATGTTTTAGAATAATATCGGCTTCTGACTTAGCAAGAATACCCGGCAAATCAATGACCAAACGACCGACTGAGCTGGTCTTTTTAACCTGGCTAAGGACCCATTTCATAGATAATAGTTCTTGCGAGTCCTTGCTGTCATAAGGCTGCTCAGCGTCTACAGGATAATTAAAAGTAGCCTCTAAATTGACAATATCCTCTTCCATTTCTTTAATAAGCTGTAGCTTTTGCGCTTCCTCATTTTCTCTAAGGGATTTCCGAGAGAAAATAGCCCCATTGATATCACCTAATTTGGATTGACCACCTGCTCTTGCTAACACTTGGGATAGGGTTTCGCCTTTGGTGATTGGATAAGTGCCAGGAAATTTTACTTCCCCAGAAATAGTGATATAGCGATCATTGTGCCAATCTGGGGTCTGCTTTATGGTAATTGTGTCATGGGGTTCTAGTAATAAATTCTCGCTAACATCTCCTGCCATGGCTAAGCCGAGATTGATCGTTTGGTGAGAAGCTTCTAGTTCACTATTTTGCCCAATAACATAGCGGGTTATTTCGGCAGTCATTGTATAGGCTGCTTCTGCTAGACCACCAGCTGCCACAATAAGATCGGAAACTCGCATACCTTGTGTAAGGGGATAGGCACCTTGTTCCTCTACCTTGCCATTAATTTTAACTATCAAGGCGGGTTGGCCAAGTCTGGCCTGACGATTAAGATTATCAACTAGTTCATTAATGGCGATACGGCGATCGCTATGTTTGGTAAATATTAATAACTTATCCCTTGGCCGCAGTGTAATATTGGAGGTATGGTTTTCGTCCAACAAGATATCGTTTAAGGCAACTGGGAAAACACTGGTTATATTATTTGTTGATAAGCGTTGCAGTAAGGCATATTGTCGGTCTGTCTCTGGCAGGACATCCATCGCTGCCCGCACCAAATCACTAACTCGCATATTTTTAGCCAGAGGATAGTCGCCGGGATATTTCACATTACCTTCAATAATGACAACAGGCTCAGGTTGGTCAAAATTGGCTTGTTCTTTTAGACCAGCAACGATATTGGCAATTAGCGGCTGGCGCTCTTCGGTAATGGCAAAGATAAAAACTTCGTCACTTGGTTTTAGCTTAAGGTCAGCAACGGTGTCTTTGGCGTAAAGAAGATCTTTAAGGGCAAAAGATAGTACTTCAAAAGTGTTTTGTGCCTGATTAAAGCGTTTAATTAACCCATATTGCATATCTGTTGCTGGCTGCAAGTTAAGTGCTGCCCTAACTAGATCACTAATCCTCATATCTGGTTGGTAAGGATAGTCTCCAGGTAAGCGCACATTGCCTGCAATGCTTACCAACTCTGGTGGTTGACCAAACTCTGCTTGCAGCTTGAGTTCATTGATTAAGTTGCCAATGATAGGGCTCCTGTCCTCATCTTTTGCAAACACCATTAAGTGATCACGAGCTACAAACTCTATATTGGCTGGCCCAAAGGGGTTATTGAGGGCCTCTTGCAGGTCCACTTGCAGTACAGATATATCGCCACCGGGTGTTTTCTCCCTACGGATTAACACATAATTTGCGTCAGCACCTGGTTTTAGTGCCTGCATGGATTTAAGTACATCTTGAACTCGGAGACCCGGTTGCCAGCGGGTGTTAATAGGTCTATGGATATGCCCAGTTACCTTAATAAGGTCAGGCATGTTATCCAGCACAGAAAATACACGAACAATATCGCCGTCATTAACAGATTTTAATAGGGAGGATTTGGTTGATAGATCTACCCCAATAAGCGTACGTAGACCATTGTCACCAATTCGCTCTATCTGAGAAATTTTGGGGTAAGCCGTTGGCAACATACCGCCAGCGTAGTTGAGGAGTGTACTTAGGTCATTCTCCTGTGGACGCAGTTCATAGATAGCTGGACGACGCACTTCCCCATCAATACCTACGGTTTTACCAACTGGTTTTACAAAAATAACATCACCAGGTAATAATCTAATATCTTTGCTGGTATCCCCACGCAACAATAGGTCATATAAATCGAAGCGCACGGCGACTTGACGATTACGCTTGAGTTCAATATCGCGCAGAGTACCAATGGGCTTAATGCCGCCACAGGCAAATAGGGCATTGGTTAAGGTTGAGAGGGAGCTAACCGTATAAGTGCCAGGTTGGTTAACATCACCCAATACAAAAACCCGAATAGAGCGCAGAGCGCCTAGGGTAATATTGGCTTTAACCCCAATTATCTGTTCTGATATTCTGGAATTAAGTAATTCCTTTAACTCCTTAAAGGTTAAGCCCGAGACAGCAATAGGGCCAATTCGTGGGAAATTAACCACTCCTTCTCGACTTACTGTTAAGGTAAGATCAAAATTTTCTGTGCCAAATAGCAATATATTAATTTCATCACCCGGCCCAACAATATACTCATTTGGTATGGGGATATTACTTACTGGTGCAAAAGTGTTGGGTTCTTGCTCAAATAGGGAATAGCCAAATGGCTCTAGTGGAGTTGAGGCGACATTTTCGCTAGGCTCAATGGCTACTTCATTGCTGGTTAAGCTGCCTTCAGCTGTGCTATCAATATCTGTTTTAAAATTTACATCCGTTAGATCTTCAGCTTGCACATAAGTTGCCTGCAATAAAAGACAACATATAAGTGTGATAAACCAGCCGTGTTTTTGAACATTAAAAGTAAACATCTATTCGCCTAAGTGCCTTCTATTCAGTGCTTATTCCATGTTATTTATGGCTTTATGGCTTTGCTGATAAATAATGTTAGTCGTATGTACACCCAGCACATACAGGCCGTATATAGATAACAAGATAAATAGACCGTAATAGTTCATTAGCAAATAGATACCCAAAATAATTACTATTTGTGCAAGATGCAGGGACAGAAAAAATACCGGCTGTTTGATAAATAATAGGCTCGGACTTAGAACGACTAATAGCGCTAATATAGCCACACTCCATTTTGGAATCTTACGATACTGTCTGATATTAAATGTTTTCATAGAACAGCTCCTAGTAAAGTATATTAACTATAATTTAATGTTAAAAAAGGGGCCCCAGAGTAAGCAAAGTTACCTTTGCTTATGCCGAACAAAAAACAGGGCTCGCTACTGCTGTTCGACTCACTGGGGCCCAAAAGATCAACCAGATTTAGGTGGGTTGTCGATACCTAAATTGATTGATACACCACGCTGGACTGTCTTTCTTCTTTGTTTTTTTGCAAAGAATCTTTTCACCTATATTTGTTATAAACTCCATATATTGTTACTATTGCCATTAGCTTTATAATCTATAACTTACTAATATTATTGGTAATAATATTTATATTCGATTATTTAAAAATATTTACCACTTCCATATTTAGCGCATTTGAAATTTGTTCTACCTTATCCAAAGTGGGGCTTTTTGTTCCACGTTCTATATGCCCCATATAACCACGATCAATATTAGCCATAGTGGCCAGTTGCTCTTGAGTAATATTGGCAGAAGTGCGAATTTCTCTAACACGGCTACCAAAGCTTTGGGTAAGAGTTTTCATTTAATTACCTGTTATTTTTCACTATACTATATAAAGTTATAGTTAAAAGATACTCGTTTTAAAAAAATAATTCCACTTACTATAGTCATCATGAGATTAATTTAGCTATAAAGTCGCGTCTTTGAGAGTTGAAATAGCAGCTTTAAAAGCCAGCAAAATGACAAAAAACTACTAAGATTTAAGGGTAAAAACGCAGATTTTATTTCGCCTTATGACTTGTCCACTGAATATAAAAATAGGTTTTTCGACGAACTTGCTAACAGTAATAATGATGTAAGTGCTTTGATGGGCCCGATTACTTTTATGGTTTGTTAACTTTATTATTATCAATGAAAGATATGAAACTAAGAAAGTTCAGGCTTCAAGATGCAGCAAGGGTAATGGCTTTGCTACATGATAAAGACATAGCAAAGTGGACAGCAAATATTCCTTTTCCATATTCAAAGCAAGATGCGATTAAGTGGATTCAAGCAACTTCTATAGATACAGCTCAAAATCCTTTTGCTATAGAGGTTGATGATCAAATCGTTGGTTGTGTATCCCACTGGATTAATACCAAATCCGAGATTGAAGTCGGTTATTGGCTTGGTAAAGACTACTGGGGTAAAGGTTATGCCACTAGAGCGCTGGCTCAGATGCTATCGCAACCTGGTTTTCCTGCAACAGCAAGTGTTGTAGCTCAGGTGATGACTGAAAATATAGGCTCTCAGCGGGTGTTGTTAAATAATGGCTTTAGTTGTATAGGCAAATACGATGTTCAAGGGCGAAGCCTTCATCTTTATAAAAAGGATAACAACATAATAAATTGATCGCTGCTTGATAGTATTACCTATCGTTCAACACATAAAGCCATGCCCATACCACCACCAATACACAATGTGGCTAAGCCTTTATGCACATTGCGGCGTTGCATTTCATGCAGTAGGGTGACTAATATTCGGCAACCGGAAGCGCCAATGGGGTGGCCCAAAGCGATTGCGCCACCGTTAACATTAACTATTTCTGTGTCTAACTCAAGGCCTTGATTAACACTGATGGCTTGTACGGCAAAGGCTTCATTGGCTTCAATTAGCTCTAAATCATCAATTTTCCAGCCCGCTTTTTGCAGTGCTTTTTGACTGGCTTGGATAGGTCCTGTACCCATAATACTTGGGTCTACACCGGCACTGGCACCGCCTTTAATGGTGGCCAGAATGGGCAAACCCAGTTGCTCGGCTTTGGCGCGGCTGGCAAGCAACACCATTGCCGCGCCATCATTAAGTGTTGAAGCGTTACCTGCAGTGACAGTACCATCCTTTCTAAACGCTGGTCGCAGTTGGCTTAGGCTTTCCTGGGTGACTCCCGAACGTGGCTGTTCATCTTGGGCAAAGGTGGTGGTTTTTTTGCGCTGCTGTACTTCAATGGGGGTAATTTCCTCAGCGAATTTTTCCGCAGCAATGGCTGCTTCAGCTTTGCTTTGTGAGTGGGTCGCAAAAGCGTCTTGAGTTTGGCGATCGATACCAAATTGATTAGCAATATTTTCGGCGGTGATACCCATATGGTAATTATGGAAGGCATCCCATAAGCCGTCATGGACCATGGTATCCACCATATTCCAATTGCCAAGGCGCTGGCCACTGCGCGAATTAGGCAAGACATGGGCCGCTTGGCTCATACTTTCTTGGCCACCGGCCACAACCAGTTCGGCATCACCGCACTGAATAGCTTGGTGCGCCATATGCACAGCTTTTAAGCCAGAGCCACAAACTTTATTTATGGTGATCGCACTAGTAGTAAATTGCAAACCAGCATGGATGGCCGTTTGGCGGGCTGGATTTTGGCCGCAGCCGGCAGTTAATACTTGGCCGAGAATGACCTCATCGATATCTGCACCATCAATACCCGCTTTTTGCAGCAAGCCTTGCAGTACTTGGGTGCCAATTTCCACCGCAGAAAGGGGGGCTAAGGAGCCACCAAAGCTACCAATAGCTGAACGAGTTGCGGCAACAATAACAGTATCCATGGCAAGCTCCTTGAATTAGAGGCGTTGAAAATGTAGATTATCGATTAATCTGGCTTGGCCTAAATAGGCCGCGGCAATAATCACCAGTTCTTTATCTTCTGCACTGGCTGGTAGCAGGTCCTGTTGGCGACAGACGGTAAAGTAATCGGGTGTAAACCCAGCAGTTTCAAGGTCGGCCTTGGCGGCTACTTCAAGTTCGTTAAAATTCAGATTCCCAGCATCAATGCTGGTACGCGTATTGGCCAAACATCGATATAGGGCAGCCGCCTGTTCTAGTTCTTCCACAGATAAGTAGCCATTACGTGAGCTTAGTGCAAGACCACTCTCGGCGCGGGCAATAGGTGCACCAATAATTTCTAAGGGTAAACATAAATCTTCTGTAAGTTGTTTAATAACTAGAAATTGTTGAAAATCTTTCAGACCAAAGACGGCATAATCTGGTTGCACGATACCAAAAAGTTTAGCTACTACTGTGGCAACGCCAGTAAAGTGACCGGGGCGAGAGGCACCACAGTGGATACTGCTCAAATGAGGTACCTTAACCACCGTTGCACTGATCTGAGTTTCTGGATACATTTCGTCCACAGTGGGGGCGAAGAGTATATGGCAACCTCGTTCAGTGAGTTTGGCTTGGTCATTTTCAAAAGTACGTGGGTAGCCATTAAAGTCTTCCCCTGGGCCAAATTGCAGCGGATTGACAAAGATACTGGCGACCACAATATCAGCAGCTTCATGAGCGCGGTCGATAAGTTGTAAATGGCCTTCATGGAGATTGCCCATGGTAGGAACAAAGGCAATACTGGCGCCATTAAGACGATGTTGCCACAGAGCCTGACGCAAAGCGTCAATTTGATTGATAACTTGCATGACTAGGACTCAAAGCAATGTTCTGGACCAGGGAAGGTTTGGTCTTTTACTTCTTTCACATAGGCCGCCAACGCATCCTGAACATTATGCTCTTGTGCCATAAAGTTCTTTACAAAGCGGGTCTGCCTACCGGGACTTAGTCCGAGTATGTCGTGTAATACAAGCACTTGCGCGTCAGTGTCAGGCCCTGCACCAATACCGACAACGGGAACTGTTACCGCTTCAGTAATGGCCTTGCCAACACTGGCTGGCACACATTCAAGGAGTATCATACTGGCGCCAGCTGCTTCTAGGGCTACAGCTTCATTTAGCATATTCTGGGCTTGCTCAGGTGTACGACCTTGCACACGATAGCCTCCCAATTTATTGATAGCTTGAGGCGTCAGACCTAAATGAGCACAAACTGGGATACCTTGTTCGTATAATTTGGCCACTGTATCTTGCAGCCAGAGACCACCTTCTAACTTAACAATTTGTGCACCTGCTTGCATAAGAGCGGTGGCATTGGTCATGGCTTGTTCGATAGTGCGATAGGTCATAAAAGGCATATCGGCCATAATCAGACAGTGCTGATTACCTGCTTTTACACAATGGGTATGGTAAACCATATCGTCAATATCGACTGGCAAAGTAGAATCCTGCCCTTGCAATACCATGCCAAGGGAGTCACCAACTAAAATCATATCTATACCCGCGGCATTGAGCCAATGGGTAAAGGTTGCATCATAACTGGTGAGGCAAGTGATCTTTTCGCCTCTCTGCTTCATGGAAGAGAGAGTGTGCAGAGTTGTTTGTGCCATGTTACCGTTCTCAGAGTTTAGGGTTATTATACGGCTAGCTTAACTAAATCGGCTAGTGGGCAATCTTGTAATAATTGCTGCAGGCTAGTGCCATTGGGCAAACTTAGTTGTGAGTTTATTTCAGCTAGTGGGTAAAGGACAAAATTTCTTTGTGTAAGCCCAGGATGAGGGACTTGCAAGCGAGCATGATTAATCGTTTCCTCATTATAGAGCAACATATCTAAGTCGAGGGTGCGTGGCCCCCAGTGTTGCTTACGTACCCGCCTGTGCAAGTGTTCTAGTTCTTGTAAGGCATCAAGTAGGGCTAGGGGCTCCAGATCAGTGTCCAAATGCACCACAGCATTAATATAATCTGGTTGATCCTGAGGTCCCATGGGCTTGCTGGCATAAAGACTAGACGCTTTAAGCAATTGGCAATGGGGTAAATTGCCTAGTTCGTGTATAGCCTGTTGCACCTGATCCGCTGGGGTCTCAAGGTTGCTGCCTATACCAATATAGGCATTATGTTTCATGCTTGATTACTCGAATCAGACTGATGATTGGCTGGTTTGCGCTTACGTTTAGGGCGCGGCGCTTTGCCTAATGCTTTGCTCATTTCGAGACGTTGCTCTTCACTCGCATACTGGAAGCGTGTCCACCACTCGCCCAGGCCGTCTAAAACTTCACCACTGGCCTCGCGGATAAGCAAAAAGTCATAGCCGGCCCGAAAACGCTTATGTTCCAATAATTGTTCTGCGCGGTTGCCATGGCGACGTGGTAAACGTAATTGCATATCCCAGATTTCTTTCATGGGGGTACTAAAGCGCCTTGGTATAGAAGTACTTTTAACCTGCTCCTGAATAACATCTTGTGCTGCTTGGTGGAGGGCGGGTACGGGTGGCGTATTTTTAATTTGTGCTATACGGGATTGCAAGGGTGCCCACAATAAAGCTGCTAATAAGAAGGCTGGCGTTACACTTTTACCATGGCCAATACGTTCATCTGAGTTGCGCAGAGCCCGCAGAATAAATGTTTCCACCAGCTGTTCTTCACTTTGATCAGCTTCAATAGCTGCTTGTGTTGCCGGAAACAAATAACGGAACAAATTATAGTCTTGCAATAATTCGTATGTAGCTTCTCCTTGACCTGCCAAAAATAGTTTTAAAATTTCTTCAAACATACGGGCTGCAGGAATAGGCTGCAACAGGTGACCCAGCTCATCAATGGGATCCCCAGTTTGGTCAGCAATATCAAAATCCAATTTGGCAGCAAAGCGAATAGCACGCAACATGCGCACAGGATCTTCACGATAGCGTTCGTAGGGGTCGCCAATCATGCGAATCGTTCGGCTTTGGATATCAGCCGCGCCATTAGCAAAATCATGTATCGTAAAGTCATCAATATTGTAATACATAGCATTGATGGTGAAGTCACGGCGTTGGGCGTCCTCATCAACAGTGCCATAGACATTGTCACGAGTTAGCATGCCACTTGCTGACTGACGTGCTTCGGTACCATTGCTATCACCATTATGGCTTGCCCGAAAGGTCGCTACTTCAATAATTTCTCGACCAAAGCGCACATGCACTAGGCGAAAACGTCGGCCTATAAGAATAGAGTTGCGAAATAGCTTATGAACTTGTTCAGGATGGGCGTCCGTAGCAATATCAAAGTCTTTTGGTTGGCCACCTAACAGCAGGTCACGGACACCACCACCCACAAGATAGGCTTGGTAGCCGGCGTCCTTAAGGCGATAGAGTACCTTAAGCGCATTATCACTAATATCTCGGCGGCTTATACCATGTTGGTCACGGGGTATAACGCGAGGACCACTGGTCGCCTTATCAACTGGCTCGCGAGCAGTATTTTGGCCGAATAATATATCCATTAATTTGTTAATAAAACCCATAGTTTTATCGGTCGCAACCTTATCTTAGACCAAAGCTAATATTCTAACACGGCCACGGTAGATCAGGGGAGAGGGGATTGCAAAAACGGCACCGGATCCTGATAAAAAGCGGGCACATTTTTGCGTTCCCATGCTGCTATAGACCAAGCTAATTGTTCTGCTACGGGGGCGCCCTTAAGTTCACTCGGTAAGTTTTGCCCTAGCCGTTGCAGGGCCTGACTCATTAACAGTGGTCCTTGGCTAGCAGAAATGGCTTGAGCTAGATTTTGTTTGCTTAACTTTTGGCCAGCTTCATTAATAATTAATGGGATATGACCATAGCTAGGTGTGGGAAGAGCTAGGCACTTTTGTAAAAACACCTGCCGCGGTGTTTGTTGGTAAAGGTCGGCACCACGAATAATATGGGTAATACCCTGGTGGGCATCATCAACGACTACGGCTAGCTGGTAGGCAAAGAGCCCATCTTTACGTTGTAAAATAAAGTCCCCTACTTGCTGAGCCAGATTTTCCTTATAAGCTGGCAAAATAAGATCGTCAAAGCCAAGCTCCATGGTCGGAACCTTTATGCGCCAGGCACTGGCTTGCTCAGAAGGTGTAGATTGATCGCGGCAATTACCTGGGTAAATAGTTTGGCCCTGCAGTTGGCTGCGGCTACAAATACAAGGGTATAACAGATCTTGTTGCTGAAGTTGCGCTAAGGCCTGCAAATAAGATTGCCGTTGTTGGCTCTGATAGCAAATAGACCCATCCCAATGCAAACCAAAGGCCTCTAAGGTGCGTAAAATATGATCACTAGCGCCATCTTGGCAGCGGGGTGGGTCAATATCTTCTATGCGCACCAGCCATTGTCCTTGGTGGGTACGGGCATCTAAAAAACTTGCTAGGGCGGCGACTAAAGAGCCAAAGTGTAGCGGGCCGCTGGGCGTAGGTGCAAAACGCCCAACATAGCCGGAAGTAGTTTGAGACTGCGATTTATGCAGGTTCGCCAAGGTTTACTTGCCGAGTTGTTTCTCTTTGATTTCTGCCAAGGTTTTGCAGTCAATACAAAGGGTGGCTGTGGGACGCGCTTCAAGTCGACGAATACCAATTTCAATACCGCAAGCTTCACAATAGCCGTAATCATCACCTTCAATCATTTCTAAGGTGTCGTTGATTTTCTTCGTTAGTCGACGTTCGCGATCCCGTGCCCGAAGTTCTAAGGAGAACTCTTCTTCTTGGCTCGCCCGATCGCTAGGATCAGCAAAGTTGGCGCCATCTTCTTTTAAGTGGCTAACAGTGCGATCAACTTCTTCAGCTAGGTCCTGTTTCCAAGCTTCCAAAATATGCTTGAAGTGATCACGTTGAGCCTGATTCATATACTCTTCGTCGGCCTTGGCTTCATAGGGCGTGAAGTGTTTCAGTAATGATTCGTGATTTTCTGCCATATCATTCTACACTTAATGTATATGGGCAGTCTTGGAGCAGCAATTTGAGGGACTTGCAGCAAGTCTACCCGGTTACGGTTGAATTTAGGGCGAATAAACTACCAGATTTAAATACGTTTGGCTAGGGGCGTTTTTTAATTAACCAAAACATCCTCAATAGCTGTCAACTTGGTTAATAAAGATGATCCCAAAATGCCCCTTGGATATTAATATAAATATGCCATTTTGCTATAACTTTGCAGTTGCTTACCAAGCTGGCCAGTGCCAGAATTAATGCTTATTTTGATGCCTTGCAGAACATAATTAATGAACTTCAATCCACCTTTACAAGAAGCTGTATTAAGCCAACGTTACAAACGCTTTTTGGCTGACGTCACAACCCATAATGGCACAAAGCTTACTTTACATTGCCCTAATACTGGCTCCATGGCTGCCTGTGCTGAGCCGGGTAGCCGGTTATGGTATTGGCAGTCGGATAATGCCAAGCGTAAATACCCTTGCACTTGGGAGTTAGTGGAAGTAGATGGGCAATATCTGGCTTGTATCAATACCCAGCGAGCTAATGCCCTAGTGGTTGAAGCCATAAACAATGGCACTATTGAGGCTTTACAAGGTTACTCAGACTTGCAGCAAGAGGTAGCCTTTGGGCAAGAAAGGAGTCGTATCGATATTCTCTTGCAAGGTGCCGGGCCAGATTGTTATGTAGAGGTGAAAAATGTCACTTGGTTCCGTGGTCATGGGCGCGGTGAGTTTCCTGATGCCGTTACTGACCGTGGGCGTAAACATTTACGTGAATTAGCAGCTATGGCCACAGCAGGCCAGCGAGCAGTGTTAGTATTTTGTGCTGCCCATACGGGGATTGAGGAGGTAGCGCCAGCTTGGGACAAGGATCCACGCTATGCAGAGGCACTACTTGCAGCGGTAGCTGCCGGTGTGGAAGTCTATGCTTATGGTGCTGATATCAGCCCGCAAAGTATAGGTTTAAGCAGGCCATTGCCAGTTATATTGGATAAACCTAAGCTGTAGAGACAAAAGTAACTATCGACAGGAACCTTAGTTGCCGCCATTTATCTAATAGTATGGCAACAATAAAAATGGCTCCGTGAGTTGCAGTAATTGACCCCGTGGATATGGAGCAAGTGGCCATCTAAAGATGGCAATATGATGCTTAAGCATCGTTACAATGGAGAAATAGGTGGCTCAGCACCCCCACAAAGCAAATAAATTCTGGCGTTTTTTTTGGCAACTCTTAACTGTCTTGGCAGTGTGTACCTTAGTCTTATTGATTTGGTTAGATGCACAGGTAAGACACCGGTTTGAAGGTCATCGTTGGACCCTGCCAGCCAAAGTCTATGCTCGCCCCCTTGAACTTTATGTGGGTAAACAACTTGCCGATGGTCAATTAGCCTATGAACTGCAGCAATTAGGTTATCGGGCAGTGCAACAACTACATAAACCAGGCCAATATCGTTTACACAACAATCGACTAGAGATTTATACCCGCGGCTTTCACTTTGTTGATGCTAGTGAGAAAAGTAATCGGCAAGAGGTAATACTGCAAGCAGGACGTATTTTGTCCATGAATGATACACAGGGCCAAGATTTACATTTGATCCGTCTTGAACCGCAGCTAATTGGCGGTATATATCCATCCCATAATGAAGATCGGGAATTGGTGCAATTGGATGATCTTCCCGCAGGTTTTGTACAAACCCTATTAGCCGTAGAGGATCGTACCTATTACGAGCATCTAGGAATATCACCTGCCGGTATTGCTCGGGCAATGGCGGTTAACTTTAAAGCAGGTCGAATAGTCCAGGGTGGCAGTACTATTACGCAACAGCTAGTAAAAAACTTTTACCTAAGTGCAGAACAAACACTGTGGCGTAAATTAATCGAAGCGCCCATGGCCTTACTGCTCAATAACCATTACAGCAAAGATGAAATACTTGAAGTTTATTTAAATGAGGTTTTTCTGGGGCAACAGGGTAAGCGCGCCATTCATGGTTTTGGACTGGCTAGTTGGTATTACTTTGGTCAGCCACTTAATGAGCTCGCCTTGCATCAAACAGCTTTGTTAGTCGGAATGATCAAAGGCCCTTCCTATTACAATCCTATACGTTACCCTCAACGCGCTAAGCAACGTCGCGATCTGGTACTAAAAATTCTAGCAGATGTGGGTATGATCTCTGACACCGAGATGCAGGACTTACAAAGTAAGCCGCTACAGCTTACTAAGGTAACCCAATATAGTCGCTATCCAGCCTATATGGATTTAGTTCGCCAGCAGTTACAACAGGCCTATAAAGCTAATGATCTAAGTAATCAGGGCTTGCGAGTATTTACCACTATTGATCCATGGGCACAGTATCAAGCTAATAAGGCTATGAAAAATAGTCTTAGTAGTTTAACTAAGCAATATGGTGACCAAAACAAGTTACAGGCTGCTTTGGTTTTGTCACAACGGCATAATGGTGAAGTGCTTGCCGTCGTGGGGGATCGTGATGGTGGCTATGCCGGCCACAATTGGGCTTTGGATGATAGCCGTCAAGTTGGCTCTCTAATTAAGCCTATTATCCATTTGACTGCGTTGGCCAGTGAACGATTTCATTTGTTGAGTCCTTTGGATGATTCGCCCCTGACTATCCCACAGCCTGACGGAAGTGTCTGGCAACCAGCCAATTATGATGGTCAGTCCCACGGTGTGGTGCCCATGTATCAAGCCTTAGTTAAGTCCTACAATATTGCCAATGTGCGTCTCGGTATGAGTTTAGGTGTAGATAAGGTGCTGGAACAGTTATCGGCCTTAGGTGTTAAGCAAAGCTGGGAACCCTATCCAAGTCGACTTTTGGGTGCCCTAGAGCTATCGCCTATGGAGGTTAATCAGGTATATCAAACCATGGCTAATAATGGCTTTTATAATCCATTGTCTATTGTGCGTGATGTAACCAAAGCCAATGGTCAGCTGTTAAGTCACTACCCTTATCAAGTTCGTCAGGCGGCAGACCCTCAAGCTACTTATTTGCTCCAGCAAGAATTAGCCTTAATTGGACGTCAGGGTACTGCTCGAGGAGCCTATGAATACCTGCCTACAGAACAAATAGTAGCCGGCAAAACAGGTACCACCAATGATCAGCGCGATAGCTGGTTTTCAGGTTTTAGTGGGCGTCATGTAGCGACTGTTTGGATGGGCAATACGGACGCTACTCCCACCCCTTTAACAGGTTCAAGTGGTGCTTTACAGGTTTGGGGTCGTCTGCTGTCCAAGCTGTCTTATGAAAAAGATGAGGTGAACCAGCCCCCTGGCGTAGATTGGTTTCGCACTAATCCAACCACGGGGGTAATTATTGATGCTGACTGTGAAGGTCTAGTGTTACCCTTTAACCAAACACGGCCACCTGCAAAAGCC
The DNA here is from genome assembly GCA_002686055.1 of Oceanospirillaceae bacterium. Classification (GTDB taxonomy): domain Bacteria; phylum Pseudomonadota; class Gammaproteobacteria; order Pseudomonadales; family Balneatricaceae; genus Njordibacter. The sequence continues at coordinate 9,364 of NYZU01000044.1, read as the reverse complement.
AATTGTGGTAATTAGTTGCTTATAATATAAATTGCAAAAGGATTACTTTGTGCTACCAACATCTAGTCAATTTCAGCTTTTTAAAGCAACTATAATCCATCTTAGACAGGTGCTTGTTGTGCTCGCCATTGGCGCTTTCCTGTCTGCTTGTGCCTCAGGACCAGTGGCATCACCAGCCGTGGAAGAACGAAGTTTGGATACCTATCCGCAACCCGTTAAGGCTGGACCACCCTTAACAAGTAGCCCCATGGTAGATAATATAGCCACACCTAGCGCAACTGATTTGTCTAACTTAAGTGTCGATAAGTTTAATAGTGCTGGTGCTCAGGCACTCACGCCCACGCCCACGCCTAGAACACCTGTGACAACACCTAGCTTAAGCTTGCCTCTGGCCAGTCAGGAAGTAGTAGAGCAATTAGTATTGCAGGCGGATACTGCTAAGGCCAACAATGAGCCTGAAATAGCAGTGATTAAATTGCAGCAGGCGCAACGCATTGCTCCACAGGAGCCCAAAGTATATGCCCGCCTAGCCGCTTTATATTTAGCCGATGGCCAAGCTGTACGAGCCGAACAATTGGCTCGTAAGGGCTTATCTTTGGTTGCCACACAACCAAACTATGGTGACTTTTTCTGGCGTTTAATTGCCGCTAGTCGCCGCTATCAAGGTGATATTAAAGGTGAGCAAGAAGCTTTGTCTAGGGCAGCACAACTTGCTCAATAAATCGCTTAAATTGCTTGGCGGCGGTAGATAATAAATAAAATAATAAATGCAGTAACTTGGGTGACAGACAGCACATAATCCATATTGTAGGGCCCATAACTATAGAGAACCCATGCTGAGTAGAGGCCACAAACACCTAGGATCACCCGTTGGCTAATGCTCCATTGTTGTGATAGCAAGCCCGCAGAAACCACCAAAACCGCAATCCATAGGCCAATAATAACTATCAGATAGTCAGCATTTAAACCTGTACGCCGGCCTAGTTCAAAGAGTGCAGCCAAACCCAAAAAGATACGCCCCCAGGTGGCCGTTTGCCATTGCCATGCTAGGCTAAAGTGCAACACCACCAAGGCGATCAAAGGTAAACTAATATAGCTCACACTGTTGCTCAACATTAACATGCCAGCATGATCGGCTGACAAGTTAATAAGAGGTGCGTGAGTTATCTGCTGTAAGGCAATAAATAAACTGGCTAATGCGGCCGTTTTGTTACTTGGTACCTGACTTTGCCAGCAGGTATAAGCCAACCAAGCAAAAGCAAATCCAAAGATAATAGGTAACATGTTTATAGCCTTTTATAACTGTGCAAAGGCCGCTTCAGCTGCTGCCAGGGTGCCGGCTAATTCTGCTTCACCGTGAGCACTGGAGACAAAGCCTGCCTCAAATGCAGATGGCGCCAGATAGACACCCTGAGCCAACATTAAATGGAAGAAGCGACTAAACCTATCGGTATCACAATCCATAACATCGGTAAAACAAGTTACTTCTTTCTGATCGGTAAAGAACATACCAAACATGCCGCCAACTTGTGCCGTAGTAAATGGAATCCCAGCAGCTGCAGCGCGCTCACGCATACCGTCAAGCAGACGCTCGGTGTATGCCGTTAATTGCTCATAAAAACCAGGTTTACTGATTTCTTCCAGCATGACGATACCAGCACTCATGGCTACCGGGTTACCCGATAAAGTCCCGGCTTGATAAACGGGGCCAAGTGGCGCTAGGTGTTGCATAACTTCAGCACGACCGCCAAAAGCCGCCACAGGCATGCCACCACCAATCACCTTACCCAAAGCGGTAAGGTCTGGAATAACTCCATAATAGCCTTGGGCGCAGTGCAGGCCTACCCGAAAGCCTGTCATTACTTCATCAATAATCAGCAAAGCACCATAGGCATCACAGATATCCCGTAAACCTTGCAGAAAGCCCTCTTGGGGTGGGATACAGTTCATATTGCCGGATACGGGTTCAACAATAATGCAGGCAATATCATCACCCACCTGTTCAAAAGCCGCTCTAACGCTATCAAGGTCGTTATAGGTAAGGGTTAACGTATGGTCAGCAAGGCTAGCAGGAACACCCGGTGAACTGGGTACCCCAAGGGTTAATGCCCCAGAGCCAGCTTTTACTAATAGGGAGTCAGAATGGCCATGGTAGCAGCCTTCAAACTTAACAATTTTATCACGGTTGGTGTAACCCCGTGCTAAACGAATAGCACTCATGGTTGCTTCTGTGCCAGAGCTAACCATGCGCACCATATCCATGCCTGGCAACAGCTCACATATCTTGTCAGCCATTTTTGTTTCAACTTGCGTCGGCGCACCAAACCCTAGTCCATTTTCAATACTATTTCTTACCGCATCCAATACTGCTGGGTGGGCATGACCCAAAATCATTGGCCCCCATGAACCAACATAGTCGATATAACGATTATCGTCTTCATCAATCAACCAAGCGCCTTCACCCCGCTTAAAAAATAGCGGTGTGCCGCCAACACCTTTAAAAGCCCGAACTGGTGAGTTAACCCCGCCGGGAATATGTTTTTGTGCAGCTTGGAAAAGTTCTTCTGAACGAGTAAAAGTAGACATAAAACCTCTGTAACAGAAAAGTAACGAATTGATCAGGATGCTATTATCCACATAAAGCAATAGTGGGGCTAGTTAGCAAAGTGTAAAGTCGTGCATAGATGACCTTTAACTGGGCTGAAAGGACTAACCCTGTTGTATCAAAATGGTAATCTTGTTGGTAGGCAAGACACCAATCACCTGTTCATCTAGGTCAGTAATCAGTAGATAAGCATAATCGTGGTGTTGGCTTAAATCCCAAGCCTCTCTCAAGGTTGCCCGCGAAGAGCAGTAGCCAAATTCACTAGTAGCCGTTGATCTTGCCTGCTGGATACTGTCCTGAAGTTGATCAAGAGCAAGATCTTGGATGGCAATAACGGCAATAATCTCGTTTTCTTTATAAATCAACAGCCAGTCTTTACCCTGAACAATCGACTTATTGACCCCTGTCATATCATGATCAGCATGGTGGGCAACTTGATCATCCATTAAGCTGGTGACGCCTCTTTGTGAAAGGGATTGATAGATAGGGTTATCCTGCAGAGTCACCCCTTGGCGGCGCAATACCTCAATAAAGGTAGAATCCTGTTTAAATATATAACGGCAGGTAAAGTTAGCTATCACTACCACAGCCATACCGGGTAAGATCACTTCTGGATTATGGGTTAACTCCAATAATGCTATCAACCCAGCTAAAGGTGCTTGTAAAACAGCACTCATCATAGCGGCCATACCAAGCATGGCATAAAAACCAGAAGTTGAAATGGGACCAGCGATCAGATCCTGGCTTATCAGTCCCAAAGCCCCACCGGCACTGGCACCAATCAGCAACGTAGGCCCAATCAAACCAATAGGCATGCCCAGACCAACACTCACTGCCGTAGCAAACAGCTTTGCCAATGTCAGCATTAGCAATAATTGAATAGCATATTGGCCTTCAATAGCAGCCAAGATGCTATCAGTGCCCACCCCCATTATTTGCGGTACTTGAGTGGCTAGTAAGCCAGTTACAAGGCCAGCTCCAAGCATACGCAGCATAATGGGCTTATCGCCGACACTGAGGCTAACAGTCACTGTTTTGGTAAATAGCGCAGCTAAGGCGCCGAAAATAATCCCATAAATTAAGATAAGGGGCATTTCCTGGAGGCTAACAAAAGCAATATTAGGGGCCATAAAGGCCATTTCGGCACCATATAAACTGTTATGTACCAAAGTAGCGGTGACGGCAGAAATAATGATGGGAGTAAAGCCAACCACTGTATATTCAAGCATAACCACTTCCATGGCAAAGATAACCCCAGCCATGGGTGTATTAAAGGATGCAGCAATGGCGCCAGCGGTACCACAGCCAACCAAGGTACGAATACTATTGTCTGGCAGCTGCCAAAAGCGCCCTAACTGTGAACTAATCGCGGCACCAAGGTGGACAGCAGGTCCTTCACGTCCACCAGATTGCCCAGTAATAATGGCTAAAGCACCACCAAAAAACTGCACCAAGGTATTCTTAAATGGCATATAACCTTTATGATTGAGCATACGTTGCATCACATGAGTGACGCCTGTTTGGCGCGCCTTGGCCTTAAACAGCATCAACCATAGACCTATGAGACCACCACCAATAAGGGGCAATAGAAAATGCCATATTGTAGGTAGGCTTTCAAAGCCCTCGGCTGTGCCACTGGGTAGCCAATGGGCCAGAGGTAATTCAAACAGACTCCGAAACCCAATAATAATCAAAGCTGAGGCTACACCAGCAATAAGACCCAACAAAGCCATTTGAGGTAGGGCATCTGTATCGGCTAAACGATGGCGGAAATAGTCTGGTGAAAACAGCCGCTGCGTTAGTTTTTGATCTGGTTTTCTGGCCATGTTATGCCTTCTTGTGCTGGCGCGTAGAATAAGCCCTTAAGAATAACTGAATTACTAGGCATCAGACAAATACTGCTTTAGAATTAAGTCTTTGAAAATGAGACCTTTTGGTATTAAGTATCATAGCGGTTAGGTGGGAAAAGTGAACAAAGTTGCTATTGTGGGTGGAACGGGATACACCGGAGTCGAACTATTGCGTATTTTGGCGCGCCATCCTGGTGTTGAAGTCAGTGCTATAACCTCACGTTCTGAAGCTGGGCGTCAGGTGTCTGATATTTATCCTAGCCTAAGAGGGGAATTCGACTTAGCTTTTACTGAACCGAATAATGAGACCCTAGCAGAAGCTGATCTGGTATTTTTTGCTACCCCTAACGGTGTGGCCATGAAGCAAACTAGGGCACTGTTAGAGAGTGGCACCAAAGTGATCGATTTAGCCGCTGATTTTCGGCTACAAGATATTGATGTATGGTCCCAATGGTATGGTATGGAACATGCCTGTCCTGATTTGGTGGCAGAAGCTGTATACGGGCTACCGGAAGTTAATAGGCAGGCAATTACCACGGCGCGATTAGTTGCCAATCCTGGCTGCTATCCCACAGCAGTCCAAATTGGTTTATTGCCAGTAATTGAACAAGGTCTGGTCAATACCCAGCAAATAATTGCGGACTGTAAGTCTGGGGTCAGTGGTGCTGGCCGTGGTGCAGCAGTCGGTAGTCTATTCTGTGAGGCGGGGGATAGCTTTAAAGCCTATGGCGTAGCAGGCCATCGTCATCTACCCGAAATTAAGGAGCGTCTGGCGGATGCTGCCAAAGCACCGATAGGGTTGACCTTTGTACCGCATTTAACGCCCATGATCCGAGGTATACACGCTACCATTTATGCCCAGCTGGATGGGGCTATTGATTTACCAAGTCTGCAAGCTATATATGAAGAGCGTTATGCCAATCACGGTTTTGTTGATGTGATGCCCCTAGGCAGTCACCCAGAAACCCGCAGTGTACGTGGTTCCAATATTTGTCGTCTGGCGCTGCATCAACCCCAGGGAGAGAATACTTTAGTGATATTATCTGCCATTGATAATCTGGTTAAAGGTGCTGCCGGACAAGCTGTGCATAATATGAATCTTATGCTCGGCTTAGATGAACATGCAGGGTTGGATATTATGCCCTTGTCCCCATAAAGACTACTTAGCTAGTCATTTATAAGCTGCCTTAGGGGCAGTTTAAAATAGAAACAGTATATATCTTATTGCCTGACCCAATACTTGATTGCATTACTGGGTTAAGGCGATAATATCGTCATATATGATTAGGTTGTTGAATGAACATGGAAAACTTTGATCCCCAAGCCTCTGCTGATGAAGCTATGCATTTTACTGATGCAGCGGCAGAGAAAGTCCAAAAGCTGTTAGAAGAGGAAGAAAACCCTGCCTTATGCTTGCGTGTTTACGTGACTGGTGGTGGCTGTTCGGGCTTTTCCTATGGCTTTACTTTTGATGACAAAGTGGCCGAAGATGACACGCGCATCCAAAACCATGGGGTTTCCATGTTAGTAGATGCTATGTCTATTCAATACCTGATGGGTGGTACTGTGGATTACAAAGAGAGCCTGCAAGGTTCACAATTTACTGTGCAAAATCCCAATGCCACTACCACTTGTGGTTGTGGTTCTAGCTTTTCTATCTAGTAACAAGTCTCAGAATAGGCAATAGCTAATACACAGTGCTAGGGTGTACCTAGCTTGTAGGCCTGCAATTGATCTAATAGATTTTCACCCAAAGGAGCAAAGGTTTGCATTTGTTGCTCATTAAGAGGCTCAACATTTGGAAACTTTACTTTTAAAGGGTTTTTATGCACGCCATTAACCCTAAATTCATAATGTAAATGTGGCCCTGTAGACATGCCTGAGCTGCCAATATAGCCAATCACCTGACCTTGTTTTACCCGGGAGCCTTTGTTGACCTTGCTATGATATTTGGACATATGAGCATATAAGGTTGTGTAGATGCCAGCGTGCTGAATGATAATGGTGCGGCCATAGCCACCCTTGGTACCTTTCCAAATGACTTTGCCATCACCAGATGCTTTGATTGGTGTACCCGTGGGTGCTGCATAATCCACCCCTCGATGGGGGCGCACAACCTTCAGGATAGGGTGTTTACGCTTTAAATTATATTTAGAACTGATACGGAAGAAATCGACTGGGCTACGCAAAAACGCCTTTCGCATACTGTAGCCTTTTTCATTGTAATAATTACCATCGCTATGGCGTATAGCGTTTACAATGCGCCCCTGGTTAATAAATTGGGCAGCTAATATTTCCCCTTCACCAAATGGCTTATCATCTAAATAAGTTGTTTCATAAAGCACAACAAAGCTATCGCCAGCCCGGATGTCGAGGGCAAAATCGATATCCCAGCCAAAAATCTTCGCCATTTCCATTAGCTTTTTCTGAGATAAACCAGCTTTCTGACCATCTACAAACAGAGAGTTTTGAATTGTGCTCTTGGCAAATTTCTGTCGTACTTCTAGTTCGCGCTCAATGCGTTCAATGTCATACCCACCATCACTGTTGAGGCTCACTAAATCCCGTTGTAAGGGATTAATAATATGTAATATTTTCTCGATACGGCCTTGGTTGATAACAAAATCTAGACGTTGCCCGGGCATGAGCTTGGTTAAGGCTTTGGACTTTTTGGTGGCCTTACTAATACGATAAACATCTTGTGGTGTTAACCCTACACGACGAAAAATAGTCGATAAATTATCACCGGATTTAACCTCTACTGACTGCCAAGCCTCTTCGATTTTGGGTTCGGGTGCAGGCAGTTCCTTAATAGTTGACTCTGCTATTGTAGGTTCTGCTTTGGGTTCTGGTTTTGTCTTGTCTTGTTCAGGCAAGTTAATTGGTATATCGAGCACCACCGTTTCGTTGCTAGACGCGGGCTTGTCGTCACTAACAATAAATAGGGTTACCATGGCCACAGCAATTAGGCTGAGAATAATTAAATGAAGCTTAGGGAACGATTTTTTCACAGTTTGTAGAGGGGTGGCTGTAATTTATTAACATGGTTATGACAAGACTGAGGTCCGTGGGTTCCTCTAAATCCTGATTTATAATACTGCTTCGCTAAGCAACTGAGCTTAGCCAGCGCATTGTAGCATGGAGTTGTCCCAAGAGCAGACAATAATAGCCATTAGAATAGCAATTAGTAGTGAGTTCTTTAGTAGATTGTATTTCATCCATCCTCTAAAGTAGTTAAAATAGTCGCCTTTTTCTATTTCACCCCAAAAATAAGTGGATGCTATGAGTGCCGTTGACACCAATTTACTAGCCGACCTAGAAATGCGCGGTTTGATTAATCAGATGACTTCACCTGAAGACTTGGTCGAACATCTTAGTGAGTCACGCACTCTGTACTGTGGTTTTGATCCTACTGCTGATAGTCTGCATATTGGTAGTTTAGTGCCACTATTGGTTCTAAAGCGCTTTCAACAAGCCGGTCATAAGCCGTTAGCTTTGGTAGGTGGTGCAACGGGGATGATTGGCGACCCTAGCTTTAAAGCTCAAGAACGTAAATTGAATGACGAAGAAACCATTAATGGCTGGGTAGAGAAACTCAAGCATCAAGTCAGTGCGTTTATTGAATTTAACGATCAAGCCAATAGTGCCAAAGTGGTTAACAACTACGATTGGACCCACAATGTTGATGTGCTGACTTTTCTGCGTGACATCGGTAAGCACTTCTCCGTCAATCAAATGATTCAAAAAGAATCTGTTAAGCAGCGTATAGAGCGGGAAGGAGAAGGTATCTCCTTTACGGAATTTACCTATATGATTTTGCAGTCCTATGACTTCTCTGAACTGTATAAGCAATATGACTGTACTCTGCAAATTGGTGGTAGTGATCAATGGGGCAATATCACCGGCGGTACTGATTTAACCCGCCGGCGTTATCAAGGGCAAGTATTTGGTTTGACCTTGCCATTAGTAACCAAAGCTGATGGCACTAAGTTTGGCAAAACAGAATCAGGCACCATCTGGCTAGATGCGAAAAAAACCTCCCAGTATGCCTTCTATCAATTTTGGATAAATACGGCAGATGCTGATGTGTACAAATTCCTGCGTTATTTTACGTTTCTTGATGAAGCTGAAATGATCGCTATTGAAGAGCGTGACAAAGAAGCGCAAGGTCGTCCTGAAGCGCAGGGTATTCTGGCACGTGAAGTAACCCGCTTAGTCCATGGTGAAGAGGGCTTGCAAGCAGCGTTACGCATCAGTGAGGCATTATTCTCAGGTCAACTTGAAAGCTTAACGGCTGCTGACCTTGAGCAGTTATACCAAGATGGTATGCCAGCTAGTGACGCGGGTGCTGAGCAACTTACATTAGTTGAGGCACTAGTAACCTGTGGCTTAGCCAAATCTAACAAAATGGCGCGTGAGTTTATTTCGAACAATGCTGTTAGTATTAATGGTGAAAAGTGCAGCCAAGTTGATGCGCAACTGACGCCACAAACTGGGTTGCATGGGCGTTACCATATATTGAAACGTGGCAAGAAATTGTTCCATCTTTTACGCTGGTAATAGATGACATTAGAAAGGGGTCTGCAGGCAGACCTCTTTTTTATATTTGTCTTTATATTTTTCTTTATGTATGTCGGCAGAAACAGACTTTTTTTAACGAACTCTGTTGACAGCTTTCTGCAGTCTTATATAATGCGCGTCCCTGGTTAAGGGAGCTGTTTTGTGATTTTCCATAGACGCTTCTAAATCAAGGCCTTAGAGGAATTTAAAGAATTTTTTTAAGGGCGAAAAAGTTAGTAATAAATTGATCTTTTCGCTTGACGCGCGACCATGTGTCTGTATAATACGCGTCCTCGGTTAAGGCAACGGCTTTATGCAGTGTCTTGACCCCGCTCTTTAACAAGATAAT
>NYZU01000043.1 GCA_002686055.1 Oceanospirillaceae bacterium | reverse complement strand
TGATGGAGAATTAAAAGATTTAAAAGACCTATTCAATGATAATTGGTATGTAGATAACTCTGGGTATAATTGGGTTGACGGTAGACCGCCTGAACAAAAGTGGGTAATTGGTTCTGATGGTTATAAGGTGATTGATCTTGAGCCGTCACCAAAGTTAGTTGGTCAGCAGCTTGCTATTGAGCTTATCTCAGAGCTTAATAGTATTTGGTGAAGGTAAGTAAGTGCTATTATAGTTTCTAATAAAGTGTAAATTGGCCCGCCCGACAGGATTCGAACCTGTGACCTGCCCCTTAGGAGGGGGCCGCGCTATCCAGCTGTGCCACGGGCGGTAAAGGATAGATTGTAACGGATTTTTATTGTTGATATAAGTTTGGTGTTTGGTAATGCGTTAGCGGTTAAAAAAACTGTTTAGCAAAAGCTTCGACTTTGCGCTTCTTATCGTCTAACGAGCTAGGTACTACGCGGCCTTGATCGTCTAGGAAGTTGGTCCCATTAGTCATCGTTAGGCCAGCGGCTTCCAGTCGTTTAAAGCTGTCTTGCTCGGGTTGCTTCACGCCCGACCATAAGTCAAAGGGTCGCTTGTCGTCGTGTTCGGCTCGAATAGCCTTAATTTTTTCAAGTAATGGGTAAATTTCTGCTTCGACGTGTGAGGTCGCCATCCAGCCATCGTGTCTGGCCGCGCGCCTAAGAGCGGCCTCTGCATAGCCGCCGACCATGATAGGAATATCTTGCTTAGTCCCAGGTGACATTTGTAGTGCGTCAAAGTCGTAGAATGTGCCGTGGAATTCAGTCATTTCACCGCGCATTAACTGGGGTAAAAACTGTAGCATTTCATCGGTGCGTTTACCGCGGGTATGAAAGTCTTGACCGAGCAATTCAAATTCGGCTTTTTGCCAGCCGACGCCAATGCCCATCGTGATTCTATTATTCGATAAACAGGCCGCAGTAGATAAGGCTTTAGCGACACTGAAAGGGTCGCGCATGGGTAAAATAAAAATAGACGATAAAAAATTCAACTGCTGGCATTGCTGGCTAAGAGCCGTTGTGAGCGCCCAAGGGTCCGGCCAATGCGTTTCAGGGTTCCAAAAGATATTCCCATCTTCGCGAAAAAAGTAGTCATCTGACTGGACCTTAGTGGTGACTAGATGATCCGCCACCGACACGCCATAAAAACCCAGTTCCTCACAAAATTGAGCCAATGCGATGACTTGATCAATTTCAACGAATACTAGTGACTGCCAAAATTTCATCAAAGACCTCTATTATGTAATGTATTTCTAAGCCTTATTTTACGGCATGGCGTCTGATTAAATGCAGCGTTTTTATGACGAAAATGACACCATTGTCATAGTGATAGACGGTACTATCCATGAAACTATTACTCTGTTATAAAACGAAGCATTCATATCTTACGAAGAGGTTTATTATGGCAGAAGTCAGTCGAGAAGAATTAGAAGAAATGATGAGACGTTGGTTGGCGATTAATACTCGCGCAGAACAAGAGGGTAATTGGCGTTGTTTGGCTGATTTATTTACCGAAGACTGCGTTTATGGCTGGGATACGCCAAACGGTAAATATGAATTTACCGGTCGGGAGGTGATCCGTGAAACTTGTGTCGGTGCGGCAATGGATCCTTATCAAGGCTGGACTTATCCCTATGATAAGATTGTGATTGACGAAACTCGCGGCGAGGCTTTTGTGACTTGGTGGCAAACCCCGCCGGGTGCGCCAGTACGAGAAGATGGCAGTGAAATGAAGGTGATTGGTGCCTCGTGGTTTAAATACGGGGGCAACTATCAATGGTGTGAACAGTTAGACATGTACGACTATACGAATATTACTAATTTGATTAAAGAATGTGTCGAGGTCGGTGTGTTAAAAGAAATGCCTAAAATGTCATCAGAACAGGTTTAACGCGATTTAGCTACTGTTGATAATAAAAAAATCTAAAGTTAAGAGAAGATCAGGCATGAAAACAATCCCCATAGTCAGTGGTGCTAAACCTGATACCGGTCACATTGAAGAATACTCAGCTAACTTTGTTCAGTTTTTACTTCGTGCAGAGGCCGAATGCGGTGTGCTGGCCGAGTATAACTTAGCGGGTCAAGAAACGATTTTGTTGAGTGGGGTAGAGGCGCAGGAATTTTTCTTTCGTGGTTCTGATGAGAATTTAAGTCGCGCTGCCGCCTATCAGGCTATGGTCCCGGTGTTTGGTCCCGGGGTTATTTTTGACGCTCCGCCGGATAAAATGAAATCGCAGCTTAAAATTCAAGTCGATGCACTGCGTTACCAGAATATGAAAAATTATGCACCAGTGATCGCTCAGGAAGTTGAAGATTGGATCGCTGACTGGGGGGATGAAGGTGAACTGGATTTCATGGATGAGTTTTTAGAGCTTACCATCCACACCGCGACACATTGCCTACTAGGTAAAGACTTTCGCGATAAAATGACCGCGGAATTTAAAACACTGTATCGAGATCTAGAAGCGGGCTTGCAAGCGATAGCCTTCGTTGACCCTTATATGCAGCAGCCTATTTTTGAGCAACGTGATAGAGCGCGTGAGCGCTTAGAAGAGATTATCACCGCCATGATAGACGAGCGGCGCAACAGCGATATTGAATACAACGATGCGCTGGCTACTTTTATGACTGGCACCTACGCGGATGGCAGTTGTTTAACCAGCACTGAGGTGACTGGCTTGGTGATAGCGACCATTTTTGCAGGGCATCACACCAGTTCGGGCACCTCAACGTGGATGTTAACGGAGTTGGCAAGGCATCCTAAAGAGACTGCGGCCATAGTTGAAGAGCTGAATGCGATTTACCAACAAGATGAAACTTTAAGTCACAATGCTTTGCGCGAAATGCCGAAAATGGAATCGTTTTTGAACGAAGTGTTGCGTGTGCATCCGCCCTTAGTGGTGCTGATGCGGCGGGTTATTAATGACATTGAATTTGATGGTCATGCGATACCTGCAGGTAAAACTGTCGCCATATCTATTTTTGGCTCGCATCGAAATCCAGAGTATTTCCCCAATCCAGAAATTTTCGATCCTAGCCGAACGGAACCAGAAACAATGTTTGCCTATATTCCCTTTGGTGGTGGACGGCATAAATGTGGTGGTAACGCTTTCGCATTATTACAGCAAAAAGCTATTTTCAGTGCTTTGTTACGCCGTTATAGTTTTGAAATCGTTGATCAAAGCGATAGCTATGTCGATGATTTATCGGGCATGGTATTGAGGCCGAAAAGCCCATGCCGCTTGCGTTATAAGCGACGTGTTAGTTAATACGCTAATACACTCAATAAGAATTTTATAGATAAAAGGGTTGTTCAATGAAAATACGTGTTGACTTAGATCTCTGTCAAGGTCACAGCGTTTGTATCGATGAGGCGCCGGAGGTATTTTCTGTCGAGGATCAATTGGATGATTATCCTAAAGTGAAAGTGCTAAATTTTCAGCCTTCAGCGGAGCTACAAAATCAAGTAAGGCTTGCTGCCCGCTACTGCCCTAATAAAGTCATTACTTTAATTGAGGATAATGAATGACGGTTTTAATTACTGGTGGTACCGGTTTTATTGGTTCACATGTGGCGCGTCATTTATTGCAAGCGAATCAATCGGTGCGATTATTAGTGCGCGATATTGAAAAAGCAAAAGCTGTTTTTAGTCGTATTGATCTCTCGTTTGATTCTCAGCAGTGTGAATTAGTTCTGGGTGATATTACCGACACTGAATCGATTCATTCCGCTATGCAAAATGTGCAAGCAGTGATTCATGCCGCTGCAGTGACGCCCATCGCTGCGCCATCGGCACAAGTTTTGGAGCAGATTAATGTCGTGGGCACAAAAAACGTATTGGATGCGGCGTTAGCGGTTAACGTGTCTCGATTTATTTATGTATCGAGTGCAACCGCTGTTTTCAATACCAATGCCAGCCTGATCGATTTAGCTAAACCGCTGACGATGCCTGGTATGCCATATGGTCGAAGCAAGGCTGAGGCAGAAAATTTAGTACGTAATAAGCAGCAGCAAGGCGCGCCCATATCAATCATTTATCCATCGGGTGTTATTGGTCCGCAAGATCCTGGTTTTTCAGATGCGTTTAAAGCACTTTATCATCGTTTTAATCATGGGTTTCGTTTGTTTGATGAGGGTGGCATACAGCAAGTCGATGTTCGTGATGTCGCCGCGTTGATGTTCTCTATTATCGTTAATGGTGAGTCTGATCAAGCGCTTGCTAGGCATTTAATTGTTGGCCATTACCTCAGTTGGGTGGAACAGGCCGATCTGATTGATAGGGTGAGCGGTTATAGCTTACAGCGTCTACCCATGGCGGGTTGGAAGATGCGATTACTGGGTCGCTTATTTGACCTTGTACGCCTAATAAAAAAAGTCGAGTCACCGGTGTCTGCTGAAATGATGCGTTACGCGACGCAGTGGCCTAAAATGAAAAATTCCCCCGCGTTAGCTGACCATGGTATTGAATTGCACAGTCCTGAGAAAACCATGAGAGACAGTTTAAAAGCATTATTAGCCGCGGGTCATTTAACCGCAGATCAAGTGCCTGCTTTAGCCCAGTAATCCATTTAAAAGACTCAGAGGATGCCTATGCTTAGCCAAGATAATGATGCAACTTCAGCTTATTGGTTCTCTAAAAATGCGAGTAAAGCCTGGGCAGAAAAATTCTTTTTAGCTTACTTGCCTTTTTTCTTTGCTGTGAATGCCGCTAAACAAGCGTTTGGCTGGATGAATGTCGATACCTTTTGGCATATTACCCAAAATTTAGTATTACTGTTGCCGCTTTATATTATTCCTTTCTTAATTCGAGATGAGTCTCACCTTGGGCGTAAGTGGTACCAAAGCTATTGGTTCAAAGCGAACTGCTGGATATTTGTTTTTGTTTTTGCTGCCACATATTTCTTTACCGAATACTTTTTTGATGTATTGGGAATGATTTATTTTTTTCCGCAAGTGAATTGGTATTTTGACGCGAATTTATTAGGTTCTGGCGAGCAGCGCGTGCCTTTAGGGATGTATTTAAATGCGCCTGCATTCTTTATCGCCTATCATACCTTGTCAGTGATTTTGATACGCCGGTTTAGAACCTCGAGAATAGGGGGAGGGAAATTAAGTTGGTTGAGCATAATTGTTGTGGCGGCATTATTTTTTGCTTGGGCTGAAACCCGTTTGGTTGCGACTGACGCTAATGCGCCATACTTTGCTTACCAAGATTTGACGTGGATGCTGAGTTGGGGAACCGTTTTTTACGCTTGTTATTTTGTGGTCAGTTTCCCCATGTTTTATCGCCTCGATGAAGCGGAGAACGAGAATTGGCCATTATCAAAGGTCGTTATTGATGCGTTAGCAGCATCAATGCTAGCATTTTATTTGCTAGATTTTGCCTCGCGTTTACTGCCATCAATAAGCAGTTAGTTACTCATAGGGTTCGCAGACAAACACGGGGATGTTACGGTCAGTGCGGTTTTGATAGTCGTCGTATTCTTTATAGAAACTGACACAGGTCGGCCATACTTCGGCCTTTTCCGTATCGTCGACTTGCCTTGCCCGTAATTTCATTTTTTTGTTTTTATACTGTACGACCACGTCGGGATTTTTTTGAATGTTTTTAACCCAAGCTGGTGATTTCGGTGCACCACCTTGACTGCCAACCACAATAACACCGTCTTTATAAGGTACATACATCAACGGAATGGTTCGTTCGGTACCACTTTTAGCCCCAATCATGCTGACCAACATAACCTCGCGGCCGGTGAGGGTGCCCATGATTCGGCCGCCAGTGAGTTTGTACATGAAGACATTCAGCTTAGAGTAGGGCCGAATAAATTTTCTTAGTTGAGCAAATTCTTGCTCAGTCATTGGGTTTTCAGCCATGGTTTTTCTCCGATTAGTTAAGCTGCGATTAGCCTTATCGTAAAGGAGCATCTGAGGTATAACAAGCGCTAA
Organism: Oceanospirillaceae bacterium; assembly: GCA_002686055.1. GTDB lineage: Bacteria > Pseudomonadota > Gammaproteobacteria > Pseudomonadales > Balneatricaceae > Njordibacter. The sequence continues at coordinate 235 of NYZU01000043.1, read as the reverse complement.
TGGCTTATCTTTTCAATCGTTAATCTATTGCCTGCAATGACTTGTTAAGCCTGAGTGAGTGCTCGCCTAGATAAAAAGTTTTCTGTTTTTCCCGCGGCATTATAGGTTTGTGCTGTTGATGTTTGGCTGTGAAGAATATGTATAAAGCGGTCTATATTCTGTTTTAAGCCGGTGATAATCTTTTCGTTAAGCTGCAAAGCCCGTTGGCATGTTTTGAGTTGCGCTTCTAGGTTTA
>NYZU01000042.1 GCA_002686055.1 Oceanospirillaceae bacterium | reverse complement strand
GTCGCCACGGGAATGGCTGAAGTGGTGGTATGTTACCGTGCATTAAACGGGCGCTCGGGCCATCGTTATAGTTCGGGTGTTGCAGGTCCACTATTAACCTCGGATGCTATTCACTGGGGTTGGTATACGCCATATGGCTTAATGACGCCAGCCAGTTGGGTGGCTATGTACACACAGCGGTACATGCATTTGGCAGAGAACGTACAAGACGCGATGTTTGAGATTGCCCATGTGCAGCGTCAATATGCAGCCAAAAATCCCGCTGCTTTTTTCTATCAACGCCCCTTTGATCGTGCGGATTACGATGCTTCACGGCCCATTGTTTCACCGTTTAAAATGCTTGATTGCTGTATGGAAACTGACGGTGGCAGTGCCGTGGTGGTGACGACGGCCGAGCGAGCTAAAGATTTAAAACATCCGGCTGTCATCGTTAAGGGCGTTGCGCAGGCTGCTGCTGCTGATATGGAGTCAATGACCAGTTTTTACCGGCCAGAAATCGCGCGTATTCCGTCAATGGATATTGCCGCTAAGATGGCTTATGAACAGTCTGGCCTTTGTGCCGATGATATCGATGCGGCGGTCATTTATGACGCGTTTACACCAATCGTATTATGGCAGTTAGAATCATGGGGTTTTTGTGATTTATTAGAAGCGCCAAAATTTGTTTTAGATGGTGCGCTACGAAGTGATGGTCGTTTACCTACCAATACTCATGGTGGTCAGTTGAGTGAGGCATACATTCACGGTGTTAATGGGATTGTTGAAGCCACCCGTTTAGTCCGAGGTCAATCGGTTAATCAACCTGCCAAAGAAGTGAATAATGTATTAGTAACATCTGGTGTTGGCGTGCCTACAGGTGGCGCCTTATTGGGCCGTTCTGATTAATGATAAAGTGAGAAAGCTATGACAAAGCGCTTTGCTAACAAAATTGCTATTGTGACTGGTGCAAGTTTAGGTATAGGCCGAAGTACTGCTATTCAATTAGCCCAAGAGGGGGCGCACGTTATTGGTTGTTCGCGTCGCAAGCCCAAGCTTGATGAGCTTGCTGAACGCATATCTAAAGACGGTGGTCAGTTTACGGGATATGCACTTGATGTAAACGATGCCCTTGCTGTCGAGCGATTTGTCGAAGAGGTGATAGAGAAATTTGGTCGTTTGGATGTGTTAGTTAACAATGCTCCCTCGGTAAAAGGCGGTATGATAGAGCACACCAGTCTTGATGATTGGCAATCAAATTTCAAAGCATCAGTCGACAGTGTTTTCATTGCAACGAAGGCGGCTTTTAAGGCAATGTATCAACAAGGCTCCGGCGCGGTAGTGACAGTGTCATCAGTGAGCAGTCTGCGAGGCGGAATGGCAGCCAGTGCCTATTCGTCATCTAAGGCCGCTATCAATCACTTCACTAGTTGTGCCGCAATGGAAGCGGCACCTTATAATGTCAGAGTCAATGTTGTTGCTCCGGGTTCGGTTAAAACGCCAGGTCTAGATCAGGCAACCGGTAAGAGTGAAGTGATGATGAATACGATTGCTGGTTCGATACCCATGCAGCGTCATGCTGAGCCCGAAGAAATAGCCGAGGCGATCTGTTTTTTATGTTCGGATCAGGCTTCTTTCATTACAGGTATTGTCTTGCCCGTTGATGGCGGTAAGACGCAGCAGCTTTATATTCCTGATTTCGATATAACTGCGCTAGACAACGCAAAAGTTGACAGTTGAGACCATTAACGCGAAAAAACTTTTCCCCTTAAGGTGAATAATCGATATGAGTGAATCGTTAGTATCACGAATAAAGCCCGTACTAGGTTTGGACAATAAATGGTGGTGGGATCAAGCTGCTGAGGGAGTGCTTGCTATCCAGCGTTGCCAAGTTTGTCAATCATTAAGGCATCCGCCACGCCCCATGTGCGATCAATGTCAGTCACAAGAATGGGATTTTATCTCGGCATCAGGTAAGGGTACTGTTTGTAGTTTCACGGTGCTGCACCATCCCAAGTTTCCCGGCTACGATTATCCATTGATTATTGTGCTGGTTGAGCTTGCTGAGGGAACACGTATTACCTCTCAATTGACCGGTTGTGAACCTGACGAGGTAGATTTTGATATGCCAGTTGAAATGGTGATGCAACGGGATGCTGATGGTTTTCAGTTGCCATACTTTCGCCCCTCCCAATAATCATATATTGCTTTAGGTAGTTAAAATTAATAATGAATAGCTTACATAATAAGGCCGCTATTGCCGGTATTGGTTGCACTGAATTTTCCAAAGCATCAGGCCGTTCTGAACTATCTCTTGCTTCAGAGGCAGTGGTAGCAGCGGTTACTGACGCTGGCCTTGCGCCGTCAGAGATTGATGGTTTGGTCAGTTACACGCTTGATCCTACCGATGAGATAGAGGTTGCTCGAAGTGTTGGAGCCGGTGACTTGACTTTTTTTAGTAAGGTCAATTATGGCGGTGGCGCGGCGGTTGGTGTGGTTCATCAAGCCGTTATGGCCGTGGCAACTGGCCAAGCGAATAATGTAGTCGTTTATCGCGCTATGAATGGTCGTTCTGGGCAGCGTAATGGGCAAGGTGTATCAGGGCAAATTGTCACCAGTGACTTGGTGCATTGGTCGTGGTATCAGGTTTATGGCATGTTAACGCCTGGATCTTGGATTGCCATGATTGCAAATAAATACATGAATAAGTATGGCGTCACTGCTGAAGACTTGGGTCGTGTTGCTATTTCGCAACGGAATTATGCAGTGACAAATCCACGTGCCTTTGGTTATCAAAAACCGTTAACGATGGAGGATTATCTAGCCTCCAAAATGATTGCATCTCCATTGCGCTTATATGATTTTTGTCAAGAATCAGATGGTGGTTGTGCGTTGTTAATTACTAGCGCTGAAAGAGCCATTGACTTAAAGCAGAAGCCGGCAGTAATTAGAGGGATTACCCAGGCATCAACGCAAGGGCAGGAGCAAATGACTAGCTTCTATCGCAATGAACTAAGTACCTTGCCAGAAATGGAGTTAGCGGCCAAGCGAGTGTATGCACAGAGCGGATTACAGGCCAGCGATATTGACGCAGCTTGTTTGTATGATGCCTTCACCAGTGAAGTTGTCATGCAATTAGAAAGTTTTGGCTTTTGTGGCCCCGGTGAGGCAAAAGATTTCATTAAAGAGGGCGGCCTCGATATCGATGGGCGCTTACCAAATAATACTCATGGGGGCTTATTGTCTGAAGCCTATATTCATGGTTTAAATAATATTGCTGAGGCTGTTAGACTGATCAGGGGAGAATCAACCAATCAGCCAAAAAGCATTGAGCATGTGTTAGTGAGTAGTGGTGTTGGTGTGCCAACGGGGGCAATGATATTAGGTCAAAGCTAATATTCTTATAGCTTGTTACATGTAAGGTTCATCTTTTTAGGCGTTGAAAATATGAATAGAAGAGAAGCGTTACGCTGGGCTACGGTATTATTAGGAGGTATTGCCTCGCCAAGTGCGTTGCGTGCTATAAGCATGAATAGTGCCCCATCCCACGATAATAAAAATTATTTTAACGAATTCCATTCTCGCCAAGTCGCGACATTGGCTGAATTGATTATTCCTACCACGTCGACACCTGGTGCAATAGTTGCAGGCGTGCCTCAGTTTATTGCCATGATGGTATCTGATTGGTATACCGAGGCAGAGCGGTCTATTTTTATGGCTGGTCTTGATGATATTAATTATTATTGTCAGCAGCAGTACAAGAACAACTTTAATGCTTGTTCGGTCGAGCAGCAAACGCAAGCGCTTATCCATTTTGAATCTATCGCCAAAGCTTATGTTTCAACGACGCCGCCGTCATTGACCATGCAAACATCTGATGAAGCAACTCCATTTTTCAGTAAGCTTAAAGAATTGACAGTATTAGGCTATTTTACCTCAGAGATCGGCATTACTCAGTCGTTAGCATACAACCCAATGCCGATGGAGTATAAAGCTGATATACCGCTTACTGATAAAACAAAACAATGGTCTCAATACTAGCCTGGCCTAGCGCAAAAAAAAGTGTTCAATTTTAGAGAGACTTGTCTATGATGAAAGGTAGTTTTGATCAGGCTGCAGATTTCGATGCAATTGTTGTTGGCTCGGGTATTAGTGGAGGTTGGGCGGCTAAAGAGCTTACCGAAAAGGGATTGAAAGTTCTGGTTTTAGAGCGCGGTAAAAATTTGCGGCATGGCATTGATTATTTTTCCGAGCATCAACCGCCGTGGACTAAACCTTTTGGTGGTAAGCCTCTAAGAGAACTTTATGCTGAAGAGTACCCTATTCAAAGTCAAAATATTATTTTTGATGAAATGACAAGGCCTTACTTTTTAAATGACAAACAGAATCCTTATCAGCAACAGAAAGCGTTTAATTGGACCCGTTCCGATATTGTTGGAGGTAAGTCATTGCTATGGAGTCGACAGGTTTATCGATGGAGTGATTTGGACTTTGAAGCGAACAAAAAAGATGGCCACGGTATTGATTGGCCAATTCGTTATGCTGACATAAAAGATTGGTACAGCTATGTCGAGAGTTTTATTGGTGTTAGCGGCGAGGCTTTAGGGCTAGATCATCTTCCTGACGGTATTTTTCAAAAGCCGATGGAATTAAATGCTGTTGAAAAATCCATTAAAGCCAATATCGAACATAATCACCCTGATAGGGTTTTAACAATCGGGCGTACGGCAGTTCAAACCGAGCCTAAAAATGGCAGGGGTGCCTGTCATTATTGCGGACCATGCGAGCGAGGATGTTCGGTTGGTGCTTACTTTAGCAGCCTAAGTTCAACACTGCCCGCGGCTGAAAAAACCGGTAATTTAACTATGCGGCCTGAGTCTATCGTCGAAGCGTTGGAAGTTGATCCGGTTAGTAAGAAAATCACTGCTGTAAAAGTGATTGATGCTGCTACTGGCGAGCGGATGCGTTTTAGCGGTCGTTTAGTTTTTCTATGTGCCTCAGCAATGGCAAGTAATCAAATTCTGCTTAACTCACGATCAGAGACCTTTCCGAATGGCCTTGCTAATGGCAGCGGTAGTCTAGGTCGATATATTATGGATCATTATGGCGATGCCATTTTTGCGTTAATGCCTGGCTATGATGATCGTTATTACTCGGGTAATAGACCGAACAATTTTTATATCCCGCGGTTTAAAAACCTTTCAGATAATACTAAAGAGAGTGCATTCGTTCGCGGCTATGGCTTTCAAGGTGCGTCAATACGAAGTACTTGGAGTATGATGGCCGGTCAAGTCCCGGGTTTTGGTGCCTACTTGAAACATGCCTTGATGCGACCAGGCCCCTGGTTTACTTTTATGGCGGGTTTTGGTGAATCCTTGCCGCGGTATGAAAATCAGGTCGCACTTCATACTAGTAAACGCGATCGCTATGGTATTCCACAGCTTCGCTTTAACGTCGCCTTCGGTGAAAATGAAGCACGTATTCGAGAAGATATGGTAGTAACTGGAAGTGAAATGCTAAAGCAGGCTGGCGGTGTTAATATCAATAGCGTTAGTATTAATAACGTACCCGGTGATGCAATTCATGAAATGGGCGGTATTAGGATGGGATATGACCCAGCCACTTCAGTATTAAACGCTTATAACCAAGCGCATGAAGTAGTTAATCTTTTTGTCACTGATGGTTCTTGTATGACATCAGCCTCCTGTGTGAACCCTTCATTGACGTTTATGGCCTTGACGGCTAGAGCTGCTGATTATGCCGTCAAGCAACTAGCAGCGGGTTCTATTTAGATGAAAGTTTTTAGGTGGTTGTTATTTATAGCTTTCATGGTTTTAGTGTTGGGATTTCTAGCCAAGTCAAAGCTAGAAGATTTTAAGTTAGACCAGCCACAAATGTTTAGTGAGCCTGTTGTCGACCAATTCGCCCCAGCGTTACCTGAGTCAATTATTGCCCGTCAATCGGCGGCAAATATTTTGGTCTTTTCTAAGACGCATGGTTATCGTCACCATGATGCCATTATTGCGGCTAATGCTATGTTCACATCAATAGCTAAACAGCAGGATTGGTCGCTTGTTCATACAGAAAACGCGGCTATCTTTGCTTCAGATCTGCTCGCTTATTTTGATGTTGTGGTATGGAATAATGCAACCGGCCCGTTATTAACATCGCAGCAACGTCAGGCTTTTAAGGAGTTTTTAGAGCAAGGTGGTGGCTTTGTTGGAATTCACGCTGCAGGTGACGCCTCACACAGTGATTGGCAATGGTATCAGCAGCAAGTGATACGCGCCAATTTTAC
>NYZU01000027.1 GCA_002686055.1 Oceanospirillaceae bacterium | reverse complement strand
TTAAATGGCTGATTCATTCAACGGTTTCAGCTCGGTCGCCTCAAAGTCAGACTGATCATCTTGTTGCGACTCAATCATATCAGCACTTTGTTCATTATTATCGAGCAACTCATCTTCAATCCAGTTTTCAAGTGCATCGGTCTCTTCAAGACTATCACTAACTTGCTGATCATTAGATAAGTTCGCTTGCTGCTGATCCGCGTCAATCAAATCATTATTCAACAACTGTGCTTCATCATTTAGTGCCGTAATCGGAGGTTCGCCATCTATTGATGCTACCGCCGACTGTTGGTCAGCGCCCTCTTCGCGGGTATCATCATTGGCTGAAGTCATATCTTCTATTGGCAATTCGATATTTAACTCACGGCTGATGGTATTTAAATCGCGCACCTCGGCCAAAGGCGGCAACTGATCGAGACTTTTTAGATTAAAATAATCTAGGAATTGTTTAGTGGTGGCATAAATAGTAGGTCTGCCAGGGACATCTCGATGACCTACCGATTTTATCCACTCACGCTCAAGCAAGGTTTTAATAATTTGACTACTGACAGCAACCCCTCTGATCTGTTCAATCTCCCCTCGCGTGATGGGTTGACGATAGGCGATGAGTGACATCGTTTCTAACAGTGCGCGGGAATAGCGCGGCGCTCTTTCTTGCCAGAGTTTATTGACCCAGCGCGATAGATCTTGCTTAACCTGATATCGATAACCGCTTGCCACCCGCTTCAATTCAAACCCTTTGTCTTCACAATCGGCGACTAAATCTTTCAACGCTTGGTCAATTAAGCTGTCTTCGGGTTGTTCTAAATCGTCAAACAGGGCGGTTAAATCACGACGCTGAAGGGGTTTATCAGCCGCCATTAAAGCACCTTCGAAAATGCGTTTTATCAGCTCTAAATCATCTATTTTCATGGCTTTTCATTTCTCTTAATAGGCTAAACTGCTGTAAAAAATATTATTATTGGCCTTCTTCCGCGCCCGCTATTTTTGCTCGTATATGGATCGGTGCAAAGGGTTCAGCTTGCACAATATCAATCAATGACTCTTTAATTAATTCCATTATCGCTAAGAAGGTCACTACTACACCGGCCCTGCCCTCACTGGCGGTAAAAAAAGCCGCAAATGAAACAAAGCCATCACCGCCGTGCAACTGATCTAAGACTCTACCCATTCGCTCGCGCGTCGACAAAGGCTCTAAATGCACTTTATGGCTTTCGAACATGTCAGCGCGATGCAGTACATCCCCAAGAGCAATAAGTAGTTCTTTTAAATCGACATCGGGTTGAGGGCGCTCGCGCTCATCCTCAGGCGGCTCAATTTCAGCAATAAAAATATCGCGCTCGACTCGTGGCATCTCAGCAATGTCTTCGGCAGCTTTTTTAAAGCGCTCGTATTCTTGCAAGCGTCGAATAAGCTGCGCTCTAGGGTCTTCTTCGTCATCTTCGATCTCTTGTGAGCGCGGCAGTAACATACGCGATTTAATTTCTGCTAGCATGGCTGCCATCACCAGATACTCAGCCGCTAACTCAAATTGCATGGTGTCCATCAAACGCACGTAGTGCATGTACTGCTCGGTTAATTCAGCAACGTTAATATCGAGAATATCGAGATTTTGCTTTTTAATTAAATACAACAGAAGATCAAGCGGACCCTCAAAGGCATCGAGAAAAACTTCTAGGGCTTTGGGGGGGATATAAAGGTCTACAGGGACCTCGGTCAACTCTTCGCCACGCACGATCGCAAAAGGCAGCTCTTGCTGGGTATCTTCACCTGCCACGGACTCAGTTGGAGCACGGCCTCTCAACTCCAAAAGCCTAGGACGACTGACTTGACCATTAGTTTTCAACGCAATAACAGACTCGCCGGAGGCATCTAGGCCATTGGTTTCTGTCGAAGCTAACGTTTCAGCAGAGTTATCAGTCATAAAAGACGATTTTCCTTTTGATATGCGTTACTTAAGGTGCTTATAACGACATTGGATAGCCACCATTATAGCGATAAATCGGATGATAAAAACAGTAGTATTGACGAAATTTAGAACACTTCTCGCAACCGCAGCTACTCAACAAAGAATGAGCTTTAAAATGAAATCAAACTAGAGTCGAAATTCTTCGACTGAACCGGCACCTTCTCGCAAAATGATCGGCTCATCATTGCTCAGATCAATCACACTGGTCGCTTCCATGCCGCAATACCCGCCATCGATGATTAAATCGACTTGCGTCGCTAGCAGGTCTCGAATTTCATAAGGATCCAGTAATGGTAAGTCAACTCCCGGTAAAATCAGGGTCACGCTCATTATTGGCTCAGCCATTGCTGCCAGTAGACTTTGAGCAATACGGTTATCCGGCACACGAATACCAATCGTCTTACGTTTAGGCTGCTTTAAACGCCGCGGAACCTCATTAGTCGCATGTAAAACAAAGGTATAAGGGCCTGGGGTATGATTCTTGATGGCGCGATAGGCAATGTTATCGACCTTAGCGTAGGTCGCAATGGCCGATAAATCGCGGCAAACTAGGGTGAAATTATGCTTATCATCGAGCTGGCGAATACGACGAATACGCTCGACTGCTTGCTTTTCATCCAGCTGGCAGCCTAAGGCATAGCCAGAATCAGTGGGGTAAACCACCACTCCGCCTCGCTCAATCACCTCCACAGCCTGTGAAATAAGCCTAGACTGGGGGGTTTCAGGATGAATTTGAAGCATTTGACTCATTCTTCCCCTAACCCCTCTAGCGCTAAACGGCTCTCTATTTGCGGCAGCTCCCAAACGGGCAATGCCGTTGCGGGCAGGGCTTTATGACAACCAACATCCGACCAATGTTGCTCGGGCGTATGGAAATCGCTGCCCATCGAGCAGGCAAGCTCAAATTTATGCGAAAGCCGCAATAAATAATCCGTCACACGCCCATCTTGCTGGCCACTGATCAACTCGAGGCAGTCACCGCCGGCGGCCTTGAAAGCCGCGAGCGTGTCACGCAACCGAGTTTTCGTTAAACCGTATTTATCAGGATGGGCAAAAACCGCTAAACCACCGGCTGCATGTATCACCGACACTGCCTCAGAGGCTGTCGGCCAATTCATTTTCACATCGGCCGGCTTACCCTTGCCCAACCAGCGCTTGTAGGCTTGCTGAAGCTTATCGCAATGCCCTTGCTCGAGCAGGTACTGGGCAAAATGCGGGCGACTAAGACTGGCACCAGCGGCAATTTTTTTTGCACCTGCTAGAGCACCCGTCATCCCTAGGCGCTCCAATTTCAGGCCCATCATTTCACCCCGTTGCTCTCGTAAGGTTCGTTGCTGAGCCAAAAAGTCTTTTAGCACTGGTGTCGCTGGATCCAACCATAGCCCAACAATATGATAGGGTTGCTGATCAATACTGGCGCTAATCTCAACCCCTGGCACCAGATGAATGGGCCAACGGGATTTAAGATCAGCGACATTCTGCAACTGCTCGAAACCCGCCATCGTGTCATGATCAGTGAGTGCTAAATGCGATACACCATTATTGACCGCTCTATCGAGAAGTTGTTCTGGGGACAAATGACCGTCCGATGCGGTGCTGTGGGTGTGCAGATCAAAAATCATGGGGGCTTTAACTCAACTATGTTTGCTTAGTATCGCCTAAAAAATTATTAAAAGATATTCACCGATCGGGATTTATAACTACTCATCGGGGGTCGAATTCAGGTAAAATCAACTGAATAACGTATTGGCCAGACTGTAATATTTTATTTACCCAGAAAAGACGACTCCTAGATGCGACAAATACTTGATTTAATCCCACTTATCTTATTCTTCATCGCTTACAAAATGGATGGCCAATCACTGGAATTACTTGGCTATTCACATACCTTCGATGGCATTTTCTCTGCTACAGCAGTGTTAATGATTGCATCGACTGTACAAGTTACCATGATCAAGTTATTAACTGGCACCGTCGAGAAACAATTACTCTGGTTATTTGCCGTGGTTGTGGTTGCTGGTTCGGCAACCTTAATACTTCGCAACGACTTGTTCATTCAATGGAAACCCACTGTGTTTAATTGGGGAATGGCAATTGTCTTACTCGCCAGCCTATTTATTGGTAAGAAGAGCTTACTTGAACGGATGCTAGGCCAGCAACTCCAATTGCCTAAACTAGCGTGGCTTCGGCTTAATCAGCTTTGGATTACCAACTTCACGGTCGTGGGTGCGCTAAATATTTATGTCGCTTATAATTTTTCACAAGCAGCATGGGTTGACTACAAACTGTATAGCGCGTTTGGTTTTACCTTACTCTTGATGATACTCACAATGGTGATTATTTTTCCACATATCAAAGATCAACCTGACGATGCTAACTGAGCAATAGTCAGCAAAGGAATATTACTGCCGAATGTTATATGCCATTATCAGTCAAGATGTTGAAAACAGCCTAGCCTTGCGCCAACAGGTCAGAAGCCAGCACCTGGCGCGATTAAACCAACTCAAAGATCAAGGTCGATTGGTGCTGGCAGGTCCTCACCCCGCCATTGACACCGAAGAGCCCGGCTCATCAGGCTTCACTGGCAGCTTAATCGTTGCCCAGTTTGACAGTCTGCAGGCAGCCGAACACTGGGCAGAACAAGACCCTTATATTGCCGCCGGTGTTTATCAACAAGTCACCGTTAAGCCGTTTAAAAAGGTTTTGCCTTAATGAAGAAAAACGACTTAAGTTTTTGCGCTCACCTAAACAGCCTACCCCTACTCTTGGTATGCTGTGTGATGGCAGTCACGATGCTCACCCCTATTGAGATTCAAGCTGAGCAAAAAACGGTTTATGTCAGCGATATTTTTTATGTGCCACTGCGCAGTGGCAACTCAAACAAACACCGTATCATTCATCGCGGTCTTAAATCGGGCACTCCATTAACACTCATCGAATCTGATCTTGAAACAAAGCTAAGCAGAGTATCGACCAGCACCGGCATCGAGGGCTGGATCCAAAGCCAATACCTTAGCGAAACCATGATTGCTCGAACACAACTTCAAGACATACGCGCGACCCATCAATCCTTGCGTCGTGAACTACAAACTCGAACAGCTAATGAGACTCAATTGACTGAAGCGCTAACTCAATCACAGAAAATGCTTAAGAAATTGAAAAAAAATAATCAAGCGCTTGAAAGTGAATTGAGCCAGATAAAAAAACTATCGGCTAATGCTATAAATTTAGATAATAACAACCGTAAGTTGTTACAGAACAACGAAATGCTCAAAATTGATATTGCCGAGCTACAAGCCGACAACGCTAGACTGGCTGACAAAAGTGATAAAGAATGGTTTTTGCGCGGCGCTTTCGCGGTTTTTATCGGAGCGATATTAGCCATAATCCTACCCCGATTAAAAATAAAATCTCGCGCCAAAGAATGGTCTTAAAGTGACAGCAACGATGGAGAAAATATGACAAGCATTCCCTCACAGACTATTCAGTCGATCAGAAAAATCATTAGCTGCTGGGCATTTTTCATGGTGACAGCTTGCTCGGCTGAAAAAGCCAGTATCGACCAATCCTCAATGGCAGAGTTGGATGACAATCCAGCAGTCGCTAACGTCGATGTGGTCATTGTCACCAATCTGGGCGATATCACCCTCAGCTTAAACGCTGAGCAAGCGCCCATTTCGGTCGCTAACTTTCTTAGTTATGTCGATAGCGGCTTTTACCAGCAAACTATTTTTCATCGCGTGATTGACAACTTCATGATTCAAGGCGGCGGCTTTGACGCAGCCATGAAACAGAAAAATACCCAAGCCGCAATTAGGAATGAGGCGGATAACGGCCTATTGAACGCGACTGGAACGATTGCCATGGCAAGAACTAATGCACCTCATTCTGCAACGAGTCAATTCTTTATCAATGTCAACGATAATGCCTTTTTAAATCACCGTGGTAAAAATGCTGCGGGCTGGGGTTATGCCGTTTTTGGTCAGGTTACCGCAGGAATGGATGTCGTCAACAGCATAAAGAGCGTGCCAACAGGTCGCCTCAATGGCATGGGCGATGTTCCCAATACGCCTATTATTATTGAGCGTATTAGCCGAATCGACAGCGCCGAATAAGGCAGGCAAATAGCCTTATGAAGAGAGATCATCGCTCCATAGCACTCAGTGTCAATTTAAACAAAATTGCCCTGATTAGAAATTCAAGGCCGGGCAATAATCCCGACCTTTTGGCCTACGCAAGAAAATTACTCACTGCCGGCGCCAATGGTCTCACCGTTCACCCTCGCCCAGATCAGCGACATATTCGACCCGAAGATTGCTATCAAATAAAAGGCATGCTTGACGAACTTAATCACAACCGTGACGACTCAATCATTGAATTTAACATTGAGGGCAATCCATTTGCCGAATTTTGTGTCGCACCAAGAGATGACTTTAACAACTATCCTGGCTTTATAGAAATACTCGCCAAAGCTCAGCCAGACCAGGCCACGTTAGTGCCTGATAGCGATAGCCAGCTGACCTCTGACCATGGTTTTGATCTTAGCGGCGAGACCACTGTATTAGAAAAAATAATCGCAAAAATCCATCGGCTTGGCTGCCGGGTCAGTTTGTTTATGGATCCAGATCCTGAACAGATTCGCCGCGCCAAGGATATTGGCGCCGACCGCATTGAGCTCTATACGGGTCCGTATGCTGACGCCTTTACTGA
>NYZU01000041.1 GCA_002686055.1 Oceanospirillaceae bacterium | reverse complement strand
TAACAGGCTAATCTCCGTATCATTCCGCCTCTCCTTAGGACTATAGCTCAGTTGGTTAGAGCGCTACCTTGACATGGTAGAGGTCGGCAGTTCGAATCTGCCTAGTCCTACCACTATCCTTAATTCCTATCCCTAACCATTATATTTTTTATTCTATGGCTCAGCTATTGTCGATATAGGTCTTGGTGCTGCGATTAATCTACAGAAGATTACCATCACCGCCAACAAACACCCCATAAAGAAAGCCAGCAGTACCTTCTGCATTATATCAACTGAAAGGCTGCTATTAGTTATCCGTTCGATCTTGCCTTGTAAGCTATATAGCTGGCCTTTGTCAGATAAATAATAATTATTGGCTAGATTGGTAATGCCGGTTAATGCATCATTGATCTTCATTAGCTTTTCTGTGGTAGCCTGTATAAGCTTGTCTATGGTTTCTTTTTCCAATATGACATCATACTTCTCATTAAAACTAGACTGATAAAATTCTATTTCGGTAATGGTTTCCTGCAGTTGCGCGGATAAGTTAAGTTTTGCTTGAAGCAGATTTTGACGATATTTAGGATCGGCCATTGTGGAGCCAAGTTGCAACAATGAATTCACCATATCTTCGTTATATTGTGGGGCATAAATGGTTTGCTCAGAAGGTGACTTATTGGCTACCATAACACTATCCATATGATTATATTGTTGTTCTCTGAGTTGTATCAGAGCTTCGTCATAGGTTGTTATCATACGTTGTAAACGGTCGCGTTCCCTTTCTAACAATTTCATTTTTGTTGCATGAAATCCACTTGATAAACGGGTGCTTTTATCAATACTCTCTAGCTTGATACCTATTTCTTTTAAAACCGCAAGTTGGTATTTGCTTTCATTGCTTAGTAAGAGTGATAGATCTGCTAAGTTAAGACTAGATTTTGGATCAGTTAATGAAGCTAGCTGAGGCATATCGGCGAATTCCGCCACGGTTTTGGCTAACCTTTGCTGTGTGTCCTCTAGCATATTAATATTTATTAGTATCTCTTGGTCCCCAAAGGAAATAATCTGACTACTAATATGGGGTCTATATAATTTCATTACGCCACGATCGGTTAAGGCTTGTTTGGCCCAGGTGTCGGTAATAGCGGTTAGGATTTTTGTGGCTTTTCCCATATTACCTTGCACTAATTTTAAGTCTAAAGACAAGGTGATGTTAGTTTTTGAGTGCCTCTGAAGAGAAGTGGTATAGGTCTCTATAGCATCATTAAATTCAGCAACAGATAAACCTTTGTCCAGTTCTGCAAGATCTGAAATAAGAGCTTCCAATTGCGCAGACCCGGAAAAATTGGGCGTAAGAGTTAAAGCTTGCGAAAAATCGGCGTAATTTATTTCACTATCTATATGGCGGTCGTATACAGAACTTAGTACGGGCTCTGATAAGAGTTCCATTGGCGAAAACTTGGCGCCATTAGGATAAACGCCCTCATTAGCACCCTTAAAATTAAAATATATTTGCATTTGCGCCTGAGCACTTTTGTTTAAGGTAAAACCACCCAGTTGATAGATCGTTATAATCAATGCGCTTAGGCAGCCTAACAATAATATATACCATTTATTACGCCATAATGGTTGTAAAATTTGATGCAGATCAATCTCATCCGTAATTGTTGATTTTGTATACTCTTGCCTTCCATCCATGATGACTTTTCCTAAGGTTGCTATGCTTGAAGTGACACTATCTTCTGGGTTTTAATTGCCCCTATGGTCAATAAATAAAATGACATAATGATAATATTAGTAAAAAAAATTGATTTTGGTATTTTTTATATAAAAAAATAGTTATATGCAGGGGCAGAATACACTTAACTGCAATGACATATTGATCTTTAAGAATCGATCCTGCATTGAAATATAAATCGGACGTTGTTAACATCGCCGACCTTATTCTGGCTTTTTTTGCAGAGCAATATGATCCCTAATTCACCTTTAGCCTATACATTTCGTATCAGCCTGCCGGTTATGTTTGGCTATTTGCCTTTAGGGATTGCTTTTGGCATTTTATTTGTAGATTTGGGTTACCACTGGTTGTTTGCTGGCCTAATGGGAATTATCGTCTTTGCTGGTGCAGCACAGTTTTTGGCTGTGGGTTTGTTGGCCAATCAAGCTGGATTAGTAGAAGTATTTACCGCTACTTTTTTGTTAAATATTCGCCATATATTTTATGGTTTATCATTAATCGGTAAATTGCAAAATAAAGGCTGGCAACGTTGGTATATCATCTTTGGTCTTACTGATGAAACCTATGCTCTACATACGTCGACTCAAATACCTGCAGAAATAAATCCGACTAGTTTTAAACTTTTACTGACAGCATTAAACCAAAGTTATTGGGTGCTTGGATGTAGCATTGGAGGTTGGTTAGGAGGACAAATTACCTTTCCAACGACTGGCATAGAATTTGTGCTTCCTGCTTTATTTTTGGTGCTGGCCATCGAGCAGTATAAAGTGGTGCGTAAACCTTGGTTATTTGTTGTAGCTCTAGCTATTGGTTTAGGCACTTTGTTATTGATAAGTCGCGAACATATGCTTTTGATCTCCTGTGTACTGGCTTTGACGCTCTTGCTAATATCCAAAGGGGTGCGGCAATGATAGCCAATATAGATTTACTTGTGGTTATGTTGGTTATGGCTGTTGCGACCTTCCTTACGCGGGCTCTGCCATTTATGTTCTTGTCTAGGGCTTCAGGGCATCCATTGTTAAATTATTTGGGTGACTATCTCCCCCCTATACTAATGGTGTTGCTAGTTGTATATAGTTTTAAAAATGCAGATGTGGTGTCAGAAAACTTCTTGCCAGAACTAGTAGGTTTGTTTGCCACCATGCTATTACACCTACTTTGGCGCCAGCCGTTGGTTAGTATAATTGGTGGCACTGTTCTTTATATGTCACTAGTGCAGACTGAAATATTGACGCTAGTCTTGTAGCTAAAAACCTGAGTATTTAGCTGAGATCCCAATACAAGAATGATAGAATTGATTTGATTGCTAACCTTGAAGGATTGAGACATGGTTTCAGAACATGCCACGCAAGTATTGCGTGAGTTAGGCGTATTGCAGCGGGAAATGGAAAATGTGGGTTTATGGAGTGATCTATCACCTTCCGATGAGGCAATGATGAGCAGTCAACCTTTTTGTTGTGACACTATGAGCTTTACCAATTGGTTGCAATGGATTTTTGTTCCTCGCATGCGTTATATGGTGGAAGCGAATGCTCAGCTACCAAGTAAAAGTGCCATGTACCCAATGGCGGCTGAGGCTTTGGTTGATATGCAGGATGAATCCAAAGGTATTTTGGATAGTGTCAAGCGTTTAGATATGCTGCTCTCAGCATAGAGGTCAGCTTATTAAGCTGACACCCCTTTGCCAATCCATGCGCCAATCAGTAAAGCTGGTATAAAGACCATAGCCTCATTGGGGTTGATAAGGGCATTCACCAATCCTGGCCCTGGACAATAGCCACTTAGCCCCCAACCAAGCCCAAACAAAACTGCACCAATAATTAGACGGCGGTCGATGATGGTGCTGACTGGTAATTGAAAACTATCTGCAAATATAGGCGCTGTTCGGCGTAAGATAAAACGTGAACTGATCAGGGTGACAACAACTGCACCACCCATCACCAGTATCAAGCTTGGATCCCAGTTGCCAAAAATATTTAGAAAGCCTTGCACCTTTACAGGGTTTACCATTTCGGAAACGACTAAGCCGGCACCAAAGATAATACCTGCAATCAGAGCTGTTATAAGACGTTGCATGGATTAACCTCCTAGACCAGTGAACGAACTAAGTATCGTAACGGTAATGATGCCGCTAAGCATAAATACAATCGTGGCAACTATCGATCGACTTGCCAATAAGCCTATTCCACATACGCCATGGCCACTGGTACAGCCATTACCAATTTGGGTACCTATACCAACAGCTAAACCAGACAAGGCTAGAAGTATTTGAGAGTATCCTTCCCGTAGTTCAAAATCGATTGGAAGAAGTAGATAGCCACCAACCATTAATCCAACCAGAAAGGCTAGTCGCCAATTACGTTCAGTAGGGTCAAAAGGGTTAAAGATTAAACGATATAGAATGCCACTAATACCAGCAATACGTCCGTTAAATAATAGTAATATTGAGGCACTGATACCAATAAGTATGCCCCCATAGAGAGCTGACATTGGGATTGATTCGAGCACTTGGTAAACCTAATTATTATTGATAGTGGTAGTGATTATATAAGTCGTAATTTTCTATAGTCAATCCTTAAACAGGTATAAAAAATGGACGTTTGTGCATGCAAAGTTTTATACCAAAAATGTAATTTAATCATCTATTAAACAACCACACCTAGATCATAAGTATCTTTAGTTTGGTCTTAAAAACTAGAGTCAAATGGGTAAATATTTTATAACCACTTTATTTCCTCGTATTTCATGAACTAAACATAAATAAATTTTGTCCAACAGCTCTACATACGGCCAAATTCATGCTATTTTTAGGGGTTGAATGGTGACTATTGCACAGATTCAAATTTACTGCTTATTAAATGGTGAAATTGAGTTGTTGATGCGCTGAAGGATTTAATTACATGCCCAAACGTGATGATGTTGAAGATATACCTATGTTAAAGCCAGATTCTGATGAAATTCAGGCTTTTCGTGGTGGCGCAAAGCAATCTAAAACTGATACCCAACAGACCACAAGTTCAACGGTGCAAAGGGAGGCGTCCATTCATCCCACACCAGCAACTGCCAAGGCTGCTAGTGATGATAATGGTTCCCCAAAACGTCAGTATGGAAAATGGTTTTCTTGGCTATTGGTAGTGATGGTGGCTGTATCGTCTATTTGGTGGATGCATAACCGCATCGTTGATATGGAAGATATGCTAACTGTTTCAAGGGGTGAATTAGGTCATGCTCGTAAGCGCATTGGCGAATTGGAAGCTTTGGTAGTGGCCACAGATGTTAGTGCCAACAAATCTGGTACCGTAGTCCAGGCGCAAGTTAAATTACTTGATGACCGAGCTAAGGAGCGTAATAAGTTTGTTGATTCGGAGATAGATAAGTTGTGGGGTGTGGCTTATCGCACTAATAAGCCAGCCATTTTAGAAAACCAAAAGGCCTTGGAAAATAATAGTGTGGGTATTAAGCAGCACACAGAACAGTTGGCTGCCCAAACTAATTTGATAGAACAACAGCAAGAACTAATAGTAGGTCAGCAAAAAAGTGTTGCCAATGTGGTTGCTGAAAATAAGCAATTACTAACTGATTTATCACAGCAAGCTAAAGATCTGACACAGGCTCAAACAGCACTTCAGACCTTGGAAACCAGTTTAGGGAAGAGCCTAGCGGCGGTTAAAAATTTGCAAACCGATAGTGGTGATTTAAAAACCAATGTCGATGAAATTCAGCAATCTTTAATTGAAATTAGGGCTACCAGTGAGGTGTTGCAAGATAGTTTATCCACAACCCTTGCTAAGGTTAATTTAACCAGCGAAGTGGCACTTCAGAATGGTGAACTTAGTCAACAGAACAGTGAATCCGTGGCCGCATTACGTGCTCAATTAACTAGACAAGAAGAGCAAGTGTTAGGGCAGGCAGTTGCTGATATGGCACAGATGAATCTTGTGGTTGATGAAATCCAATCTGAACTCTCAATGTTACAACGTCAGATACGCGTGGTTGGCGCCATGGAGCAAACCACGGCTCAGCTAGATGAGCGGGTCTACCTGGCTGAACAATCAATGGATTCAATTATCACTTTCCGGCAGGAAACCAATAGGAAGTTGGATCAGTTAGCGACACAAATTCGTAACTTGCAGTATTAGTCGTTGCCGTCTTGAATATCAGTCTGTTAATAGACTGATTTAGTATTAAATTATGTCGCCATAGCTGCATTGCTTAAGATTTTATGTAGTTGTGGCGGTAATTTCTAGATAAGTATTTTCTAAACTCTCAGCATTATGGGTAAAGTGCTCTAAGATCACTTGCTTCAATGCTTTTGTGGCAGGCAGTTGCTGGGCCTGGCGTAATTGCATTAGAGCGATACGGCGTTGGATTTTTCCTTGCCCTAAGACCCGAAACGCCAAGTGGCTATTATTTTCTGGAAATGCTAACCAAGGAAGGGTGGTAATACCTGCGCTGGCGCTAAGTACCGCCTCAAGGGAAGCCATATTGGCAATATGCATAGAGGCTTCGGTAAACGCGTGAGCCTCAGTGTTGTGAATTAAGGGTGTGGTGCCATTACGCAATAAACGGTGCTCGGTAATCTGCTGCCAGTCTATTGCTTCGGCTTGCATACAGGGGTGCTCTTTTACCCCAACTAAACCAACCGTATCCCGACAAATTTCTAGATGGGCAATATCAGGTTCATGTTGCCAAATGCTGCTAACTGAAATATCAATTTCGCCGGCGAGCAACTTAGCGCGTAAATTATCCCCGTTATCATCTTGAACTTGCAGTTCTACCAATGGATAAAGCTGCATAAAACGGCGCATAATATGGCTTAAAAAATGTCTAGCAACAGAGGGCAGCACACCTAATCTCACTGTGCCTGTCTTAGCTTGGGCAACTTGTAAGGCGCTTGTTAAGGTGTTTTGGTATTGCTGGTAGAGGTTTTTTGCTTGTGGCAGGAAGTTATTACCAAAAGCCGTTAACTGGCCAGACTTTTGTTTATCAAACAGCTCCGCTCCAAGTAATAACTCTAGCTGTTTAATCGCCAAGCTAACAGCTGGCTGTGAACGACATAATATTTGTGCAGCACGGCGGAAGTTACCGCACTCGGCAACGGTGATAAAGGTTCTGAGATGAGCAATCTTGATATCAGGAAGCATAGAAGTATTTAAACAAAACTTATCAAAATTAACAATCAATTAATTATTATTATCATGCGAATAGAATTAAAATCATTTACTATTCGCTTAAATGTATTTAATCAATAGGGATAAACAGGATATCTGTATGGCACAAATTCAGAACAATTATATTGCTGGCAAGTGGGTAGCTGGTATAACTAGTATTGAAAACCGCAACCCGTCCAATCATGCCGAAGTAATAGGTGAATTTGCCCAAGCATCGTCTGCGCAGGTGCAGGAAGCTTTAAGTGCTGCTAAACAGGCGCAACTTGTATGGCAAGCAACGGGCTTGGAAGCACGTTTGCAAGTGCTTCAAGCCATTGGGGATGAAATGATTGCCCGCTGTGATGAGTTGGGTAAATTGTTGTCCCAAGAAGAAGGCAAGCCATTTGCCGAGGGTAGGGGTGAGGTATACCGTGCAGGACAGTTTTTCCAATACTATGCTGCCCAAGTCCTACGCCAAATGGGGGAAACAGCTGACTCCGTTCGCCCAGGAGTAGAAATTGAAACTCGTCGCGAGCCAATGGGAATAGTAGCCATTATTAGCCCTTGGAATTTTCCCACTGCCACGGCGTCATGGAAAATAGCCCCTGCTTTGGCTTTTGGTAATGCCGTTATTTGGAAGCCAGCTAACCTGACGCCAGCAAGTGCCGTAGCTTTAACCGAAATTATCGCTAAACAAAACCTTCCAGATGGATTATTTAATCTGGTTATGGGCTCTGGCTCTGAGGTCGGTGAACAACTGATTAATAGTACTGAAGTGGATGCCATTAGTTTTACTGGCTCATTGCAGGTCGGCCGCCGTATTGCCCAAGCTGCTGCTGGCAACTTAACTAAGTTTCAGTTAGAAATGGGCAGTAAAAACGCGCTTATTGTGCTTGATGACGCTGATCTAGATATAGCTGCCGATTGTGCCGTAGGGGGTGCTTTTGGGGGTACAGGTCAAAAGTGTACAGCTTCATCACGCTTAATCGTGACAGAGGGTGTGCATGATGCTTTTGTGGAAAAAGTAAAACAGCGTATGGCAAATCTAAAGGTCGGCGATGCTTTGGCAGAGGGTGTCACCATTGGTCCAGTGGTTGATGCCAAGCAATTGCAGCAAAATCGAGATTATATGAAACTTGCTGAGGACGAAGGTTGTGAACTGGTGTGTGGTGGTGAGATTGATGATAGCCAAGGTTATTTTATGACCCCAGCGTTATTTGTTAATACCACTAATCAGATGCGTATTAATCGCGAGGAAGCTTTTGCTCCCATCGCTTGTGTTATAAAAGTGGCTGATTATGAAGAGGCATTAGCCACATTAAATGACACTGAATATGGATTAACGGGGGGTATTTGTACGCAATCACTTAAGTATGCCTCCCACTTTAAGCGCCACGCTAAAACGGGTTGTGTAATGGTGAATTTGCCAACGGCGGGAACAGACTATCATGTACCTTTTGGTGGCCGTAAAAACTCCAGCTACGGTTCCCGTGAACAGGGGCAATATGCAGAAGAGTTTTATACTGAGGTGAAGACCAGTTATATCAAAGCCTAAAACCTTAAATGCTTAGTGTTGGTGTTATCATAGAGATTTAATATGACCAAAATGATGATGATTGATGGCTTGCAATATAGTCAGTGGAGTCGAGAGGTGTTTGAGCAGATGCGCTCAGGTGGCCTTAGTGCTGTGCATGTCACTATTGCTTATCATGAAATGTGTCGCGAAACTTTGCAAAATATAGGGGCTTGGAACCGTCTCTTTGCGCAGCATGATGATTTGATTATGCCAGTGCATACGGCTGCAGATATTGACATGGCCCATCAACAAAATAAGGTGGGGATTATTTTTGGTTTCCAAAACTGTTCACCTATCGAAGATGATATAGATTTAGTACAGATCTTCCATCAGTTAGGTGTACGGATTATGCAGCTAACCTATAACAATCAAAGCCTATTAGCTTCAGGTTGCTATGAGCCCAACGATGCGGGTATTTCCCGCTTTGGTAAAGTGGTAATCGATGAGATGAATCGCGTGGGCATGGTGATTGATATGTCCCATAGTGCTGAAGAGAGTACTATGCAGGCCATTGCTCTTTCCCAGCGACCGATTGTTATTAGCCATGCCAACCCTAGCTTTTTTGAGCCTGCTAAGCGTAATAAATCCAATCGT
Source organism: Oceanospirillaceae bacterium (assembly GCA_002686055.1). Classification (GTDB taxonomy): domain Bacteria; phylum Pseudomonadota; class Gammaproteobacteria; order Pseudomonadales; family Balneatricaceae; genus Njordibacter. The sequence continues at coordinate 6,376 of NYZU01000041.1, read as the reverse complement.
GTACTCTCGGCTTTGGCAGAGAGTGGTGGGTTATTGGGATTTAGCTTGTATCCTTTCCATCTGCAAGGTGGCCCCGATTGCACTTTAGATAGTTTTTGTAATATGGTGGCAGATACCGTGGATTTGATGGGTATTGATCATGTTGGTATGGGTAGTGACCTATGCCTAAACCAGCCCTTGTCCATACTTGAATGGATGCGCAATGGGCGTTGGAGCAAACAGATGGATTATGGAGAAGGCAGTGCAACTAATGCCGCCTGGCCAAAGTCCTTAACTTGGTTTGAAAATAGTGCTGACTTCCCAAATATTGTTGCGGGTCTGCAACAAAAAGGCTTTAATGCAATAGAAGTTGAGAAAATAATGGGTGGTAATTGGTTAGCGCTCTGCCGTTCGGGGTTTGGTCCTCAGAGTGGCCAAGACTGAGCTTAGCTCAACGATAATCGGGGTAATATATAATGCAAAATATAGCCTTGCGACCTCCTGCTCTAGTTATGGATCTGAATCGACTTGGAGCGGGTTTTGCCAGCCGCCTAAGTTTTATGCGAACACTGATGCGTAACATGATAGGCAACGATTGGCAGATTAAATACAGTCGTTTTGATCTAGATAACGATGGCTACGGTCATGTCGTGTTTGATATTCAAACCCCGAGTAGTCATTTAAGCTTTGTGGTGTTTTCACAATATCTAGCCCCTGACGAGCGTGACGATCGTGTTATTGCCGACCAATGGGATCTGACCATGACCCTGATGGAGGGTGATGTTGATGAGTTAACCTTGGCTAAACTTGCGGCTAATGTGCCATTGCAGGAAGCCGGTCGGATTGATGCGCGTTGTATTTGTTTATCCCGCGCCAATCGAAGCGCCAGAATTTTTAATGAGGTCTTAGATAATCTGCGTCAAGGCCGCCAGCCTGATGTCCAGCGTCTGGCTGAAGTAGGTTACTTATATCGTACAACAGCGGTTTATGGATCGGGTAAGTTTGGCGCTTGCGATTGGGATAAAGTAATCAAACAGCATCCAGATTTGGCCAGTCCTTTCGCTAGTGAAATGCTAGTTTGTTATTTGTTACGCCAGTTTAGTATTGATCAGCTCCATCATTTGGTTCACCAAGAAGCCTACCCTGATGCCGTTGATATGGATGTAGATGTGCAACGCTATTTGGGTATCGGTAATTCTACTGGCTTAGGTATGGCGCCTTGGTTAGTAAACCACCCACAAATTACTGCACAATGGGTTTTGCAGCGTGAAACTGCCTTCGCTCGTGTCCTTAGTATGCCGGCTACAGCGCCCAAGATCAGTCAACTGCAAGAACTTATGGCAAGAGCATGTCAGCATGTGCGCGAAGTAAGTACCCTTGATGCTTGGCAGGCCAACAATAATAGACTGCTTTTAGCAGACTTAGAAAACCTCAATGATTGGTTCAATAGTGCGTCTACCGAGGTGCAAGATTGGCAGCAAATACATGCATGGGCAGAACAGCATTATAGTCTCGAAGCACAGGAATTATTGATTAATCTAATGTTGGAGTTATATCCCGATATAGTCGATAGCCTAGCTCAAAACATGGCCATAGCGGAATCGCTACAATATGACCCAACAGAGTCTGCTCAGCGTTTAGCTGATGCCATTAAACACACCTATGATTGGGTATTTGATTACAACTTTAATGACCCAGAGCAAGTAGCTACTTTTTGGTATTATTCCCAAAACAAAGTTGAACCAAGACTAGGTAAAGTAGGCGTTGATGCCGGTGCAGAGCTACAAATGTTTTTGGGTATTGCCAAGGCAGTACAGGACTGTCATACAGACCTAGAAGCATTGTTGCATGCTGATTTGGATGCAACTGTAGCTGATTTTCTCTTGCAGTATCCAAGCCACCAGGGCATTGTGGCGCGCATTGCCACAATGTCCCAGACAACCTACGGAGAAATACGTGCCAACTTGCTTGAGGAAAGTGTTCTCCCCATGCATTTGCTGCGCGCTAAGCTAGCCTTTTTTGGGGTGAGTAAATTTGATCCTAAATCAGCTCTATGGGTGCGTAATACTATGTTCCAAGGGGCACCATTAGTATCGGAGATAAATACCAATGGCTTCGATGACTGGTCTTTTCCCGTAGCGCCTGACCTTGCCTTTACACCGGAGGCGGCTAGTGGCTGATTCTGTGGCGCTATCGGCCAATGAAATTAAGTTTATGATCAAGCGCAGTGTTGAGGGCCTTGGTTTTAGTCCTGGCGATCAACTTGGGGCAGGTATGCGCGTGGCAACTTGTTATCAATATGGTTTGGTGGATGATAAAACCATACATAATGCCCTAGACTCCCTGCTTCCTGACGTACAAGCACCTAAGGTTATAGAACATGGTGACGAATGGGTCTTTGATGCTCAAGGGCAATCTAGTCTGGTACAAGCGGAATTGGCTTTTGGGGCAGCTATGTCCCATGGTGTAATGTCTATTCGTTTACGCAATACATCACAGGGCGTATTAGTGGCGCCAATGCTCATGACATGGTTAAGCAAACCGATGAATCAACCGCAAATGCGACAAGACTTATCATTATATTATGTGCACCATGATGGTTCGCAGCGTTGTTTGGCGATGACAGCCAATGGCAGTCTGCTGGGGCTTTATGAGCCACATAGGGCCGTTGTTGCAGAAGATGAAGTGTTATTACGTGTAGATGAAAAGGCTATTGATGGTAATTTATTGGAATCTGCCAGTGATCTAATACGCCAGCGTGAAGCTTGTCTTGATAAGGGTATTTCTTTGTCAGCCACCTTGGTAATGCGATTAAAGGATTTAATGATGGATTCATTTGTACCTGAATCCGATCAATCGCGTGCTAGTGGGGCTGGCCCAGGTTAGTACTTTTTAACTAATTATTAATGCCACTGTGCTAGTGGGCTGACTTAATCAAATCAAGTTTTGCTTTATGCGAGAGTTTTTTGATTGCAGCTTCGCGTTTTGAGGCACTAGCTCGATCTGGATGTAATTCCTGATAAACCATAGTATTGGCAGGGTCGCTGCGAAAAAAGCGAGCCCCTAGTTTGGGATTATTTTGGTGCTCATCAAGACGCCTTTGTGGATCTGTGGTAATACCTGTGTAGAGTTTTCCCGAAACTGTCTCTACCATATATACCCACCATTGCTGGGTGTCTGTGGATGTTGTGCTCATTACGTAATCTAGTGAAAAAGAGTATAATACGAAGCATAGTTTATCCGCTTACTGGTCATTATGCAGCCTGCTATTGAATCCTTACAAACGCTTTCCGATTTATTTAATCAAGTGGACGGTCATTATCGTATTTTTGATATTGGCTGTCGGCTGAAAAAACTATCGACAACCGAGTTTTCTGCCTTTGAAAATTCACAAAAACCGTATCCCATGCCTTGGCTGCGTCATGCATGGGTCGGTATTTTACTATGGCAGAATGATCGTCAAGAAGCGGCACCGACTATTTGGTTTTTAAAGTTCCCCTTGGATGAGCAAGGTTATTTAATTCAAGCAGCCCGTGATGAATTTCTTAATCAGTTGTTAGAAACCATAGGCACCAATATGCTAGATCAACAGGAATCAGCGGCCATTGGTGATAAGTTACAACATAGTAATTTAGCCTTTACGCCTGATCAGGAGCGCATGGCGGCCTTTAATGCCTGTGCCCGGCGGGTACTTAAACAACCAGCCTCTGCGTATTATTCAGCAGTGCGTGATTATATATTGTCTGGTAAGCCAAGTGATGAGTGGCAGCAACTTGGGGTACAAGGATTTGCTGATTTAGTGCAGCGCTTAGAAGATGATGATAGCTTAGTTACAGCCGTGAGTATGGCTGTGGCGACATTACCCAATCCAGTGCTAGTGAATCTAGCCATTCAATGTGAAAATGTTATCTTGCCATACCAGCTAAGCCAAGCTTTATTGCAACGTGGTCAGCAAACTGACGATGCAGGGGAGCGCATTGCTTGCCTGCGTGGGGTAAGCCAAGGGCCAAATAGTAAAGAACGTCAAACATGGTTGCTACAAATTTTGTCGGGTAGCGAAGCAACAGATGTGGAGTTGTTAGCTGTGGTGGTGAGTAAATGTCAGGCTGATTTAGCTGAAGATGGTGTGTTATCAGCTTTCCTTGAGGCTTGTGCTCCCGATCAGGGCGTATTTAATGCCCTAGTAGGGGAGCTAATGTATCAACAAGACTTGCGCCGGGCTATTTTAAACCTACTACGTAGTCCCCAGCGCAGTGACCGTTTGGCACAAGCTTTCGGTGAGTTATTACAGGCGCAAACCAATGCCTAAGTTGAGAAGTGTTTAGGCCGGCTTGCCATTACCTTGGGCGCTAAAATGCTGGCCAGTAACCCCTTTGCTGTCTGGCCCCATCAAATAATGATAGACGGGCATAATGTCCTCAGGTGCCGGAACAGTGGCTGGGTCTTCTCCAGGATAGGCTTTAGCGCGCATATTAGTGCGAGTCGCCCCAGGATTAATAACATTAACCCGAATATGACTAATATTCTCAAGTTCAGCTGCCAGAATCTGGGTTAAACCCTCAGTGGCGAACTTGGAAACACTGTATGCCCCCCAATAGGCTTTGCCCTGATATCCCACAGAAGAACTAGTGAAAATAATGGCCGCGTCGGCAGACTTTTCCAACAGTGGCAGGAGTGCTTGGGTCATCATAAAAGTGGCATTTACATTGACCTGCATAACCTGTTGCCAAGTATGTGGCTCATAATGACTAATAGGGGTACGATCACCTAGGATAGAAGCATTATGGAGCAGGCCATCTAGGTGGCCAAACTCAGTTAATAGAGTTGTGGCCATGGCGTCATAATCTTCGGCAGTGGCACTTAATAGGTCAAGGGGATAAATGGCTGGCATGGGATAACCATGAGCTTCTATCTCGTCATAGACAGACTCCAGCTGTTGTACATTGCGCCCAACCAAAATAACTGTTGCGCCCAAGGCGGCATAGGTTAATGCGGCTGTTCGACCAATGCCTGCATTGGCACCAGTTACAACAATATTACGTTGGGCGAGGCAATTGGCTGGCGCTTGATAGTCAAACATAAATCACATTCCCAAGAGTCAAAAGATCAATTGCTAACGGCTGGTTTGGTGGCGTAAACCATATAGTTAACATCTACATCCTTGGGGTTAAGTTTGTAAATTTTGGTTAACGGATTATAGGTCAAACCGGTCATGTCATGGCTGTGTAAGTCAGCAACACGCATATAGTCATGCAATTCTGATGGCTTGATAAATTTACTATGCTCATGGGTGCCTTTGGGGAGAATATTTAACACATACTCAGCACCAATAATGGCAAACAAAAAGGATTTTGGGTTGCGATTGATAGTGGAGAAAAACACTTGCCCGCCAGGTTTTAGTAATTTCGCGCAAGCCGCGATAACTAGGCTCGGATCTGGCACATGTTCAAGCATTTCTAGACAGGTGACCACATCATATTGTCCCGCTTCCTCTTCGGCTAATTGCTCCGCGGTAATTTGCCGATAAGTAACATCAACACCCGACTCTAAAGCATGTAATTGGGCAACTTTTAAGGGTGTTTCTCCCATATCGATACCAGTAACAGTGGCGCCGCGTTGAGCCATGGCTTCGGCAACTATGCCACCACCGCAGCCAATATCGGCTACTTTCTTGCCATGCAAAGGTGCCCGTTCATCAATCCAGCCAACACGTAATGGGTTGATATCATGCAATGGCTTAAATTCACTTTCTCGGTCCCACCAACGACTAGCCAAAGCTTCAAACTTGGCGATTTCTGCTTCATCAACATTGTTCATAAAGGGCTATATCCTGGTCTCGTTTTATCGAAGCTTTAGTATAACCCTTTCAGCGCTCTAGAGCACCTAAATAGCCGACTTTTTCCAGCGGCGAAAATTAGGTCTAGGAGAGCACTTGTGCTATCATTGAGGTTTGTGTAGCTCGCTGAATTAGGTGGGCTAATTGACCCAACGCAGGCTTTTATAGAAGAGCCATACGGACAAGGAAATTCGTTTAGTTATGAATGAAATAGCTAAAGAAATCTCACCAATAAATATCGAAGATGAGCTCAAACAATCCTATTTGGATTACGCCATGAGTGTGATTGTTGGGCGTGCACTGCCCGACGTTCGCGATGGCCTAAAACCAGTTCACCGGCGTGTGCTTTTTGCCATGCACGAATTGAACAATGATTGGAATAAAGCTTACAAAAAATCAGCGCGTGTGGTGGGTGATGTAATAGGTAAATACCACCCTCATGGTGATTCCGCTGTATATGAAACTATTGTTCGTATGGCGCAACCATTCTCCATGCGTTATACCTTGGTTGATGGCCAAGGTAACTTTGGTTCTATCGATGGCGACTCAGCGGCAGCCATG
>NYZU01000026.1 GCA_002686055.1 Oceanospirillaceae bacterium | reverse complement strand
TGTTGAGGTGTTAACCTGTTACCCTGGTCTGCATGCGCTTCTTTTACATCGCATCTCCCACTGGTTTTGGGGGCACAGGTTAAAATGGTTGGCGCGTTTCCTATCCACCCTCGCACGTTGGTTTACTGGCATTGAGATCCATCCAGGTGCCCAAATTGGCAATCGCTTTTTTATCGACCATGGAATGGGAGTGGTGATTGGTGAAACCGCGATTATTGGCGATGATGTTACTCTCTATCAAGGGGTAACCTTAGGGGGCACCAGTTGGAATAAGGGTAAGCGCCATCCGACACTAAATGATGGTGTTGTCGTCGGTGCTGGAGCCAAGATTTTAGGTTCTTTTGAAGTCGGTAAAGGAGCAAAAATAGGCTCTAATGCCGTGGTAACCAAAGAAGTGCCAGCTGAAGCAACGGTGGTGGGGATCCCAGGCCGTATTATCACTCAGCAGGACAAAGCCAATGTGCAGGTCAAAAAAGATATGGCTGAAAAGTTTGGTGCTTATGGCTTAAGCCCAGATATGCCAGACCCAGTAGCCAAATCTATGGGTGTGATGTTGGATCATATGCATGCCGTCGATCGCAAATTGGAGTGCGTTACCCAAAAGCTGCGGGAAATGGATGCTTCCTACGAAGATGAAGATTTGCCAGAACTAAAAGACGAAGACTTTAGTGCTGCTATAGAAAGCCCTAATGAGCCCTCTGATGCTGAAGCCACGGCTACTCAGAAGAGTGAAACATTAGTCAGCTAAGTGCCTTGGCTGGGGTTCAATAATACTTGACTAAAATACTGGGTTTTTAGTAAAATTGCCTCACTTTCAGGTTTGCTTGCTAGCTTTTCAGCAATCGTTATAAGTAAGCCAAGAATAATTTGTCTATGGTTGGCTCCTACAATGAAACTTACTACCAAAGGACGTTATGCCGTTACTGCCATGCTAGATTTGGCACTTAACGCTAGTGATAAACCCATTAGTTTGGCTGATATTTCTGAGCGCCAAGATATTTCACTGTCTTATTTGGAGCAACTGTTTGCCAAGTTACGGCGCCAGGGTTTAGTTGATAGTGTGCGAGGCCCGGGCGGTGGTTACCGCTTAAGCCGCGAATGCGATGATATTCATGTTGCTGCCGTTATTGATGCTGTTAACGAGTCAGTTGATGCGACAGGCTGCCAAGGTAGTCATGGCTGCCAAGCTGGTGAAATTTGTTTAACACACCATTTGTGGACGGATTTAAGTAAGCAGATTCATGGCTTTCTTACCAATATAACCTTGGCTGATCTTATGGCCAGAAGAGATGTGCAAAATGTGGCGCGGAAGCAGGTACAAAAGGTGACTGTTTCGACCCCTTTGCATTTTGTCTCATAAGAGAAATTAATTTTTTACAATATAAAGCTATCTACTAATAGATAGTGGAGAGATGGATAATGAAACTGCCTCTGTATTTAGACTATTCTTCAACTACGCCGGTCGATCCCCGTGTAGCGAAGTTAATGTGTGATTGTTTGACGCAAGAAGGTAACTTTGGCAACCCGGCCTCGCGCTCCCATTTATATGGTTGGCAAGCAGAGGAAGCGGTAGAGACTGCTCGTCGCCAAGTAGCTGATCTAGTGAATGCGGATCCCCGTGAAATTGTGTGGACCTCAGGAGCGACTGAATCAAATAACTTAGCCATTAAAGGCATTGCCCACTTTTATCAGAAAAAGGGTAAGCACATTATCACTTCTAAGATTGAGCACAAAGCTGTATTAGATACTGCGCGCCAGTTAGAGCGTGAAGGCTTTGAAGTTACTTATCTTGATCCTGATACGGATGGCCTAATTTCGCCAGCAATGGTTCAAGATGCAATGCGTGAAGATACAATTTTGGTGTCTTTGATGCATGTAAATAATGAAATTGGTGTCGTAACAGACCTTGCTGCCATTGGTGAAGTTACCCGTGCAGCAAAAGTATTTTTCCACGTTGATGCAGCGCAAAGCCCAGGCAAGGTTGCTATCGACTTAGAAGCTATGAAAGTAGACTTGATGTCTTTCTCAGCCCACAAAGTATATGGACCTAAAGGTATTGGTGCTTTGTACGTACGTCGTAAGCCCCGTGTGCGTCTGGAAGCGCAAATGCACGGTGGTGGCCATGAACGTGGTATGCGTTCAGGCACTTTGCCTACTCACCAGATTGTGGGTATGGGTGCGGCCTTTGCTATTGCCAAGGAAGAAATGGCAGAAGAAAACCAGCGCATTCTCGCTTTACGTCAGCGTCTATGGGACGGTGTAAGTGATATGGAAGAAGTGTATCTAAATGGTTCTATTGATCAGCGGGTAGCTGGCAATGCCAATATTAGTTTTAACTATGTAGAGGGTGAATCTCTGCTTATGTCACTTCGCGAATTGGCAGTTTCTTCCGGCTCGGCCTGTACTTCCGCTAGCCTTGAGCCATCTTATGTGCTGCGAGCGTTGGGTATGAATGATGAGCTGGCACATAGTTCTATTCGCTTTAGTATTGGTCGCTTTACTACCCCTGAAGATGTTGACCAAGCCATTGCCCAGGTGCGCAAAGCCGTAACCAAACTGCGTGAGCTGTCGCCCTTATGGGATATGTACAAAGACGGTGTTGATTTAAATAGCGTGCAGTGGGCAGCCCACTAACACAAGGCAATATTTAGTAAGAATTGAGGAGATAAGGATCATGGCATATAGCGAACAGGTTATTGATCATTACGAAAACCCCCGCAATGTGGGTAAGATGGATGAAGCTGACGCGCAAGTTGGCACTGGCATGGTAGGCGCCCCTGCATGTGGTGACGTGATGCGTTTGCAGATTAAAGTCAGTGAAGAAGGGGTTATTGAAGACGCCAAGTTTAAAACTTATGGCTGTGGTTCTGCCATTGCTTCCAGCTCTTTAGTAACTGAGTGGATGAAAGGCATGACCTTAGACGAGGCTGGCGAAATTCGTAACTCGTCTATTTCGGAAGAACTGGCCTTACCCCCAGTTAAAATACACTGTTCAGTATTAGCCGAAGATGCGATTAAAGCCGCTATCGACGACTACAAGAGCAAGCAGTAACAGGAGTTAATCATGGCTATTACCATGTCTCAGGCAGCGGCAGATCACGTCAGTAATTACTTAGCTAATCGTGGTCAAGGGCTAGGTGTGCGTCTCGGTGTGCGCACCACAGGTTGTTCTGGTATGGCCTACGTGTTGGAGTTTGTGGACGCCATTGCTGAGCACGATGAAGTGTTTGAATCACATGGCATTAAGGTCGTGATTGATCCCAAAAGTATGGTGTATCTAAATGGCACGGAACTGGATTATGTTAAGGAAGGCCTAAATGAAGGTTTTCAGTTTAACAATCCCAATGTCAAAAACGAATGTGGTTGTGGCGAGAGTTTTAATGTCTAAGCAGGATGCTGTGCTGACTCTCAATGCGCCTCACTCGTGTATTTAATACTGCCGGATCTAATCGATCTGCGACTTTATTAAGCTTCTCTGAACTTTGCAGGAAACACGGCAAGTGGATTTAACGAAAGACTACTTCAGTAACCTCGGCTTGCCTTGCAGTTACCAAATAGATTTGGCTGCCTTAGCCGATAGCCATCGTCTGTTACAGCAAACTCATCATCCTGATCGATTTGCTGCCAGTGACGAAGCCGAGCAACGTCAGGCAGTGCAAACAGCCTCCTACCTTAACCAAGCTTATGGTGTGTTGCGGTCGCCATTAAAGCGCGCTATCTATCTTCTTGAACTTCAAGGTATGGAGCCTTTGGCGCCGACCAATACCTCAATGCCGATGGATTTTTTGCTGCAACAAATGCAATTGCGTGAGCGCATGGAAGAGCTGCCCGCCGCAGCTGATGTTGAGGCCGAACTCGAGCAGCTAGCAGATGAATTGTTGGTTATGCATAAACAGTTGCAGACAGACTTTGCGGCGGCTTATGAGGCTGGCCAATTGCCAGCAGCCGAGGTGGTAGTGCGGAAACTGCAGTTTATCGAAAAATTACAACAGGAATGCAATGACCTTGAAGGTCGATTGTTGGATTAAGAGAAGCAAATATGGCTCTTCTACAAATTGCTGAACCTGGCCAAAGTGCCAAGCCCCATCAGCGTAAATTGGCGGTGGGTATTGATTTAGGTACTACCCATTCGCTGGTGGCCACGGTTCGTAGTGGGCGTGCAGAAACCTTAGCCGATTCCAAAGGTACCCATTTATTGCCGTCAGTGGTGCGCTATCGTGCTGATGAGCTACCGCAAGTGGGTACTAAGGCATTACAACACTTGGTTGATGATGCCGCCAATACCATTATGTCGGTCAAGCGTTTAATGGGGCGTGGATTACAAGATGTCACTCGCTTAGGCGAGCAGATGCCTTATATTTTTGAGGCCTGTGAAAGTGGCATGCCAATGTTGCGAACGGCGGCCGGTTTAAAAAGCCCAGTCCAAGTTTCTGCTGATATCCTACGCGTCCTAGCCCAGCGTGGCGAGGCCAGTTTGGGTGGTGATCTAGTGGGTGCCGTGATTACCGTGCCTGCCTATTTTGATGATGCCCAACGTCAAGCGACAAAAGATGCGGCAACCTTGTCGGGTATTCAGGTTTTACGCTTACTTAATGAACCTACTGCGGCAGCGGTGGCCTATGGCTTGGATAATGAGCAAGAAGGCACTATCGCTGTCTTTGACTTAGGTGGCGGCACCTTTGATATCTCTATTTTGCGGATGCAAAAGGGTGTTTTTGAAGTACTGTCCACAGGTGGTGATTCCGCACTTGGTGGCGATGATTTTGACCACGCGATTGCTAATTGGATTTGTGATGAGCGCAATATCCAGAATCTAACACTAGCTCAGCAACGTTTTCTTTTGCGTCAGGCGCGCCAAGCAAAAGAGCAATTAAGCGATACCGCAGTCACGACTATTACCTTTGCTGACTGGCCCGAGACAAGTTGCCCGGCAGATATTGAATTGACTCGCGAACAGTTAAATAGTTTGCTCGATCCAGTTATTGCTAAAACCCTGCGCGCTACTAAAAAAGCTTTGCGTGATGGGGGTATGACTATCGACGATATTAATCAGGTAGTTATGGTAGGCGGTTCTACCCGTGTGTTACGGGTACAAGAAAAAGTCGCTGAATTGTTTGGTAGGCCACCATTAACCAGTATTGACCCCGATCGCGTGGTTGCTTTGGGTGCTGCACGACAGGCTGATGTGCTGGTGGGTAATCAAACTGGTGATGAGATGCTATTACTGGATGTTTTACCCCTATCCCTTGGTTTAGAAACCATGGGTGGCCTAGTGGAGAAGGTCATTGATCGTAATACACCTATTCCAGTAGCTCGAGCCCAAGAATTTACCACCTACCAGGACGGGCAAGTCGCTATGGCTATTCATGTCCTGCAAGGCGAGCGCGACCTGGTGCAAGATTGTCGTTCTTTAGCGCGCTTTGAGTTGCGTGGCATTCCCCCCATGGCTGCTGGTGCTGCTAAAGTACGCGTTACCTTTCAGGTTGATGCCGATGGTCTGTTGGAAGTCAGTGCTCGAGAGCTCACTTCTGGCGTCGCTACGGCGGTGCAGGTAAAGCCATCTTATGGCCTATCTGAAAATGAAATAGCGGATATGATTAAGGCCTCTTGGAGCAATGTCGATGCCGATCGTGGGGCGCGCAGTTTGCGTGAGCAACAGGTCGAAGCAGACCGCTTGTTAGCATCAATAACCATAGCTATGGAAGCCGATGGTGAGCGTTTGCTCACTGAGGATGAACGGCAAGTCATTATTAAGCAAATGGAAACCTTGATTGTGGCGCGCAATGGTGATGATCATCACGCCATAGCAAAACAAATCGAGATCTTGGCTAAAGCCACAGATACATTTGCTGGACGTCGTATGGATGATTCCATTAAACGAGCTTTAGCTGGCAAAGCCGTCGATAATATTTAATAGAGAGATCAATATGCCACAAATTATATTTTTACCCCATGAGGAGTTATGTCCGGATGGAATTGTAGCCGAAGCGCAAGCTGGTGAGACTATCTTAGATGTGGCGCTGGCTAATGGTATCGATCTTGAACATGCTTGTGAGAAGTCTTGTGCCTGTACAACTTGTCATGTGGTGGTACGAGAGGGGTTTGATTCTTTAGAAGAGTCTGATGAACTCGAAGATGATATGCTAGATAAAGCCTGGGGCTTAGAGCCTGAGTCACGCTTGGGCTGTCAGGCCGCTGTTGTGGAAGAAGACTTGGTAGTCGAAATCCCTAAATATACCATCAATATTGTGTCTGAAAACCATTAGTCTGGCTTTTCTTACCAAGATACTGGAGATGATACTATGAGCTTAAAATGGACGGATACTCTGGATATTGCGATTGAATTATATGACAGTATGCCTGAGGTTGACCCTACACAAATTCGTTTTACGGATTTAATGGCTTGGGTCCTTGCCTTACCAGAATTCGATGACGACCCCGATCGTTGTGGCGAGAAAATTCTTGAAGCGATTCAAATGGCTTGGATCGAAGAAGCGGAATAAATAGCTGACAAACAAGGCCGTTTTGGCTTATAATCGCGCGTCAAAATTTTTAACTCGTCTGTTTAACTGACTTTATTCTGGAGAATTACCATGGCGGTAGAACGCACTTTATCTATCATCAAGCCTGATGCTGTAGCCAAAAATGTTATTGGCCAAATCCTATCTCGTTTTGAGGCCAATGGTCTTAAGATCGTTAATATGGAACTCAAGCAACTAAGTGAAGCAGAAGCCCAAGGCTTCTACGCTGAACATAAAGAGCGTCCTTTCTTTGGTGACTTGGTTGAATTTATGACTTCAGGTCCTGTTGTTGTGCAGGTTCTTGAAGGTGAAGATGCAGTGACTAAAAACCGTGATTTAATGGGTGCTACTAACCCACAAGAAGCCGCCGAAGGTACTATTCGTCGTGACTTTGCCCAATCCATTGATGCTAATGCTGTGCACGGTTCTGACTCAACTACTTCAGCTGAGCGTGAAATCGCCTACTTCTTTGGTGGCTAAGCTTATCCTAAGCTGCTAATTACGTCCGTTTGGTGTAGGCTTAATTGCGACAGCAAGGGTAAAGCCATACAACAACCGCAGGCGTAAATCAGTACGGCGTTCCTTGGAGCGCCGTAGTGCGTTGTAAGAAACTAAAAAATTTGAGTAGTTAACATGACTAACGAAGTACAAAAAACAAATATTCTTGGGTTTTCACAAGCCCAGATGGAAGAATTTTTTGTGACTTTGGGCGAGCCCAAGTTTCGTGCTACGCAAGTTTTAAAGTGGATTCATCAGTTTGGTGCCGATGACTTTGAATCTATGACCAATGTCAGCAAAAAACTGCGTGAAAAGCTCACCGAAGTGGCTGAGATTGTTGAACCTGAAGTATTATTTCAAGGTGACTCCAAAGATGGTACCCGCAAGTGGGTGATTGGCGTTTCTGGTGCCAATAAAGTTGAGATGGTGCTCATTCCTGATGGTGGACGCGCTACCTTATGTGTTTCCTCCCAAGTAGGCTGTGCCCTTGATTGCAGTTTTTGCTCCACGGGTAAACAAGGCTTTAATCGTAACCTTACCGCGGCAGAAATTATTGGTCAGGTGCGGATAGCCATTAAATCATTTGGCGCCGTTGATCCCAAAGGTCCGCGACGCGTTACCAACGTCGTCTTAATGGGTATGGGCGAGCCCTTGCTTAACTTTAGTAATGTGACACCTGCCATCGATTTAATGATGGATGATAATGCTTATAATTTGTCAAAACGACGCGTTACCTTGAGTACAGCTGGTGTGGTTCCAGCTATTGATCGCTTAAGTAAGGTAACGGATGTATCCCTAGCTATCTCCTTACATGCGCCCAATGATAAATTGCGGGATGAGCTGGTGCCAGTCAATCAAAAGTATAATATTGAGGCCTTGTTAGATGCCTGTAATCGTTATTTAGATGGGCTGGCTGACAAACGTGTTATCACCATGGAATACACGATGATTGATGGGGTCAATGATCAGCTGCAACACGCTCGTGAATTGGGTCGGTTATTACAAAAGGTACCTTGTAAATTGAACTTGATTCCGTTTAATCCTTTTCCTGGATCAGATTATCGGCGGTCACCGCGCCCACAAATAGAAGCATTTCAGCGAATCATGGCTAAGTCTGGTATTGTAACCACTATACGCACTACTCGTGGTGATGATATTGATGCGGCTTGTGGCCAGTTAGTTGGACAGGTACAGGATCGCACGCGCCGCAGTGCTAAGTACGAAAACCAGATTGCTTTGAATCAAGTTTAGCCACTTTTTTAGGGCTAGTAATTGACAGGAACTTACCTATACTGTCACAGTCAAAGTATTGCATTTATTGAGATGTCACAATATAAATTGAGAAAAAATTGAAAGCAGCATTAAGGTGGCAAAAATTGACTAGCTCCGATACCAAAAAAAATGTTAAGCCTGAAGGCATAGATGGCGAAACACCTGGATTCCCTGGCTATTTGTTAAGTCAGGCGCGGGAAGAAAAACGCTTGTCTCAACAAGAGGTGGCGCGGGAATTACATCTTACCTCACGCGTGATTAACGGACTTGAAAACGATGACTTTAGTCATGTAAATAGCCCCATCTTTGCCCGTGGTTATATTCGTTCATATGCTCGTCACTTGGGTTTAGACGGAGATGCCCTGGTAGCAGAATATGATGCTGTCTATGGTGGCCCAGATCATGGTAAAAAGCCTATCTCAACTGTGCGTAAAGTTAGTGAACAAGCGCGCCCCGGAGATGCATGGGTAAAACTAGGTTCTGTGGTGTTGTTGTTAGCCTTAGTCGGTGCTTCTTGGTGGTGGTGGCAAAGTCAGCGTGAAAGTGCCGATCCAGTAGCTGTCAATGAAGTCGCAGTTCAGGATAGTCAGGGCGAAGATATATTAGCCAAATTGCCAGAAGATGATAATTTAGATTTACAACTAGATCAGGTATCCAGTAATAGCGATAGTGTTGGTTTTACTGATGAAACTGCACAAGCAGAATTAACTGTGGCCACTGAGGAACCCACTTCAAGTGAGGAGCCTGCTGCCGAGGCATCGGCAAATGTGGCTGTTGAAGAGCCAGCTCAAGATCAAACTCCAGTTGAAGCAGCCGATGCAACTGATGCTGCTTCTGCAACGCAACCCGAAGAGATGGCCACGCCAGTAGTTGAAGAATCCAGTATGGCTGATGACACTGCTGCAATAAGCTTATTACCAGGCCAAGGTCTATTATTGATTGAGTTCGCTGATGACTGTTGGGTAGAGATTCAAGATGGCGATGGCAATATGGTGTTGACGGATTTAATGACCAATGGTCAAACCATTGAGATGGCAGTTCAAGCACCGGTACAACTGTTGCTAGGCCGTGCTTCTGCAGTTACAAACTTGCAATTTGCGCAACGCAGTGTCGATCTTAAACCTCATACGCGCAAAGATATTGCGCGGGTAGATCTGGAGCTGTAAATATCAGCAAGTTGGCGAACAGCCATAATTAGGATAGTTAAGGAGCCCAAGTTGGCTAATATTAAAGCCATTCGCGGCATGTATGACATTTTGCCTGCTCAGACACCCCTCTGGCAGTTTTTTGAAGCACATGTAAAGCAAATGTTTGCCCAATACGGATATCAAGAAATTCGTATGCCCATGGTCGAACGCACCGAGTTGTTTTGCCGTTCCATCGGTGAGGCCACAGATGTCGTGGAAAAAGAAATGTATACCTTTGCTGATCGTAATGATGAAAGTATCACCTTGCGACCAGAAGGTACGGCTTCTTGTGTGCGAGCAGCTGAAGAACATGGATTAACTTACAATCAGGTGCAGCGTCTTTGGTACCACGGGCCAATGTTCCGATATGAGCGCCCCCAAAAAGGTCGCCAGCGTCAGTTTCATCAATTTGGTGCTGAAGTATATGGCCTAGATGGGCCGGATGTTGATGCCGAATTGATTATTATGACGGCCCGTTTATGGCAACAGCTTGGTATTAGTGATGCGGTGACATTGCAATTAAATACCTTGGGTAGTAGTGAGTCCAGAGCCGCATATCGACAGGACTTAGTGGCATTTCTTGAGCAGCATTTGGAACAATTGGATGCTGATAGTCAACGCCGTGTAACAACTAATCCGCTGCGTGTACTAGATAGTAAAGATCCCCAAACCCAAGCGTTGTTAAATCAAGCTCCTGACTTTTACAGTTATCTGGATGATGATTCTCGCGCCCATTTTGAACGCTTAAAAGCCTTGTTAGATAAGGCAGGTGTTGCCTATGAAATTAACCCCCGCCTAGTGCGTGGCTTGGATTACTATTGTAAAACTGTGTTTGAATGGGTAACGGACCGTCTGGGTGCCCAAGGTACAGTTTGTGGTGGCGGCCGTTATGATGGTTTAGTTGCTCAACTGGGTGGCAAACCAACCCCAGGTGTGGGTTGGGCAATGGGTGTTGAACGCCTTATACTTATGCTGCAAGAAATGGACTTAGTACCCGCTGAATTAGCACAACGAGTTGATGTCTATATGGTGCATATGGGTGATGAGGCTGCGGCTGCCACTATGCTCTTAGCAGAACAGTTGCGTGATCAACTACCTGGGGTGCGTGTATTATGGCACTGCGGTGGTGGCAGCTTTAAGAACCAAATGAAGAAGGCAGACAAGAGTGGCGCCACAGTGGCCCTGATTATGGGTGAAGATGAGCTGCAGGCAGGGCAAGTGCAAGTAAAACCTTTGCGCGGTCAGTCTGAAGCCCAAACGGTGGCTGTAGATGAGATTAGTGCCGCGGTGCAGATGCTAATATAAAATAACTTTTGTGCAGGTGTTAAAGCCTGCTGAATAACTAGTAGATAGGAGCCAATTGTGGCTGAAATGCGTACAGAAGAAGAACAGGTTGAGGCGTTAAAACGCTGGTGGAATGAAAATGGTAAGTCTCTTTTAGCGGGCATAGCCATAGCCATACTAGGTGTTGTGGGCTGGAATTATTATCAGGATCAACAGCGTCAAACAGCAGAAACAGCGAGTGCTTACTTCCAGCGTCTGCTGGGTAACGCCAGTGCTAGCCCATTGGGTGATGCTGAGCGTGCGGCTATCACCCAAGATGCCAATATGCTGAAAGACCAGTTTAGTGGTGGCGCATATGCCGATTATGCGGCCTTAATGTTGGCTAAACTGGCTGTTGAAAAGAATGATCTTGAGCAAGCAGAAAGTGAATTGCGCTGGTTGTTAAGCAACAGTCCTGACAGTCCCTTGGTGGCACTCACCAATATCCGTTTGGCGCAAGTGCTACAAGGACAAGGAAAGTTATCTGAAGCCCTCGCCTTAGTGCAGGATAGCGAAGATGAATGGCAGAGTCGTCGGCTTGAAGTGAAGGGTGATATTCTTTTGGCCCAAGGTGACAATAGTGCTGCCCGTGATGCATACGCTAGTGCCAAAGATGTCGCTGCTGGGCAAGGTGCGAATACCGCTTTGCTAGACTTAAAGTTAGATAATCTAGCTGAGTAATTTGGCAATAATCTTAGGTAAAAATGAGAAAGGTGTTGGCAATGCTGGTTAAAAATGGACTCCGTAAGCTTAGTCTCATAGTAACAATTGTGATGCTTAGTGCTTGTGCCAATGGGCCAGGATTGCCCAAACCGACTAAATTGGTGGATATTACCGTTGCCCAGGAAATAACTGAACATTGGCAGGTGCAGGTGGGTGAAGGTGTCAAGCAGCATAGTCTGCCTTTGCAACCTCTACGCATTGGTAGCCAGTTATATACCGCTGCCCATTCTGGCGAAGTCAGTGCCCTCGATGGCACAACTGGTGAGCTTATCTGGCAAGTGGATTTGCAACAGGCTATTAGTGCAGGTTTGGGCGTTATAGATAACCACCTTCTGGTTGCCACCGCTAATGGTGAACTACATAAGTTAAGTATGGCTGATGGCAGTTCTCTATGGACAGTTCCTACTTCCAGTGAAGTTTTGGCCGTGCCCCAAGCAGCTGCTGATTTAGTTTTAGCGCAGTCAATTGATGGTCGCCTTACAGCCTACTCTGCTAAAGATGGCTCGATGCGTTGGACTTATACTGCTGATGTGCCAAGTTTAACTTTGCGAGGGACTAGCACCCCTGTTATCGACAGTGGTATGACTTATGTGGGCTTTGCCAATGGTAAGCTGCTCGCTTTGGATAACCAGCAAGGTAATATCATTTGGCAGCAACGTATCAGCGCACCCAAAGGACGCTCTGATATCGAACGTCTGGTTGATATTGATGGTCCCTTACAACTAGTAGAAGGGACGTTATATGTGGTTGGTTATCAGGGTAATCTAACTGCAGTGGAAGCATTGACAGGCAAAGTCTTATGGCAACAACCCGTGTCTAGTGTGACGGCTCCCAGTATTTATGGTGATCAAATATTTGTGGTTACTGACAAAGGTACCCTCATTGCCTACGAACGCCAGTCGGGAACTGAATTATGGCGCAATGACGCTTTCTTACATCGTGGACTGTCACAAACCGTGGTGATAGACGACAGTCTCTTAGTTGCCGATCAACTCGGTTATGTGCATCTTCTGCAGGCCTTGGATGGCCAAGTAATCGGTCGCCATAAATTAGGTCATTCTGGCTCTGGGGTGGGCTTTGTTCGCTACGGTGCTGATATATATATTTTGGGTCAGGACGCGTCCTTGTCCCGGCTATCTTTGAATTAGGCTTATATACAAAGTCATTACATTGTATTGGCCATAGTGAAGATGGCTGATCAGGAAACCTTATGAATCCGGTTATTGCTCTCGTAGGTCGCCCCAATGTGGGTAAGTCTACTCTTTTCAATCGTCTTACTCGTTCACGAGATGCGCTGGTGGCTGATTATCCAGGTTTAACCCGTGATCGGAAATATGGTGAGGGTAAGTTAGGTAGTCGTGGTTATCTGGTGATTGATACAGGCGGTATCTCAGGCGACGAAGCGGGTATTGATCAGGTTATGGCCGAGCAGTCTTTGTTGGCGATAGAAGAAGCTGATGCGGTTTTATTTGTGGTTGACGGTCGTGCTGGCTTAAATCCTTCCGATGAGCTGATTGCTGATCACCTGCGGCGCACTGATAAACCATGTTACTTGGTGGTTAATAAGACCGATGGTATTGATGAAATTGTTGCCCTAGGTGATTTTTACGGTCTGGGTTTGGTGGGTGAGCCTCGCCCAATCGCTGCGTCCCAAGGTAAAGGTGTGTCACAGCTGATTGAAGATGTGCTGGTGGCCTTTCCTGAGCCTGAAGAAGATGAAGAAGCTGTTGATGGTGGCATTCGTATTGGTGTTATTGGCCGCCCTAATGTGGGTAAGTCTACCTTGGTTAATCGCATGCTAGGTGAAGACCGCGTGGTGGTGTTCGATCATGCAGGTACCACCCGAGACAGTATCTATATTCCCTATCGTCGCAATGACCAACCTTACACATTAATTGATACGGCTGGCGTGCGCCGCCGTGGTAAGGTCAAAGAGACAGTAGAGAAGTTTTCCATTGTCAAAACCCTGCAAGCCATTAAAGATGCCCATGTGGTGGTCTTAGTCATCGATGCCCATGAGGGCCTCACTGAGCAAGATATGCATTTGCTGGGCTTTGTTATTGATGCCGGCCGTGCCTTAGTGATAGCTGTTAATAAATGGGATGGCATGCAAGTCGATGACAAAGATAAAGTCCGTCATCAATTAGAATCCCGACTCGACTTTGCCCGTTTTGCTCGTATTCACTTTATCTCCGCCCTTCATGGGTCTGGTGTAGGTGATTTGTATAAGTCTATTGAAGAAGCCTATGCCTGTGCTTTTACCAAGTGGAGCACCAATAAGCTCACCACTTTACTTGAAGATGCGGTGCAGGATCATCAGCCGCCCATGGTTAATGGTCGTCGCGTAAAACTGCGCTATGCTCACCTTGGTGGTTCCAATCCGCCATTGTTTATTGTCCATGGTAATCAGACTAAATCCCTACCTAACGCCTACAAGCGTTATTTAGAAAACAAATTTATCAAGATTCTTAAGATTCGCGGGACGCCAGTAAGATTTGAATTCCGGTCTGGGGAGAACCCCTATGAGGGCAAGCGTAACCAACTTACTCAACGTCAGGTAAGTAAGAAAGCACGTTTAATGAAGCACGTGCAAAAGCAAAAGAAAAAGGCCAAAAAGAAGTAATTATCTCGTCTTTAGAGTAACGGCTAAATTACCAAGCCTTAATATAAGCCCATAAAATAACCTACAGACAATGTTATTTTATGGCGCTTCCGCACTATAATGACCCCTTATCAATACGTTTATAGTCGTTGCCATGTCTTTAACTTCGTTAAACCAACTTCTACATTTACTAGCTGATGGGCATTTTCATTCTGGTACTGACTTAGGTGAGCGTCTGCATATGACCAGGGCTGCTGTATGGAAACAACTACAAGGTATTGAGCAGCTTGGCGTACAGGTGCATCGGGTACGCGGCAAAGGCTATCGTATTCCAGCTGGTTTGGATCTCTTGGATTTAGAAGCGATTATTCGTCATCAACCCCAGTTAGCAAAACTATTTGCTATGGAGTTGCTTATGTCCACAGCATCCACTAATCAGGTATTGATGCAGCGCCAGAATGAGGGGTCGATCCATGGTAAAGTCGTGTTTGCCGAGGTGCAGACTGCTGGTCGCGGTCGGCTCGGGCGGCAATGGCAATCACCTTTTGCCCAACAGCTTGCTTTGTCAGTGGGTTGGCAATTTGATGGCGGTGTTGCAGCCTTAGAAGGTCTTAGCTTGGTAGTTGGTTTGGCTGTAGTGGATGCCTTGCAGGCTTTGGGTGTGCAGGGAGCAGGGGTAAAGTGGCCTAATGATATTTTGCTCAATGGCAAAAAACTGGCCGGCATACTCTTGGAGCTCAGTGGTGATGCTACTGGTCCTTGTCAGGTAGTTATTGGCATTGGCTTAAATGTGCATTTAGCGCGCTGTGATTTAATTGATCAACCGTGGACCAGCCTTGTTGACGCGGGTTATACAATAGAACGTAATATGCTGGCAGCCCAGCTCTTGATTACTTTGTCAGAGCGACTTAACTGTTTTGCTACATCTGGCTTTGCTGAATTGCAACAGGCTTGGCAAGCACAGCATGTTTATCAGGGTCAGCAAGTGCGTCTGCATGGTATAAAAGAAGAGATAACAGGCATCTGTCATGGCGTTGATGCTAGTGGTGCATTGTTACTAGAGGTGGCTGGGCAGTTGCGGAGTTTTCGTGGTGGTGAAGTCAGTTTGCGTCCCCTAGCCACCACATCGGGGGGTAACAGTTAATGTTATTGGTTGATATAGGTAATACCCGCTTAAAATGGCGTTTGCATAAACTAGATGCCAATGGCCAGCCAACAACTGCTGTGCAGCAACGGGGCAGTATTGCTACCAAAGAGCTATCGACATCAGCTCTAACCAAGATTATGCCCGCAGAAGCTAAAACCTTATGCTTTGCTAGTGTGGCCGATGAGAGTATCAATGCTCTATTATTGACTTGGGCGGCACAGCAACAACTTAACTATCAACAAGTACAGACACAACAACAATGGCAAGATCTTACCAATGCCTACGCTGATGTTTCCCGAATGGGTGTTGATCGTTGGTTGGCTATGGTGGCTGTGCGCCAGCTCAACCAAGTAGCTGTTTGTGTTATTGATTGTGGTAGTGCCACAACGGTGGACTTTATAGCGCCTAATGGCCAGCACGAAGGGGGCTATATTATTCCTGGGCAGCGCTTAATGGTGCAAAGTCTGCTTGCCGATACGGCACAAATCGATTTTTTTGACCAAGCAACCCAACTGCAGAATGGTGGCTATGGAACCAATACAGCAGGTGCTGTAATGCAGGGTTCAAAACAACTGCATCAGGTCGGCATTAACGCTATCGCTGAGCAAGCTTTGCAAGCTGGATATAAGGTTTATGCCACGGGTGGTGATGGCAAATTTTTGGCGCAAAATCAGGCTATCAATTACATCGATGAGTTGGTGCTAGACGGTCTCTGGGCTAGCCTGTATGATGAGTCCTGCTAGATCCTTGGCAAGTATGGTTAGCGATATCCTAAGTTCGCGGAACACCTTGAAAAACTTTAAAAAAAATGTTTTTTAGGTGTTGCATCAGTGCGGTGAGTTGAGTATCATACGCGCCTCCTGAGTAAGGGCAGGGCAATTTAGCCGGTATAGCTCAGTCGGTAGAGCAACTGACTTGTAATCAGTAGGTCCGGGGTTCGACTCCTCGTGCCGGCACCATTTGCCTTAACTAGAATCTGGTGGGATTCCCGAGTGGCCAAAGGGATCAGACTGTAAATCTGACGCGCAAGCTTCGGTGGTTCGAATCCACCTCCCACCACCATTTTCTAGCGGGTATGGTATAATGGCTATTACTTCAGCCTTCCAAGCTGAAGATGCGGGTTCGATTCCCGCTACCCGCTCCATCAGGGTGCTGATATCAGCAGCTAAAGTGCGTAAAAGCTCTAGTAGCTCAGGGGTAGAGCGCACCCTTGGTAAGGGTGAGGTCGGCGGTTCAATTCCGCCCTAGAGCTCCATTTTGCCTTTAAAAAGGTGGGCAAATGGATGCAAAGAATTATCCGAAGGGTAGATATAGTGATATGTCTACCCTTCTTGTTATCTGCGGTATTCCATACAACAGCTGTTGTTGGGCCGCTCAAAGTCGGAGGCTAAAATGGCTAAAGAAAAGTTTGAACGTAGTAAGCCGCACGTAAACGTCGGCACCATCGGTCACGTTGACCACGGTAAAACCACTCTGACAGCTGCGCTAACA
>NYZU01000040.1 GCA_002686055.1 Oceanospirillaceae bacterium | reverse complement strand
TGTCATTGATGCCTGTGACAGCATTAAAGCCAAAGCGGCTCTGATTAATTGGTGCAAACGCCATAAGCTGCCAGTGTTAACTATTGGTGGAGCAGGTGGACAAACCGACCCAACACAGATTCAGGTGGCTGATTTGGCTAAAACGAAGGCCGACCCCCTAGCCGCTAAGCTAAGAAATAATCTGCGGCGATATTATGGTTTTAGTGACAATAAACAACGTAAGTTTGGGGTAGATTGTGTCTTTTCCTCGGAACAGCTCGTTTATCCTCACCCTGATGGCAGTGTCAGCTATGCTAAACATGCCAATATAGCTGGTGCAAAAATGGATTGTAGTAGAGGTTTTGGCGCCGCCAGTTTTGTTACTGGGAGTTTTGCTTTTGTGGCAGTAAGTCGTGTTTTAGATAAGCTTATTGCCAGAGCAGTAAGACAAGCCCAAGGGAACGCTAAGTAAGCTATGGTATGCGGCTTAGAGCTTAGGGAGATCTTTTTTGCGTTGGGCTACTAGGTCTAATACTGCTAACTTTTGCTCAGCCGTCATAATTGGCCAATCCCGCACTTCATCTTGCAGGCGTCCACAACCAACGCAAATGGGCTCATCACCAGTGAACCGACATAGACTCACACAAGGTGAAACAATTGTGTTATCAAATTTACGCTGGCGACCGCGACGAACCATAGTGGGATTATATGTAAATGAAGACGACGCGATTATTCAGGTTTTTGCTTATTAATGCAATGAATTTAGATGATTTAGTTGTGGCCATGCTTATGGTTAAGGCCATTGATAACTGCTAAAATGTGGCGCTTTTTTTAAATCATTATGGCTATTATTTTGATGCGTTTGTTGTCAGCTATTGCAGTCCTTTGGGGGTTGTTTGGTGTTCTTGCTCTGTTAAGCTTTTCAGTTTTTCGGCTAGGCGCCATTGCGTTTACCTTTTTTGACTATCCTGCCAATGTCTGGCAATGGTTAGCCTTTCTTATATGGTTGCTCTTTATGGCTTATAGTGAGGGCTATAGAGGCTTTCAACTGGCTTTTGCACCGCGTTTCGCTGCTCGTCTACATTGGCTTGTAGAAAATCCCAAGCCTTGGTTGGTACTGCTGGCACCTTTGTATGCTATGGGCTTTATTTACGCTAGCTACAAGCGTATGCTAATCAGCTATTTGATACTCCTTATGGTTATTGGTTTTGTGTTGATAGCCGAAATGTTACCAGCACCATGGCGGGCGATAATGGATGCTGGTGTGGTCCTGGGATTATCTTGGGGTGTGGTTGCTATTTTTGTGACCACGATCAATGTGTTGTTTTTCTCGGCTATAAAAGTTGACCCTGAATTACCGAAGCATATATAAAAATAAATTAGCTATTTAAGCAACTTGTGAGGCCAAAACTATGCAGTCTATTTTATGGATGATCACTGCCATTGTTTGGTTTTGCTTATTAGCCGTTGGCGCGCGTGAGTTAAGTGGTCATCTGGATACCTTTCAAGTGTTGATGTTACGCAGCCTGTTTGGGCTAGTGGTGGTGATGGCGATAATCTATTGGCGTCGTCAACCAGAACTATTTATTACGCAGCGTACACACAGACATTTTTGGCGCAATATATTTCATTTCTATGGTCAGGCCAGTTGGTTTTTTGCCATAGGTATGATTCCCCTAGCGCAAGTATTTGCCATTGAATTTACCGTACCCATTTGGGTGTTGGTTATAGCAGCCGTCTTTTTAGCAGAGCCAATAACAGTGAGGAAATTATTAGCTGTTGGCCTGGGTATGGTTGGCGTATTATTGATTGTTAAACCCGGTGCTGGAGAGCTTTCGGCAGGGGTAATTATTATGTTGTGTGGCGCGATAGGCTTTGCCATAGGGATTGCGTTTAATAAAAAACTGGTGGCCACGGAACATCCATTAACCATTGTTTTTTATATGTCCTTAATGCAACTGCCCATTACAGCCTTATTAATGGGTGGCGATTGGATAATGCCTACAGGTTGGATGTGGGTCTGGTTATTTATCATTGGCTGCGCTGGCATTGGTGCCCATTTCTGCTTTTCGAAAGCCATGCAACACAGTGAAGTCAGTAATATTATGGCCTTGGACTTCCTGCGCCTGCCATTGATAGCCCTTGTGGGTATGATTATGTACGGTGAATTGTTTGATTGGTGGGTAATCTTGGGTGGCGCCTTAATGATGATCGGTAATATCCTTGGCGGCGTAGGGCGCAAACAGAACCCTGTTTAGGCAGATATTTTGCTTAGTCTTGCCGTGCGCACCTCAATCAACTCCTGCTGTAAATTAAGCAGCATATTGTTATGCATAGTTCCTGCTTGTGATCCCAATGTTAAACGAGCATTAAACGATGCTACTGCATCATTGGTTGCCGCTTCTTGTAGCCATTTAAGACTGTTAAGGGTTTGATTTTCCTGCGCCTCAAGATACCAACCCAAGTATTGGGCTTGAGCTACAAAAGCTTCCCAAGTCTGTAGATAACTATCTTGTCTTTTATCAGCCCATGGTGTTGGATAATAAATCTCTTGTGCTTTGGCGGCAGGCGATAGATATATTTCATGCACAAGTAAATACCCATTATCTTTGAGGACGCGTCCAGCTTCTTGCATTAAGCCATCTTTATCGGCAATAGACATCATCCCATGTTGACTAATAATAAAATCAAAGGTGTTGTTGGCAAAAGGTAAGGCTAGACTATTAGCCACTTGATACTGGCAGTCTGGCGCAGGCATTAAGGCATGATTAAGCATTTTGGCAGCTTGTATATAATCTTGATTTATATCACAAGCTACCATCTGGCATTGATATATTTCGGCCGCTAGGCGAGCACTGCCACCGAGACCTGCAGCCATATCCAAACCAAAAATAGCGTTATTGGGCAACCATTTTAGTAAGCCTTCGGTCGCCTCCATACCACCAAGATGCAATTGATCCAAAGCTGCAAACTGATAGCGGGTCCAGCCACCAGCTGGAGGCTGGTGCAATTTTTCCCGCAACGAATCTATCCAGGACATATTATTCTTGGAGTTCGGGTAAGTTGGCAAATAGACCTAGGGCTTGAGGATTGGCAAGTGCATCCTGGTTTTTAACTTCTTCATTATGCACAATTTTGCGCACGGCCAATTCAACAATTTTGCCACTGATAGTGCGGGGAATATCAGTCACTTGAATGATTTTGGCGGGCACGTGCCGTGGCGTGGTATTAGCACGGATTTGCTGTTTAATTTCTGCTATTAAGCTGGCAGATAAGTTTATATCTGGTTTTAACACCACAAATAGAACAACCCGAACATCATCTTGCCAGTTTTGACCGATAACAATACTTTCTTGCACCGCAGGGATGGCTTCTACCTGACGGTAGATTTCGGCAGTGCCTATACGCACGCCGCCAGGATTAAGCACAGCATCAGAGCGGCCATGAATAATAATACCGTTTTCAGCTGTTATTTCCCCATAATCACCATGGGCCCAAATATTTTTATACTCATTAAAATAAGCCTTATGGTACTTGCTGCCATCAGCATCGTCCCAAAAATATATGGGCATTGATGGAAAAGGTTTGGCGCAGATAAGCTCGCCTTTTTCCTGTTCAATCGGTTGCCCACTATCATTATAAATCGCTACTGCCATACCTAAGCCAGCAGCCTGAAGTTGACCACGGTATACGGGCAATATCGGGCAGCCCAAAGCGAAACAAGAAATAATATCCGTACCACCAGAGATTGATGCTAATAAAATATCTTCCCCTATATCCTGATAGACATAATCAAAACTTTCATGGGCGAGGGGTGAGCCTGTTGAGAGTATGGTTTTTAGTTTCTTAAGATCATGGCTTTGCTTGGGCTTAACCCCAGCTTTTTCGATGGCTGCAATATATTTAGCACTGGTGCCAAAAATACTAATACTTTCATTGGCCGCCATGTCAATCAATATATCAGGCCGCTTAAAAGGTGAACCATCGTAAAGTACTAGAGTGCAGCCCACAGCAAGGCCACTAACTAACCAGTTCCACATCATCCAGCCACAGGTAGTGTAGTAGAAGAGCACATCTTCACGCTTAACATCCGTGTGCAGAATATGTTCTTTAGCATGCTGTAATAGGGTGCCGCCAATACTATGAACTATGCATTTGGGCACGCCGGTGGTGCCTGATGAGTACATGATATACAGTGGGTCTGCAAACCCCATGGGGGTAAAATCAACTTGCGTAGCTAAAGGGTCAATAAAGGCATCTAGATAGATGGCCTTGCCTGGTACAGTTTGTTCTAAGCTACTTAGCTCAGCATGATGTTCTAAATGGTCGCAAACGATAATTCTTTCAATGCTGTCTAGCTGTTCAGCAATACTGGCAACGCGTTGCAATGAATTTAATGTTTTGCCGTTATATAGATATCCATCAGTGGTAAAGAGCAAGCGCGGTTTGATTTGGCCAAAGCGATCCAATACCCCATTAATACCAAAATCAGGTGAACAAGAACTCCATACCGCCCCCAAACTGGTGGTGGCTAACATGGCTACCACAGTATCAATAACATTGGGCATAAAACCAGCTACGCGATCCCCAGCTTGTATCCCATGCCTTTTAAGACCAGCGCTTAACTTAGCGACACGTATATATAGCTCAGCATAAGTGACTGTTTCGCGTTTGCCATCTTCGCCACAAAAGATGATAGCTGTTTTATGATCCCTAAATTTTAGTAGGTTTTCAGCATAGTTTAACCGCGCTTCTGGAAACCACTTAGCACTAGGCATTAGTTCGGAGTTGTCTAAAATATGATGACCTTTATGTTGAGCCTGCACATCAGCCAGATGCCATATTTCGTCCCAAAAAGTAGCTAAGTTTTCAACACTCCATAAGTGTAAATCAGCATAGGAGTTCATGTTGAGCTGGTATTTAGTGTTTACCTGCAACATAAACTGCTGCATATTACTGTTAGCTAGACGATCTTTGCTGGGTTGCCAGAGGGGAGACTGTGTCATTCTTTTTGCCCATTTTGTTATGCCAAAAACCACACCTAGGGTGGTTTCTTCTTATTATTGATTTTGTTTCCCGATAGCTCTGGGAGAGTGCTGAGAGAATGTAGTTAAATATCCTGTTTGCTTACAAGCTACCAACCTTGGAGCCATTCATACGATTTAAATCGGCACTAATATCCTGACCGACTTTAATTAGTCGGTCAAGTTGAATTCCAGTGTCAATACCAAGGCCGTGCAACAGATAAACTAAGTCCTCGGTGGCGACATTACCACTGGCTCCTTGAGCATAAGGGCAGCCACCAAGACCAGCTACAGAAGCATCAAAACAACTAATACCTGCTTCTAACATGGCATAAATATTTGCCAAAGCCTGGCCGTAAGTATCGTGACAGTGGCCAGCTAGATAAGTAACTGGGACAAATGGTGTTATTGCATCTAACAAGGTATGTATACGTCCAGGTGTGGCAGTGCCAATTGTGTCACCTAAAGAAATTTCATAGCAGCCCATTTGCATTAAAGCATCGCTAACTTGGGCCACTTTAGTCGGTGACACGGCACCTTCATAAGGGCAGTCAACAACCACAGAAACATAACCACGTACCTGCAGACCATGGTCTAAAGCACGCCTAACAACGGGTTGAAAACGTTCTAGGCTTTCATCAATACTGCAGTTGGTATTGCGTTGGCTAAAGCCTTCACTAGCGGCAGCAAAGACAGCGATTTCATCAACGCCTGCTTCCAGGGCTCTTTCTAAGCCGCGCATATTGGGCGTTAAGGCGCTGTAATTTATATGTTGATGACGGGTAATACGTGCTAAAACAGCGTCACTATTGGCCATTTGTGGCACCCATTTGGGATGGACAAAAGCAGCCGCCTCTATATGTTGAATACCACAGGCCGACAGCCGATCAATTAAGTTGGCTTTTACTTCAGCTGAGAGAATAGGGCCACGCTCATTTTGCAAACCATCTCTTGGCCCGACCTCGACCACGCGCACCTGTCTGGGAAGGTTCATATATGCTATTTGCTCATTTATTCTAGTGTGCTCAGTATGCCGTATTTTTGGTTAAGCGCCTAGACGTAGTTTTGGTGCTTAGTTTGATGATTGATTTATAAAAAACACTTAATAGGTGACCTAATTAGTTTATTCTACGGTATAGCAAGGAACATAATCTTTGCTGCTGGGTAATTTCATACGCTGTTGGTCAACAAAGCTTTGGAGCAGGGTATCTAGTTTTTTCATTAGCTCTGTTTCTGCTTGTAAACGATAAGGGCCATTTCGGCGTACTTGCTCAATCCCAAATTGCTTTACATTGCCAGCCACAATTCCACTCATGGCACATCGCAGATTAGCAGCCATTTTATTGGCTGCTTGATTTGGTTTTAGATTTAACTCAGCCATATTCTTATGGGTAGGAATAAACGGCTGCTGGAAAGCATCCTCAATATGTAGCTGCCAGTTAAAGTGGAAAGCTTCCCCTAGAGTTTGGCGCTGCTCTTCAACCTCTTGTGTAGCAGTATATATCTGGTCTGCTACCTGAGAAGGATCATCGATAATTATGCTATAGCGTTGTTGCGCATCTGCCCCCAAGGTGGCGCCTATAAAGGCATCTATTTGGGTAAAATAGTCGGTGCTTTCAGCTGGGCCAGTAAAAATTAATGGCATGCTGATATGTGAATTATTTGGGTGCAGCAATATGCCAAGTAAATATAGTATTTCTTCCGCTGTACCGACTCCGCCGGGGAATACGATAAAAGCATGCCCAAGTCTGACAAAGGCCTCAAGGCGTTTTTCTATATCAGGCATAATAATTAGCTCGTTGACCATGGGGTTGGGTGACTCAGCGGCAATAATGCCTGGTTCAGAAATACCGATATAGCGATAATCCTGACAACGTTGTTTAGCATGGGCGATATGGGCTCCCTTCATAGGGCCTTTCATGGCGCCAGGGCCACAGCCAGTGCAAATATCATGACCTCGCAGACCCAGTTCATAGCCAACTTGCTTAGTATATTTGTATTCCACATTGTTGATGGAATGACCACCCCAACAGACAGCAATTTTGGGTTGGCGTCTAGGTGTTAAAGCTTGGGCGTGGCGTAAAATCTTAAACACCAAATTGGTTATTTGGGGGCCGCTTAATATCTGTTTATTGTCAGACTTAAAAAGGTGATTATGGGTATAGACAATATCCCGTAAAACGGCAAACAGATTTTCTTTAATACCCAAAATGATTTCGCCATTTACAAAGGCGCTTGCGGGGGCGTTATACAGTTGCAATAAGGCGCCTCGGGTTTGGCGCACCACAGCTACTTCAAACCGTTGATTGCGAGCTAATAAGGCATCAATATCATCTTCATCATTGCCACAGTTAAGCACAGCTAAACAACATTGGCGAAACAGTTCATATAAGCCCCTAGTGGTGGACTTTTGGAGGAGATCTACTTCTTCCAAAGTGAGTATATCGAGGCTGCCTTGTGGTGAAATAAGTGCGTCAACTGTGTCCATATTTGTACCTGTGTAAAGCAATTAATTAGGTTTAGTATAGACTTATTCCATGACAATATGGTGATATTGGGATGATATTGTTTTTTTTGTCCCCATATTTAAGGAAGACTATATGTATAGCAAAGGAAAACACCAATGAGCGAAAACGAATGGCAGCAATTACAACAGCCTGAGGCCAATCAGGAGCCAGCTAAAAATGTTGAAGGCAGTGTCGAAGACAGTAAAGAATGGCGTCTAATTCGTACTTTGGTAAAAGACATTCAACAAGAACAAGTGCGCAGTCGTCGCTGGGGCATTTTGTTTAAATCACTTACCTTCGCTTTGTTGTTTAGTTTGGTGTTTGGTACCTGGTATCAAATGGATGATGCAGTAGTTGCTCAGCAAGAGCATGTTGCTGTAGTTGAAGTATTGGGTCCTATTATAAGCGGTGCCCCAGCAAGTAGTGAACAAATCGTACCGAGTCTGCAAGCGGCCTTTGCTGAAGACTATGCTAAGGCCATTGTGCTAGACATTAATAGCCCTGGTGGCAGTCCTGTGCAAGCTGGGATTATTTATGACGAGTTGGATCGCTTAAAAGCTCTTTATCCGGATAAAAAAGTCTATGCAGTGATTACCGATATTGGTGCTTCTGGTGCTTATTATATTGCTGCAGCAGCAGACTATATTTATGCCGACAAGGCCAGTATGGTGGGCTCTATTGGCGTTATTGGTAGTAGCTTTGGGTTTACTGAGTTAATGGATAAAGTAGGGGTTGAGCGCCGGTCTTACACAGCTGGAGAAAATAAGGATTTCTTGGATCCATTTCAAACGGAAAAACCAGATCAAAAAGCCGCTTTTGAAAATATGTTAGAGCGTGTTCATCAGCAATTTGTTACTGCCGTTAAAACAGGTCGTGGTGAGCGCTTAGATGATAATCCTAAGCTCTTTAGTGGGGCGATTTGGGATGGTGAAGAAGCGGTTAAACTTGGCCTTGTCGATGGCTTAGGCAGTATTTACAGTGTCACCAGAGAAGAAATTGGGATTATTGATTTAGAGGTCTATCAGCCCTCGCAAACGCCTTTGCAACAGCTATTAGATGAAGTGGGGGCCCAAACCAGTGTGCTTTTGCAGTCTTGGTTACAAACCCCAAGTATGCAGTAATCCCTTTTTAATTCCCTAAAGGTCCCTGACCAAGATCATTTAGAATGCTGGTCAGGGAAATCAGGGGCAGACCAATTAAGGTATTAGGATCTTTGCCTTGCATGTGGCTAAAGAGGGTGATACCAAGACCTTCACTTTTAAACGAACCTGCACAGTTGTAGGGTTGTTCTGTGTGTAAATAATTTTCAATTTGCTCAGGTGTTAAAGGTCGCATCTGCACCTGATATTCCTCAACTAATTGGTGTCTTTGGTTATCAAAAATAACACATAAGCCAGTATAAAAAGTGATGGTTTTACCCGCCATACTTTGTAGCTGCTGAATGGCTTGTTCATGGCCACCAGGTTTGCCTAAAATGTTGTCCTCACAAGTGGCCAATTGATCACTTCCAATAACAATACTGTCGGGGTTTTTACTAGCGACAGCCTGCGCTTTTGCTTCAGCTAAGCGATAAGCTGCATTGGCAGCCGTTTCATTCTCTTGTAAAGCTTCATCGGTATATGGATTTTGACATTCAAAGGGTAGATTAAGCTGCTTCAGTAAGGCGCGTCGATAGGGGCTAGTTGAGGCTAAAATAATGTTTACAGACATGGTATATACTTGGTTCTCGGAATCGGTTGCTAGTATTATGAACAAAACGGCATTATTTTACTTGTTTTTTCGCCTCAAAAGGCGATTTTCTTTGACAATAGCAGTCGACCTGAATATTATATCGCGCCATGTTTGACACACCTTTAGCGCGTATTCTGGATTCTCGTAAACTCTGTGATTCACAGCAGCTTATAACAGGATCCATTGAAGTGGCAGAATTAGATGGTCTGCTGTCTTTTTTGGAATCTGATGCGGGTCAGGTAAAGGTTACTCTCCAGTTTCAACGTGATGACCGCCGTCGTCCTTTGATAACTGGACAAGTGGCAGCCAAAGGGGTGGAAATTCTATGCCAGCGTTGTTTGCAGATTGATATTCAAGAATTGCTTGTTGATCTCAACGTGGTAGTGGTATTAGATGAAGCGCAAGCTGAGAAGCTTCCGGCCGAGTATGATGCTTGGATTGTTGAAGATGGACAGCTCAATATACGCGAACTTCTAGACCAAGAATTAATATTGAGTTTGCCTATCGTGCCGTATCACGCCGACTGCAAAGTCGAAACCCAATACGGTGACGCTGGGGCCACGCAACAGCAGGAAAGTCCTTTTGGGGTGCTTGCCAGCTTGTTGCAGAAAGATTAGTTAACGCATATCCATTTAGGAGTAATCAGCCATGGCTGTACAGCAAAATAAGGTCACCCGTTCTAAGCGTAACATGCGTCGTGCACACGATTCATTGACTAGCGCTACCTTGTCTGTAGATTCGACAACTGGTGAAACTCATCGTCGTCACCACGTGACTGCAGATGGTTTCTACAAAGGCCGTCAAGTAGTAAATAAAGACGCTGAATAAGTTTGTCAGTTAGTTATACCCTGGCGCTTGACGCCATGGGTGGGGATCTTGGTCCTCAGCCCAGTCTCGAGGCAGCCTTAGTCTGCCTCGATTTGTTTCCCCGTATGCAATTGCAGTGGATTGGTCCCAAGGACCTTCTTAATGGCTTGCTTGCTTCTGTTTCAGCTAGCCAACAACATCTTTTACCTCGTATAAATATTATTAAGGCAGATGATGTCATCGAAATGACCGATGATGTGCTGGTTGCCCTTCGTCAAAAACAAAATTCTTCTATGAGTGTTGCTTTGCAACAAGTTGCTGCTGGGCAGGCTGATGCCTGTGTCACCTGTGGTAATTCAGCTGCTTTAATGGCTCTGAGTCGGCAGTTACTGGCTATTTTGCCGGGTTTTGAGCGGCCAGCATTTGCTAGTCATATTCCTACTTCAACGAATCCCTGTTTAGTCGTTGATATGGGTGCTAACCTTGCTCCTAGTGCCGAACAATTAACTCAATATGCTATTGCTGGGCAGGCTTTAGAGCAAGCATTACAGCCAGCTCAACAGGTTAGTGTCGGCCTGTTGAATATTGCTAGTGAAGCTAGAAAGGGACAACCCGAAGTACAAGAGGCGCATGAATTATTAGGCGCGCATAGGGAATTAAATTATCATGGTTTTGTTGAGCCCCAAGAAGTATTTAAGGGTAAGGTAAATGTCCTAGTCTGTGATGGCTACGCAGGTAATGTGTTGATCAAATCGGCTGAAGGTGTCAGTCAAATGTTGTCTTCAGCTCTCTATAAACATGCTCAACAACAAGGTGATGATAATGCCTTTCTACAGCAAAAAGTTGTGCAACCATTGCAGTCTCGTTTTGATGCTCGCAAGCTAAATGGGGCTTTCCTACTAGGATTGCAGAGTTTGGTGGTAAAATCCCATAGTTATGCTGATACCACCGCCTTAGTGGCCGCTATTACTTCGGCGGTGCAATATCTGGAAATGCAGTTTACTGAACATGTGGCAGATGCCATTACAGAATAATAGTTAATTATAATCTTTAGAGGCCTTTTTATGACATCCAAACTTGCCTTTACTTTTCCTGGTCAAGGATCACAAGCCGTAGCTATGTTGGCTGATCTTGGAGATCAGTCGGTGGTTACTGATACCTTTGCTGAAGCTAGCAATGTATTGGGTTATGACTTATGGGACTTGGTACAAAATGATGATCAAGGAAAACTTAATCAAACCCATATAACTCAGCCAGCACTGCTTACAGCAAGTGTTGCTCTATGGCGTTTATGGTGTGCTCACAATGGCCAACAACCAGCCTTTATGGCTGGTCATAGTCTGGGTGAGTATTCGGCCTTGGTATGTGCCGGAGCGATTGGTTTTACTGATGCTGTGGACTTGGTTCGTGCTCGCGGTGAATATATGCAGGCTGCAGTGCCAGCTGGCACAGGTGCAATGGCAGCTATTATTGGTTTGGCTGATGAACAAATTGCTGAAGCTTGTGCGGCCTCCGCAGCTGGTGAAATTGTAGCACCAGTTAATTATAACTCGCCTGGACAAGTGGTTATTGCCGGTGCCAAAGCAGCTGTTGAACGAGCTATGTTGGCTTGTAAGGACGCTGGCGCCAAGCGAGCTTTGCCGCTGCCTGTCAGTGTGCCATCCCATTGTGCGTTAATGCAGCCTGCCGCTGAACAGCTGGCTGAAAAATTAGCGGCTATTGAAGTAACTATGCCAGACATACCTGTGATACAGAATGTAAATGCTCAGGTAGCTCAGAATGTTGATGAGTTGGTGTCTAATTTAGTTGCCCAACTTCACCAACCAGTGCGCTGGACAGGTTGTGTACAGAATATGGCCCAACAAGGTGTTGAAGTTATGCTAGAATGTGGACCTGGTAAAGTACTGACTGGCCTTAATAAGCGTATCGACAAAGGCATTACTGCCGCGGCCATAAATGACAGTGCCAGTTTACAATCTGCTCTGGACATGTAGAGGAATAAGAAGATGCTGAGTATTGAAGGAAAAGTCGCCCTAGTTACTGGTGCCACGCGTGGTATTGGTAAAGCGATTGCGTTGCAATTAGCTAGTCAGGGGGCGGTAGTTATTGGTACGGCTACTTCTGAATCTGGTGCCGCCACAATTAGTGCCTATTTGGCTGATGCCGGCACTGGCAAAGGCATGGTATTAAATGTGACTGATAGCGATTCAGTTACCTCAACATTAAAAGAGCTAGTATCTGAGTTTGGTGCGCCAACCATATTAGTTAATAATGCTGGCATTACCAAAGATAATCTGTTGATGCGGATGAAAGAAGACGAGTGGGATGCGGTTATTGATACCAATCTTAATTCTATTTTCCGCTTAACCAAAGGCTGTTTACGTGGTATGACCAAAGCCAAATGGGGTAGGGTGGTTAATATCAGTTCTGTGGTGGGTTCTATGGGTAATATGGGACAGACCAATTATGCTGCAACTAAGGCTGCAGTTGAAGGCTTTAGCCGTTCCATGGCACGGGAAGTGGCGTCAAGAAATATTACCGTAAACTCCATTGCTCCCGGCTTTATTGCGACGGATATGACCAATGCCTTAGGCGAAGACCAAAAAGATATGCTGCGCACACAAATACCTTTGCAGCGTTTAGGTGCACCTGAAGATATTGCTGCATTAGTCGGTTTCTTGGTGAGTGATGCGGGAAGTTACATAACGGGTGAAACCATTCATGTTAATGGTGGCATGTATATGGGTTAAGTTGACTTCGATCTTAGGGTAATTAAGGCGCAAATTTTTTGCTTAACTTAGCCTTAAAGGTTGAAATTTTCGTCAATATGTTGATAATGAGCACACTCTTCTTAAGAGTTACAAAATAGGTTATTAGCCAGCATATTTGGCAGCCATAATAAGGTTGTTCAGGGTATATTATTATTGCGCTGGCGACACTGAAAAACCAATTAGGAAATACTATGAGTACTATTGAAGAACGCGTTAAAAAAATTGTTGCAGAACAACTGGGCGTTAAAGAAGATGAAGTCACCAACGAAGCTTCTTTCGTTGACGATCTAGGTGCCGACTCTCTGGACACAGTTGAGCTAGTAATGGCCTTAGAAGAAGAATTTGAAACTGAGATTCCAGACGAAGAAGCGGAGAAAATCTCCACCGTTCAGTCTGCTATCGACTACGTCAACGCCAATCAGTAAGATTGCGTTGCATCGGTACCTGGTACTGAATATTGAAAAGCCGCGCCCTTAAAGGTGCGGCTTTTCTGTTTTTAGGTAAGCCAAATTGCGTTTTTGTTTTTTGTTTGGCAAATGTTGCTCTAAACGCTAGAATCCAGCGTTGTGGTATTTTCATAAGGAGTTGTCAATGAGTCGTAGGCGAGTAGTGGTTACTGGTTTAGGGTTGTTAAGCCCAGTTGGAAACAATGTCTCTGATTCATGGAAAAATATCCTAGCTGGGGTCAGTGGGGTTACAGAAATAACATCATTTGATGCTAGTACTTTTGCTACCCAGATTGGCTCGAGTGTAAAAGACTTTGATTTGTCCCCTTATATGCCCCCGAAAGATGGCCGTAAAATGGACCTCTTTATGCAGTATGGTATGGCTGCAGCTACCCAAGCTATTGAGGATGCTGGGCTTGAAATTACCGATGCCAACGCCCAGCGTGTGGGTGTCGCCATTGGCTCTGGCATTGGTGGTTTGTCATTTATCGAACAGAATCATGGCACATTAGTTAGTAATGGACCACGCCGTATGTCACCATTTTTTGTGCCCGGTAGTGTGATCAATATGATTTCTGGCAACCTTTCAATTAAATATGGCATGCAAGGTCCAAATATCGCTATCACCACGGCTTGTACCACAGGTACTCACAATATTGGTGCTTCGGCACGAATGATTGCCTATGGAGATGCCGATGCGATGGTGTGTGGTGGCGCTGAAATGGCAACTACTCCCCTTGGTTTGGGTGGTTTTGGTGCTGCCCGTGCCTTGTCAACACGTAATGATGATCCGCAAGCTGCGAGCCGTCCTTGGGATCAAGATCGTGATGGTTTTGTGCTTGGTGATGGCGCTGGTGTATTAGTGCTAGAAGAGTATGCAATGGCTAAAGCCCGAGGCGCCCATATTTATGCGGAATTAGCTGGCTTTGGTATGAGTGGTGATGCTTATCATATTACTCTACCACCTGAAGATGGTAGTGGTGCTGCATTATCCATGAGCAATGCTATGCGTGATGCTGGGGTGAATGCAGATCAAGTGCATTATATTAATGCCCATGGTACCTCGACACCAGCGGGGGATATTGCTGAAACTAATGCCGTTAAATCTGTATTAGGCAAGGCTTCTGAACAGGTGCGCATAAGTTCTACTAAGTCGATGATCGGCCATCTGTTAGGGGCTGCTGGCTCCGTTGAGGCCATATTTAGCATTTTAGCTATTCGTGATCAGGTGGCACCACCGACTATAAATTTAGATAACCCCTCAGAAGGTTGTGATTTAAACTATGTCCCTCATAAGGCTCAAGAAGCCCAAATTGATGTTGCCCTTAGTAATTCATTTGGTTTTGGTGGCACCAATGGCACCCTAGTCTTTAAACGTATATAAATCATGATAAATCTGTTTAATGGTCAGCCAGAGAGTAACTTATTTATTGCCGACAGAGGCTTGGCATATGGTGATGGGGTTTTTGAGACCATTGCTCTGGAGGCTAAGCAGCCACAATTATGGCAGGCCCATTGGCAGCGTTTGGTGAATGGCTTAGATACCCTTGGTATAGAAGTTGATACTGCCGAACTTCAGCAACATCTTATATTTGATATCCAACAAGCCTTGCTGACTTGGACACCTCCTCGAGGGGTGCTAAAAATCATTATTACCCGTGGTATTGGTGGCAGAGGATATATGCCTCCAGCCAAACCACAGTTGAATAGAATGGTGCAAATATTACCTTGGCCAGAAGGTCGAGAGCATTTGTCGGAACAGGGTGTGCATGTGCATATTTGTAATCATGTTTGGGGGCATAATCCGCAATTAGCTGGCATTAAACACCTCAATCGATTAGACCAAGTTCTGGCCCGCCAAGAGTGGTCAGGTACAGATAAACATGAGGGTCTAATGTTAAATCAGGCTGGTTATGTGCAATCTGGGGTGATGAGCAATATATTTGTTGAACATGATGGCTGTTTGTATACCCCTTCTCAAGATGGGGCAGGTATAGCAGGTATTATGGCTGAGCAAGTGATGGTTATAGCTCACCAGTTGGGTGTAAAGGTACATCAACAACATATTAGTATGGACTTTTTGCGCGCTAGTGCAGGGTTGTTCTTTACAAATAGCTTGAATGGTATTTGGCCTGTTATTGATATTGCCGGTCAGGCTTTTGAGGTGACTGATATGACTCGTCAACTGCAGTCTAAGCTAGTCGAACACATTGCTAAGCATACCGAGACTTGGTGATGTTTAAAAGGCCAGTGATTTGGGGTTTTATACTAACTTTACTGGTTGTGGGTAGTCTTTCTTATGGCCTATGGCGGCAGGTACAGGCATGGCTATTTGAACCGGTTACCCTAACAGAAGTACAACATCTTACGATTTCTCCCGGCAGTAATATGGCGAGCATTGCTAACCAATTGCAAGCTATGGGACTGACCAAAAATGCCTTAGCCTTGCGTTATTACAGCCGTTTTAATGGTTATGATCTACGGATAAAAGCAGGTGAGTATGCTTTTGTTGGCGATGTGACTGCAACGAGTATTTTGAACAAGTTAGTAACAGGTGACGTGCTTAGCTATAGTATTACTGTGCCAGAGGGGCATACCTATGCTCAATTCAATCAAATTCTAATGCAACATGCAGCCATGGAGGGTAAGCCTGAGCCCGTATTTGCCGAATGGGGTGCGGATTCAGGCTTTACGAGCCCAGAGGGGCTGTTATTTCCTTCAACCTATGTGTTTACCCGCAAGCAAACGCCTACCCAGGTGGTACAGCAAGCTTGGCGCAGACAAGAAGCTATTCTGGCTGAGTTATGGCCCCATAGAGCACAAAACTTACCCTATAAATCACCCTATGAAGCTTTGATTATGGCTTCCATTATTGAAAAAGAAACTGGGTTGGCTAGCGAACGAGAAGCCATTAGTGGGGTCTTTGTTAGACGTTTGCAAAAAGGCATGAGATTACAAACAGACCCAACAGTTATCTATGGCATTGGCGATGCCTTTGATGGTAACTTAACTCGCGCCCATTTGCGGGAAAAAACACCCTACAATACCTATGTTATTTATGGATTGCCGCCCACGCCGATTGCTTTACCTGGGCGGGATGCTATCTACGCAGCATTGCATCCCGCGGACGGGGATGCCCTATATTTTGTCTCCCGGGGTGATGGCAGTCATGCCTTTTCAGCTACTTTGGCACAACATCAGGCCTACGTCCGTAAATATCAACTGAAGAAATAATTATTTTACGTATAATATTGCCTTAGATTATCTATGTAGGAAACAGTTTGTGAGTGCAGGACGTTTTATTTCTATTGAAGGTGGAGAAGGGGTAGGTAAATCCACCAGCGTGGCTTATATTGAAGAATATTTGCAGGCTAGTGGTGTTGAACTTATTTCTACCCGTGAGCCCGGTGGCACAAAACTGGCCGAAGACCTACGCTCTTTGTTGCTTAACCATCATGCTGAAAGAGTTGATCCGTTTACCGAACTGTTAATGATGTTTGCCGCCCGCAGACAGCATATTACCGAAGTAATACAGCCCGCTTTGGCGGCAGGTAAATGGGTGCTTTGTGATCGCTTTACCGACGCTAGCTATGCCTATCAAGGTTATGGCCGCAATTTACCTTTGGCATTTATTGATAGTTTGGCGCAATGGGTACACGGTGAAACCAATCCTGATATGACGCTGCTACTTGATGTGGATATTGAAGTTGGTATGCAAAGAGCCCGTCAGCGGAATAGTTTGGATCGTATTGAATCAGAAAATATGGCCTTTTTTGAGGCTGTTCGACAAGGCTATCTCACTCGAGCTAAAGCTGAGCCTAAACGTTTCCAGATAATTGATGCTAGTCAAGATATTGCTGCTGTTCAAACTCAGATACGGCAAGCTTTACTAACCCTAAAGGCTAGTGATGGATAATATGATGGGAAATACGGTGTTACCATTTTGGCTTGACTCTAGTTGGTCTCAAGTGCAGCAAATGCTAACTGATGACAGGTTGCCCCATGGTTTGGTAATCAGTGGTTTGCCTGGTCTTGGGAAAAGACAATTAGCCGATACTTTGGCAGCACGTTTATTATGCCAGGCACCAGTTATGCCTCAGCAACTGGCATGTGGCCAATGTAAAAGCTGTTTATTACGTCAGTCTGGCAGTCATCCGGACCTAAAGTATTTGCAACCTGAAGCGGAAGGTAAAGCTATATTGGTTGATATGGTGAGGCAAATTCAGCCATGGTTGGCGGCAACATCACAGCAGGGTGGGGCAAAAGTGGTGTTAATCGAACCAGCAAATGAGCTAAATGCAAATGCTGCCAATGCCTTGTTAAAAAATCTTGAAGAACCGGGTCAAAATACCTTCTTTATTCTTTTACATCACTGGCCTAAGCCTTTACTGCCAACCATTCGCAGCCGTTGTCAGGTACATACTGTGTTGGCGCCAGCAGCAGAACAAGTGCAGCCATGGTTGGCTCAACAAGTACCCAATGCTAAGGCTGAACAATTAATGCAAGTGCAACAAATGGCCCATGGTGCACCCTTGCTGGCTGTAGATTATTTACGCCATGACGCGCCGGCACAAAGGCATCAGACCTTGGTTGATTTGACAGCTATTTTGCGCAATCAAATCAGTGTTTCGGAAGTCGCCGAAAGTTGGGCAAAAGATCCGCTACCACAACGCTTGGATTGGTGGTTACAATGGCAGCAAGATTTAATTAAGTTACAGCAGACTCAGGATAGCCAGCAGGTGGTTAACCAAGATGTGATTAAGCTACTGCAGGCCATTGCTCGCAAAGCAGAAATAAAAGCCGTTTTTGGCCTTTATGATGATACCTTACAGGCATTAGATAGCCTTTCTCAGCGTCGTAATATTAACCAGCAGCTATTGCTAGAAAAGCTTTTATACGGCTGGTACCAACTTATTTAGAAAATTTATTATGTTTATCGATTCCCATTGTCACTTGGATAAATTAGATGTCAGTCACTATGCGAACGGGCTGGATGAACTGATTGATACTACCTATAAGGCTGGCATTACCGAAATGCTTTGTATTAGTGTGGATACCGAGCAATTTCCGCAGATGCTTAAACAAGTGTCAGCCTATGATTTTATTCATGTATCAGCAGGTATTCATCCCTTAGGGGTTAAGGAAGCCTCTGATTTTGCTTTATTGGCCCAGCAAGCAGCTATGGAGAAGGTCATTGCAGTAGGTGAGACAGGACTTGATTATCATTATAAGCCTGAAACTAAAGAGGCCCAATTAGACTCATTTCTGCATCATATGCAGATTGCTGATCAGGTCCAAAAGCCGCTTATTGTCCATAGTCGCAGTGCGCGTCAGGATACAGTCGATTTGCTGCGTACTAATGCCAATCTTGAGGTAGGTGGTGTTATTCATTGCTTTACCGAAGATCAAGATATGGCCGATAAATGTTTGGATTTAGGTTTTTATATTTCTATATCAGGTATAGCCACTTTTCGTAACGCTGAGTCTCTGCGAGACGTCATCAAACGTCTACCTTTGGATCGTATATTGATTGAGACAGATTCCCCTTATTTGGCGCCGGTGCCTCATCGTGGTAAACAAAATGAGCCATTATTTGTGCCCCATGTGGCGCAGCTAATAGCTGATTTAAAAGGAGTTACCCTTGATCATGTAGCAAATGTGACCAGTGAAAATTTTTATCGACTATTTAATTTAAAGCAGTCAAAAAAATAATTTTCTTGTGTGTTTGGTTTTTTTGTGAATAATTTATATCCACTAGTCACAAAGTGGATATAATAATTATGAACTGGGGTATAGCTGCCAAACCAAAGATCCCTGACTATTTTCCCCGCGAAAAAGAAAGTCGCAAAGTCAGGGAATTTAAACGTCGTGAAGAAGAGATTCTCGAATCCTCCTTATTACTATTTAAGACCCATGGTGAGGATAAAATCACTGTTGAGATGATAGCTGATAGTGTTGGTATTGGTAAGGGTACAATCTATAAGCACTTTAATTCTAAGTCTGATATTTATATTAGATTGTTAGAGAATTATGAGCTTGATTTAAAGGCCTTACTAGAAACAGAAGATTTTAGTGATCCAGAATCTCTGTGGCGCAGTTACTTTGGCTTTCGTATGGGAGACCCAGAACAAGCCATCTTATTTGGTCGCCTAGAGGATAAGTTGGCCAAAGATAGCCAATACCAACAAGC
This sequence comes from Oceanospirillaceae bacterium, assembly GCA_002686055.1. Taxonomy (GTDB): domain Bacteria; phylum Pseudomonadota; class Gammaproteobacteria; order Pseudomonadales; family Balneatricaceae; genus Njordibacter. The sequence continues at coordinate 155 of NYZU01000040.1, read as the reverse complement.
CATTAAAAATATCCATGAAGTACGCTCAGCCAATATGGAAATTCTAGCTAATCTAGTTGACCAGCGCATTGCCTCAGGCAAATTAGAGCAAGTGCCAGCTTATTTTCACTTATCGGCTTCTTGGGCTTTGGTGCATGGTGCTTTAGCTCTTCATC
>NYZU01000039.1 GCA_002686055.1 Oceanospirillaceae bacterium | reverse complement strand
TCAGATCTTGGTTTAAACATATCAGGGGACAAGTTTTTGTTTTTATTCGGATGCCACTCTTCGGCAATGTTGGGGAACTCAGTCAATAGCGAGCAGGCCTTCATCTTAGTTCTGTAAGCTTGAATATCAAATCGATCACGTTCAATGCTTACGGATATTGGGTTCTCTCTGAGCCAGCCATGTGAAAAGTTTAATCGCTTTAGTACCTCTTCTATTACACGAGTAAGGTTTTCTGTTTTATATAGTTTGTCAGATCCAAACTGATAATCAGCAATCATTGAGCCTAATTCGGGGAGCTGTTCTCTAAGCCTAATTAGTTTAATACCGTTTTCTTGGCATTTTTTGTACTTTAGCTGCTCACGTTTAATGGTGTCTTTTTTGTGCCAAGCTTCACCATCATATTCAATCGCATATTCTTAAAATCAAACTGAAGGACAAATAAGGCTTTTTACTTAAAAAAGATAATTGGCAATAGTCCTTTTTTGATTAAAAAATATATTTAAAATTAATAAATGAAAATATATAAACATTAAATATCAATAAGATAAAATAATAAAATAATATTTATTTATAATTTATTATAGTTATGTATAATAAAAAGATTCTAATATATGCAAGGAGAGCATTATGAGAGTCTTATTTAAAATCACTCTTGCGACGATTTTATCCTTTGTCACACTTATTGCTGGTGCAAATGTAAATACACTAGTTTCAGAAATCGAAAACCTTTATTCATCATCTCCGCAAGCAGTTACAAAAAGTGATTATATAGACGTTTTGCGTGCCCATTATAAGCCAGAGAGTCAAGAGCAAAGTGTTTTTATTGATGGGGTACTAGGCCAAAATGAACTCTCAAATGCGCAGCTTACAATAATAAAATCTATTGATAAAACGACAGACTTTAAACAAATAGTTGCCTTTAATCCTGAGCTATTATTTGTTTTGGATAATTCTATTCGTAATGATTACCCTGCTTTAAAAGAGAATATTTATTTAGATATGCAAAGTGGGTTCTTATCTGTATATAACAATTTGCAATCAACTAGTGAGACACAAGGGAATGGTGGAATATTAGCGATTGTTGGCCTTTCATCAGTGTTATTTCAGTCTTCAGAAGATGAAACTATTCCCCCGGCAAAAGCATCTGTCTCGATATCATCAGCTAAAGTTGCAGAATCAGCTCAACAAGTACTCACTCTTACGGCTAGTCTATCAAAGGCTGTTGATGTTCCAACTACCTTAAATCTATCAGTGACATCAACTCCAACAAACTCACGAAGCTCACAAACTGGATCTAATTTTATCCTAGCTTCAACTTCTATCGTCATTCCTGCTGGAGAAATCAGTAAAACGACCACTTTGACAATAACGGATAACGCTGACGCTTTAGGTTCAACTGATCTATCTGTAAAAATCACTAGTGTTTCAGGGGCAACAAATGTAGAGATAGACTCAACACCTGCTGTTGTTGAAGTTGTCGATGATGAAAGTGTGCCAGTTATTTCATTATCCGCTACAACCACCACAGTTAAGGAAGGCGATGCTAGTATTCTATTGAATGCCACTAGCTCGGTTTCGGCTACTGAAGATATCGTTGTTAGCCTTAGCTTTTCTGGTAGTGCTGAAAACACTGTTGACTATACAACGAGTGGTACTATTACAATTCCAGCTGGAAGCACCAACGGCAATAGCTCATTTTCCATAATTGATGATAATCTTTTTGATAACGAAGTTGCAGAAACTGTTGTTATTAATATTGATTCAGTTGCTGGTGCAGAAGCATTTGAAAATGGTGATCAATCAGTTTCCATAAATATTAATGATAATGATGTTGCCCCTATGGTGACCATGTCTGCAAGTGTGGATTCTGTTTCAGAGGACGGCATATCGCCTACCATTACAGCAACATTGTCCCATCCAACATACCAAGATTTAGTCTTGGCCTTAGCTACTAGCGGCACTGCTACAACAACTAATGATTTTAGCTTATCGGCAACAAGCATTACGGTACCTAGTGGTAGTACAACAGGCACAGCTACAGTAAATTTGTTGGATGACAATGCCCATGAACAGGATGAAATAATTATTGTTTCTGTGGATTCGATATTAGGTGCAATATCAGGCGATAACCCACAGCCAGTTTCTGTGGCAGTAAATAATGATGACTCAGCACCAACTGTAGTATTGTCAACTAGTGCTGAAACGGTGCTGGAAAATGATTTATCGCCATCAATTATTGCCACCTTATCAAACCCAACCTATCAAGATATTGTCGTCTCCTTGGCTACTTCTGGAACGGCATTATCTGGCAATGATTATACCCTGCCTGAGACCACAGTCACCGTCTCGGCTGGCGACTTATCTGGCTTATTAACAGTAAATCTAGTTGATGATACGACTTATGAACTAAGCGAATCACTTATAGTCTCTGTTGGCTCAGTAACTGATGGCGCTGAAGCAGGCGTCTCTCAAACTACTGAATTAACTATTGAAAATGATGATCCTGCTCCTACTGTTGTTTTAACACTTTCTTCATATTCACAACTTGAGAATAACGAGGATGCAATTAATATGTTAGCAACCTTATCAAACCCTTCCTATGAAGATGTTTATGTAACACTAATTGACTCAGGAAGTGCTATTGCAGGTTATGATTGGCTACCTTCTGATACGTTTACTGGCGAAATCATCATTGGTGCGGGAGAGTTAACAGGGTATGAAAGCGGTTATATTATTGACGATGGGATATTTGAAGGAGATGAAACAGTTATTTTTGATATAGAAAATGTTTATGGTGGTGCCGCAACAGAACAAAGCGAACAACAGCAAACGTTTACTATTTTAGAAAATGAATCAGCACCAGTAGTTACACTCTCAGCATCAGCAAATTCAATTGAAGAGGCATCTGCAGGCACCATTAGTATTACAGCAACATTATCAGAAATATCTGCAATAGATACTGTTATTTTCTTCGAAACTTCGGGCACAGCCACTGAGGGATCGGATTATAGTTCAATGTCAGATATAACAATTCCAGCAGGCACTACAACAAACACATCATCCATTACATTTGTAAATGACACACTCTATGAAAGTGATGAGACAGTTGTTGTAGAAATTAGTAATGCTGATGGAGCTATTGAAGAAAGCAATCAGCTTGTGTCATTGACCATTTTAGAGGATGAGTCGGCACCAACAATGACCTTAACAGCATCCTCAGCAAATATTTCTGAAAAAAATGGATCTGCCACCATAACCGCTACTTTAAGTTCAGCGGTTGGATCTAATCTTGTCGTGGCTTTTTCTACCAGTGGTTCAGCAAGCCATGGCACAGATTACAATCTTAATGCTATAGAAATCACACAAGGTGACCTAACAGGGGCAAGTTTGCTTACAGCCATAGCAGATACTGATTACGAGGCAGGCAGTGAAAGGGCTGTTGTGGCCATTAATTCTGTTTCAGGGGTTCCTGGGGTAATTATCGATGCTACTTCAGTCGCCATCAATATTACCAATGAGGCATTAGATTCGGGAACAACAAAAGCAATAGTCCCAGGTAGACAAGCGGCAATTGAAGCAAGTATTGAATACCAGGATATTGATTTCTATTCTGAATACAGAGAGGAGGATTTTAGCCCCTATGAAAACATTAATCTGGCTCAAGCATTGGCTTACGATGTAGAAATTAGCACTGCTATGATATCCATAATGGATGGGGGTTATATGGTAAATGGTGCTGGTCATGCTTCCACTCATCAAGATTTAGACACTTTAGAAATCAAATTAGTTGAAGGTGCTTATTATGGCGCTGCAGATTTTAATTATGTCCACGGCACTCAGGTAGCTGTTATTGCTGCTGGTGATTTAGATGGTGATAATGGGTTAATGGGTGTAGCACCTGGAGCTCAGTTACATTTGGCAGATATATACGCAAGTGGATTCCACCCAGAAGTCTGGGCACTACTTGTTGAAGATGCGGAATTGCAAAGTGTTGATGTTCAGAATAACTCATGGGGTTTTGACGATAGTCAATATGGGGAATTTGAAGACTGGGCTGCAAATTCCGCCACCATATCCAGTTATGTTAATAAAAAAGATGAGGAGGGCTGGACAGGAGCCGAGACACTTTATGCATTCCAACATCTGGATACCGATGGTAATGGTTATAATGATATCCTTCTGGGAACAGAAGCTTCTACAGACGCTTGGCAGGCATATATAGATGCACTTGATAGTCTTCAGGATCAGGCACCCATTGTCTTTGCAATAACAAATAACTTTGAATTTACAGATGCCGATGTTTCTGCAGCCTTGCCTGAGCTTTTCCCAGAGCTAGAGGAGGCTTGGATTTCCGTTGTTAATGTTGATATTCAGGGTCAAGATGAGCTTATTTACGAGTTATACTCTGGGCCTTGTGGTTCAACGGCTGAATATTGTATGGCTGCAGATGGTACTGACATTACATTACCTAAATATAGTGATGCCATAAATGAATATACTCAGGAAATGGGCACTTCATTTGCTGCGCCACAAGTATCGGGTGCGATAGCATTACTGAGTGTCCATTTCCCTAACCATACTCCAGAGCAGTTAGTGGATAGGCTACTTGCCTCAGCAAATAACGATATCGGTTTTGATCATACTGGCTATGTTACTTTTGGCAATGGTGTTATGCATGGCTACTCCCATGAGGCGGGCCATGGCATTTTGGATGTTTATGCAGCTTTACTGCCGATAACCAGTAGTAGCTATTCGGCGCGTATATATGCTGGAGAGGGATCACTAACTAACCAAGGTTACGCTATAGAAAGTACAAGTTTGGTAGCATCAAGATCATTTGGTAACACCATTAGCAATAGTTTACAGGGTGTAAGCTCCTACTATTATGATGCTCTAGGCGGTGGATTTGATTTTGAGCTGTCGGAGCTTACTCGTTTTAATGATGAGCCTACTCGTTTAGTAAAAAGTTTGCATGAAAATATCTCAGCCTTAAATTCTGTAGCTAATTTAAGCCAACAAGCTACGAATAAATGGCATGCGCATGGTGAAGTTAACAGTCACTTTGACCCAACGGCAATTAAATCAAACAAAGCCTTGTCGCGCTTCCTAGAGTCTGGCAATTGGAATGGACTCAGTAGCGCAGCATACGCCATTCCCCAGCTATCAACTGCTAGTGGTGGTGAAGGAATTCACTATATGGGTGAGTTAAATGACTGGGTCTACACGCTTTCTTACTCACAGAATGCTAGGGATGAGGTAGATCGTCATGAATCCTATTCAGTGCTCCTAGAATCGCAACTGGGCAACAAGATCAATGCTTCTTATTTATTAAGCTCTCTACACTCAACAGAAAATGGTTTGGGGCTTATGGGCAATGGCGCCTTTGACTTTGATGGCGGAGGATCTAAGCAAAATACCATTGGCCTAAAATACGAGTACCTAAGTAAGGATAAGATATCTGTAAATGTTGGTTGGACTAGTACGTTTAGGTCTGATGAGTCTTTCGCAGCTGGCATTATTTCTAGTCTAAATGGCGTTAAATCCGATGCTTTTGAACTAGGCATGACTAAATATGGCATTTTTGCCAATGATAAATTCAGCCTTTCCATTAGCCAGCCAGATCGTGTGTATAACGGAGACGTAGAGTATAGGGTCGCTAATTTAGCTGATAACAATGGGGTCATTGATTATAACTATACCTCGGCACAGCTGAATCCTGATGGCCGGCAATTAGATTATATCCTAGGTTATTCTTTAGACCTTGGTCAGGCAAAAACCATGTCATTAAAGTATACCGAGTCCGTTGATATGGGACATATACATTCAGATGATAAAGTAAGAGCCTATTTTATTGGTTATTTTGCTGAAGATGCCGAAGCCAATGACCGCTTATCTTTTGGCTTAAACCATATAGAAAATACCGAGTCAGGATTTGAGATAAGCTATAAGAAACGGTTCTAAGCCTTTCTTAAGGTGAATACGTTAATAAATATTTCAGGCACAGGCTGAGTAAGCCATATGTGCCTGAAATAAGCCCCCATTTTTGTGGGCTAGTTTTATCTATATCTAGCAGACTCAATGAGTCTAGGGCACCTTATCGTTCTTGTATAATTGCTTTCAAACTTATATTTCCGAGCAAGATGTCATTTGTGCTCCAAATTATCTCAATAAAGACCGATCTGTAGGAATTGTTGTTAATGGCTTGATTGAAGGTTAGAGGGGCAGCTTACTTTTGCTCTAGTTGCAAATATACATTGTTGATATCAGCTGCTTTCACTCTGCGGGCACGACCGTTTTGGATATGTTCATTGGCCCTTGCAACGGGGCTGAGGTAAAAGCCCCCTTTTTGCATATGCAGTGTGTCCTGTAAGGCCTGAATAGCTCGAATTTTGGGAATATTAGGCCGGTGGATCATATAACTGCCCTTTTGCTCTAAACTTGTTTACTTGAGGACCTTTGTATTGAGTTTAGTCAAAGATTTTGTAATTGCTGGGCAGGGATGGTGGGCAAATAGGTATAGGGTTTTATCTCTTATGGCAAATCTCCATTGCTTCTTAATGGTTTCTCCCATTTTGCTTTAACTTTTTACTATTTAATGAACACTATAACCCTAGAGGAGGTGTTCATATGTCGTCACATTTTTCCAAACATGCCAAAGTACGTTCGCAGCAACGGGCCATTCCACATTTAGAAGCTGAATTAATGTTGATGTATGGTGAATGTTTACATTTAGGGCAAGGTAAGCGCTATTGGAGTATCAATAAACGAGGGCTTAAGAGATTAAAACGTGATGTTAGGCGTTTAGTGCAGAACCTTGATGAGTTACAAGATCGCTATGTGATTGACGGTGATCATGGTGTGGTCGTTACCGTTGGGCATAAGTTGCGCAGGCAAAAGCAGGCGAGTTAGAAACTAAAATGGCGGTATCAAGCTATTGATACCGCCATTACTCAAACCATCTTGATCATTTATAACCAAGCTATTGCTATTTGTGCCATGATGCTGGCACATTGGGTATTTACCCTCAGTCAGTTAAACAGTCTTTAATGGAATAAGACATATTACGAATAAGGGTAAAATATAGCTCAGGGCCATTGTCTATTGAGGTGCCCAGCGGGTCTAATACACCCGTTCCAGCATTAGTGTTCTCAGTGACTGTTGATACCAATTTTGGCTCGAACTGAGGCTCTGAGAATACACAAGTACCGTCCAAGCTGTTAACTTTTTCTTGTAGTTCGCTAATACGTTGGGCGCCTGGCATAACCTCAGGTGATACCGTAATTGAACCAACGGCTGACACACCAAAGCGATTTTCAAAATATTGGTAAGCATCGTGGAATACGATAAAGCCCTTATCCTTGACTGGCCTTAGGTCGGCAGTAATCTCAGCTACCAAATTATCTAGGTCACCCATCATCTTTTCGGCATTGGCCTCATAGGCTGCAGCATTAGCTGGGTCTGCAGCAGATAATGCTTCCTCAATTTCATGCACCATGGCTTTGGCATTGATTGGGTCTAGCCATACATGGGGATCGAACTCACCATGGTCATGTTCATCATGGTCGTCATGTCCGTGTTCATCATGATCATCGTGGCCATGTTCTTCGTGCTTATCATGGTCGTCATGTCCGTGTTCATCATGCTCATCGTGGCCATGTTCTTCGTGCTTATCATGGTCGTCATGTCCGTGGTCGTCATGATCATCGTGCCCATGTTCTTCATGTTCATCATGCCCGTGGTCGTCATGGTCGCCATGATCATGTGCATCAAAAGCCCCGCCTTCTCGGAATGCTAGTTTCTTAATGCCGTGACTATCAGCTAGAGCTACCGCTGTTGCGTTGGCGGCAATACCTTCAATGGATTTTTCCAAAAAGGCTTCTAAATCATGGCTCATCCAAAATATTAGATCAGCATTTTGTAACTGTCTGGCCTGGGATGGCTTTAAGGCATAGCTGTGTGGTGATCCAGCGCCTTCAATAATTAGGCTAGGAGTTCCCACACCTTGCATAACACCCGCAACAAGCGAATGAACTGGCTTAATGGAAGCCACAACATTCACGTCAGCATGGGCTGCCGACATACTAGCTGTCAGTATTGCAGCAGAAAGTGTGGTTGGTTTGAATAATTGCATGTTAAACTCCATGACTATTGTTTGGAACTAAATTTCTCATAATGTTATAATATAACATAACACATTTCATAAAAAATGAGAATTTAGAAATAAAAATCATTATTATTTTCATCTCGAACCAATACTGTCTCCATAAACAGACACCAAGTCCATGCTAAAAGAAAATAACACACTTATATCCCTAGACAACGCAGGTATTAATCGCTCGAACCGCTGGCTGGTACGTGGCGTATCCATGAGTGTTTCAGCGGGTGAAATCGTTACGCTCATAGGGCCTAATGGGTCAGGTAAATCCACAACGGCTAAAATAGCCTTGGGAGTGTTAGATACGGATGAGGGCTTGGTGTATCGCAAGCCCAAACTGCGGGTTAGTTATGTGCCACAAAAGCTGGATTTAAACTGGACCTTACCTTTAACCGTGGCACGCTTCCTAGTGCTAACCAATCGGGCGAGCAAAACAGAGATTGAGAGTGCATTGTCAGCCACGGATACCTTGCATCTAGCTAAAGCACAGATGCGTAACCTGTCAGGCGGTGAATTCCAGCGGGTATTATTGGCTCGAGCCATATTGCGTAAACCTGAGTTATTGGTTCTGGATGAACCAGTGCAGGGGGTGGACTTTAATGGCGAGATTGAGCTGTACAAGCTGATAGAGGATATTCGCAACAAGCTTAACTGTGGCGTGCTGTTAATTTCCCATGATTTACATGTGGTGATGGCAACCACTGACCAAGTTATTTGTTTAAATGGCCATGTTTGCTGTTCTGGTACCCCAGCAACAGTGGCATCTAGTGATGAGTTTAGAAGCTTATTTGGTAAGCAGGCGACTCAGGGCCTCGCTTTTTATAAGCACCATCATGATCATGAGCACTTACCAGATGGGCGTATTCTGCCAGCGACGGAAGCAGAGGAGCATACCCATGTTTGATGATTTTTTTGTGCGCGCCCTGGTTGGTGGCATCGGTGTTGCTCTAGTCGCTGGGCCACTGGGTTGTTTTATTATTTGGCGCCGCCTGGCTTATTTTGGTGACACCCTATCCCACTCTGCATTGTTGGGTGTGGCTTTAGGCTTGTTGTTTGAATTAAATGTCACGTTAACTGTGTTTGCCTTATCTATTGTTGTGTCGTTGTTATTAATGCTATTGCAGCGACGAGCGAGCTTATCATCAGATGCCATTCTGGGCTTACTTGCCCACTCAACACTTGCTGTTGGCCTAGTGGTATTGGCCTTTATGACTTGGGTTCGAGTTGACCTGATGGGGTTCCTGTTCGGCGATATATTAGCTATTACCCATCTAGATCTGGCAATCATTTGGGGGGGTGGCATCGCTGTTTTGGGCTTGTTATTTGTCGTATGGCGCGCCCTATTTGCAGCTACTGTTAGTTACGAACTGGCAACAGCAGAGGGGGCGCAGCCAGATCGTGCCAATATTATCTTTATGATTGTTATGGCTGGCTTGATTGCTGTATCTATGAAGATTGTGGGCGTTTTATTAATCACTGCCCTGTTGATTATTCCAGCCGCAACGGCAAGGCGTTTTGCTGTGTCACCTGAGCAAATGGCCGGGTTTGCGGCCTTGGTTGGTGTGGTGGCTGTGGTGCTTGGTTTGATGGGTTCTATGGAGTGGGACACGCCAGCTGGCCCAAGTATTGTGGTTGCAGCACTGGTGTGTTT
>NYZU01000038.1 GCA_002686055.1 Oceanospirillaceae bacterium | reverse complement strand
GGTAATGGTTGGGCAGAAAATCGTGTCCTAGGACATGAATTTGCAGGTTTTACCGAAGACGGCACCGCCGTTGCTATCGAACCTATTATAGCTTGTGGTTGCTGCGATTTTTGTGATGATGGCTATCATAATCATTGTAGCAAGCAAGCGCAATTATTAGGTGTTGGGCTTGATGGTGGTATGGCAGAGTCCATCATCGTGCCAGCAAATACTTTAGTTCCAATTCCTTCGGGTTTAGCCATTGAAAACGCCTCACTGATCGAACCTTTAGCCGTTGCCCTGCACGGTTTAAATCGAGCCAATATAAACCATAAGGATAAGATATTGGTAATAGGCGCTGGCGCCATTGGCCTGATGACAGTCATCGCTCTGTATGCACGCGGTTACCACTGTGACTTAGTCGCGCGGTATGACCATCAGCAAAAAATTGCTGATCACTATCAAGCGTCGACTGACATTACCGACGGTTACAGTCTGGTGATCGACGCTGTGGGCAACTCAGACAGTGTTCAGCAAGCCAGCCAAAAACTGCGTCCTATGGGAAGGATTTTAATGCTCGGTAGTTTTTGGGACGGTGCCAACTTAGACCTGCAATTTAGCGCTAAAGAATTAACCATTATCGGTGCGGCGACCTATCGATGTGGCAGCAGTCAACATGACTTTGCCGAAGCTGCCTCGATACTCGCGAATGATGCGAGCATCGCTCGCAATATGATCACGCACCGCTTTCCATTAGAGGGGTGCGATGAAGCTTTCAATACCGCCAGTGATCGCTCTCAAGGTTCCGTTAAGGTTGTTTTTGATTTGCCGACGAGACAATGACATGAATGATAAGCTATTGGATATAGCCGTTTTTGTCGATGTACAAAACATTTATTACACGACCAAGCAGGCTTTTAAAAAAAGCTTTGACTATAGAAAATTTTGGCGCCAGGTTGAAGCCCAGGGTAATATCAAGTACGCCAAGGCCTACGCGATAGACCGCGGTGATGCAAAGCAGTTACAGTTTCAAAAAACCTTACGAAATATTGGCTTCGATGTGCGCCTAAAACCCTTCATTCAACGCAGCGATGGTAGCGCTAAAGGTGATTGGGATGTGGGCATTACCATCGATGTGATACGCATCGCGCCAACAGTTAATAAAATCATACTCCTCTCCGGTGATGGTGACTTTGATCTATTGATGCAGCATGTAAAAAAAGCATTCCATATAACGACGGAAGTCTATGGAGTGGCGTCATTAAGCGCAGATTCATTAATCGCGTCGGTCGACACATTTATCCCTATTGACAGCCAAGATCTAATTCATCTTTAACAACTGGCATCATAGAAATAATTGATAAGGGCATAATTGATTTTCAAGGCAGCCACGAAGAGTATCTCAGCTGCCAAACTGCTTAGGAATTTTTTTTAGGGTTATTCATTGATACAAGAGAAATAAAAACACTTGAGGAGTGGCGCGCCCGGCAGGATTCGAACCTGCGACCCTCCGCTTAGAAGGCGGATGCTCTATCCAGCTGAGCTACGGGCGCAGCTTTCATTAAGACTCTCAACGGCATCTCGCGTTGAGGACTAAAAAATGGGGTGGACGATGGGGATTGAACCCACGACCACCGGAATCACAATCCGGCGCTCTACCAACTGAGCTACGCCCACCATTAACTGCTATTTTGTTGCCTGACTGTGAAGACATTCATGACAACAGCCTACTGTTCCGTTAGATCTCATAAAGCGATACTTAACAGACCCTAGTTTCATCAGTAGGTAAAATTGGTCGGGGATGAGGGATTTGAACCCCCGACATCCTGCTCCCAAAGCAGGCGCGCTACCAGACTGCGCTAATCCCCGAATACTTGTCTTGGTAAGACCTTTAACAAGAGGCGCGATTCTACTCACCTCGTAAGCAATCGTCAAACCCATCAAAGCCAAAAATGCCACTTTTCTCGTATATTGCCTTAGCAATTACTGCAAAATCAAAAAAAAAAGCCTAATAAAATCATAAGCTCAGTCGCATTCAAGCACATGTGCTAGTCTCGACGCCAAGTGGTGCCATTTTGACCATCTTCTAGCTGCACGCCGGCTTCGCTCAATTGATTACGAATCGCATCGGCACGGGCATAATCTTTGGCTAATTTAGCCTCGTCGCGCGCCTGAATAAGCGCCTCAATGGCTTCAGTGTCAATCGCATCATCCCTCACTGCGCTTTGGAACCACGCTTCTGGCGACTGCTGTAATAAACCCATCAATTCAGCACAAGCTAACAACAAGCCTTTTAAACGTGCCTGCTTATCGCCTGTGGTTTGCATCATAGCCTTAGCTAACTGATGCAGCTCCCGAATTGCCACCGGTGTATTGAGATCATCTAATAGGGCTAAATAAACGGGGTGTTCAGCTAAATCATTAGGGCTAATCGCCTCAACGCTACTGACCCCTCTCAAGGAACCGTAGAGACTATCTAAGGCAGACTTAGCTTGCTCAAGCAAATCACTGCTAAAAGTTAATTCAGATCGATACTGAGCGCTTAGCAAGGCAAAGCGAAGCGTTTCGCCGTTAAAATGTCCGAGCAAATCTCGAACCATTTTAAAGTTGCCCAACGACTTTGACATCTTCTCGCCATCAATATTGATATAGCCGTTATGTAACCAATAACGTACAAATGCCTTGCCACCATGAGCGCATTCGCTTTGAGCCACCTCATTCTCGTGATGTGGGAAAATTAAATCCCGACCGCCGCCATGAATATCGATAGTTTCACCCAGATGCGTCTCTATCATAGCCGAACATTCTAAATGCCAGCCAGGTCGACCTCTTCCCCATGGACTTTGCCAACCTGGCTCATCATCCGACGAAGGTTTCCAAAGCACAAAATCACCGGCATAACGCTTATAGTCAGCCACTTCTACACGAGCACCCGCTAACATGTCTTCCAGACTTCGGTTGGATAAGCGACCGTAATTCGCCATCGATTCAACGGCAAATAACACATGCCCTTGCGCTTCATAAGCATGGCCCTGCTCTATTAAGCGACTCACCATGCTGATCATAGGCTCAATATGGTCAGTGGCATAAGGTTGAATGGTTGGTGTTAAATTATGTAAGTCGGCCATATCCTCAAAATAAGCCGTAGCAAAACGCTGACTAATCGCTTCGATCGACTCACTTGAATCAGCAGCCGCAGCGATAATTTTATCATCGATATCAGTAATATTACGGGCATAAATGACATTGGGATACAACGACTTTAGAAGCCGAAATAAGGTATCAAAGACCACTGCCGGTCGTGCATTACCAATATGCACACGGTTATAAACGGTCGGACCGCAGACGTACATAGTAATACGCTGCGGATCAATCGGCTCAAATACTTCTTTGCTTCGCTGTTGGGTATTGTATAGTTGCAAGCCCATCTTTAGCCCTGCTCTTGTTTAGGCCAGCTATCGCGCAGGCCAATGGTTTTGTTAAAAACGGGCTGATCACGACTAAAATCATGTCGATCTGCAACAAAGTAACCTTCACGCTCAAACTGAAAAACTTGCTCGGCTGAAGCATCTAACAAAGAAGGCTCAGCGAAGCATTCCGTATGCTCGCAGTATGAGTCAGGGTTAATGCATGACATAAAATCGCTGTCGCCGCTATCCTCAGAGGCTTTTTCTGGCGACTCATGACTGAACAAGCGATCGTATTCTCTTATTGTTATCGGCTTGCCCTCAGTGACTGACACCCATTGAATAACCCCTTTTGGCTTGATGCCATCAACTGGATCCTGACCAATGGTATCGGGATCATAACTAGCATGAACTTCTATAACCTCGCCGCTATCATCCTTAACTACTGACTCAGCCATGATCACGTAGGCATTACGCAAACGCACTTTTTTACCCGTCACTAAACGCTTGAATTTCTTGTTAGCAGACTCTCTAAAGTCTGCTTTATCGATATAAATCGTCTGCGTGAATGGCACCTTTCGAGAACCCATAGTAATGTCTTGCGGATGATTAGGCGCGTCTAACTGCTCTACCTGATCGACCGGGTAATTACTGATCACCAACTTCAGCGGATTGATAACTACCATAGCTCGTGGTGCATGAACATTATGATACTCACGGACTGCAAATTCGAGCATGGCCATATCAACGACACCATTTACTCGAGTCACACCGGTTGCCTGACAAAAGTTTTTGATGGATACCGGAGAATAGCCCCGTCGACGCATGCCTGAAATTGTGGGCATACGTGGATCATCCCAACCCGACACGACTCCGTCATCAACTAACTGTTTTAATTTCCGCTTACTGGTGACGGTATAGTTAAGATTTAAACGAGAAAATTCAAATTGCCGCGGCTGACAAGGCACTGGTAATTGCGCCAAAAACCAATTGTATAAAGGCTTATGATCTTCAAATTCTAAGGTACAGATAGAATGACTGATACCCTCAATGGCATCAGACTGACCATGGGTGAAATCATACGTTGGGTACACGCACCATTTGTCGCCAGTCTGATGATGAGTCACTTTTCTAATTCGGTAAATGATCGGGTCGCGTAGATTGATATTGGGGGCTGACATATCAATTTTTGCCCGAAGCACGCAGGCACCGTCATCGAAATCACCTGCCGTCATTTGTGCGAATAACGCTAAATTCTCCTCGATACTGCGATCTCGATGGGGACTATTAACACCTGGCTTGGTTAAAGTGCCCCGATATTCTCTGGCCTGATCGGGGCTTAGGTGACAAACATAAGCAAGATTCTGCTTGATAAGATAGATAGCAAAATCATGTAACTGATCAAAGTAGTCAGAGGCATAACGAATATCGCCATGCCAATCAAAACCAAGCCATTGAATATCATCTGCGATTGCGGTGATAAATGCCTGACTCTCTTTCTCAGGGTTTGTGTCGTCAAAGCGTAAATGACAATGGCCTTGGTAGTCTGCTGCCAAACCAAAATTAACACAGATAGACTTTGCGTGGCCAATGTGCAAATAGCCATTCGGCTCTGGAGGAAAACGTGTCACTAGCCCTTGTGTTGGCTTGTCGGCCAAATCACGCTCAATAATTTGTCGTAAAAAATTAGAGGACCTGACGGTCTCATCTTGGTTAGCAGATTCGTTCTGCTGATGAATTGAAGCGCTGTCTTCGGCCATTATTTTGTCCAAGTATAGTGATACCTATCAATCAAACTGCTCAATTGTGCCCATATTGTGAAATATCCTACTCTTGGCAACTTCAACTGCAGCAGTAAAGCAGTTAGTATAACCTCTTAAACCCTAACCAGCAGTAGCATTTGGTGGGAAAATTAAGACAATTCGATAGGTAAATTAACTATGATCAAATTGAACACGAATATGGGCGTTATCGGCATTGAGTTAGATTTTGATAAGGCTCCCAATACTGCCGCTAATTTTCAACAATATGTCGAAGATGGCTTCTATGACGGTAAGATTTTTCATCGCGTCATTGATGGCTTCATGATACAAGGTGGCGGCTTTGACGCCGATATGAACGAATCAGAAACTCGCCCATCGATAGAAAATGAAGCCGATAACGGCCTAAAAAATACTGTTGGCACCTTGGCTATGGCGAGAACCAATGACCCTCACTCAGCAAGCTCACAATTTTTTATTAACGTGGCGGATAATGGTTTTTTGAATCACAGCGGTAAGAACGCACAAGGCTGGGGCTATGCCGTATTTGCCACTGTTGTTGAGGGTATGGATGTTGTAGAAGCCATTAAATCTGTAGCAACAGGCTCTAGCGGTCATCACCAAGACGTACCCCTTAGCCCAATCGTTATTGAATCAGCTAGCGTCGAAGGATAATTTAACCTTAAGGGGCCAGTAGATGGCATTTTCCAGCTCAGCGGATCATAGCCTATTCATCTCTGATATCCACCTGTGTGAACAGCGACCGGATATCAGTCAGGCCTTTGTGGAGTTCTGTACTCACGAAGCGACGAAAGCGAGTCACTTATATATTCTTGGTGACCTTTGTGACGCATGGCTTGGTGACGATGACAACAGCCCTCTTGCAGAATTGCTTCAGCAGCAGCTGCTTATGCTGTCTGAAAGGGGTGTGAAAGTTTTCATTATGGTGGGCAATCGAGATTTCTTGATGGGTAATGAGTTTTCGAAAGCCTGTAACTGCGAATTGCTACCCGATCCCTCAGTTATCAGGCTTTATGACCAATCAATACTACTCATGCACGGCGACAGTATGTGTACCGCTGATAAGGAATATATGAGCTTTCGTCAGTTAATACGTGACCCTGTGATGCAACAGACATTACTCAATAAGCCTTTATCAGAACGACGCGCTATTGCTACCATGCTTAGAGAAAAAAGCCGTAGCGCAAATGCTACAAAAGCCGAAGACATTATGGATGTTACCGCTTCAGAGGTAATCAAAGCCTTTGAGCAACATGGTGTCGATGTTTTAATACATGGTCATACCCACAGACCCGCCGTTCATCAAGTACAAAGTACCGATAAAAGGAAATTAACACGCTATGTCTTAGGCGATTGGGACAGCAAAGGGTGGTATATTAAAGCACAACAAAATCAAATTTCATTGCATAGCTTTGAGTTTTAAATTAAGTCTTAAGCGTCGCAGATAAAGAGCTAAGCTGCCATAACCGTCGAGTAATTAGCGAGGAAGAAATGGTTAAGCTTAGCAGCATGGCAAACCAAAAGGCTGAAGCACCTCTAAGGCCGGGAATATCCAGATAGAAACCAAGTAATATACCAACAGGTAAGCCAATCAACCAATAAGCAACCGCCTGATATCTTGCCGAGCTAGCCGTATCGTGATAAGCACGCAAGGCACAAATACCAACGGCCTGCAAACAGTCGACCAACTGGAAAATAGCCCCAAATAACAATAGTCTCACGGCGAGATCAATCACTACCGTATCTTGCGTGTAGAGCCCAACAAGCTGGTGGCGCAAAACTAAAAAACAAACTGTCACTAAAAAGGCTAGGCACATACTTAGAAGCATGCCCACTTTAATACTGTATAAAGCACCCTCACTCTCACCTGAACCTAACTGCTGTGAGGCGCGAATCGTCATGCCCTGCCCTAATCCAAGATAAATCATAAAAGAGGCTGAGGCGATGCTAATCGCTACAGAATGTGCACTGGCAGCAGTCGGACCAAAATACGCAATTAACATGCCCGCGCCAGAAAACATACTCATCTCTATTAAGACAGAAAAACCAATCGGCAAACCTAGAATAAAAGTAGCGCGAATCCTTTGCCATTGTGGCCACTGAAAATGCTTAAAAACTGAAAGATGGCGGATCGAATGATGCCAATTAAGCATGGCAAGATTTGCAAATAAGCCTAACCAAAGTAGCAAAGCAGTTGCCCACGCACAACCCTCAGCACCCAACTGAGGAAAACCGTAAAGTCCGTAAATAAGAAAATAATCCAAGGGGATATTAATGATAAAAATACTAAAGTTAATCCATAGCACTGCACGCGTCAGGCTCATGGCTTCAAGACTGCCCCGCAGAGCTGGTAGCATCGTCATCGGTATTGCACCCCAAGCAATAGCCATCAAATAATCATTGGCTCTTGACGCCATGTCTGGTTCAAAACCCGCATCCATTAAAAGCGTTGCTGCCATAATAATCGACAGCATACCCATTACACCTAAGCCCAG
>NYZU01000037.1 GCA_002686055.1 Oceanospirillaceae bacterium | reverse complement strand
TTGGTACCCGCAATGGCCGCCGAGGCGTTGATATCGACATTAACAATCGTGTCATCCGCTAGCTTAGCCGAGGTCACCGCATCGTTTGCCAGCTTGGCACTGGTAATTTCACCATCACCAATATCAGCTGCACCTGAATTGATCCAAGCTAGATCACCATTATTATCTAGGCTTAAAACTTGACCGTTTGTACCAATTTCTGGACTTAGATGATTACTAGTAATGGTCTTGAGAGCAAGATCACTTGATTGAATGGACCTATCTACTATCTTGGCTGAGTTTACAGCATCAGGAGCCAGCTTAACGCTGGTAATATCACCATCACCAATATCAGCTGTACCTGAATTGATCCAGACTAGTTTGCCTTCAGCTAAACTAAGTACTTGGCCGTCTTGTCCTAGTGCTGGCTGTAGATGAGCTCCTGTAATGCTTTGCGTACCAATATCGACACCTTTAATTGAGCCATCTTCAATATTCGTGCCTGTTATAACTTTACTGCCTAAGGTATCAAAATCAATCCAAGTACCAGCAGCATTACGATATTGCAGTTTGCCTTCATTGGATACTTGTATTCCAGGCTCTTTAGTATCAATACCACTCCACATTATGGCTGGTTGATCTTTATTTGTAATAAAGCAAATCTTATCGTCAGTGTCATTGTCTGATAAAAAACAGATACTGCCTTCTTCATTTAATAATGTCGCAGCCCCCGAATCGAGTTTCTGTAATACTAATTGTTTGCTATCGCCATCAACCAAGATAATTTGTGGGGAATCATCTTCGCCGTCAGAAAGTAATAAATTTTTGTTTGTTTGCAAAGCTATTGCGGTGTTTGCCCAAAATATCGATGTCACTATTAAAGCGATAAAAACGCGGTATTTGCTTACATTGGCAGATGTAATACTCATCCTATACCTCTGGTACCAATCTTGTTTAGAAATGTAAACTAAGAAGTTATGTCTACGTGGATAGTAAGAAGTATAGAAAAGAATTCTGGGTTTGCCAGAAAACAGTCAATTATATAAATATAAATTTAATATAAATTGACATTTTGTAAGTATGAAATTGCGTTATTTAATATTATGAAAAGCCTATTTTGATTGAGTATTAGAAGTATTTGTATGATTTTATTTAAATTTTTAATGAACAGTTTATAAAGCTAATCACATCAAAAAAAATAGCTATTAACTATATGTTTATATATTTAATATATTATTTTTAATAATAAAATTAGATTATATGGCTATTAATTACCATTAATAAAAAAACAAAAAACCACAAGTTTTTAATTTTTATACATACTAGAATAAGACGCGGCAATTTTTACCATATCAATAAAGATAATTGAAAAATTGCCGTAAATCTTTATTTGAGAGAGGCGGCTTTAAATTCTTGCCAAAAGGTGTTGTTTAGTTTCAGAATCAGCAAAGGAAGCAGCAATAGCCATACGCGAGATATCTTTTAAATGCTCAATGGATAAACCAAAATGGTCTACGCCATTTTGATACTCTGCACCATTGGTGGTGGCAAAGAAAGGTGGATCGTCGGCATTAAGACTAACCGATATACCTGCTTCTAAAATGGTATTTAGTGGATGACTATCCCAATCAGGATAAACACTAAGGGCTAAATTACTACCTGGACAGACCTCTAGAGCGATATCCCGTTGTTTTAAGGTTGCCATTAGCTCAGGATCTTCAACGCTACGCACACCATGTCCAATACGTGTTACCGGTAAATTGTTAATGGCATCCCAAACACTTTCAGGGCCTACCACCTCGCCTGCATGAGTAGTACAACCAAGACCGGCGGCATGGGCTAGTTCAAAAGCAGGGGCAAAATCAGCTTGGGTGAACATGGATTCATTACCACCCATACCAAATCCTACTACATAGGGATGGGGATTGTTTACCATTAGTTCAGCCACTTTAACAGCTTGTTCTGGGCCTAAATGGCGGACACAAGAAACGATTAAGCGGCCAATAATATTAAATTCAGCTTGCGCCCGATCAATTGCCCGGGCACACCCTTGCACCATATCATCATAGCTAATACCGACAGTGGCGGCATGATCAGGAGAAATAAAAGTTTCTAGGTAGATAACCCCTTCTGCCGCGCACTGTTTTAGGTATTCATACATGATTTCTTCGTAATCATCACCGGTACGCAAACATAAACTAGCCGCGTCATAAGCATTTAGAAATTCGACAAAATCATCCCAAGCAAAGGTATCTTCTGCGGTAAACAAATCATCACTTAGCTTAATATTGTTGCGTTCTGCTAAACGACGAACAAGGTTTGGGTAGATACAGCCTTCTAAATGGCCATGAAGTTCGACCTTGGCTATATCTTGTATTTCGGCTTGCATGTTTATCTCTCTTTTATTTAATTAACTGAATTAATTTAGTTTACAGATGCTACCCACCTTTAAAGGCGGCAAATCAAAGTAATCTGCCAAGGTTTGCCCCATATCAGCAAAGGTGTCACGAAGCCCTAAAGATTGCGGTTTTACTTGCGCACCAACAAATACGGCTGGTACATGTTCTCGAGTATGATCAGAACCTGGCATGGTTGGATCACAACCATGATCTGCGGTTACCAATACCAAATCATCTGCACCCATTAATTTTTCCAGCTCTGGTATTCTTTGATCCAGTTGTTCTAAAGCATAAGCATAACCAGGCACATCTCTGCGATGGCCATAGACACTGTCAAAATCAACCAGATTGACAAATAATAAGCCTGCTTTAGTAATTTCCATTTGCGCCAGCAGAGCGTCCATAAGGGCCATATTATCAACCCCTTTAACCACTTGATCAATGCCCTTATGAGCAAAGATATCACCTATTTTACCAATTGAAATTACCGGCAAATTGGCAGCCTGCATGACATCTAGCAAGGTATCATCCATAGGAGGTGTGGTAAGATCACGACGATTCGCGGTGCGTTTAAAATCTTCTGCCGATGAACCAGTAAAGGGACGAGCAATTACCCTTGTTACATTAAGATCATCAACCAACACACGGGCTTGTTCGCATAATTTATATAAGCGCTCTAGGCCAAAGGATTCTTCATGGGCAGCAATCTGAAACACAGAATCAGCGGAGGTATAGCATATAGGCAAGCCAGTGCGCATATGCTCTTCACCATATTGTTTGATTATTTCTGTCCCAGAAGCATGACAGTTTCCCAAAGTCCCAGCCAAACCAGCTTCTTGGCATAACTTGTCAAGTAGAGACTGCGGAAAACAATCTGGGCCACTGGGGAATACCCCCCAAGCAAAAGGCACGGGTAAGCCACATATTTCCCAATGACCGCTGGGTGTATCTTTGCCTACACTTAAGGACTTAGCAAAACCATAGGCGCCATCAAGTTGTTGGCCTTTGGCAATGGGCAGTGCTTGTTGCCTGCTGGCTTCGGCTGCTGCAACTAAGCCCCAACGGGTTAGGTTAGGAATCTTTAAAGGTCCCTGTCGCTGGTTACTGTCTGCTTTTCCTGCCGCACAGGCTTCGACGATATGACCAAAGGTATCAGCACCTGCATCACCGTAGTTAACGGCATCGGCACTGGCGCCAACACCAAGAGAATCAAGTACTAAAATAATTGCTCGTTTCATACTTACGCTCCATGTGAAGTAACCGTTTTATAGACTAATGGCAAGGCTGCAGGTTGCTCTTCACTCACAACCATAGCTTCTTGTAACGCCTCGGTGAGTAGATCTATTTGTGCCTGTTCGCGCATATGTGCCATGGCTAATGGTTCACCAGCTTTAATATAAGTACCCAATCCCACAACCTTGGTTAAGCCTAAACCGTGATCAATTTGGTCGGTAGTTAAACGGCGTCCTGCCCCCACACTAACCATAGCCATACCAATAGCACGGGTATCTATTTGAGAAATATAACCGCTTTGTTTAGCCAAAATAGGGGCATTAATTGGCATATCTGCAAAAACTGACTTAGTTAAAATATCACCTTTGGTCCCTTGAGCTTGGCACATTTTGGCAAATACGTCTGCTGCAGCACCGGAGTTTAAGGCTTGCTCTGCCTTGGTATAGCCTTGCTCATAGCTATCTACTAAACCACCTATATGTAACATATGAGCAGCAAGCTGCAATGTTAGATCAACTAAGCGAGAGTCGGCCTCAGCGGGGTTAAGCATACAGTCTATACATTCCTGCACCTCAACGGTATTACCTACACTATGCCCCAGTACTTGGTTCATATCAGTTATTAAGCAATGGGTTGGAACCCCTGCACCACTGGCTACTTGGGCTATGGATAAAGCTAATTCATTTGCCATAGCGTCATCCTTGGCAAAAGCCCCACTACCCGTTTTAACGTCCATGACTAAACCGTCCAGTCCGGCAGCCAACTTTTTGGACAAGATCGACGCGGTAATTAAATCAATGGATTCTACCGTTGCTGTCACATCACGGGTAGCATAGAAACGTCTATCTGCTGGCGCTAAGTCATCTGTCTGCCCAATAATGGCACAGCCAACTTGTTTAACTATGCGCTTAAAGTCGGCTTCTTGTGGATAAGGATCAAAGCCATTTAAGCTTTCAAGCTTATCTAGGGTACCGCCAGTATGGCCAAGGCCGCGACCAGAAATCATAGGCACATAACCACCACAAGCAGCCACTACGGGGGCTAGAATCAAACTTATCTTGTCGCCAACACCACCCGTTGAATGCTTATCTAATACGGGTCCGTCCAAGTCCATATCTTGCCAGCTAAGCACGCGCCCTGAGTGCATCATTTGTTGGGTTAAGGCGACACGTTCTTGCATAGCCATACCACGCAAAAAGACGGCCATAGCAAAAGCACCTAATTGGTTATCACCCACACTGCCATCAGCAATTCCCTTTACCATAAACGTAATTTCTGCAGTGGATAATTCCCCTCCATTACGTTTTTTGGCAATAATTTCTTGCACCAACATTATTGGTCTCCATCTGTAAGCAAGAACTCTGGCCCAAAGGCATGGGGTAATAATTCACCCAAAGTAAAGCTATTCACAATACCTTGTGGATTACATAAATGTACTGGCGTTTGTGCATCAGCAAATTCACGAATACGCTGGCGACAGCCACCACAGGGAGTGGCGCCTGTTTCATCTCTACTCATAATATAGATACTTTCAATACGTCTATGACCTGCTAATACCATTGCAGCTATAGCGGCAGTTTCAGCACAATGGCCTTCGCCGTAACTCGCATTTTCCACATTACAACCGGCATACTCTTCACCTGTTGCGGTCACAATCAAGGCTGCTACAGGGTATTCAGAATAAGGGGCATAAGCCTTTTGCATCGTCTGCTGCAGGCGTTTTAAGTAGGCTTCTTGCATTTATCTCTCCTTCACATAAGGCTTACCAATCGCCTTAGGTGGAATGGCCTTGCCAATAAAGCCAGCTAATAAGATAACCGTTAGTAAATAAGGTACAGCCTCAATAATTTGAACTGGAATAACCCCCACAACAGGTAGTTGCACGCCTTCTATGCGCATAGCAAAGGCTTGTAAGAAACCAAATAATAAACATGCCATTAATACTGTTACGGGGCGCCATTTACCAAAGATCAACGCTGCTAAGGCGATATAGCCAGCTCCAGCCGTCATATCACGGGTAAACTGTGCATTATGAGCAATGGCAATATAGGTACCAGCAATACCACATAGCACACCACCTATCATTACCGCCCGATAGCGCAGACCATTGACCGATATGCCTGCTGTATCAACAGCCTTAGGATTTTCGCCTACAGCTCTTAAACGCAAACCAAAACGGGTATGGAATAATACCCACCAAACAACGGGCACTAGAGCAAAGGCAGCATAAACCAAGATATTGTGGCCAGATAGCAGCTCTTTATAAAGAGAGCCTATTAAGGGCACATTTTGCATTAATTCAGCACCTGGTAAATCTATCGAGAAGAAGCGCCCATCCCCTGATAAAGACGGTGTTTGTCCACCCTGACGGAACCAAGTCAAACCTAAAATAATGGTGAGACCAGAAACCAAAATATTAAGGGCTACGCCACTGACAATTTGATCCCCCTTGTGCGTTATGGTGGCAAAACCATGTACCAAGGCAAGACATAGTGAAATAAATACCGCCACCAACAATGCTAACCATGGCGAACCAGTAAAATGCGCTACGCTAGCAGAGGCAAAACATGCCGCCAGCATCTTGCCTTCCAAACCAATATCAACGACGCCTGAGCGCTCGCTAAATAAGCCCGCCATGGCTGCTAAGACTAGGGGTGTAGATAGACGAATAGTCGCATCTAAGGTTAACAAGATTGTCATCCACATGTCGTTCAAAGTTGTTACCTCACTCATGAGCGCACCTCCTGTACTGGTGCCAGCCAACGTATTAAGGTTGGTTTATACATATATTCAAGGGCACCACAGAAAAGAATGACTAGGCCCTGCATAACAACGACGATATCGCGGGAAATATTGCTCCATTCAAAAGCTAACTCAGCACCACCTTGATATAAGGTACCAAACAGTAGTGCAGCGATAACAATACCAAAGGGATGATTACGCCCCATCAACGCCACCGCAATCCCACCAAAGCCATAGCCAAGATGGAAATTCATAATAATACGATGGTGATAACCAATGAGTTCATTAATGCCCACCAAACCTGCTAGGGCACCTGAAATACACATGGCAACAACAATAATTTTCTTTTGATTGATACCACCGTAGACAGCCGCATGCGGATTAAGCCCAGTAACCCGAATGGCATAACCCAAGCGAGTATGCCAAAGGAAAAACCACACCAAGAAGCACATAAAGACAGCCAAAAGTATAGAAAGGTTCAATGGAGAACGTTCCATTTCAAGACCAAAAGCTGGCAGAATATCATGCACAAATGGCAACCAAGCATTGTCTGGGAAAAGCACCGTTTGCGGTGTCATTTGCCCTGGTTCACGGAGCACTTTAACCAGCAGATAAACCATTAAGGTTGCTGCCAAAAAGTTAAACATGATTGTCGTAATTACGATGTGGCTGCCACGATAAGCCTGCAAATAACCAGGCACCGAGGCCCAAGCACCACCAAATAACATGGCACCTAATACACTCGCTGGAATCATTAGCCATGGGCTTAATTCAGGGAACAGCATAAACACGGCTAAGCCAGCACCTAAGCCCCCAATATAAGCCTGACCTTCACCTCCAATATTAAATAAACCAGCATGAAAAGCCACAGCAACGGCTAAGCCAGTAAATATAAAGTTGGTGGTGTAATAGAAGGTATAACCAATACCTTCACTATAGCCAAAAGCACCATAGAGTAAGGTTTCTGCAGCTTCTAGAGGGTTTACACCGATCAGTAGAAATAATACAGCTGTGGCAGCAAAAGCTGTCAGCACGTTGAGTAAAGGCAATAAAAGGCCGTTTATCCAAGCTAAGCGGGTATCTCGCTTCATGACTGTCCCTCCCCTGAAGCTATAGATTGCAGAGGGTCGTGAGCTTGTTGTGCATTCGCCATTAACATGCCCAAAGTGCGCTCATCTGCTTTTGCAGCATCCATCTGCCCAGTGATTTCACCATCACATAACACCATTATGCGATCACTCAGGGAAAGAATTTCCTCTAATTCCACAGATACAAGTAATACCGCCTTGCCAGCATCGCGCATAGCTAGAATTTTTTGATGAATAAATTCAATTGCGCCTACATCCACTCCCCGCGTTGGTTGCCCTATTAACAACACATCAGGATTATGTTCCATTTCCCGAGCTAAGATAAGCTTCTGTTGGTTGCCACCAGAGAAGTTGGCCGATTTAAGTTCCACATCGTCGGGACGTACATCAAAGGCTTGCATTAGGTCAGCACAACGCTCTCTGCCTAAGGCTGGTTTTAACCATGGGCCATTACTTAATTCATCATCTGTGTGATAGCCTAAAATGGCTGTTTCAGCAGCACGAAATTCCATCACCATACCTTGTTTATGACGATCTTCTGGCACATGTGCCATACCCATAGTGCGCATTTTGGCAGGGTTAGCTTGTTCCTTAGGGGAAAAGGTTTGACCCTTGATTTGGATTGATCCCTCTTGGATAGGCGTTATACCCGATAACACTTCAAGTAATTCGCTTTGACCATTGCCTGATACACCGGCTACCCCTAAAACTTCTCCAGCACGGATATCAAAATTAATACGTTTTAAGCGAGGCACACCTTGGCTATCTGTCCAATTAAGGTGTTTAACACTAAGCAGAACATCGCCTGCTTCAACTTGTTCTTTATTGACATTAAATAATACTTTGCGACCCACCATATGCTCAGCAAGTTGGCTTTCACTGGTCATTGGTGTTTCTAAATGAGCCACCATTGCCCCCCTACGCATAACGGAAACAGTATCCGTTACTGCCATAATTTCACGTAGTTTATGGGTGATTAGAATGATGGTTACACCTTGCGCCTTAAGGGCTGCAAAAATCTTAAATAACTCATCCGTTTCTTGCGGGGTTAATACCCCTGTTGGTTCATCAAGTATAAGTATCTTTGCACCTTTATACAGGGCTTTAAGAATCTCTACCCGTTGCTGCAAGCCCACTGATAAACTGTCTACAGTGGCATCCAAATCGACATCTAAGCCATATTTTTCTTCCAGCTCTTTAAGACTTTGTCTAGCTGCTTGCAGTCCTTCAGCTAAAAGTTGACCGCCTTCAGCACCTAAAATCACATTTTCTAATACGGTAAAATTATCCACCAACATAAAATGTTGATGTACCATACCTATACCCGCAGCGATAGCTTCATGGGAATCAGTAAACTGATATTCGTTACCAAATATCTTGATACTGCCTGAGTCAGCTTGATAGAAGCCGTATAAAATACTCATTAAGGTTGACTTACCCGCGCCATTTTCACCCACAATCCCATGTATACTGCCCGTCTCTACTTGCAGGTTTACATGATCATTGGCATGAACAGCTCCAAAGCGCTTGTCAATATCTTGCAGCTCTATGGCAAAATTCATAAGACTGTCCTTATAGCTAAATTCCACTGTCAGGGAAGGTCTGAAAATTTAAATATATATTCATCACATTGGGTACAAAAACCCCCTCCAAACTAAATAAATTAGTTATTAGAGTCACGACATAAGATTTATCAAAATGACGAATAGTTGAGAAAATCCCCCAAAACTGGCGTTAAATTAACCGCCTGTTTTGGGAAGATAGGTCTTAGACTAGTAGGTGCAAGCGTTATCAGTACGATAGTCATGTACAACAATATCACCAGCGATAATTTTCGCCTTAATATCATTTACACGCGCTTCCATCTGGCTAGTAATTAGCGGACGGTTATGCTCATCTAGAGCCCAGTCAACGCCACCTTCAGCTAAGCCAAGAGTTACTGGGCCAGCTTGCCAATTGTCTTCCATGGCCGAGGTGTAGCTTAGGTATGTTGCTTCACCAACACGCTTAACCATTGAGGTTAGCATGGTGCCTGGGTGCAAATGGTTTTGGTTTGAGTCGACACCAATCGCATATTTACCAGCATCAGCAGCAGCCTGATAAACACCAGTACCTGTACCACCTGCGGCAGCAAAGATTACATCAGCACCGGATTCCATCTGGCTACGGGTTAATTCAGCACCCTTTGAAGGATTACCAAAAGCAGCTGGAGTAGAACCAGTCATATTTTGTATAACTTTAATATCAGCATTTTGGTACTTAGCACCTTGCTCATAGCCACAACCGAAAGCAGAGATCAATGGAATATCCATACCACCGACAAAACCTAAAACACCAGATTCAGATTTCATTGCCGCAAGAACACCCACAAGGAATGAGCCTTCGTGTTCTTTAAAGCCAACATTTTGTACGTTGGGTTCTGGCGCCCAACCATCAAGCAAAGTGAATTGGGTGTCTGGGTATTCTTGGGCAGCTGCAAGTACAGCATTGGTTTGAGAGAAACCAACAGCTACAATTGGGCTATGACCACGCTTGGCCAAACGCTTTAGATATTGCTCAACCTGAGCCAGATTAGTTGGCTCAGCTTCTTTTACTTCAATGCCCGTTTCGTCCATAAAACGCTTAACGCCATTGTTCCATACCGCTTCACTAAAAGACTTATCGAATTTACCAGCGTCACTATAGACTACAGCAGGCTTAATATCAGCCGCCATAGCAGAAAGTGACAGAGCACTGGTTGCAATTGCCAAACTCACGCCTTTTATAGTCTTACTTATCAGAGTGTTTTTCATAGATTGCTCCTTGTTAAAAGTATCGGATACCCGATTCGTATATATTTTTAACACCCTTAGGTTAATCACCGTAGGGGGTCCAAATATTCTTTACTTCAATTGCTTGGCGCAAAAATTCTTTACCCTCACCTTGCTTATCGCTCAGCCAGTCACGATCATTATCATCATGACACCAGGTGGTTTTTAGATTTTCTGCACTTGTATATTCCACTTGTTTAATTGTTTCAGCATCAGCCCAACACCAAATTCCATCAACCTCAGCATGACCAGCTAATTGTGTTGCTAAGTCCTGGCGTGAGCCAGTAACAATGTTAACAACACCAGCTGGCATATCCGATGTTTCCAAAACTTGTACTAAGTCTAATATTAAATTAGCAAATCGCTCATTGGCTACTAGGACAATACGATTACCCATAGCTAATGCCGCAGCAATTAAGCTAATACTACTTACTAACGGGCTTTGTTCTGGTGTTACTATAGCCAATATACCCTTGGCTTCAGGTAAAGCCATGGTCACGCCACGATAGGGTACGTTATGTACATTACCATCATATTTATCAGCCCAAGCCGCATATGTAAACAATCTTTCTATACTAGCAGTAAATTCAGCCTTTGCCTGTTTGGCTGAATGGCCAGTCATAGTTTGCAATTTAGTTATAAACTCAGATTCCCTTAGGGCTAAATTTTCTGCCATAAAATAAAGTATTTGTGCCCTCGTATGACCTGCCGAACCAGACCATGCAGAAGCTTTAACAGCAGCACTAACAGCATTGCGTATATCTTTGCGATTGCCTGAACCAACCCAGTCAACTACCTCACCTTTGGCACTATAAACTGGCTGGCTATGCCCTGAATCTGGTCTTACTTGTTTACCACCAATATAGAACTTCAGGGTATGATCAATATTGTCTGAAAGCGACCTTGCAGAACGCTCCTTAATTTTGGATAATGGCTTTTGCGCCTTTAAACCTGCAGGCTTAAGATATTCGTATAGACCTTCTCTACCACCTTCACGACCAAACCCTGATTCTTTGACCCCACCAAAGCCACAGGCAGCATCAAATTGGTTATGAGTATTAATCCAGACAACGCCAGACTTAATTTTCGGAGCTACATCTAGAGCACGATTGATATTCTCACTCCAAATACTACAGGCGAGGCCAAAACGGCTATTATTGGCTAGACTAACGGCCTCAGATTGGGTTCTAAAACTAATAGCAACCAAAACAGGCCCAAAAATCTCTTCTTGAACTAAAGGATGACTGGTTTCAACATCCGTAATCAGGCTTGGCGGATAATAGTTAGCAGATATATTGGCCTCACAAGTTTGATAAAGCTCACCACCAGTCTCGAGACCGGAAGTCACCATGCTATCAACACGTTGATATTGCTCCTGACTGACTAATGCGCCAATATCCACGGATTTGTCCAGAGGATTACCATAGCTCAAGTTTTGCATGCGCTCTTTTAACTTAGCAATCAACCGCTGTTCAACGCTCGCCTGCACGAGTAAACGGGAGCCGGCACAACATACTTCACCTTGGTTAAACCAAATGGCATCAACAATGCCTTCAACAGCTGCATCTAAGTCAGCATCTTCAAAAACGATAAAGGCAGATTTGCCACCTAATTCCAGAGATAGTTTTTTACCCTGTCCCGCTGTAGCTTGGCGAATAGCCTTGCCAACTGGTGTAGACCCAGTAAAAGCAACTTTATTCACGCCTTCATGGGCGGCGAGCAAAGCGCCAGCTTGTCCAGCACCATTAATAATATTGACCACCCCTGCTGGCACCCCTGCTTGCACACAGAGATGAGCAAATAACATGGCCGTTAGTGGTGTCTGCTCAGCCGGCTTGATAACTAAGGTATTACCCATAGCCAATGCTGGCGCGATTTTCCAAGCCAACATCAATAGGGGGAAATTCCAAGGAATAATTTGCCCTACCACGCCAACTGGTTGATAATCTGCAAACTCTTCCGCTTGTATTTTTGCCCAGCCAGCATGGTGATAAAAGTGACGCACAGCTAAGGGGACATCTGCATCCCTTGATTCGCGTATTGGTTTGCCATTATCAAGGGTTTCCAAAACGGCAAATAAGCGCGTGTGTTTTTGTAGACTGCGGGCTAATGCATAGAGTACTTTGGCACGTCCCATACCACCCAAGGCTTGCCATGCTGGAAGTGCCTTTTGCGCTGCCGCCACGGCCGCATCCACTACAGATGCATCGGCTAACTCAATGGTTGCCAGTTGTTCTGTATTAGCTGGATTGGTTACTGGCATAATGTCTGCTGTTTCATTATGCAGCCAACTACCATTAATAAAATGGCCAAAATGGGTGTTTTGTTCGGCCAACCAAGCCTGTGCTTCAGATGAACTTTCTAGAGCACTGCTGTATTCCAAGTTATTAAAATTATCCATAAGTATCATAACAAGTTAGCCCATTGAGTGACGGTAAGCAGCGGAATAATAGCCACTGGCGAAGTGATCTAGTTGGCGTTCAATATCACCAAGTAGACTGGAAGCTCCAAAGCGGAACAAATCAGGTTGTAACCAACGTAAACCAAGCTCTTCCTTCATCATAGTCATATACAATAATGCTGTCTTGGTATCAGCTACCCCACCAGCAGGTTTAAATCCAACCTTATAATCAGTCATGGCCAGATATTCACGAATAGCTCGCACCATGGTTAGACTCACAGGTAAAGTAGCATTAGTTGTCTCTTTACCAGTGGAGGTTTTAATAAAGTCAGCACCTGCCATCATGCACACCATGGACGCCTTAGCGATATTGGTTAATGTGCCTAGTTCACCAGTGGCCAGAATAGTCTTAATATGAGCCTCTCCACAGGCTTCACGCATGGCCTTTACTTCATCGTATAAGGCACGCCAATTACCTTCCAACACATGCCGTCGACTAATAACGATATCAATCTCGTTGGCACCATCCGCGACAGCATAATCAATTTCTTTAAGTCGCAATGGCAGTGGCGATAAACCGGCTGGGAAACCTGTCGACACCGCCGCTAAATGAATACCTGTGCCAGTAAGAGACTGGGCAGCAGGTTTAATCATATCGTGATAAACACAGACCGCTGCGGTACTAATGGGTATATCTTTTAAACCTAATTGCTGACGCAAGTTTTGACTTAAAGGGTTTTTCGCCTTAGCACATAAGCGCCTTACTCTTGCTGCTGTGTCATCACCCGCCAAGGTAGTTAAATCAATCAGGGTAATGGCTTTAAGTAACCAAGCTGCTTGCTGCTCACGTTTAATACTGCGCCGCGAACCATAACTTAAGGCTCGGCGCTCAGTAGCACTGCGATTTACCTGCAAATTAGCAAAACAATCAGCATCGAACTCCATCCCAGGGTTGCGAGCCAAGGTTTGTTTATCATGTAATGGCACTACTTTCGCGCCCGATACTTGCTGGCTCATATTTAGGCCTCCTTTATGGCCAACAGCGCTTGAGCTGTGGCTTCATCCATAACCAAATCAGTTAATAATTGGGATCTTAACGCTGCCAAAATGGCATACTCTTTGCCCAGTCCTGCCGCTACTGCCATCACCCGTTTACCCTCTACATCACTTGCGCTAATACCCAATGCATGATGGTTGATTGGGCTATCAACGGGTTTACCTTGTAAATCATAAAAACTGCCTAACAGATCACAAACAGCACCAGCTTGACGCAATTCTTCTAGATCTTCATCACTAACTAAACCAACACTATTTAGATAATGATTATTTTTTAATGCCCCAATACCAATAACATAAAGATCAGCCTCACGAGCTAATTGCAGACTATCTTGAACACTTGGTTGCGCCATCAACATATCACGCTCTTGATCATCTTTGGCTATATAAGGCATGGGCATAAAATAGCCTTCGCCACCTGTTCGTTCGACTAAAGCATGCACAACATCGAGACGGTTAGCCGAGAACTTACGGGTAAAGCTGCCAGATACAGAAGCAAACACAAGATCAGAACGGGCAATACTAGGCAGACGTTCTGCCATAGCTATTAATGAACGACCTTTACCAATACCAACCCTTGAGCCATTTGGGAGTTTTTTGAGGAGTTTGTGAAAGACCCCTGCAGCACCACTACCTACTTCATTAAAGCCGCGTAGCTCATTATCGTGGGCATCCTCTGCCAGAGGTACAATTAAGCATGACTGCAAGCCAAAGCGTTGAATTAAGGTGTCTTCCATGGCAGCACAATTACCGGCGGAGCCCTCGATAAAGATTTTTACCATACCCAGTTGATGGGCTTGTTGGATTAGACGATGGGCTTTGACCGGTGAGACCTGCAAACGCTTGGCAACTTCACCTTGGGTATAACCACCAATATAGCTGAGCCACGCGGCTCTGGTAGCTAAATCAAGCTGCTCACTATCAATATGTTTATCGTGTTTTTCACTCATACCGAAAAATATTACAGTATGTGAAAAATATTTACAATAAAAAATTAAACAAATGTATTGTCTAACTAAACAATATAAAAACTAACTATTTTTTATATTAGTTTAACTAGATGTTACAGATAAACGATCACGTACTAGTGCCACCCAAAGACTAGCTGCTATAGGCAGCAATTGATCATTAAAGTCATAGCTAGGGTTATGTAAAGAACAAGGCCCCATACCATGGCCATGAGCTCGATGTTGCCCATCACCATTACCCAACATTAGATAACAACCTGGTTTTGCTTGGAGGAAAAAACTAAAGTCTTCCGAGCCCATGGTGGGGGTAAATTGACTAACCTTTTCTGCCCCCACTACCTGCTGAGCGACGCGTGTCATATGCGCAGTTGCTTCTGGATGATTAATGGTGGGTGGATAATGGCGCTCAAACTCGAGTTCACCTTGGCAACCAAAAGCGCTACATAGTTGCGTGGTTAATTCGGACATACGCTGCTCAACCATATCTAAGGCTTCGTCACTAAAGCAACGCACTGTACCTTCCAATTCACAACTATCAGAAATAATATTGGTGGCATCACTGGCACAAATTTTGGTAGTTGATAGGACAACGGATTCCAAGGGGTTAGTATTACGGCTAACAATAGATTGCAAAGCTTGTACTAAATGAGTGGCCACAAGTAGACAGTCAACACCTAAGTGAGGCATACCCGCATGGGTACCTTTACCATTAATGGTGATTTTAAATTCATTCGCTGACGCCATCACTGGGCCTGAACTAATAGCCACATGCCCTTCAGGATAACCAGGCCAATTGTGGTAACCATAAATTTCATCAATAGCAAAACGCTCAAACAGACCATCTTCGATCATCGCTTTGGCACCAGCTCCGCCCTCTTCGGCAGGCTGAAAAACCAAATACACAGTACCAGCAAAATCACGGTTTTGTGAAAGGTAGTCAGCCGCTGCCAGTAAGCTAGCTGTATGGCCATCGTGACCACAAGCATGCATTTTACCCGGGTAATTACTTGCATGATCGAAGTCATTTTCTTCCGTCAGCGGTAAAGCATCCATATCAGCACGAATAGCTATACCTAAGCCGGGTTGAGTACCAGAAATTACACCTACTACACCCGTTTGACCAATACCTTTATGTATTTCAATACCATACTCTTGCAGGCATTTAACGATCAGGGCTGCGGTGCGATGTTCCTCGTAGCCAAGTTCAGGATGAGCGTGAATTTCACGCCGCAGGGCCACATAGGTGCTTGCCTTGGCGGCCAATTCAGGAATTAATTCCATAGTGTGTATTACCAATCATTATATATGCTGTACTTTGTATCAGATTTCACATTCGCTGGAAACCAAAAGCCGCTAATATGATACTTTAATTAGCAAAACTTTATATCGAGATAAATTACAGAGATCGACTTTGTTTAAATTGCTTTACCTTGTTAGCAATGACAAAATTAGGCCAATGCTTTTCGCTTAATATTATTAAGCCCTTTCAACACTTAAATTAGCTACTCGAATCCAACTTTCAGATTAATAACAGTGGAATTACCCGTTC
Source organism: Oceanospirillaceae bacterium (assembly GCA_002686055.1). GTDB lineage: Bacteria > Pseudomonadota > Gammaproteobacteria > Pseudomonadales > Balneatricaceae > Njordibacter. The sequence continues at coordinate 7,530 of NYZU01000037.1, read as the reverse complement.
AATCAGTCTTAACTGAGTTATATACCGCTCTTTGCCAACACCAAAGAGCCATTCTTGTTGCACCTCCTGGGGCAGGTAAAACCACACAAGTACCTTTATTTCTCTTGCAACAATTGCAGCAACAAGATCCCCATGGATCAAAACGTATCTTACTCTTAGAACCAAGACGTTTAGCCGTTAAAAACACCGCTGAATTTCTCGCCCAACAACTTGGTGAGCGCACTGGTAAACGTGTTGGCTATCGGATGCGACAAGATAGCCGTGTTAGTGCAAAAACGCGTTTAGAGGTGATTACGGAAGGTGTATTGCTGCGTCTTTTACAAGCAGACCCATCACTAGATAATATTCATACCATTATATTTGATGAATTTCATGAGCGTAGCTTAACGGCAGATTTAGGCTTAAGCCTGTGCCTGCAAACCAATCAGTTATTCCGTGATGAAATACCCATTCAGCTATTAATAATGTCGGCAACCTTAGATACCGATAAGTTGGCTGACTTTTTGGCCCCTGTCCCCGTAATTGTTAGTAAGGGGCGCCAATATCCAATCGATTACCATTATCTTGCCAGAACCCCCACACCACAACAGCGACTAACAACTTGGCAACAGAGTGTGGAACAGGCTTTAGCCGATCAGGAAGGCAGTATTCTGGTGTTTTTAGCCGGCCAAGGTGATATTCAGCGCTTATTGCAACAGCTGCAACACCTTATTTCCGACCAACTAAGTATTTATCCTCTTTATGGCCGCCTTACTCTAGCAGAGCAACGTCAGGCCATAGCACCAGCCCCAAAAGGCCAACGTAAAATTGTACTGGCCACCAATATTGCTGAAACCAGCCTAACTATAGAAGGCATAAACTGTGTTATTGATACTGGCCTGTATAAGCAGGCTATTTTTGAGACTGGCAGTGGCCTAACCCGCCTACATACCCGCACAATCAGCCAAGCGTCAGCCAAACAACGGGCTGGTCGCGCTGGACGTTTACAAGCTGGACATTGTTATCGCCAATGGAGTCAAAGCCACCAACAGGCACTAGCAGCACAAAATCAGCCAGCGATTAAGCAGTCTGACCTCAGTGCCTTAGTACTGCAACTGCTTGCCTGCGGCTATGGCCATATGGATGAACTAACGTGGCTCGACCAACCTTCCCCCGGTGCTTGGCAACAGGCTGTGCAACTACTAATAAAATTACAAGCTATAGAGCCATTGAGCCATGGCCTAGCCCTTACTTCACAAGGCCAACAGTTAATAAAAACTGGTTTAGAACCTCGATTAGGGAAACTATTAGTGACAGGGGCAAAATATGGTTTGGTGAATTTAACCTGTCAGTTGATAAGTATACTGGAACACCCTACACAAACCACTCGCACCGATTTATCACAAGCTATTAAGCTAGACCGAACTAAAACCCAAAAACAATTAGCAATGCAATTACAAGCTGTTGCTAAGCGACTACCTGAAGTAAATAGTTTAGCAGCGACGAAAATTAGCCAGCCCTTAGCCTATATTATGGCCACTGCCTGGCCCGACCGCATTGCACAAAAACAGCAACAACAAACCAATAGCGTGAACTATAAATTGGCTAATGGTCGTGGTGTCCAATTAAGCTGGCCAAGTCAGCAACCGGCACCTGAGTATTTGGTGGTTAGCAATACCCAAGCACAGCAAGATCATAGCCGTGACATAGTTGTAAGCTATATAGCCATAACACAAGCCGATATAACCCTTGCTGTAGCTCATTTACTCGAACAGCGGGCCATTTGTCATTGGAATGCCAAAACCGATCGCCTTGAGCTATCGCAAATAATTGGTTTAGGGACTTTGGTGTTTGCACAACAACCAAACAAATCCATTGCCAAGGCGACTAAAGTATCTGCTATATGTGACTTTTTACAGTCTTCCGATTTAGCTGGACTAGATTGGTCAAAGGAGCTGCTACAGTGGTTAAGCCGTATACGCTTACTCTATAAGAGTGCACCAGCAGACAATAACCCATGGCCAGATTTAAGCCAGCAATGGCTTGTCGATCAGGTAAATACTTGGTTAGGGCCCTACTTATTGGATATTAATAGTGGTAAAGATCTAAAGCGCCTTGATTTACTAAGTATCATACAAAATATGTTGGACTATCCGTTACAACAAAAAATGCTTAACTTGGCACCAAGCCGTCTGCGGGTTCCTTCTGGTAATTCATATCAGATTGACTATACCTCTGAACCACCCGTGTTAGCGGTAAAATTACAAGAGTTATTTGGTTTAGAAGAAGTACCCAAGGTGGCTCACGGTGTATCTGTTCAAATCCACCTGTTATCGCCAGCTGGGCGCCCTTTACAAATCACCCAAGACTTAGCCCACTTTTGGCGCCATTCTTATAAAGAGGTTAAAAAGGAAATGCAGGGACGCTATCCAAAGCACCCCTGGCCTGATGACCCACTTAACGGTGTGGCCACGGCAAAAACCAAAAACCGACGCTAAACTTGTAATTGGGTCTCATAAAAGGCTTGTAGTAAAGCAATAGTGGTCGCTACATCTTCACACCCAGCCCATTCACGAATGGAGTGCATGGCCAAGGTTGGCATACCTAGGTCAATAGTTTTAATACCTAATTGTGCTGCTGTGATGGGACCAATGGTACTGCCACAACCCATATCGCTACGCACCACAAAAGATTGTATTGGCAAACTATGTTCCTGTGCCAAGGCCGTAATTAAAGCACTCGTCACCGCATTAGTGGCATAACGTTGATTGGCATTAACCTTTATAACTGCCCCTGCATTTAGCTTGGGTCCATGTTGACCATCATGTTTACTGGCAAAATTTGGATGCACAGCATGGGCATTATCAGCTGAAACCAAAACTGATTGATGTAATACTTGATGCATCTTTTCAGGATTTGGGTAAATACGTTGTAATACAGATAATAAAAAACTGCCCTGAGCACCTTCAGCCGTTTGGCTACCGACTTCTTCATGATCATTGCAGACTAGCAATATGCCCTGCTCAGTTGTGGCTGTTAATAAAGCTTCAAGTCCAGTGTAACAACTTAATAAATTATCTAAACGAGCACTAGCAATATACTCTTCTTGCCAGCCTACCATTGCGGGTGGTTGAGTATCATAAAAGCTCAGCTCATAGTCTAAAATTTGCACAAAGTCTTGGCCTTGTTCAGTTAGGTGCTTTAGTAGCATCTCACGTAAATTCGGATCATCCCCCAATTGCTGACCCAATAATACAGGCAAGTCAGTCTGCGGATTAATAGAGCTGCCTTTATTTGCCTCGCGATTAAGATGAATGGCCAAACTGGGAATACATGCTATGGGCCGCTTTAGATCAACCAAAGCTGAGGCTAATTGCCCATTTGCTTGTTTGCCTACCACCCGCCCAGCTAACGATAGATCACGATCAAACCATGGGTGTAATAGCGCTCCACCATACACCTCAACTCCCAGTTGATGATAACCATGTTGCTGGATTTCAGGATTTGGCTTAACCCGTAAGCATGGACTGTCCGTATGGGCACCAATCATATGCAAACGCTCTGACTCAGTCTGTGATGGCATCCTAAAAGCCACAATTGACGAACTATTGCGTTCAACAAAGTAACCTTGTGTAGCCTTTAAATCCCAATCTTGAGCAGGATCTAAAGCTTGATAGCCAGCATCCAAGAGCTGTTCACGCATATTGGCTACCGCGTGAAAGGGGGTGGGAGAAGCTTGTAGAAAGGCTAACAAATGCTTAATTTTATTGCTCATAGTCTTAACTTAAATATTGATCTTGATGACGCTCTGCAGGCACATTAGTGTGCCATACTTTACACAATTATTGCAGTCTACAGGGACATACATATGTTTTTTCTCTTGCTACCTTAAGGTAATATGGTAGACCAATATAGTCACAGCAGTTAATCCTATGCAAAAAAATTGTGTTTCCAAATTTTGGCACTTCGCTAGATTAAGCAGTATGTGCCTGATCATTAGTATTGGCAGTTCCCAGACAATAGCTAATGAACTAAACCTACCACTACTCACCACTAACTCTGATAACAGCCAAGTTATTAAGGAAATTTTAGAGTTTGTTGCGGTAGAACACTATCAAAAACGTGAAATCAATAATGATTTTGCCAGTGACGTATATCAACAGTATCTGGATATTATTGATCCACAACGTATGTTTTTGTCACTGCAAGATATTCAAGACTATGATTATTTGTCTACGGCGCTGGATGAACAGTTATTAGCTGGCGATCTTGAAGCCTTAACTGCCCTTTTCAATGTCAAACAAAAAAGACAATGGCAAGCGACTAATTTTAAATTACAGTGGTTGCGTAATGAGCAAAATAGTTTCGACTTTGAACGCCAAGAAAGTCTCGCTATTTATGCTGACCAGCTACCTAGGCAAACAGACTATTCACAACTAGAAGATTTGTGGCGTCGACAACTTAAAAATCAATTTATATATGGCTTAATTGAAGATGAAACAGAAGCACAAATACGCTCTCGTATCATCAAACGTTATGAAGTGCAGTTAAAACGTTTTCTTCAAGTAAATGAACGCGACTTATTTGATGCCATTGCCAACAGCCTAACCATGGTCACCGACCCCCACTCTTCCTATCTTTCCCCCCGTCAGGTAGAAGACTTTAATATTGATATGAGCCTATCTTTAGAAGGCATCGGCGCTGTCTTGCAAAGGGATAATGATTATACCAAGGTAGTTCGCGTCGTCGCTGGTGGCCCAGCTGATAAGGCTGGTGAATTAAAGGCTGCTGATTATATTGTTGGCGTAGCTCAAGAAAATAGTGAATTTGTTGATGTTGTTGGGTGGCGCTTGGATGATGTTGTGAACTTGATTCGTGGTCCAAAAGATAGTCAAGTAAGTCTACAGATAATTCCTGAAGGCGATCTTAAGAAAAGGCCTAAAACGATTCAAATTATCCGCAATAAAGTAAAACTTGAAGATCAAGCAGCAACCCAAGATATTGTTACCCTAGAGACAGAAATGGGGCCGCAAAAAATAGGCATTATTACCCTCCCCAACTTCTATTTTGATCATGCTGCTTATAGTAATGGGGAAGAAGATTTTCGTAGTACCACGCGCGATGTCTACAATTTGGTAACTGAGCTAAAAAGCGCCCAAGTCGACGGTATTATTATTGATTTACGCAATAATGGTGGTGGTTCTCTGGTGGAAGCTAATCAATTAACGGGGTTATTTATTCGTCAGGGACCGACTGTGCAAGTGCGCTATAACAATGGTTATATTCAAAAATACCAAGACCGTAATCCATTCTACGTTTATGATGGCCCCATGGCAGTCTTAGTTAACCGCGTAAGTGCATCTGCTTCAGAGATCTTTGCTGGCGCTATGCAGGATTATCAACGCGCGCTTATCGTTGGTGGGCAGACCTATGGTAAAGGTACCGTGCAAACCTTAACGGATTTAAGCCAAGGACAAATCAAATACACCCAAGCCAAGTTTTATCGTATTAGTGGTGCCTCTACGCAACACCAAGGTGTTATACCTGACGTTACCCTACCCATGCTAATCGATCACGACCATGTGGGCGAAAGTAATCTTGATTATGCACTGCCCTGGGATCAGGTGGCGGCTTTGGAATACCCTAGATATTTTAATTTGCCGCAAATTGTACCCTACTTGCAACAGCAGCAAGCGCAACGGGGTGATATGGACCCAGACTTACTTTACGCTATAAAGGTAAAGGACTATCGTGATCAAGAAGAAGATATTCTAAGCCTCGATTTAGCTCAACGTAAAACAGAATGGGCAGCTAAGAAACAATGGTATCTGCAAGCAATTAATAACCTGCGAGAGCAATCTGGGCAGGACACAATTACTGATATTGATGAGCATGAATTCAATTATGAAAATGCTGAAGATGATCCTTATATTCAGGCCACTGCAGAGGTTTTGGTAGACTGGCTACGTTTATCTCAATAGAATAATTATAAAATCTTGAAATAACCTTAAAACTGGTGGGCAAATGAATACAAAAAGGCTAACTAACTTGTTTGGCTCGCTCCATTGGTTATTATCTTTTAGCCTGATTGTAGCGGCTATAGTTGCAGCCAGTATATTATTTTTGGAGCCCTTATTACGCCAAGTTTCCCTGCTTCCTGATACGGGAGCAGCTTGGTATTACTGGAAATTACCAGACCCTACTTGGTTAACCCGTGCCAGCGCTTGGGGCGGTTATCTGCTGCATCAATTATTTCTATGGGCTGTGATTGCTTGGGCACAGCGAAATCGGCATTTATTAGCTGATCGCAATCGTTTACATACCATCAACTATATTGCCTTAGGTGGAACACTGGCATTTGTTGCTCTGCACTATGCCCAAACCGCCTTCTTCTATGATGGTCTTGCTCAAGATGTATCAGTCTTTTCTTCCCAAGCATCTGTGGTGATGTTGTTAGTTATTGTCTTGATTATCGAAGCTCCTCGTCGTGGCTTAATAATGGGACGAGGAAAAGCCCAGTTTTTTAAAAATATTCGCCCCATTTTTATCCGCTACCATGGCTACTATTTTGCTTGGGCTATTACCTATACCTTCTGGTTCCACCCTATGGAAACGACCTTTGGGCACCTACTAGGGTTCTTCTATACCTTTATGTTATTTATTCAAGCGGGGTTTATTTTTACTCGCGTGCATACCAATCGCTACTGGACCATATTGCTTGAAGTTGGTGTCTTGGTGCATGGTGTGAGTGTAGCACTGATCGCTGGGCAGGAATTCTGGCCTATGTTTGCCTTTGGTTTTGCACTTATGTTTGTGTTAACACAAATGTACGGTATTGACCTTAGTCGTTTTTGGCTAAATAGCCTGTGGCTAGTATTTTTTCTGTTACTAGTATTGGTCTATAACCAACGTGGCTGGGCAAATATTCATGAAATATTTCGTATTCCCATTATTGATTATGTATTGGTGCTGGTTTTAGCTGGCATTGTGGCTTTGGTAATGCGATTAAGGGCCAAGTCTACCTCATAAAAACTGCCATAATTTTTTAAAACAAAAAAAGCCCGCTTGAAAGCGGGCTTTTTACTAAGTTATTCGTTATAAGCTAGCAGCTCAAACAGTAAGACTTATTCCCAGCCGGTAATTTCTTTCAGGCCAGCACCGATATCTGCCAAAGAGCGGACAGTTTTCACACCGGCATCGTTAAGCGCGGCAAACTTCTCATCAGCAGTACCCTTACCACCTGAGATAATGGCGCCAGCATGGCCCATCCGCTTACCTGGAGGCGCTGTAACACCCGCAATATAAGAAACCACTGGTTTGGTTACATTAGCTTTAATAAAGGCTGCTGCCTCTTCTTCGGCTGTACCACCAATCTCACCAATCATTACAATGGCTTCCGTAGCCGGATCCTTTTCAAACATCGCTAGAATGTCGATAAAGTTAGAACCCGGGATTGGGTCACCACCAATACCTACACAAGTAGATTGGCCATACCCAGCGTCCGTGGTTTGTTTAACGGCTTCATAGGTTAAGGTGCCAGAACGTGACACG
>NYZU01000036.1 GCA_002686055.1 Oceanospirillaceae bacterium | reverse complement strand
CTTATACCCGCGGTGAAGAAGTTAGCCGGCCTTTGGCGGATGTATTAGTTGAGGTGAATCAACTGGCAGAACAAGGCGTCCGGGAAGTGAATTTACTAGGACAAAATGTCAATGCCTACCAAGGTGAAACGGCTGACGAAGAAATTGTTGATCTGGCTGAGCTGATTACCTTAATTGCCGCCATCGATGGTATTGACCGTATTCGCTTTACTACCAGCCACCCAGTTGAATTTAGTGATAGTTTGATTGAGGCCTATGCACAGGTGCCTGAGCTGGTAAGCCATCTGCATTTACCAGTGCAATCAGGCTCAGATAAGATTTTGATGGCTATGAAGCGTGGCCATACCTGTCTTGAATATAAATCCAAGATGCGACGCATTCGTAAGCTAAGACCAGATATAAGCTTTTCTTCTGACTTTATTGTTGGCTTTCCTGGGGAAACCGATCAGGATTTTGAAGACACCATGAATTTGATTGCCGATATTGGCTTTGATATGTCATTTAGCTTTATCTACAGTCAGCGCCCGGGTACCCCAGCTTCTGATTTACCAGATAATACCGATATGGAAACCAAAAAACGCCGCTTAAGTATATTGCAGCGCCGTATTGACCAGCAGGCCTTTGCTATTAGTCAGTCTATGGTAGGTAGCTTGCAGTGGGTGCTAGTCAGTGGTTATTCCAAAAAAGATCCGGGTAAGCTTTCGGGCCGTACGGAAAATAATAGGGTAGTAAATTTCCCCTGTGATCAGGTGGATTTAATCGGAAAATTCGCTCAAGTACGTATTTTGGATGCCCATCCACACTCTTTACGCGGTGAATTAGTGATTTCTGAGCTCGATGGGGTTGCACCCTTTGGGTCAGTCGTGGTGCAATAGGGGTAGGAATCGTTTTCCCAACCAACAGCCAAGGTAACGTTAATTTGTCTAGACCCAACAATCAGGCACTTGATCATTCTCAGCAGATCCCACAGGACGGGGTCGATAACGGCTTGAGTTTTACCCTACAACCCGATAATCCCCACCACCTAGCCAATCTCCAAGGCTACTTAAATGATAACCTCAAGCTGATTGAAAGCCGCCTTAAGGTGCAGATCAATAATCGTGGTAATCGTTTTCTTGTAGTGGGCGAAAAGGCGCCTGCCCAAGCTGCCGAACGGGTATTGCAGCAATTATATCGTGATGCCCAACAAGATAATGAAATTAGCCCCGACCGTGTTCATCTCGTATTAGTGGAAGCCCTACAAACTATGCAAGCAACAACTGATGCCCCTGTGAAAAAAGCCAATGAGCCACAAGCTGAAGGGCTTACTGTGCGCACTAAGCGCGTCACTATTAAGCCTCGTGGCACCACGCAGCTTAACTATGTGCGCTCCATTCGCCAAAAGGATATCAATTTTGGTATTGGCCCGGCAGGTACGGGTAAAACCTATTTGGCCGTTGCTTGTGCAGTAGAAGCCCTTGAACGAGAAGAAATTCGACGTATTTTATTAGTTCGTCCTGCTGTGGAAGCAGGTGAAAAGCTGGGCTTTTTGCCCGGTGACTTGGCACAGAAGATAGATCCTTATTTGCGACCCTTATACGATGCCCTATACGAGATGCTGGGCTTTGAAACCGTAGGCCGACTAATTGAAAAGAATATTATTGAAGTGGCGCCCTTAGCCTATATGCGTGGTCGTACTTTAAATGGCTCCTATGTCATCTTGGATGAAAGCCAAAACACCACGCGGGAACAAATGAAAATGTTTTTGACGCGTATTGGTTTTGGTTCCACAGCGGTGATAACCGGTGACGTTACCCAAATAGACCTACCTCGTGGCACTAACTCCGGCCTTAAACATGCCATGGAAGTGTTAAAGGATGAGGAAGATATTGGCTTTACCTATTTTAATTCAGCCGATGTGGTGCGCCATCCTCTGGTACAGCGCATAGTCGATGCTTATGATCGCTATGAGAAAAAGCACGAGCAATAGTGCTCACCTTAGACCTTAGTGCCTAGTCATTGATGATAGATTTACAAGTCGCCACCACAGCCGCTGGCCTGCCAACTGAAGGCCAATTTCAGCAGTGGCTTAGTGCCGCTACACAGGCGCAGCCCAAAACCGTGGAAATCACCATACGTCTAGTTGATGACGAAGAAAGTCAGACCCTTAATCAGAATTATCGTGGTAAGGATAAACCGACTAATATTCTGTCCTTTCCTGCCGATATGGAAAGCTTGGCTATCCCAGAGTTAGCTGCTGAGTTAGGTGATAACCTGTATTTGGGTGATTTGGTCATTAATGCGCCGTTAGTGGCTCGTGAAGCCAAGGCACAACACAAAACCTTAATAGATCATTGGGCTCATCTGGTTATCCATGGATGCTTGCATTTGCAGGGTTATGACCATATTAATGATGATGAAGCCGAGGCAATGGAAAGCCTCGAAATTGATTTGTTAGCCGCATTGGGCATTGCCAATCCCTACGGTTAGGGGTATAAATATACTCCGATTTATTATCTCCTTGCGCTTAGTGAGAACAACCCTAGGCAAAAGCAAGGACAAACAGGAAACTACATGAACGACGATCAGTCGACCAACGGTCAGGAGAAACGCTCCTGGCTGCAACGCATTACGCTGTTTTTTAGCGATCGAGCTAGTAACTCAGAGGAGCTACTAGAACAGATTCGCCAAGCCGAAGAAGATCAAATTCTTGATCGCGAAGCACTGGATACCATCGAAGGTGCCATGCAGATGTCCAAGATGCAGGTACGCGATATTATGGTACCCCGGCCACAAATGGCCACGGTCAAAGCTGACCAAACTGTATCTGAATTTATGCAAACGGTTACCGAAACTGCGCACTCACGCTTTCCTGTGGTGGGTGAAAATCCTGATGAAATCGTTGGTATTTTGCTGGCTAAAGATCTCTTGCCCCTCGCTTTTGGCAATATGATTGAAGAGACCGGTATCCAAGCTATTCTGCGCAAGCCAGTATTTGTGCCAGAAAGTAAGCGCTTATCGGTGTTATTAAATGAATTCCGCACCAACCGCAATCATATGGCTATTGTCCTAGACGAATACAATGGTGTTGCTGGCCTAGTCACCATTGAAGATGTGCTGGAGCAAATTGTCGGTGAAATTGAAGATGAAACCGATGCCGAAGACGATGATGGCAATATTCGTCCCTTTGCCGACAAAGGCTTTATTGTCAAAGCCCTAACCCCCGTCGAAGACTTTAATGAACACTTTGGTTCAGACTTTAGTGAAGATGAGTTTGATACCATTGGTGGCATTATCACCCAACGCTTAGGTCATTTACCTACCAAAGATGAACAAGTGGTGATTGACCAGTTCCAGTTCCGTATTCTATCTGCCGATAATCGTCGTATACGACTCATCCAAGTGAGTCAGGGCGCTGGCCAAGAATAACCAACTATGTCTGCTTCCCCTAAGCCCCTGCTGCTAGCAAGCTTGGCCCTTGTTGGGGGAGGCATAGCACCTTTGGCTTTAGCGCCACTTAACTGGTGGCCATTGGCTCTGCTCAGTGTAGCACTATTTTTTTGGTGCCTTGAGCAGGTCAAAACCAGCCGTCAAAGCTTTGTGGTTGGTTTTGCCTACGGTGCTGGTTACTTTACCACTGGGGTCAGTTGGGTCTATGTCAGTATGGTTGATCATGGATCTACAGCCATACCCCTAGCACTAGTATTAACAGCTATCTTCTGCCTCGGCCTCGGCCTTTTTTACACCCTCTTTGCATGGCTCTATCAGCGTTTTCTAAGTAACCTGAATAATTGGCTAAAAATAATCGCCTTTGCTGCTCTATGGGTGCTATTGGATATATTGCGCGGCTGGTTATTAACTGGATTCCCTTGGCTTTACCTTGGTTATGGCGGCTTATCCACTTGGTTAGCTGGTTATGCCCCAGTTATTGGTCAGCACGGTATAACTTGGTTACTGGTTGTTACTGCTCTCACAGTCTTTATGGCCTGGCGCCGACCCATTTATTTAATGGCTCCTCTAGTGATTTGGTTAAGTGGCTTAGGTTTACAACAAATTGACTGGACTGAGCCGGCCGGTGAACGACAAGTGGCCCTATTACAGGGCAATATTGATTTACAAAGTAAGTGGCTACCCGAGCAACTAGGGCCCACTTTAGAATACTATTTTGGCCAAACCTATGCACACTTAGACAGTGATGTAATTATTTGGCCCGAAACAGCTATTGCTACCTATTGGGATAATGTTTTGCAGGCTACCCAGGCCCTAAGTGATATAGCAGCACAACAAAATACCCTGATTATTAGTGGCACTGTATTGCGTGACCAGAATGATATCACCTCAGATTACTACAATGGTCTGGTGGCTTTTGGACAGGAGCAGGGGGCTTATGCCAAACAACAGCTGGTGCCATTTGGCGAATATGTGCCCCTGCAAAATTGGCTGCGCGGGCTGATCCAATTTTTTGATCTACCCATGTCTGGATTTCGCCCAGCACCAGTTGAACAAGGTTTATTAACGCAACAAAGTACCGCTATTGCCGGCAATATTTGTTATGAAATTGCCTACAGTGGTTTAGTAGCTATGCAAGCAGCTAATGCCCAACTTATTGTTACCGTTAGTAACGATACTTGGTTTGGTAATACCTGGGCGCCATGGCAGCACCTGCAAATGGCACAAATGCGAGCATTGGAAAATGGTAGACCTGTAGCTCGCGGGACCAATAGTGGAGTGAGTGCTTTAATCGACCACCAAGGCAATATTGTTGCGCAAGCGCCACAATTTGAAATTGCCGAATTAGTAGGGCAATTACAGCTGCGTCAGGGACGTACGCCATTCAATTATTTAGCGACCATAGGTCAGACAAGACCTAACCAAGCTGAATAAATAGATTTTTAACCCAATCAATAGCTGGCCTATTGACCCACCTTTTTAATCCGATAAAATACGCTCCACCTCCTGCCCAGGTGGTGAAATTGGTAGACACGCTAGCTTCAGGTGCTAGTGGCCGCAAGGCCGTGGAGGTTCAAGTCCTCTCCTGGGCACCAATCTTGTTCAGAACCTCTGCTTAAACCAAATATTTATGGCATTAAGTGGTTTTATTCGTTCTTTTGCATAGTCATTTAGATAAACCATTCAGCTTAATTACTTATGCCTCATTTGCTTTTAGACTAACCAGAGAGTAGCCTCTAATAATGACTACAAAAAATGAGAGGAAGTAACTATGCCCAGTATGTTAATTACAGTAGAAATTTCAAAAGGCTTTAAAACCTGGACAGACATGGCGAAGTCCTTTGAGGCTGAAGCGGGTGAACAAGGTGCGAAAATAGTTTGGGCGGCTGCTAACCCAGATGAAACCTCTGTTTATGTCATGATGGATGTTCCTGATCCTGCCTTTATGAAAACCTTTGGTGAACGTCCTGATGTGGCAAAAAGGCGCGAAGAAGCTGGCGCTGATGTTTCTACTACCACAGTTATTACCCCTATTGGCGATTACTGGTTAGGTTGATAGTTACACAGAGTTATTGCCGCTAGACACAATAGTTTATGCCGTTTGATAACAACTAGGGTGGTGTAAAACAAAATGCCTTAGCTCGATTTTGCTAGTGCTTCGAGAATAGGGCAATGAGGCCTATCGTCGCCATGGCAGTTGGCGGCGAGATGACTGAGTTGTTGGCGTAAACTTTGAAGTGTTTGTAGTTTTTTATCAATCGCGGCGATCTTCTCAACTGTTAGGGCTTTTACTTCTTTGCTGGGTCTATTTTTGTCCTGATAAAGAGAAAGTAATTCACGACATTCATCAATGCTAAAATCAAACTGACGTGCTTTACCAATAAATTGTAATTCTGCAACGTGTTGATCTGTGAACTTACGGTATCCGGTATGGCTATCCTTATTGGCTTTGATAATACCTATTTCGGTGTAATAACGTACGGTCTTAACAGTTAAGCCCGCTAATTTTGCAGCCTGTCCAATATTCATAGTTTTTCCTTCACTCTCCAGTTACTGGAGAGTTTATACTTATAAAAAACAAAATCAATCAATACATATCTCTAATTCTGACATTATCAATCTATTGAATGATGGTTTTAGAATGGTTATTCAGGTTTCTTTATGCAATTAAATTTAAAAACCAACTTTATATATATTGGCGCAATACTGTTAGTGATAGGGCTAGCTTTATTAATAATTAACCCAATATCATTAATGCAAGATGATCAGCGTCAATTGAGATTACTCCCCAATGATAAAGAATTGGTATTGTTAGGTAAGGACGTTTATGCCCAACAATGTGCGGCTTGTCATGGTGCCAACTTAGAAGGGCAGGCAAATTGGCGTCAACGAGATAACAAAGGCTATATGCCAGCGCCTCCACATGATGCTAATGGGCATACCTGGCACCACCCAGATGAATATCTCTTTTCTGTCACCAAGTATGGTATTGAGGAAACTCTTGGTAGAGAATACCCAAACAATATGCCAGCTTATGAGACTCACTTGACTGATAAGCAAATAGTCGCTGTACTGTCTTATATTAAAAGCACATGGTCAGAACGTATACAAAACCAGCATGATCAAATAAATATTCGTGCGAATAACCAATAAATGGGTACCCATATGTTTAAAAGATATTTAATGATTTTACTCTTAATACCTATCACAGCCTTTGCCCATTCGCCATTATCTTCTATATCGCCAGCGGCTGATGCGGTATTAGATACAGCGCCTACAGTTATAGAAATGACCTTTAAGTCCCCAGCAAAATTGATCAAGCTGGAGTTATTTAAAATAAATGCCGAGGCAAAAGATTCGTTGTTTAGTAGTTTGTTTGGTAACGATAATGGCGACGAGATTACCTTAGACTCCGATGCCCTGCTTCAAGAATCAGCAACTCACACAATTATATTGCCACTACTTGAGGCGGGTGTTTACAAGATCAACTGGCGTGCTTTAAGTGAAGATGGTCATGTCATAAAGGGTGAGTCGGTATTTCAGATTACTGGCAACTAGGTAATATGGATATTTGGGCTATTGTTGTTCCACTATTAAGGATTGCTCTCTATGTTGCCACCTTTGGTGCCCTAGGTACTCAATTATTTATATGGCACTTTGGGGGTGGTCTTTCGTCCACGGGTCATGCCTACTGCCGACGGCTGATTGCTAATAGCAGTGTTGTTGGCGCTATCATTTGTGTTTGTTTGTGGTTAGCTGTGGCTGGCAATATGAGTGGCACGATTACTGGCATCTTTGATCCCATCATGTTGCAGTTAGCTTTTGAAGCTTCAACAGGGGTGGCGGCTTTATTATCCCTTGCTGGCTTTATTTTGTTTTTTGTTGGTGGTGCTGCAACGCATCTTTGGCACAGATTATTGCCTGTAATGGGCAGTTTATTATTACTCTTATCCTTTAGCATCAGTGGCCACGTGACAAGAGGTGGGTTTATAACGCAACTCTTATTAGGGGTGCATTTAGTAGGGCTCACTTATTGGCTAGGCGCACTGTTGCCATTGCGTAAATTGTGTCTGGAGCCAAATAAAACCGGTCTGGTCGAGATAGCTCATCGATTTGGCATATATGCGTTTATTTATATTGGTGCACTGGTATTGTCAGGTGCCACCTATGCCTATTTGCTCTTAGGTAGCTTGTCAGCTTTGGTTACTACCACCTATGGCAATGTGCTGTTAGCTAAGATAGGCACAGTGTCAGTATTATTACTATTAGGTGCTATTAATAAATTTAAGCTGGTGCCCTTATTGCGACAAGATATACCAGAGGGGGCTAAAAAACTTTATACATCTATTCAATGGGAGCTCATTGCCGTCGTCATCATTTTATTTCTCACTAGTTTACTGACGACATCGTTAAACTTACCAATGGCAATGATGGGTGGATAGTTTTTTAGGCTCTAAAAAGTAAGGCACCCGCTGGGTGCCTTAATCGTTCTTGTCGAATAGTGTGTGTAACTATCTATGTTTTACTTATGAGAGTGGGGTTGCGCCAGTCTCAATGCGAATAATTTTTCCATCTTTAAGCATATTAACCGCCATCACAGCTTCTTTTGTGCCATCTGGAAAGGTCATAAAGTCGTGCATAATTAAAATTTCATCATTCTCATAAAGGCAACGCGAGCGTTCAAAGGTAAGGTCTTCACTAGCCATCATAATCCTAGCGGTACTCATCCAGTCCTCTTTATTTACTTCAGTGCCAGATTGATGCCGCACAAAAATAAAGTCTTCGTGTAGTAACTCTGCATAAGCATCAATATCTTTATTATCCATAGCTGTTTGTAGCGCTTCATATAGCATGATGATTCTCCTATTTAGTATATTCTTAGTATTACTATATCAAACTACCCCAAATGCTTGCTCTCTGCAATTAAGCCCTCGTTTTTCGCTTTATCGACTATCTAAAATGATCAATAGTTTCAGTTTACCAATGTTTGATAAGTTGACTGACAGAATATTTATTATCAAACCTAGAAAGAAAATTTATTCCAAGGTATAAAAATTATTGTGCCATCATGTCGCTTGTAAAATGTTAATGACCTAAATAAAACAATAAAGGCGTTGCCTTTGTTATACACTTTGGCCTTGCTAGTGTCAGCCAACACTTAGTTTAGATCAACCAATATAATAATAGGTCTAGCTATGACAAGTTATCGTGACCAGAGGAAAATTGATCCCACCAGAGGACAATACTTTGCGGACTCTTTGGCCAATGACAATGACCGTATGGAAATAGGTCCTACCACTTTAGCATATGCAGAGTGGGAGGCAGCTGGTATTACTTTGCCGAATCTCTCGGCAATGCGTGAATATCGTTGGCAGCGTCTAGTTAGTCATATCAATGCCCGTGATTATGGCGCCATTTTATTGTTTGATCCCCTAAATATTCGTTATGGATCTGACTCCACCAATATGCAGTTATGGAACACTCATAACCCGTTTCGTTGCTTAGTGGTTTGTGCCGATGGTTATATGGTGATGTATGACTATGCTGTCGCTAAGTTCCTTTCGACCATGAATCCATTGGTAAATGAGCAGCGCGATGGCGCTGACTTTTTTTACTTTGATCGGGGTGACAAAATTGCCGACGCAGCGGAAAAATTTGCTAAACAAATAGCAGACTTGGTCCAGCAACATGGTGAGGGTAACCAGCGCATAGGCGTTGATAAGCCTATGTTGCATGCTATTTGGGCTTTAGAAAATAATGGCTTTACTATTTTTCCAGGGGAAGAGTTAACTGAAAAGGCGCGAGCCATTAAGAGTATTGATGAAATTAACGCCATGCGCTGTGCTATTTATGCCTGTGAACAGAGTGTTGAAGCTATGGCTTTAGCAGCCAAGCCAGGCCTTAGTGAAAATGAAATTTGGGCGGTACTCCATGCCGAAAATATCAAACGTGGAGGAGAGTGGATAGAAACCCGCTTGCTGGCCTCGGGGCCGCGCACCAACCCTTGGTTTCAGGAATCTGGCCCACGTATTGTGCAAAATAACGAAATCTTATCTTTTGATACGGACATGATTGGCCCTTATGGTATCTGTGCTGATCTTTCCCGATCTTGGTGGATCGGGGATGGGCTACCGCGACCAGATATGGTTTATGCCATGCAGCATGCTTATGAGCATATTCAGCAGAATATGGCGTTATTAAAACCAGGTGTCAGTTTGCGCGAGTTATCAGCCCGAGGGCATCGTTTAGACGCGCAATATGAAGCAGGTAAATATGGATGCATGATGCACGGCGTGGGTTTATGTGATGAATGGCCATTGGTTGCTTATGATGACAAGGTGGTTGAGGGTGCCTTTGATTATGTATTGGAACCAGGTATGTGTTTGTGCGTAGAGGCATTGGTCGCTCCTGATGGTGGTGATTTTGCCATTAAATTGGAGGATCAGGTGGTTATCACCGAGGATGGTTATGAAAACCTCACCAAGCTAGCTTTTGATGCCAAATTAATGGGTGAATCATAATGGTGTCGGTAATTCGACCCGTTGAGCCTTGAAATCAAGTGTTATGGGCCACATAGACAAGTTTTCGGTAACCCAACTTGATAATCTATGAACAAGCAAGAAAATCGCATTTACAAAGTCATTTTTAGCAATCGCGAAGAAATATATGAAATCTTCGCCCGCTATGTTTATCCGAGCGATATGTATGGCTTTGTTGAGGTAGAAGAATATATCTTTGGCGAGCGTAGCCAGCTATTAGTTGACCCTAGTGAAGAGCGCTTGCAGGCAGAGTTTGCTCAGGTAAAACGTTCCTATATTCCTATGCAGGCGATTATACGGATCGATGAAGTGGAAAAAGAAGGGGTTGCCAAAGTCACTACAGGCGGGACTAATTTAGCTACTTTTCCGAGTGGTAAACACCAGCCAAGCAATAGTTAACGACCACTTCTAAAGACATTCTTATCGCTTGTAATCTGAGTTTTAAAATTTTTTAGCAAATCCAAAATTGTCTTCTATACTTAATCTAACTTCGGTTTTTTGCTGATATTAGCTGGAGTTGATTAGAGATGAGTTTTGCCTGCTGTTGCAGGTGTTTTCTCAGATTTAAGCTTGCATATAGTTTGGGGTGTCCACAGGGCACCCCTTTTTTTATACCCAGCAAAAAAGATCTCGGACAAATTTCATCACCATGGTGAAAACCGACTAAGCTAAACGACATCTAAAATATGGGGAGATAAATGGCTGGGATAGCAGGATTCGAACCTGCGCATGACGGGATCAAAACCCGTTGCCTTACCGCTTGGCGATATCCCAGCAATGTCCAGGGGACGCGAGAGAATGGTGGCTATGACTAGATTCGAACTAGTGACCCCATCATTATGAGTGATGTGCTCTAACCAACTGAGCTACATAGCCATTTCTCTATGAGATCTCGGCATTACGTGCGTGTTACCGAGGACGCGAATTATTCCTTGTTTTGGTGTTTCTGTCAACAGGATTTCGCAGAAAACCCTGTTGATTTAACTGTTTTTTTTGCCTGTGTTAAGGGCTTGATAATGGTCTTAAATAAGCACCCTATAGCAACTTAAAAAATGCCCTAAAGAAGCCTATACATTAAAGCGGAAATGGATCACATCACCGTCCTTAACAGTGTAGTCTTTGCCTTCCAAGCGCCATTTCCCAGCTTCTTTAGCACCTTGCTCACCATTACCAGCAATATAGTCGTCATAGGCGACTACTTCAGCCCGAATAAAGCCTTTTTCAAAGTCTGTATGAATCACGCCTGCTGCTTGTGGTGCAGTGGCTTGTTGATGCACAGTCCAAGCACGCACTTCTTTGACGCCGGCAGTAAAGTAGGTTTGTAAGCCCAATAGTTTATAGCCGGCACGAATAACGCGATCTAAACCAGGTTCTTCCATACCCATATCAGCCAAAAATTCGGCTTTTTCATCGTCTTCTAATTCACTAATCTCGGCTTCAATTTGGTTACATATAGCCACCACTTCAGCACCTTCACTGGCCGCTAACGTGCGAACTGCATCTAGATGGGGATTATCCTCAAAGCCATCTTCAGCGATATTGGCAATATACATGGTGGGCTTAGTTGTCAGTAGGTGAAAAGACTTCACTAAGGCTTGTTCGTCAGCGTTTAGATCAAGGGTACGCACGGCAACCCCTTCACTCAGAGGCAATGCTAACTTTTCCAATAAGGCGAGAGTCTTAAGGGCATCTTTATCGCCAGTACGGGCAACCCTTTGTACACGTTGCTTCTGTTTTTCAACGGATTCGAGGTCGGCAAGTGCTAACTCGAGATTGATAATGCCAATATCATCGATAGGATCGATACGATTGGCAACATGGATCACATTATCATCCTCAAAACAGCGTACCACATGGGCAATGGCATCTGTCTCCCGAATATTAGCGAGAAACTGATTACCTAGGCCTTCACCTCGAGAGGCACCTTCCACTAGACCAGCAATATCCACAAATTCCATTGTCGTGGCGATCACCTTTTCTGGGCTCACAATGGCGGCCAAAGTATCCAAGCGTGGGTCTGGCATGGCGACCACACCGGCATTGGGTTCAATAGTACAAAAAGGGAAGTTCTCGGCACCGATACCGGCTTTGGTAAGGGCGTTAAATAGAGTGGATTTGCCCACATTTGGCAAACCGACAATACCGCAATTGAAACCCATGGAATACCTCGCTATTGGATTTAATTGTGTGGAGTTTCACTATGCAGGCTATTCATGGCCTGCTGCCAGTGCCCTTTAATTGCCTCAGGCAGATAGCGAGTAGCACTATCCATGGCGTTTTGGGTACTGATAAATTCGTCATTGGGTGCTTTTTTCAGGACATAAGCCGATACTTGTTTGGCATTACCGGGATGACCAATACCCAAGCGTAAGCGGTGAAAGCTTTTATCACCACCACGTTTGCTAATAATGTCCCGTAAGCCATTATGGCCACCATGGCCACCGCCTTGCTTAAACCGAGCTGTGCCCGGAGCTAAGTCCAACTCATCATGGGCAACCAAAAGCTCAGCGTTATCTAATTTATAGAAGGCGCATACGGCCTGTACAGATTGACCACTCAGGTTCATAAAGGTAGTGGGTATAAGTAGATGGACTTTATGATCAGCAATCATGCCTTGGCCATAGAGACCAAAAAAACGTTTTTCTGGAGCCATAACAATGCCATGACTTTGCGCCACTTCCAATACCCAATCTTGGCCAGCATTATGCCGTGTACGGTCATATTTGCTACCTGGGTTTCCCAGGCCAACAATAAGTTGTATTGGTAATTGATCAGTCATAGTGCTCATCGCTTAAAAACAAACAAGGCCTGCATAAGCAGGCCTTGATACTAAAACCCAATGGTTTTGGCCTGCTTAGCTACCGCCACGCTTGGCAGCAATGTTAGCAATAGGTGTATCGTTCTTGGCACCCGTAGTCAAAGCATGGATCTTAACACCTTTTGGTGTTTCCAAGTCAGACAAATGCACAATGCCACCCACAGGTACGTCTTGCATATCCACAGAAACAAATTCTGGAATATCTGCAGCCAAACAGGTTACGACTACTTCATTAACCTGATGAGAAATACGGCCACCTTGAATCTTCA
The DNA here is from genome assembly GCA_002686055.1 of Oceanospirillaceae bacterium. GTDB lineage: Bacteria > Pseudomonadota > Gammaproteobacteria > Pseudomonadales > Balneatricaceae > Njordibacter. The sequence goes on along the minus strand of NYZU01000036.1, from coordinate 8,417 downwards.
CAGCAGGGCAAGTCGCTTCGTTAAGGAACTTAATTGGCACCAAAATACTGATAGGATTGCTTTTGGTTACGCGTTGAAAGTCAACGTGCATAATTTGTGGCTTAGCTGGATGACGTTGCATATCTTTGAGGATAGCTTTTTCAGCTTTACCGTCAATGTTGATATCTAGAACAGAAGAGTAGAAAGCGCCACTTTCAGCAGCTTTAAACAAATCTTTATGTTCTAGGGTCAAAGCCACAGGCTTTTTGTTTTTTGCGCCACCAAACATGATAGCAGGCACTTGTTGTTCACGACGTAGGCGGCGGCTCGCACCTTTCCCCATGTCTGAACGTACAGTAGCATTTAGAGTAATAGACATTGTGTCTTTCCTTTTCGTTTTGACTAGGCACTTGCGACCGGTGTCACTAGTCAGTTTAGTAAAACCATCACTAGGATGGTTGAGTAAAATCAGCCCAAATTAAGCACTAAGTGCGGAACATGGCGCTGATAGATTCTTCATTCGATACACGCCGCACTGACTCAGCTAGCAGGTCTGAAAGGGTCAGTTGACGTATATGTGTACAAGCTTTAGCAGCATCTGAAAGTGGTATGGTATCTGTTACCACTAACTCGTCTAATGAGGAGTTGCTAATATTTTCAATTGCCTCACCAGATAAAACTGGGTGCGTAGCATAGGAAACAACCCGCTTGGCGCCGTTGGCCTTTAGGGCGTCTGCTGCCTTGCATAGGGTGCCAGCGGTATCACACATGTCATCAACCAAAATACATGTACGATCAGCTACTTCACCAATAATATTCATAACCTGAGATTCATTGGCATTCTCACGACGCTTATCAATAATCGCCAAGTCGACATCCAATTGCTTGGCCACTGCACGAGCACGAACCACACCACCAACATCGGGTGAAACAACAACTGGGTTTTCGTAATTCTGGCGAGTGATTTCATCCAACAAAACAGGTGAGCCAAACACGTTATCTACAGGAATATCGAAGAACCCTTGAATCTGTTCAGCGTGCAAGTCAACAGTAAGTACACGGTCTATGCCAGTGCTTGCCATCATGTCGGCTACCACACGAGCACTAATTGGCACGCGGGCAGAACGAGGTCGACGATCTTGGCGGGCGTAGCCAAAATAGGGAACTACTGCGGTCACACGGCTGGCTGATGCGCGACGAATGGCGTCAGCCATAAAAATCAATTCCATGAGGTTGTCGTTGGTTGGCGCACAAGTTGGCTGAATAATAAAAACATCTTTGCCGCGCACATCTTCCATGAGCTCAACGGTGCATTCACCATCACTAAACTTTTCCACCTTAGCTTGGCCAAGGGGGACGCACAATTGGTCAACAACCTTTTGAGCTAATTCAGGATGAGCATTACCGGTAAAAACTTTTAGTTTTGACACCTTGGATACCTTTGCTACTTTTTTGTTTTAAGCTTGTTTGACCAATTTGTTATCGCATAATATTTATGCCATAACCGTTAAATTATGGCTGGGGTAGCAGGATTCGAACCTGCGCATGACGGGATCAAAACCCGTTGCCTTACCGCTTGGCGATACCCCAGCAATGACTCCAACTTGAAGGTGAAAAAAACAGCTTCAAATGGAGGCGCGTATTTTCCCTGAGAGAGGCACTAAAGTCAATACAAGTACCGCGCCATGAAAGGCTTTTTCGCAGTTTTCGCAGCGCTTTATTGTATCCCTATTTTAGTTTGGTAGAGAACCTAACTCAGTCCATTTTTTTAACACAAGTTTTACACGAATGTCGCTGCCAGTAATAGTCAATTTATAAGGGAGACTAAAACCATCAACTTCCACAAAACGATCATAGTCTATATCCCAACCGGCTTGTTTGATGATATCAACATCACCATTATCAAAAAACGTCATTTGCGCTTGAGTACTTGGGCTACTAATGCCTCTTACCCAGTAGTGTAATTCTTGCATAGGTAGAGACCAGTCAAAGTGTTGGGCAAATAATTCTTCAATACTGTTAGCTTGAATTTGCTCTTCAGCAGTAGTCGCAATCACTAGGCCTGGGTAACTCTCAATATGCAGATATCCTTGACCCAAAGGGCCGGTAATAAGCAAGTCAAAACTATCTTGTTTTTGCTGCCAGATAAGGTTGCCTTGGTTGTTTTTATTATTCATATTTAAGGCTATTTTGCCCTCAACATGCCATTCTTGCAACTGACTAAGTTTAGCTGCCTGTTGTTGGTAAGAGTCGAGCTGCCTCCCCGTAGGTTCGATATTTGGAGCCATGGAGCTACAAGCAGTAATTAAAATAGCCGTGGCCAATATAGAAATGAGTCGTAATAGGCCTCGCCTGACCTTAATCTGCATGTGGAAATTCCTTTTCAGCATCTAATTTTGCCTGTTTAATCAAAGGGTTGTCTGGTTCATTTGCTAGTATGCTGTCCCAAATTTGGTTGGCCTTATCAATATTACCCAAGGCCCATTCCACAACACCTAGGTGAGCGGCAATTTCCGCATCCGGCATAGCAGCAAAGGCTTGTTGTAAATAATCCCTTGCTAGGCGATAGTGGCCCTGTCGAAAAGCCAGCCAGCCCATGCTGTCAGTAATTGCTGGATCATTTGGCTTTAACTGGAAAGCACGCTTGATATACACAGCAGCCATTTTTAAATTATTGTTATGGTCTGCATACGTATAGCCCAAGGCATTTAAAGCATCGGCATGATCTGGATCTAACTCAATCACTTGTAATAAGTTGCTTTCCATTTTATCCCAAGCCCCTTGCTGCGAGGCTAGCATGGCTTGTGAATAAAGCAATGGAATATTGTTGGGGTATGTTTGTAAAGCCTCGGCATAGGTTGTATCTGCCATTGCCGGTTCATTCAGGCTGGTAAAGTAGTCAGCTTGTAATAAATAAATTTGGACACCCTGCAGAGGATGTTGCTTACGTAAGCCGTCAAAGTAGGCATTGGTATGCTGAGTGGCCGGTTGAGCAATGGCGATTTGCTCAATTAAGCTAGCCATTAAGTGAGGACCATTGGTGACCATACGAAAGTGTTTTAGGGCAAAACTAGATTGATTCAATTGCTGATAATTGAGGCCAAGATAATAGTGAATTTGGGCATTATTGGGATCTAACGTAGCAACTTTTAGCAAATGAGTTAGGGCTTGATCATAGTCACCAATTTGCATATAGAGCATGCCAATAGACCATTCTAGCTCGGGATCATTGGGGTAATTTTGAATTAAACTGCTAAGCAGGGCTTGAGCGCCATCAAGATCTGATAACGCCTCGAGAGCCTGAATATGCATCGCCGCAAGCACACGATTGGGTTGTTTTTGCGAGGTGTAATTGTGCAAAAATTGGTCTGTTTCCTCGAAGGCATTTGTAGATAATAAAACTTCTGCAAAAAGGGTTTGCGCAGGTAAGTATGCAGGATCAGCTGCTAATATTTTCTGTAATACAACTTTGGCTTCTACAAGTTCTTTATTAAGCACTAGGCTCTGTGCTAGATGTTGTTGGGCAACGATATTGTCCGGTTCAAGTGCGGCCCAGGTACCACTTGCCTGTCTATAAGTATCAACTTGATTACCTAGTTGTGCAGCGTAAGTTGCCCGTTGAGCAAGGCTAATATTTTCAGTACTTTTAGCGCTGGTTAACAAGTACTCGCTAGCTTGCTGATTGAGGCCGCGATGCAAGGATATTTCACCAGCTAAAATATTCACTAAGCTTTGCTTATCCAGGGGAGTAGTGGGTGTGGTTGCAACCTCTGCTGACTTGTTGGCACAGGCACCCAATAATAGGCAGGCCATCAAACCAAAACCGAGCCTGGCTTGAAGTTGACCAACGTAGCCCCAAGGCCAGTCGTCACGAAGTTGCAAAAGAGGCAAACCCATTAATAGCCATTCCCGTAGTATTCAGAGATAAGTTATCCCATAACAGTTGCAGTGTAACAAATCACCACCATTAATAAAGTAACACCTAACTGGAACTCTCTATTTGTAGGGCATAAATTCAGGTATAATGCTGGCCTTCTTTGAGAGATCCTCTGGTACCTGTTAGGTTCTGATTTTAGACCTGGTTAATCATGACGCTATTTGTTTTTGGCATAAATCATAATACAGCACCCATTCAAGTGCGAGAAAAGGTGGCCTTTGCTCCAGAAGCAACACCTCAGGCACTGATGCGTCTAGTGTCTGAAACACCCTTGCAAGAGGCGGCTATACTCTCTACTTGCAACCGCACAGAAGTATATGGCTTTATGCCCGCAACCAATAATGGCGATGATCCTGAGCAGATAGTGGCCAACTGGTTGGCACAATTTCACGCTCTTGATATTGAGGATGTCCAACAACATAGCTACTGTCGCCATACTGACGAGGCTGCCCGGCATATGATGCGTGTGGCATGTGGGCTGGATTCATTGGTATTAGGTGAGCCACAAATCTTAGGTCAGCTAAAATCAAGCTATTCCGTAGCTCAGCAATACGACACGGTTTCTAGCCACTTAAATCGTCTTTTTCATCAGTCATTTAATACTGCCAAGCAAGTTCGCACTCAAACAGCAATTGGCGAGAGTCCTGTATCTGTGGCTTTTGCAGCGGTATCTTTGGCACGGCAGATTTTCTCTGATTTTAGCCAACAAACCGCGCTGCTGATTGGTGCTGGTGAGACCATTGAACTGGTAGCAAAGCATCTACGTGAGTCCGGTGTAAAGCAACTTATGGTAGCCAATCGCACCTTAGAGAGAGCGGAACAACTGGCTATGGAATTTGGCGCTAAGGCCATGTTGTTATCTGATATCCCGGAACAACTGCATAATGCCGATATTGTTATTTCTTCCACTGCGAGTCAGTTACCTATTTTGGGCAAAGGCGTGGTAGAAAGTGCCCTTAAACAACGTAAACACCGCCTAATGTTTATGGTTGATATAGCTGTACCTCGGGATATTGAAGCGGAAGTTGATGACCTTGATGATGTTTATCTATATACAGTAGATGATCTTAAGGATGTTATTGAGGAAGGCAGACGTTCGCGTCAAGAAGCGGCACGCGCAGCAGAAGAAATCATTGATGGTGGTGTGGTTGAATTTTTACAAAAAGAAAAGGCCCTTGATGCAGTAGGGACTATTCGTGAGTTTCGCAGCAAAATGGAAACCATTCGTGATACGGAATTGGCTAAAGCCATGGCTAATTTGGAAAAAGGCCAGGATCCAGAGCAAGTACTACAACGTCTAGCAAGAGATTTAAGCAACAAAATGATGCATGGGCCAACCATTTATTTAAAGCAAGCCAGTATTGAAGAGCAAGAGCAGGGTGCCCAGACCGTGCAGGATATCTACGAGTTAAATAAGTAAATTATGAAAGCATCCATACTATCTAAATTAGACCATCTAAAAGACCGCTATGAAGAATTAGAAGCACTTTTGGGTGATGCTGAAGTCATAATGAATCAGGATAAGTTCCGCGCTTATTCAAAAGAGTATGCTGAGTTAGAAGATGTAGTAAAACTTTATTCTGAATATGCCCAATTGCAAGACGATATGGCAGAAGCCGCCCTGATGCTGGAAGAGGACGATGCGGATATGAAGGCCATGGCCCAAGAAGAAATTCTTGAGGGCAAAGCACGTCAAGAAGAATTAGAACTCGATCTACAAAAGCTGCTGTTACCAAAAGACCCTAATGACGGCCATAATACTTTTGTCGAAATTCGAGCCGGTACAGGTGGTGATGAGGCGGCCATATTTGCCGGTGATCTATACCGTATGTATACCCGCTATGCCGAAAAAATGGGTTGGCGTGTGGAAATTATTAGTGCCAACGAAGGTGAACATGGTGGCTATCGAGAAATTATTACTCGCATGGTCGGCAATGATGTGTATTCGCGATTAAAGTTTGAATCGGGCGCGCATCGTGTTCAACGAGTGCCCGAGACTGAATCACAGGGGCGCATTCATACTTCAGCCTGTACAGTGGCCGTCATGCCAGAGGCCGAATCCGTAGAAGATGTGGATATTAATAAAGGCGACCTGCGCATTGATACCTTCCGTGCCTCTGGTGCCGGTGGTCAGCATGTTAACAAAACCGATTCTGCTATTCGTATCACCCATATTCCATCTGGTGTGGTAGTAGAGTGTCAGGATGAGCGTTCGCAGCATAAAAACAAAGCCAAAGCTATGTCTTTACTGGCAGCCAAGCTATTAACTAGTGCCCAAGATGCAGCTGCTGCAGAACAAGCTGACCAACGTAAAAGTTTGGTAGGTAGTGGTGATCGCTCTGAGCGTATTCGCACCTATAACTATCCTCAGGGTAGGGTAACCGATCATCGAATTAACTTAACCTTATACCGTCTGCCTGAAATTATGGAAGGTGAGGTGGGTTGTGTGATCGAGCCCCTTATCAATGAGCATCAAGCCAATATGTTGGCAGCCCTGAGTGATAACGAAGGCTAATATGCTGCCCACCCGCGAACAAGCCTTGGTGTGGGCACAAGAACAGCTCAAAGGGGGCGAAAGCCCCAAGCTCGATAGTGAAATAATCTTGGCTCATGGACTGGGTTGTACGCGAGCTAGTCTAATAGCATGGCCCGAACAGCCACTATCTGAAGATCATTGGCAAGGTTTCCAAAAGGCGATTAAACGCCGTCAACTTGGCGAGCCAGTAGCCTATATTATTGGCGAACAGGGATTTTGGACCCTCACCCTAAGAACCAATCCATCTACCTTAATACCGCGTCCAGAAACAGAGCTACTAGTAGAACAAGTGTTATCTATGACTTGGCCTGAGCACAATAAATTATTGGATTTAGGCACAGGTACAGGTGCCATTGGTCTCGCTTTGGCAAGTGAGAATCCCCGATGGCAGATAATGGGTGTGGACTTAAATCCTGCAGCAGTCGATCTAGCCAACCAGAATGCGCAATTAAATAGCATTACCAATATTCGCTTTGAGCAGGGTTCTTGGGCAGAGAATTTAGAGCCTGGATGGGATTGTATAGTCAGTAATCCGCCCTATATTGATCCCACAGATGCTCATATAAAGCAAGGTGATCTCCGCTTCGAACCTTTATCAGCTTTAGTTGCAGAGGATGCTGGTCTAGCTGATATCAAAACCATAGCCAAGCAAGCTTGGCCACTGTTAAACAAAAATGGCTGGCTATTGTTCGAGCATGGCTACAATCAAGGGGCGCAAGTACGTGAAATCCTTCTTGCAACAGGTTTTGATGCAGTGCAGACTAAGTTGGATTATGGTCAACGGGAACGGATTACTTTTGGCCAAAAGCCAAGATAAGCGAAGTAAATACTGCTATGAATGACGATCAGTTATTACGTTACAGCCGCCAAATAATGCTACCAGAATTAGATTATGCTGGTCAGCAGGCACTATTGCAGGCAAGAGTATTGATTGTTGGTGTAGGTGGCTTAGGTAGCCCTGTTGCCATGTATCTCGCAGCAGCAGGGATAGGCCAACTGGTATTGGCAGATGATGATGTAGTTGATCTAACAAACCTGCAACGGCAAATTGTACATAGCGAACAAACAGTAAATCAGCTTAAGGTCGATTCGGCAGCGGCCACTATCGCTCAGCTGAATCATGATATAAATGTGGAGTGCCTGCCCCAACGCTTAGCTGATCAAAGCATGGAAGAACAGGTAGAAGCGGCTGATGTGGTGGTGGATTGTAGTGATAATTTGGCTACCCGTACTGCTTTAAATCAGGTTTGCTGGGAAAAAAAGACACCCCTTGTTATGGGTGCTGCCATTCGCTTTGAGGGCCAGTTGAGCGTTTTTGATAGTCGTAATCCTGCGTCTCCTTGTTATGCTTGCTTACACCATCAAACGAATAGCCTAGACGTTACCTGTTCTGCCAATGGGGTTATGTCCCCTATGGTGGGTGTGATTGGCACCATGCAGGCCCTTGAAACAGTAAAATTATTAGCTGGATTGGGACAGCCTGCAGTAGGTAAGTTGATGATGTTTGATGGTTTGTCAGCCCAATGGCATAGCTTTGCATTACCCAAATTAGATGATTGTAAGGTGTGTGCAAAAGGTTAATTAATAGACCGAGTTTAAAGTGTAATTTATTGTTTATTATTAGTATCTTGAATAGACTTTGATGGCGATTAAAAAATTGGCTTTTTTCGCAATCTTTGCGCCCCTGCTATTGACTCTGTAAGAGAATGGTTTATCATACGCCACCTCTGCGGAGGGGTGGCAGAGTGGTCTAATGCAACGGTCTTGAAAACCGTCGTGGGCTAATACCCCACCGAGAGTTCGAATCTCTCCTCCTCCGCCATTTAACCCATGTGGTTAGATATAAGACAAGGCGCTAACCTTGTAAAAACATTAGCATTTATATGGGTCGTTAGCTCAGTTGGGCGAGGGACCGGTGCTGAAGGCAGCCAAAGCATAGCTTTGGCAGATTCCGAGCGACACGAG
>NYZU01000035.1 GCA_002686055.1 Oceanospirillaceae bacterium | reverse complement strand
ATTCAAAGTAATAGCCGATATATTTCTCTAAATCACTATCACTAAATGCCAACAACTTATCCATATGCTCCGCCACGGGTGAGGCCTGATTCTGCTGCTGGGATTGTTGCGGACGCACTTGAATTAAGCGCTGAAATTGGTCATGGGGCAACATGATTTCAAATTCTTCTACCCCAAAAAAATCGCAAAAGCGGCGTAAGGTATTTGCCGAGGGCCTGCTGCGACCATACAGGTAACGATTAAACTGCGGACGGTTAATTTGTAGGCGCCGGCATACCTCTGCAATTGATTTGTAATAACTACATAAGAGCTTTAAATTTCTAGAAAAATCAGTATCCATCGGGCTGCAAGTCCACAATAAGTTCAACTAAAACCAGCCTAGCCTAAAAAACGAAATATCATTTTGATACTAGTTGATGCTCATCTAGCATCATTTAGTTTCAAATAGCATCATATAGACAAATAGGTAATCATTCAAACTTTTGTTTGAATAGTAGTTGTACACGTCATTAATCCACATCAAGTTTTCACTATGAGCAAGCGTATTCTAATTCTCCATACTGGAGGCACTATTAGTATGGTGCAATCCGACCAGGGTTATGTGCCCAGCGAGAATTTTCCTGCGCGCCTGCATGAACAGTTAGACAATCAAAATATTGGTGGCACAGAGCTACCCATCTACAATCTGCTAGAAACCGATCATTTAATTGATAGTGCTAACTCGACACCCAAAGATTGGACGGCAATCGCTGACCTACTTAGTGAACACTGGCATAAATACGATGGTTTTGTAGTGCTGCATGGCACGGATACCATGGCCTACACTGCCTCTGCATTATCATTTATTTTAGGGGAAATAGATAAGCCAGTCATTCTTACAGGCTCCCAGATTCCCTTAGTTAAGGTTCGTAATGATGCCCTCAGGAATCTGATTATCAGCATGATGCTGGCCGCCAATTATGATATCCACGAAGTATGTATTTACTTTAATGGTAAGTTACTGCGGGGCAATCGCAGCACCAAGTTAAAAAGTATGCAACTAGATGCTTTTCAATCACCCAACTTCCCTGACCTAGCAACAGTGGGTATTGATGTCGATGTTCAGCAAAGCTTACTACTGCCAGCTAGTAAACCAGACTTTAAAAGTTATAACTTTGATCCCGAGGCTGTAGCCATTGTACCTATGTATCCTGGTGTGCCAGCTAATATCGTCAATGCCATCCTTACTAATCAAAGGATAAAAGCTTTGATTTTGCAAACCTACGGTGTGGGTAACCCACCTGATGCTAATAAGCTTTTAATGCAGCGCCTAACCAAAGCCAATAAGGATGGCATTATTGTTGTTAACCTCAGTCAATGTTTGGTTGGGGGTGTCTTTCAAGGCAGTTATGCCACAGGGGCAACTCTCAATAAAATCGGCATTGTTGGTGGTGCAGATCTGACCCTTGAAGCTGCTTTTACCAAACTCCACTTTCTGCTGGCCAGTGGCCACAGCAGTGCTGATATAAAGAAATTAATGCCAACCCCAATCAGGGGCGAATGCCGCTAAGAGTAAATGACTATGAACGCGAATATGCTTTATGCCAATAATCTAGACGATAATAGCTACATTCAACAGATACAATCTATCGTCATCCCTTCCAAAGATCTATTGTTGGAGCATATGCTTCTAACTCATCCGCAAACCATTCGCTATATTCGTTCCGCTATGAGTACTAATATCCAACTGCCCTTAGCGGTGGAAGAAGCTCTGGTGCTGATGGAGAACAACTTGCAGGAACCTTTAGGCATATGTGAGTTAGCTGATCTTATAGGCCTTTCTAGGCGCCACCTAGAGCGCCAGTTTACTGCCTGTTTGGGCACTTCACCGAGTAAAGTCTATATGGAAATTAGATTGCGTTATGCTTATACCCTGATCAACTCGACAAAATTCAAAATCTGCCATATCTCTCAGCTATGTGGCTTTGCTTCTTCAACATCTTTTAGTTGTCTGTTTAAGCAAAAGTTTGCTTTACCACCATCGAAAATTCGCAAACAACAGTTTCCTGAGCTAGCTCTCGCTGTTTAAAGCCTAATACCTCACACCTAAGGTAATAGGCTTCGCGACCTAACTTTTAGTCCTGAAAAGACTTTCCTACACAGTCTAAGCTAGCAGCTATTCGGCTATCTTTATTAATGCAAGCAAATAATAAACACTTCACTGATACAGTAGAATAAACTAAACTTAGGTAAGTATATTTAATTATAAATAAATACAGTAAGCTATTACAAGATTATAAATATTGATAAAAGGAGTGATCACATGATTAATTTAGGTGAAAGCATCACGGCAATTGTGTTTTTAATATTTGCCTTATTGGTGCTGTTTAAAGGCGTACGTATGGTGCCACAGGGCTTCAATTGGACCATTGAACGTTTCGGCAAATACACCCGCACTCTTAACCCAGGACTGCATATTCTTATTCCCTTTATTGATGTGGTTGGGCGCAAGTTAAATATGATGGAACAGGTACTGGACGTACCCCCACAAGAAATCATCTCCTCCGATAACGCTCAGGTTAAAACTGATGCGGTATGTTTTTTCCAAATCCAACAGGCTTCGCAAGCGGCTTATGAAGTCAATGATTTGGAACGTGCTATGCAAGCCCTGGTAATGACCAATATTCGTGCCGTACTTGGCTCTATGGAGCTGGATGATATGCTCTCCAATCGTGAGCGTATTAATGGTGAACTTCTGCTTAAAGTAGATGAAGCAACGGATCCTTGGGGTGTAAAAGTCACCCGTATCGAAATCAAAGATATCGCTCCACCCAATGATTTGGTTAATGCCATGGCTCGACAGATGAAAGCGGAACGGGAGAAACGTGCGCAAATATTGGAAGCTGAAGGTGAACGCGAAGCAGCAATTAAGGTTGCAGAAGGCCAAAAGCAGTCAGAAATTTTAAAAGCTGAGGGTCAACTAGAGGCCGCTAAGCGGGAAGCCGAAGCTCGTGAGAGATTGGCTCAAGCCGAAGCGAAAGCGACAGAAATGGTATCTAAATCTATTCAGGATGGTGATGGCCGAGCCATTAATTACTTTGTCGCCCAAAAATATGTAGAAGCCTTGGGGCGTTTGGCAGAATCTGATAATAACAAGGTCATGATGATTCCATTGGAAGCAAGCAGTGTTATAGGCTCCATTGCTGGTATCTCTGACTTGGTAAAAGATCTAAATAAAGACCAACAACCCTCTTAAGTACAGACAATAGGAAAGCCCATGGAATTTTTTACCGAATTAACATATTGGCACTGGTTAATCTTAGTATTGCTATTACTAGGCGGTGAGGCCATGGGAGCTTCTGGCTTCTTACTTGGTGCTGCCGGTGCTGCTGCTACCCTTGTGGTATTAAACTTAATAAATGATGACTTAAGTTGGCAAATGCAATTTAGTGTCTTTGGCATTGTGGCGGTGTTTTTATCTTGGCGCTATTGGCAGCAGTTTCGCTCTTTTAATGAAAAGACGGATCGCCCCAACCTTAATGATCGGGCAGCACAACTAGTGGGTCGCACCCTAACCCTTAGCAAAGATTTACAAAATGGTGAAGGCAAAGAACAAATTGGCGACACCTTTTGGCGCTTGCAAGCTGCTTCCGACCTTAAAGCAGGTGCTCAAGTAGAAATTACGGGCACCAAGGATAGGGTTCTGCAAATTGCTGAAATTGAGTAACCAATAGCAAACCTAACTTATTCAGTGCCATTAAAAGATTTAATTGTTGAAGAATTTAAACATCTAGTAGTATTGCCGAAGATGATGATGTGGGCCTATTAGATTGGATCCATAACCATTCAACTACTATTTACCACCCCACAGGCACCTGCAAAATGGGTGTGGATGATCAAGCCGTGGTCGACCCACGCTTAAAGGTTTATGGGGTACAAGGCTTGCGTGTAGCCGACGCCTCGATTATGCCAATTATTGTTTCAGGTAATACCAATGCCCCTGCCATAATGATTAGTGAGAAAGCGGCAGATATTATATTGCAAGATGCCGAAGATAATTTACACAAGGCTACTAATTAGCCTATTAAGGATAGAAATTAATGTTTGAATTGCTGGCTGATTATGCCCAAATTGTTATCGCAGACCTAGTTTTATCGGGTGATAACGCCTTAATTATTGGCATGGCCGCAGCGGGTTTGCCCGCTGAACAACGTAAAAAGGCCATTTTATATGGCATGCTGGTGGCCGCTGGCTTACGGGTAGTGTTTGCCTTAATCGTGACCCATTTATTAGGCATCCCGGGTATTTTATTTATTGGTGCCTGTTTGCTGTATTACGTGTGCTGGCGTTTGTATGTGGAAATTCGAGAAAATGCCAATGCTGGTGTCGATTTAGATAACCCAGAAGTGACAGCGGCATCGCCCACGACTTTAAAGGCAGCCTTGTTGTCCATCTTGATTGCTGATGTATCTATGTCTTTAGACAATGTGTTGGCTGTGGCGGCAATTGCTGATGGTGATACCCAAAAACTAGTCATTGGTTTGGGCCTAGCTATTGTGCTAATGGCTGTAGCAGCCACATTTATTATGCAGCTATTAGTCAAATACCGTTGGATTTCTTGGGTAGGTTTGATTGTCTTAGTCTATGTATCTAGTGAAATGATGCTGCGTGGTATTATGGATATTGAGCAAGGTATTTTACCCTTACTAGGTTGGGTAGAAGGCTGGGATTTATAGAAACCCAAGTGTTTATTGGTTAGCAGGCTAGCCTGCTGACTTTTTAAGTGTCTGTTTCCCCTAGGGGTTGCTACATAAAACCTTCCATGTAGTAGCAAGTAAAACAGTAATGGGAAGGAGAATAGTAACAACTGGAGGGCAACTATGTCCGTATTAAATAAAGTAAAGTTAGCTGTTGTAGCAGGGCACTGATTATCAGTTCCACCGCTATTCATGCTAAAGACGTTACCATTCGTGTACAGTCAGTACTTGGCACCAAGTCTGATAAAGTACATTTGTTAAATGAGTTTGCTAATGACGTTCGTGAACTTACTGGCGGTCCTGTGAATATTGAGATCCTGCCCAGTGGTTCTGTGGTTGGAAATCGGGAAAAGGCCTTGATCTCAGTCGCATGGAACTGGGCTTTAGAACGAGATTATATAACCCTCGACAATCCGACCAAAGTAGTTAAGCCAAATGACGAGAAACCCAGAGATCATTATGTAACTGATAAAGAATATAATATTGCATATCAATTAGCAGAGGGCACACCCTACTTGCGTCCTGCTATGGAATTAGCATATCTTTGCCGCATGAAACGCTGTGAAATATTAGCCGCTACCAAAAAACATATACTTAAAGAAGGTTTCGACACGCAACGTGTTAAGGGTAGTAAAGATGCAATTACGTTTTGGTCAGATCGCCTAGTGGCGGCTGTTAATTATAAAGCTAGTGAAATTGAGAGTTTTTATATAATACATAACCGCTATGGCCAAAGAATACCCGAATCAGCCTTTAAATCGGCTTGGACTCGCTTAAAAAAGAAAATGAAAAAAGCGGGTATAGAGCCGTTTAACTTTCATGACTTAAAAGCGAAAGGCGGCACCGACTTTAATGGTGATGTATTAGATGCAACAGGTCACCTAGACCCAAAAATGAGAAAAGTTTACAAAAGAAAGCTGGAAGTAGAGGCAACAAGATAGTTTATTTTTGCTGATCTCGTCCCCTGTTTCGTCCCTTTTTTAGTTTACAGGAGAAAACAAAGACAGTAAGTCATTGATTTAATTGGTCGGGACGGCAGGATTGATTAAGCAAAAGCCTGCTCGGCTTTCACTTCCCCTTGGGGCTGCGCAGCAGACGCTGCTTGATGCAAAACGCCTACGCGTTTTGTGAACCTGAATTTAATCCAAAACAATTAAACCCAAGGGGTCTAATTGGTCGGGACGGCAGGATTTGAACCTGCGACCCCCTGCACCCCATGCAGGTGCGCTACCAAGCTGCGCCACGCCCCGACAAACTCTCGTACCGAGTGGTACTCAAGGAGGCGGTATATTACTTTAATCTTGGGGGATTGTGAAGCACTTCACAGCTGAAAAAGGCTGAATATTTAGCACGTGGTTATTTCAGCAACAATGGCTGTTTTTAAGCTTAAACAAGCTGGTTATTAAATGACTTGGTTTCGATATATGGGGGCTTAATAAGGTACGGCAACACCCGCCAAACTTTTAAGGTAGGCGGTTAAGAACTAGGCTTCTGATCTTATCTATAGCTAGTCTACAGACTCAACCCGATCCTTAAGTTTTTGACCCGGTCGAAAAGTCACTACGCGACGGGCTGAGATAGCCACTTCTTCGCCAGTTTTCGGATTACGACCTGGACGCGAGCGCTTATCACGTAAATCAAAGTTACCAAAGCCGGACAGTTTTACCTGTTCGTTATTCACTAGGCAACTAGCGATTTCGTCAAAGAAAGATTCAACTAAATCTTTGGCTTCTCGCTTACTAAGATTGTGCTCGCTACTGAGACGCTCTGCCATATCGGCTTTCGTCAATGAACCCATAAAATTTTCCCCTATGCCATTATTTTTATTAAGGATTCAGAGTATTCAGTGTAACAGGCAGCCTCGAAAAGTAAAGATTAGTTTTATTGTCGACCATGAACCACATTATATTGCCGAATTCAGGGGTGTTAAATCACTCACCTAAAAGGCACAAAAGCAGAAATATAATGTGGTTAGTAGCGAATTAACTAGCTCCGCAAGCTAGCTGAGCACTGGCTTTGCATGGCCTCAACAATTTGGTCAAACCATTGGTTTACCTCGTCGTCATTAAGGGTGCGCTCAGGATGTTGCCAAGTCACGCTTAAGGCTAAACTCTTTTTGCCTTCAGCAATACCTTGTCCAGCGTATACATCAAAAAGACCCACATGTTGCAGGAATTCTCCAGCGTGCTGATTAATAACTGCCTGTAGTTCACTGACTGGTAAAGCTTCATCAACTAATACGGCCAGATCGCGTCTTACTTCTGGGAACTTAGACAGGGCCGTAAAGGCTGGCACCACACCTTCTGTCAGTGCAGCTAAACTAATTTCAAATAGATATACAGGGCCTTGAAGATCAAGCTCCTGTTGCAATCCTGGATGCAAGGCACCTGCATAACCCACCAATGTATCTTGTTGATAAATGGCGGCACTTTGGCCAGGGTGCAGGGCAACATGTTCTCCATTGCTAAATTGGAATGCCTCCCCTTTGCCGGTTAAGGCCAAGAGGCTTTCAATATCACCTTTTAGGTCAAAAAAGTCGACGCTATCATTTTTACCATGCCAGCTTTCTGGGTGACGAGGGCCGCATATCAAACCAGCCATCACATCTTCCTGTTGCAGACCCTCAGCACTTGGAATAAAGCGCTGGCCCGTCTCAAACAATCTGACCCGTTGCTGTTGGCGGTTTTGGTTATGCTGCAGAGCTTTAATTAAGCCTGGCCAAATACTGGTGCGCATCACCGACATATCAGCCGAAATAGGATTAGCCAATGCCACAGGCTTATGCTGGTTATCCATTTTGCCCTGTAGCTCAGGTTCCACCATACTATAGGTGATGGCTTCTTGATAACCACGGCTCACCATATGGTGACGTAACAAGGTATTTGCACGTTTAGCCTCTGGCTTGGCAGGAATATCCATACTGCCCACTGGGTTAGTACTCGGTAAATTGTTATAGCCATAGACCCGAGCAATTTCTTCAATCAAATCGGCTTCAATAGCAATATCAAAACGCCAGCTGGGGGCTGAGAAAGTCCAGCTTTCAGCATCAGAGCTAACCAGCTCGAGACCTAAACGCAGTAGAATATCTTCTACCTGTGCATCGTCAAATGCAAAGGCTAATAAGGAATTTAAGCGTTGTTTACGCAATACGACCTTGTTTGCTTTAGGAAGGTGCTCATCAGCAACCTGCTCAATTATGGGGCCTGCTTCACCACCACAAATGCTTTGTAAAAGCTCTGTAGCACGGTCCATAGCTTGGCGTTGCAAGGTATAGTCAACCCCACGTTCAAAACGATGTGAAGCATCTGTATGCAAACCAAAGCTGCGGGCTTTACCAGCAATATTAACGGGCTCAAAAAAAGCCGCTTCTAGCAGTATATTTTTAGTCGTGTCGGAAACACCTGTTGAATCACCGCCCATAATGCCAGCCATACCAATGGCACCTTCGTTATCGGCAATCACCAAAATATCTTCATTTAAGGCGACAGTTTGACCATTAAGCAGCGTTAACTCTTCACCCTGATTGGCCATACGCACGTTAATGGCACCATCGAGCTTATCCAAATCATAAGCATGCATGGGCTGACCAAGCTCAAGCATAACGTAAGCCGTTATATCAACAGCGGCGTCGATGGGACGAATATTGCTACGCAGCAATCTATCCTGCATCCACTGTGGGCTGGGCTGAGAGATATCCACATTGCGGATAACACGCGCCGTGATGCGTGGACAAGCTTCTGGAGCACTGACATTAATAGGGAAGGTATCTTCCAGTTGGGGTGCCACTTCAAACATGTCAGGCGAGGTTACATCGACACTATTGAGTACCCCTACTTCCCGTGCCAAACCGGCAATACTTAAACAGTCTCCACGGTTGGGGGTTAGATCAACATCAATCACCTGATCATCAAGTTGCATATAATCACGCAGATCAGTGCCCACTGGGGCATTGGCTGGCAATTCCATAATGCCATCGTTATCTTCACTAATTTGTAATTCAGCCGCCGAGCACAACATACCAAAGGACTCAACTTGGCGTAATTTGGCTTTTTTGATCTTAAAGTTACCAGGCAATACTGCACCTAAAGTGGCATAGGCTACTTTGATACCCGGGCGAGCATTAGGCGCACCACAGACCACCTGCTGGTCGGCTTGACCATCAGAAACTGTGCAAACTTGTAACTTATCGGCGTTAGGATGTGGCTCCGCGGCAATAATTTCACCTACTACTACGCCACTAAAGTCACCAGCTGCGGCTTCCACACCATCTACTTCGAGACCTGCCAAGGTAATTTGCGCCACTAACTCATCACTAGAGATAGCTGGATTCACCCATTCACGTAACCACTTTTCACTGAACTTCATTTTTCTTACCTAATATTCTTTGCTGTGCTTTTTATATAGTGTGACGCTCAATTAACTAAACTGAGACAGGAAACGTAGGTCGTTTTCAAAGAACAAACGCAGGTCTTTTACGCCATAACGCAACATAGCTAAACGCTCAACGCCAAAACCAAAAGCAAAACCAGTATATTTTTCAGGATCAACACCCGATGCTGTCAGTACATTGGGATGCACCATGCCACAGCCTAAAATTTCCATCCATTTCTGCTCACCATTCGGGCCTTTATAGCCAATATCTACTTCAATGGATGGCTCTGTAAAGGGGAAATAGGACGGACGGTAGCGAACCTGTAGATCCTGCTCAAAAAACACATTGAGGAAATTGTGCAAAATGCCTTTTAAATCGGCAAAACTAATATTGTCATCAACTAATAGGCCTTCGACCTGATGGAACATGGGTGAATGGGTCTGATCCCAGTCACAACGATAAACACGACCGGGACAAATAACGCGGATCGGCGGCTTTTGCTGTTCCATGGTGCGCACTTGTACCGGTGAGGTATGGGTGCGCAATAAGGTGCCATCATCAAAGAAAAAGGTATCATGCATAGAGCGGGCAGGATGATGGGAAGGAATATTTAGGGCTTCAAAGTTATGATAATCATCTTCAATTTCTGGCCCCTTGGCGACGGAGAAACCAATTTGGGCAAAGAAACTCTCAATACGCTCCATGGTCATAGTAACAGGGTGTAAACCACCATTATCTTGACCACGACCAGGCAAGCTAACATCAATACTTTCGCTAGCTAACTGTGCTCTTAATGCTTCGCTGGCCATCAAGGTGCGCTTGGTGTTAATGGCGTCTTGCACTTGTTGCTTAGCAGCATTGATTTTGGCACCAGCAGCGGGTCTTTCTTCAGCAGATAGTTTGCCTAAACTTTTTAGCTGCGCTGTTAATTCACCTTTTTTACCCAGATATTGGACCCGAATCTGGTCTAAGGCCGCCTCATCTTGGGCGGCAGCGACGGCTTCTAAGCCTGCATTTACCAGTTGCTCCAGGTTTTCCATAGTCTTCTCCGCATACTTAATGGCCAAGCATTCCTTGCTCGCACCGTAAAACTATTTTGTCTTTTTTTAAATAAAAACAGGGGTAGAGTTTGCACCCTGCCCCTGTTTTGTTCTTTCCAAGTTTGGAAATCTACCCGATCGAGGTAAAAACTTAAGCGAGTGCCGCTTTGGCTTTTTCTACGATCGCGCTAAATACCGCTTTGTCATGAATGGCCAAATCGGCCAACACTTTACGGTCAATCTCAATGGAAGATTTCTTTAAACCAGCAATCAAACGGCTGTAGGACAGGCCATTCATACGCGCACCGGCGTTGATACGGGCAATCCACAGGGCACGGAACTGACGCTTACGTTGACGACGGTCACGGTAGGCATATTGGCCGGCCTTGATAACGGCTTGTTTAGCAACACGGAATACACGGCTGCGAGCGCCGTAGTAACCTTTAGCTTGCTTTAAAATCTTCTTATGACGACGGTGTGCTTGTACACCACGTTTTACGCGAGGCATGATTCTTTCTCCTTACCAGTGACTGTTAGATGTACGGCAGCATGCGCTTTACTAATGGCTTATCTGCAGCACAAATCTGCAAAGTGCCACGTAGCTGACGCTTACGCTTGGTGGACTTCTTAGTCAGTATATGACTGGTAAAGGACTGCTTATGCTTAAAGCCATTAGCAGTTTTCTTGAATCGTTTTGCAGCACCGCTGCAAGATTTCATCTTAGGCATTTCACTTACTCCACGCATTCATTAATTTGTTAATGAAGGCTCACCTCAGGACCTAAACCCCTTGGTGGTCTCCAGTTAAAGTAACCGCGAACAGTTACTTTTTCTTTTTTGGTGCTAGCACCATGGTCAATTGACGGCCTTCCATCTTTGGATACTGTTCCACGATGCCGTATTCATCCAGATCGGTTTCGACCCGTTTCAACAACTCCATGCCCAGCTCCTGGTGAGCCATTTCTCGACCACGGTAACGCAAGGTCACTTTGGCCTTGTCACCACCTTCTAGGAAACGTATCAGGTTGCGTAGTTTTACCTGATAATCTCCTATATCAGTTCCCGGACGGAACTTGATCTCTTTTACCTGAATCTGCTTCTGCTTTTTCTTAGCAGCAGCTTTTTGCTTCTTGGCTTCAAATACATGCTTGCCGTAGTCCATAATTTTACAAACTACCGGCTCCGCATCAGCTGCAATTTGCACCAGATCCAGTTTTGCTTCCTCAGCATGACGCAATGCTTCTGCTAAGGTAACGATGCCAACTTGACTACCGTCAGCACCAATTAGTCGAACTTCGTTCGCCTCAATATGTTCATTTATTGCAGGGCGTTTCGCTCGACCCTTATTGAATTCGCGTTTAATTGCGCTATCTCCACTTTTAGTTAGAGTGCAATGGCACTCAGCCTTTATCCTTGAAAACGGCCTTTTTCTGCTACTGCTTCGGTAAGTAGTTGGGCATAAGCATCAAGGCTCATATTACCCAAATCTTCACCACTTCGGGTGCGCACAGTAACTGTGCCTGTTTCCACTTCCTTATCACCTACTACCAGCAAATAAGGAATCTTCTGAATTGTATGCTCGCGAATTTTAAAGCCTACCTTTTCGTTTCTCAAGTCCGCAGCGACTCGGAAGCCCATTTTTGTTAGTTTTTCTGCAATTTCCTGGCAGAAAGGGGCCTGTTTATCGGTAATATTCAAAATTACGGCTTGTTTTGGTGCCAACCAAGGTGGCATAGCGCCAGCAAAGTTTTCAATCAAAATGCCAAGAAAACGCTCAAAAGAACCCAAAGTAGCTCGGTGCAACATGACCGGCACTTCCCTTTCACCCGCTTCATTAACAAACTGAGCATCAAGGCGACCTGGCATGGAGAAGTCAACTTGAATAGTGCCACATTGCCAAACCCGACCTAGGCAATCCTTTAAGGAGAATTCAATTTTAGGGCCATAGAAAGCGCCTTCGCCTGGCAAGATATCAAAGGGTAAATCCTTAGCATTTAGTGCTTGGGCTAGAGCCGCCTCAGCCCGATCCCAAACTTCATCAGAACCGACACGTTTTTCTGGGCGCGTAGATAGCTTTAAGATCACTTCGTCAAAACCAAAGTCGGCATAGACGGTATATAAGAAATCAATAAACTTGGCTACTTCATCTTGCATTTGATCAGCAGAACAGAAAATATGTCCATCGTCCTGAGTAAAGCTGCGCACGCGCATAATGCCGTGCAAAGTACCAGACGGTTCATTACGGTGACAGGAACCAAATTCTGCCATACGAATTGGCAGATCTCGATAAGAACGCAGTCCTTGATTAAAAATCTGCACATGACAAGGGCAGTTCATGGGTTTAACAGCATAGTCGCGATTTTCCGACGCTGTGGTAAACATCATCTCGGAAAACTTATCCCAGTGCCCGGAACGTTCCCACAAAGAACGGTCAACAACTTGCGGAGTCTTCACTTCTACATAGCCATTAGCCTGTTGCATAGCACGCATATAGCGTTCTACAACCTGATAAATAGTCCAACCATTAGGATGCCAAAACACCATACCGGGTGCTTCTTCTTGGGTATGGAATAGGTCAAGGCGCTTACCTAATTTACGGTGATCACGCTTTTCTGCTTCTTCTAAACGATGCAAATAGGCTTTTAAATCTTTTTTGTCCGCCCAAGCAGTGCCATACACACGAGTTAACATGGCATTATTGGAATCACCACGCCAATAGGCACCAGCCACCTTCATTAACTTAAACGACTTAATATGCCCTGTGGAAGGAACATGGGGGCCACGGCATAAATCTGTAAAGCCACCTTGATTATAAAAAGATAGATCTTCGTCACCGGGAATAGAATCGATAATCTCGACTTTATATTCTTCACCAAGGTCTGCAAAAAATGCCACAGCATCAGAGCGATTCATAATCGAGCGACTAATAGGCAAGTTCTGCTTTACTAGCTCCTTCATGCGCTTTTCTATCAGGGCCAGATCTTCCGGAGTAAAAGCCCGCTCATAGGCAAAGTCGTAATAAAAACCGTCTTCAATAACTGGGCCAATGGTCACTTGGGCACCCGGAAAAACATCTTGTACCGCTTGCGCCATTAAGTGGGCACAAGAGTGACGAATCACCTCTAGCCCCTCTTCATCACGGCTGGTAATAATAGCTAGCTGGGCATCATCGGTAATAACATGACTGGTATCTACCAGCTCACCATCGACCTTGCCAGCCAGAGCGGCTTTAGCAAGACCAGGACCAATATCAAAGGCAATATCATGCACCGATACAGGTGCGGAGAAAGAACGTTGACTCGCGTCAGGAAGAGTAATAACTGGCATAAATTTTCCTTACTCAGTGGTGACCCCTACCAAAGGCCACTTGGGATGTTGATATAGCTATGTAATTCAGTGACATAAGCTAAATAAATTAGGGGCGTAATTGTACCTATTAAAGCCTTTTTTCTCAAGCCGTCATTAGACCTCAAGAAAAAGGCAATAAAGCTAAAAACTTAATCACCAAAACAATAGTTGAACTATTCAATATACAACAGAATATTTAAGCTGCTGAAATAATAAATTCAACAAAATATAATCCTATATACTATAATTATTTATACTTAATTGAAAGTACTTTACTAATTGGAGTATTCAAGATGAGAATTTTCATCCGCATAATGAGTTTGATTATCGCTATTAGCTTTGCCAGTCCAGCCCTAAGTTTTTTTGGCTTATTTCAACCTAAATTATTTGATCTAGCTGCCGAGCTTGCTGATAAGGGCAACCCAAACGCACAATACATCTTAGGTATGATGTATAACAATGGCTTTGAAACAGAAATGGATAGAACAAAAGCCTTTGCCCTATTCCAACAAGCTGAACAAGGTGGCGACAAACTCGCTGCCTTTAAGTTAGGCTGTTACTACGACGGACAAGCACCTGAAGCAGTTGCTGTGGATAAGGAAAAAGCCTTTAACTATTACCTTAGTTCCGCCGAGGCTGGCTATAGTCTTGCCCAATTTGTCACCGGCAATATGTTGTTTGCAAAAGGCAATTATGAAGAAGCTGTTTACTGGATTACGAAATCAGCGCAACAAGGCCATGATCGTTCTTTTACTAATCTTTTTACTCTTTACTCAGATCCACAATGGGGTGTAGAAGATAGAGCACTAGCTCATCAATATTTAAGTATAGCGATAGCAAAAACGAACGAAGCCAAATATTTACCCAGAATGCGAGAGTTATTAGCAGAAAACGCTGCCTTTTTAACCACCGAACAGATACAACTGGCAGAAAAAAATGCCGCTGCCTATGTGCCTGAGCAAACCCCCTTAACATTGCGTGTTGTTAGAGGCTATAACGAACTTTACGACATTCGTAATCAGATGGTATTGGAAAATATTAAGTGATTTCTTAATAACCTGTTTTTTAACAACTAGGTATTGAATATTAGATCATTATTCAAATAAGCCTAACTGCTGGTCAGTTAGGCGGGCAAAGCTATCCCCCAGTAAATTAAGAATTCCATCCACCACGGGCATTAATTGGCGTTCTATATAGTGCTCATAATCCAAAGGCAAGGGCGGCATATCAATGGACTGGGGGCCCTGTTTGGTGATGACATATTCGATCCAGCCACCCTCGTTATAACGCGAATCCAAACCCTGCTCAGCTAACCATTGCTCGGTTTTATTGGCGGCTTGGACATGGGGTGGAATATTTTTACTGTATTCAGCCAAGGGGCGGCGAATGCGCTTGCGATAAATCAACTTATCATCCACTAAGCCAGCTTGGATATCCGCTACTGTGTTGGTAATTAACGCTTTATAGTCTTGTTCTGCAAAAACCTTATTATAGAGCTGCTGTTGCAGTTCACGAGCCATCAGAGTCCAGTCTGTGCGCACATTCTCTAAGCCCTTAAATAAGGTTTTTAAGGAGCCATCAGCTTGCACCACCTGCCCGGCATAACGCTTTTTACTGCCTACTTCCAAACCACGAATAGTGGGCATCACAAAACGCTTAAATAAGGTCTCAAATTCGATTTCCAAATAGCTGGTGAGGTTATATTCCCTTTGCAAATGCTCACGCCACCAATTATTTAATACAGTAGCCAAGTTCTTGCCCGTTTGATGGGCCTTTGCCATGGTCATAGCTTGATCACCCAACCAGACAAATACCGAATCAGTATCACCATAGATAACTTGGTAACCCTGAGCCTCAATTAAGGCCTTGGTTTGCTTTAGGATAGCGTGACCACGTTGGGTAATAGAAGACGCTAAACGTTGATCATAAAAGCGGCAGCGATTAGAGCCCAACACCCCATAGCAGGCATTCATTACAATCTTAATAGATGTTGATAGGGGTGTATTTTGCGCTGCTTTGGCTTGGTCTCTGGCTTGCCATAAGGTGGCAATAATAGTTGGCAAAATAGCGTCTTCACGGCTAAATCTGGCGCCTTTAAAACCTGCCACAGCGTTATCCTGCTCGGCACCAGTTATCAGACCCAATGGATCAATTAGAAAGCTACGAATAATACTGGGATATAGACTTTTAAAATCGAGTATCAAGACATTGCTATAGAGCCCAGGCAGTGAATCCATAACAAAACCACCGGGGCTTTCTCCAGCCATACCCGAAGCATAGGCCGGCGCTACCCAGCCGGCACGATGCAGTCTGGGTAAATATAAATGGTCAAAAGCTTGGGCGGAGCCGCCAATACGATCCATAGGTAAACCGGTCAATTGACTGCGGGCAATGACAAAATTTAGGAGGTCAGCTTTGGCAAAAATATCCCATACCAATCGACAGTCTTCTAAATTATAGGCCACCAGTAGATGGGGTTCTTGGGCATACATTCGCTGTATTTCTGCCCCCCGCTCATGGGGTTTAGTGATTTCCTTGCCCCGCCCCAGTAGCTGTTGAGCCACATTTTCCAAGGCAAAGGATTCAAACTGCCAAGTCGCTGCCCGCATTACTTCAATGCCATCTAAGGCAATACGCCCAGGCATATATACCCGGGCTGGGCGGCCATTATTGCCTGCGCGCCAGTGTATTTCTTCGCCCCCGCGCCCTAAGCGAAGCCGTACACCTAACTCTTTGGCTCGATGACATAAAATACGAAAATCAAACTGCACCAAGCTCCAGCCCATAAATACATCTGGATCATAATGTTCTAGCCATTGCACGAGCTCACGCAGCATCTGCCGCTCATTAGGCATTACCTCTGTATAGTCGGGCAAATCTCTTGGCAAATCTTCTGCTGGCCAATGTAACCAAACCTTACGCACCGCTTGCTGTTGGTCATTGGCATAGACAGCAATACTATGAATATGGCGACCATCCAAAGAGGTTTCTATATCTAAAGAAACACAACGCAGTTGCGGAACAAATTCACTGGTTTTTAGGCGCGCATTGACCAGCAGACCATAACGGTTATTTATCTTAGTCTCTGGAGCCCTATCTAACTGCATAGCACCGGTGATAAAACGCTCCATAAGAAAGCGTTCTTCGGGCCGCAGATCAGCCTCCATTAACTCCACCCCCTTGGCTTCTAATTGGGGACGTAATTGCCGCCACACAGCATCATTGTCGGTATATAAGGCCATAGCCTTATGACCAGAAAAACACTTCAACTCGATGTGCTTCAGTTGGCAATGCTGTTTGGTTGGTGAAGACTGTGCCAGTATTTGCTGGACCAAATCGTGTTGCTCACTATCAAAAAAGCAAACTCGCTGCTGCTGGCTTTGTTGCAAACATACTGGGCCTTGCTCCGTTGCCAACCAGTAATCCAACTGTAAACCATTGGACTGATCACTATGGTGACGGGTCAACAGAAAGCCGTGCATGGCTAGCTTGGATCAGCAAAGGGTTGGATGACTTCCAGTGTAGGAAAGTGCTGCAGTATAGTCGCCGTATTGGATGCTTCAAATAACAGCTTTAGATTAGGGCCAGCATCCATAGTGAAATAAACTTCTAGACCTTGTTGCCGTAGCTCCCATACTTGCTGCATAACGGCTAAACTTTCTGGCTGCCAATAGACCAATGGTGGCCAAGCGGCCTGCATAGTGGCGTGCATACTCATAGCATTATGTTCAGCCGTTTGCCCAAGAGCCACAAAGTCATTATCCATAATGGCCTGCTCAATACATTGCATATCGCGTGCGGCTTGGGCTGGCCATTGTTTAAATAATGCCGATGTTTGTACTGTGCGCCCCATGCCTTCTCTGGAGGAAACCGCCTTTTTGGCATCACTAACGGTTAATATACCTACCCTTAGTTGAGGCCAGCGCTCCGGTAAAACATAGGCCACACTATCATGGCCATTTGCTGCCTCTCCAGCCTGCCACTTTACAAAGCCATGCCATAAAGAACGACTAGCACTGCCACTGCCAAGCCGCGCTAAAGCTGAGAGTGACGTATAGTCTAACTGCCAGCCACAAAGCTCATTACAGGCCAGTGCCAAAGCACCATAACCACTGGCCGACGATGCCAAACCAGCTGCCGTGGGAATGGTATTACGGGTTTCAATACGCAGACTAACACCAGTTGGTAAGAATAAGCTTAACCAGGCTTTTAACTGCACAACAAAAGCTGATTCTCCAGCTTGCTCAACACCATTTAAATAGACTTGGTGATCAGCAGCATCAATCAGGCTAAGTTGGGTATGCGTACCATGATCAGCTAGAGACACAGAAAGAGAGCCTGTCAGGGGTAA
Source organism: Oceanospirillaceae bacterium (assembly GCA_002686055.1). Classification (GTDB taxonomy): domain Bacteria; phylum Pseudomonadota; class Gammaproteobacteria; order Pseudomonadales; family Balneatricaceae; genus Njordibacter. The sequence continues at coordinate 28,140 of NYZU01000035.1, read as the reverse complement.
ATTAAATTGGCTTTCACGCTTACCCCAATATTTACTTAAAGCAATATTTGCTGGCGCATAGGCTGTGGCCTGTTCTTGGATAGGTTGCAAAGATCGGCCTGCCAAAAGCTCTTCTTGCACCCAAAGTGCTGGGGTAATTGCTGTCATAGTATCTCTAGTTTATTGTCCACCCACTGGCTGATTAGTGCCATACTAAACCCTGCATGCCAATATGCATAGAAAATTGTCTATGAGGCCAGTCTACTAGTTCTGGTACGGCAAGACCAAGTATACAATCGCCTAGACCTGAGCCAGATATTTTTACCGCCGCAAGCTGGTTACCTGCTGTTACTTGTTGCCAAGCAGCATTAATGGCCTTTTGTGTCCCTTGATCACAAACCCCCAAGGCAACCATTTGTTGCTGATAGGCATTTATGACCTTAGCAAAGGTAGGCCAATCGGCTTGTAATATAGCTGCCTCAGCACTAATAACCAGCTCACCCATAGATTTATATATGTCTGCGTAGGCTTGTGGTTTAGCCTGCGCCCATTTTGTCACCATGGCTATAACATCGGCCGTTGGCGTCTTATAACCGGTGTAAATTAGGCGTAGAGCCGGCATGGCTATATTGGCATCTAATTGCAAAGGTTGTGCTTGTTTTGAGTCTGCATCATAACGCACCAAACCACCATAGCAACTAGCCGCAGCATCAGCACCGGAACCCCGCCCTTGCACTTGGCGAATTAGCGCTACGGCCTCAGCCAAAATAACCACAGGCGCCGTATCCAAGTTTAGCCAGCGGCGCAATACGGCCACTAAAGCCACACTCAGGGCAGCCGAAGAACCCAGCCCCATAGTGCTATCAATTTCAGACTCAATGGTGATCATCAAGCCAGTTGGTAAATCTGCCTGTACAGCTACTTGTTGTATGCCAGCAAAGACAAAGCGTAAGGGATGACCAGCAATAGGTAGCTCAGCTAAATCACTTAAGGGAGACTGCCATTGACCCAAACTAGACTCTATACACAATTGTTGGTTTTCAAGTGGCGTTAATATTACCTTAAGCCTAGTATCCAAAGCCGCCACCAAGGCTGGATAACCATGCAGCACAGCATGTTCACCTAACAGCATGGCACTGCCGGGAGCAGAGCAAATAATCCCTTGCCTAGCCATACATTACCCCCTGGTGGTTACTTGCCAAGGGCCAATATTGATAACCTGCTGCCTGACAAAGCTTTTCTAAGGGTTCAATATTAACGCCCGCAACCAATATCAGACCGCCAGCTTCACCACGAATACTGCCAGCACCGCAAACTTTACCAGCACCGCCTGCTAGCTCAACTTGGGCAATAAAATCAGCCACTGTTTTGGGAACCACCGTTAATGTTTGCAATAAACGATGGTTAGTTTTTATTAGCTCCACCAAAGCGTCGCTATCGGCCTCTAACAAGGCCCCTTCCATAGCCTTAACAACCTCTCCAAACTGCTGCCAAAATGACTCAGAATGTTGTTGCTGTCGCACCAGTTCAACACATTCACCAGTACTGCTTTGGGGGTTGCCAGAAGACACCAAAAACCATTGCGGAGGAATAGAGATATGCAATTGCCGGTATTGCCCACCTTGGAGGAAATGCATACCGCCATAAACACACAGGCGAGGGTCCAAACCACTTGAACGACCATGTTGCCAATGCTCGATAACCTGTACCTGTTGATAAAGACTATGCTTATCAAATGGATAAGCATTGGCGTTTAGCAAAGCTGCCAATAGTGCAGCAATGGTAGAGGCGGATGAACCCATACCGCCACCCATTAAGAGCTCACTATGTAAGGTAAAATCCAGATGCTGTTGCACAGCAAGCTGATTAGTAGAGATACCATAGCCTAATGCCGCAAGCAGTAAATCTTCAGGATCAGAAAATAGACTAGACAGAGGTATCTGCCCGGCCAAAAACGCTTTATGTTGCTGCGCCACATGGTCAGCTAGTTGCTGAGCCTGATGGACAGAGAGAGACCGCTGCTTACGTAATTGAGGTAGCTGCAGAGTCAGCATAGGGTCAGTATTGGAGGCAGCTGGCTGACAGCTTAAGGTGGCTTTCGATAAACGATTAATGGCCACGCCAATAGCTGACTGACCGAAGGCCACAGCATATTCACCGGTAATAATCACTTTACCGGGTACTGAAGCCCAATAGTGACTTTGGGCAGCAGCAGGCTTAGTCATCGCGCCTCATATTGGCGTTTATGTTGGCTAATACCAGCTAAACGGAAGCGACCATTGGTTTGTTGAGGAAAATCATGCGTACCACCATCTGTTGGCACCTGAAAATCATACATTTCCACATATTCTGCATAGCTAATAGGTTGTCGATCTGCCAACATGGTCTGGTGCCGTTGGGTATGCAGCATGGCTTCATAACCAGCCACCAGCTTACCGGTAAAAAATTCTCCAACACTGCCAGAACCATAACTAAAGAAGCCAACCCGTTTACCAACCATATTGGCTACATGATCTAGTAAGGAGATAAAACCGATATAAAGTGCAGCAGTATAACTATTGCCGGTAATACGATTGTAAATCAAGCTGGCATCAATTTGCTCTGACAGATCATCTTCGGTCATATGATGCTTATGGCCATTGGCCAAATGCGTGTGGGCTTTCTGCGCCATGCGACTAAAGGGTAAGTGATAACAGAAGTAATCAAAGTCCTTAAATAACAAACTTGATTGGCGCTGAAAATCTTGCCAGGCAGCGCGCACACTGCGCAGGTAAACCTTGGTGGAGTACTTACCGTCAACAATAGCTGTAGAACGATAATTAGGCCGCCAAAAGTCCATCACATCTTCAGTATGCACACCCGTTTCAGGGTCTAATTCAATTATCCGTGGCTGGGTAGTGACTAACATAGCTGCAGCACCGCAGCCTTGGGTCGCCTCACCAGGAGATTGGCGTTCATAACGGGCAATATCTGCGGCTATAACCAAGATTTTTTCTGCTGGTTTACGCGCCACCATAGCAGCTGCCATTTGCAAAGCAGCCGTCGCACTATAACAGGCATGTTTGAGCTCCACGACACGACAATGGGATGATAAACCCAAGAGCTTGTGCAGATAAACACCTGCAGCTTTAGATTGGTCGATACCTGTCTCTGTAGCGAACAACACGCTGGTGATAGTATCAATTTGCTCGCCCCGCTCTGCCATACCTTCTAATAAAGGTAGGCAAGCGTTGGCCGCCATCGTAACCACATCTTCATCTGCACCAGGAATACTCATACGATCCTGACCAATACCAACTGTATACTTAGCTGCACTAGCACCGTTATTAGCTGCTAATTCTTGCAGATCCAAGCAAAAGTTCGATGTGTAAAAACTGATGTCATCAATACCGACAGACATAAAAGATCTCAATTATTTCCGCTTCCGCGTTATTTCCGTATACGACAGTGGCTTGACTGTCTGCCACACTATTTATTAATACCCTGCTGCGGCAACAACAAAGTATCGTTAAGTCGCAAGTCTGCTATATTTTTTGCAGATAACAAGAACATGGCGGTCACAAATTCTTTTTTCAAGGACTCAATGGCAGTAACGACTGCTGCAGTCGATTCCATAGCGGGTGCTAACAATGGTTTGGCAACACCGCCTAAATAGCCGCCCATTATAACACTCTTTATTAGATCTAGCCCATCCCGTAGGCCGCCACTTGCAATAAAGTTAGCATCTTGCATATAGGGCCTAGCTTGTTGCAAAGAGACAGTGGTGGGGATACCCCAATCCTGTAAGGTAAAGCCAAGCTGACTATCATCTTTACGACGATGTTGTTCGATACGAGCCCAAGATGTACCGCCCCGACCAGCGACATCAAACCATTTAATACCTTGGCTTAGGCCCAGTTCAATATCCTGTACACTAAGACCAGCACCCACCTCTTTAAGGACAACTGGATAATCAAGGGCTGTTTGTAACTCGCCAATACGCGCAGCTAAGCCAGCAAAGTTGGTATCGCCCTCAGGTTGGATGGCCTCCTGTAAAGGGTTTAAATGCAGGAATAAAGCATCAGCCTGCACCTTAGACAATATCTCTTTTACTTGCTCTGAGGTCACACCATTATTGAGCTGTATGGCACCTAGGTTTCCGAACAATAAAATATCTGGCGCTACATCACGCACCTGAAAGCTAAGCTCTGCCTCTGGTTGCTGTAACATGACGCGCTGCGAACCTAGACCCATAGCAACACCGGTAATCTGTGCGGCTTCAGCAAGATGACGATTCACTTTCTTAACTAATTGATCGTCACCACCGGTCATAGAGGATATTAATAATGGGAAACTTAAGGTTTTGCCCATTACGCTAATACTTGGGTCTACATCTTGTAGATTGATTTCTGGTAGGGCGCGGTGCTGCAGTTGAATGGCATCAAAAAAGTGGCCTTGTCGATCAACCATTGGATCACGGTTGATGACTTCAATATGCTCACGTTTGCGCTTAGAAATGGAATTGCTCATGGTGCTTTACGCTCTAGCTTTAGGTGAGCTTCCATCAACTCCCCGGGGTTCGTTTGCGCAGCCAATAAGGATAATTCACCACATAACACTGTAGCAGCACAAATCTGGGCTAAACGGCGCGCGTTTTCACCTGCTGCCCGCTCCTCTGCACAACCTAAGCTTGCTAGATTTTCACTGACAAAATCCAAGCCTTTACCATTGCCAACAGTGCCCATGATTAAATTGGGGAGTGTACAAGAGAAGTACAAATCACCATTTTTGACTTCAGCATGGGTAACACCCTGAGAACCTTCAATAATATTGGCAGCATCTTGGCCAGTAGCCAAATAAAAACCCAATAGCATATTGGCATAATGAGCATTGGCGCTGCGCACACCACCCGCCATTAGGGTTCCAATCAGGTTCTTTTTAATATTTAGGTCTACCACCTTTTCGGGCGTGGTCAGCAAACGCCTTTCACATAACGCACGGGGGATGGTAATCTCGGCGACAACATACTTGCCACGTCCTAGAATACCGTTGACCGCTGTGGCTTTTTTATCACTGCAATAATTTGCTGAAATAGAACAGTAGGTTAATTGTGGATGGGCAGCCAAAACCCAGTTCATTATATTGTCAGCCGCCTGAGTAACCATATTGTGGCCAGAGGCATCACCCGTAGTGAACTCTAAGCGCAGATACAACAAGTTACCCACAATTTGAGCATGCATATCAACCAATTTGGCAAAGCGGCTATGTTGACTGACCACCTCTTGCATTTGCGTTTGGCTATTTTGCAGGGCTTGCCAAGCCGATAAAGCCTCTGATGCGGTTTGCGCTTCCAACAAAATGGACCGGCTCATACGCTCATCGACAAGGGTGGTTTTGATACCATCACACAATACCGACACCCTGGCACCTCGACCGACAGAATGCCAGAGGGGTGTTTCATAGGTAGCCAATGGCACAGACACCTTATCTTCCCAACCTTGGCCTTGGATCTTTAATGGCCCAACAAAGCGCATAGGTACAGGGGCTTGGGTGACTTTAGGACTGTTTGTTGCCATTCAGTTTACCTGTGTTTATAGACTAGAAGCGCTTACGGCTGGAGAAAAGAGGCCAATTTTACCGACCCCCATTCGCTTATGCAATGAATGCCTTATGGACAACAACAAAAAACCCCGCCTAGACAAGTCTAAACGGGGCTTAGCGTGAACATACTAACACTTAAGCTTGTATCATGGCTTGACCAGTTGGTCAGCCAAACTCACTTATAGTTTGTCGGCATTGCCACTTAGGTAAGAAGCTACGCCAGCAGCAGATTCTTGCATACCAGAGTCGCCTTTTTGCCAACCAGCTGGACAAACTTCACCATGTTCTTCATGGAATTGTAGAGCGTCAACCAAACGTATTAGCTCATCCATATTACGACCTAATGGTAGATCGTTTACAATTTGTGAACGGACAACACCATCACGGTCAATCAAGAAAGCACCACGATAAGCTTTGGTGCCATCTGCTAGTTCCACATCGTAGGCGCGACAAATGTCATGAGCCATATCAGCAGCCAAGGTATACTTAACTGGGCCGATACCACCATCGTTGATGGCTGTATTACGCCAAGCATTGTGAGTATGGTGTGAGTCAATAGACACACCAATTACTTCTACATTGCGGGCTTTAAAATCATCCATACGGTGATCCAAGGCAATCAGCTCCGAAGGACAAACAAAGGTAAAGTCCAATGGATAAAAGAAAACCAGACCATATTTGCCTTTAATGTTTTCAGACAGATTAAAATCACTCACAATAGTGCCATCACCTAGTACTGCTGGTACAGTAAAGTCAGGTGCTTGCTTACCTACTAATACGCTCATGTTGTTACTCCTTGATTGTCAGAATACAAGAGGCGTGCACCTCTTGGTTTAATTCAATTATTCTGCAGCAGGGGCTGCAGCAGAAATCATTTCAGTTAATTCTCCTGATTGTGACAACTCCATAATGATGTCACAACCACCTACCAATTCGCCTTTAATCCAAAGCTGTGGGAAGGTTGGCCAATTAGCATATTTAGGCAGTTCAGCTCGAATATCAGGATTTTCTAAGATATTTACGAAAGCAAAACGCTCACCACAGGCCATTACAGCTTGCACAGCTTGGGACGAAAAACCACATTGTGGAAATTTCGGGGTGCCCTTCATATACAGCAAAATATCGTTGTTGCTGATTTGGTCTTTGATAACGTCAATAGTATCCATTAGCTTATCCTATTCAAGCAGTGCCATATCTGCAAACAGACATGGCCATATAGTGATTCACCTTTTATAGCATCGCTTTGCTGTTTTTCAAGGCCGGGTGATAAAACAATTGGCAATTATTATAACAAAGACCAAGTCATTTAATCAGTTATTATTTTACAAAAAAATAACCTTTAATTTGACTAAAATAAAGGCCAAAACAGAAACAACCATGTTGGCTGCAATAGTGTTGCCCGTGAAGTATCGATCAAGCCTTTATAGGCTCAGGTTGCACCTATGTCTGGAAACACATAGAATGCTCGTTTTGCTCAAGCAAACACTATGATCAGCAAGCAACCACGTCATTTTCTAACACTGCTAGACCTTAACCCTAAGGAATTAAACTGGGTTATGCAGCGGGCTATAGAACTCAAAGCCATCCGTAACCAAGGCGATATTTACGAGCCTTTTAAAAATCGTGTCTTGGGTATGGTTTTCAGCAAGTCATCTACTCGGACTCGGGTTTCATTTGAAGCTGGTATGGCACAACTGGGTGGTCATGCCATCTTTTTGTCGCCCCGAGATACACAATTAGGTCGTGGTGAACCCATTGATGACAGTGCTAAAGTGATTTCCAGCATGGTTGATATCGTTATGATTCGTACTGATGAACATAGCATTGTGGAAGATTTTGCTGCTAACTCACAGGTACCCGTAATTAATGCGCTTACCGATGATTATCACCCCTGTCAGCTATTAGCCGACATGCAAACCTTTATTGAACATCGGGGTAGCATTCAGGGTAAAACTGTGGCTTGGGTAGGTGATGGCAATAATGTTTGTCAGTCCTTTATTAACGCGGCTCGGCAATTTGATTTCCAACTACAAATCGCCTGTCCAGAGGGCTTTGAACCATCTTCTGAGCTAGTTGCGGCTAATCAAGATCGCATAACTATCAGTCGTATCCCTGAAGAAGCAGTTAAAGGGGCTCATTTGGTTGTTACTGATACTTGGGCCTCCATGGGTCAAGAAGAGGAAAAGCAAGAACGTGAGCAAGCATTTGCTGGCTATCAGGTTGATGAAGCGATGCTCGATCTGGCGGCTGATGATGTGCTATTTATGCACTGTTTGCCCGCTTATCGCGGTATGGAAATAAGCGAAAATCTGTTTGCTGATCCTCGCTCAGTAGTATTTGATGAGGCAGAAAACCGCCTCCATGCACAAAAGGCTTTAATGGAGTTTCTGCTCCTTAAGCCAGCCATCTAATTACCTACAAGCAATTTAAACTCCCTGCGCTTAGTTATTTAGGATTTACAAAACTGGGTGCAGGAACATTAAAACGTTGCAACAACCTAGGTAACTCTTGCTCAGACTGCTGTACATCAATTACCAATTCAAACTCATTTTCATCTACCAAAGATAAATAGGGCTGTTGATTGTTGTTCAGCAGTGTTACAAATTCTGCGAAGTTATCAAAGCGCTCCCCATTTACTGACTGTACCAGTCTGCGACTATAATCGTGATAACCCGTATTGACATCACCAGACAATACACGCAATGCCACCACCCTCTCTTCACCAGAGAATTTCGCAATTTTATTTAAAGAATGTAAAAACGATACTGGTGCACCTTGGCGCCAATCACTGCCCCAGCGTTGCATCAAATTAACCGTCAATGGGGTAAATACAATTCCGCCGACAATATGATATTGAGGTAGTACATCATATTGCTGCAGCGGTACCAGCCGATGATCATTAGCACTTTCAAATAAAGGCACTTCAACCTGCACTGGCTGACCATCTCGCAACAAAGATAATTCAACCGCACCACCCATTTGTTGGGTATCCACTAGATAGCTCCATCGTGTTCGCTCACCCTCACGAAATTCAATGGTTTGATCTTCTGCAATAGGATAGCCATCCACAGCCGTAATAATATCCCCGGGTAACACCTCAACCAATTTATCTAATCGAGGGAACACACGTTTTACTAGGATGCCATCTTTATCAGCAGCCAGACCCAAATAGGTTTTCATACCTGGATTTTCCACTGGTTGACTAACAATACCCAATTCAGGAATGCCATCAAATTGACCATCCCCAACATCCGTTAAAAACTGTTCAATCATCACGGGGGGCACCATATATCCTAGATTGTCGGCACCCGGTATTTCCTGCATCACAATTCCCACAATTTTATTGTCTTGAATAACTGGCCCACCGCTATTGCCAGAATTGATGGCCGCATCAATCTGCCCAGCTAAAAATGTTCTACCAGAATGCACATATGAGATATGCTCGATACGAGATAATACCCCTTGGGTAACACTTAAACTTTTACCACCGACAGGGTAACCAAGCACAATCACTTGTTCTTGGGCTTTTGGCAACTGACCCAAGGCTAATGGATCTACATTGTCAAAGAAACTCTGATCTTCAACCTCTAATAAAGCCAAATCAGCAGCATGGGATACAAACATAACATTGGCACGATACTTTTTAGCCTCACCATGCTTGCTTACCTGGATATAGCGCTCGTCAGCTACCACATGGGCGTTGGTTAATACCCTGTTGCTATCAATAATTACCCCCGAGCCAGTTGAGTTGCGGGGATTCATTAGACTCCATGGCTCGTAATAATCAGGTTCCACGGACGTCACATAGACTTTAACCACCGCAGCTTTTGCATCCTCAAAATCCACTGCCTGTGACGCACTACTTAGCAAAATCCCTAACATCGTCAGTACAAATAGGGCTGTTGTTTTACTAACCATCAACATCTTGACTACCCACTGGTTATTTAAAATTATTTTAGAGTCTCTGCTTAAATATCTGCTTAAATCTTCACTTACTTCATCACTGACAACCACACAAAATTACCAATAAGTTAATGAGTAATTTATTTGCAGCTATCTTAGCTTGGCTATTAGTCTAGTCCAAAATTGGCATTCAGTAAGTCAAATAAATACATCACCAAATTAACGCTCATAAGTCACAACATCAAGCTTTGGTTATGCTATTTACAAACAACACTATTTGATTGGGGAGAAAAGCAAAAAATAAAGTCAAAATAGCTATTTTAGTGAATAGAATTCAGTAAAACATATCAAAAAAGGCATTATTTATGAATTTTATTTGTGTATAATACGCCTTTTAGCCATTCCATATCACCATTTTCACATGATCGATTTACGCCATTTGCGCACTATTACTGCTCTTCGTGATACCGGCAGTCTGGTGGAAGCATCCGAAAAAGTATTTCTTACCCAATCCGCCTTATCCCATCAAATCAAAGATTTAGAAGCCAAATTGGGAACCCCAATTTTTATCCGCAAGACCAAACCCGTTGAATTTACCACGGCTGGTAAGCGTCTTATCTTGTTAGCTGATGAAGTACTCCCCCAAATTCGTAATACAGAGCGGGAAATTGAACGTCTAGCGCAAGGTGGCTCTGGACGCTTAAATATTGCTATTGAGTGCCATAGTTGCTTCCAATGGTTAATGCCCTCTTTGGATAACTATCGCAGTGCCTGGCCTGATATTGAGTTAGATATAGCTAGTGGTTTTAGTTTTGCCCCCTTACCCGCTTTGCGCCGAGGTGAATTGGATCTAGTTATTACCGCCAACCCTAAACCGCTATCGGGTATCAGCTATGTGCCCCTCTTTACCTACGAATCGGTTTTAGCTGTTAGTAATCATCACGCTTTAGTGGAGCAAGCCTTTATTAAGCCTAGTGATTTAGCTCATGAAACCCTAATTTGTTACCCAGTCGAACGTGAAATGCTTGATGTTTTTACTCATTTTTTAGAACCGGCTGAGGTCGAGCCCAAGGCTATTCGTCATGCTGAATTAACCATGATGATGATGCAATTAGTGGCTAGTGGTCGTGGTGTTTGTGCACTACCTAATTGGGCCTTAAATGAATATTCCAGTCGTGGCTATGTTAGTGCCCGATCCCTAGGTGCTGAGGGTGTTTGGTGTACGCTCTATGCGGCAGTGCGCTCTGATCAATTGCCTATGGATTATATGCAAGCCTTTTTGCAATCAGCCAAAGAAACCTCAGCGCGAGCCTTGGTGGGTATTCGCCCAGCGGTTGACGATATGATTTAATTACCACAAACAAATTTTAGTGCATGACTAACCTTGATTAGCCATGTTATAAACCCCTATTGGTTTTAACCTTAATAGAAGAACACAAACATTATGTATAACTGGACTCCTACCAGCTGGCGCAACTTCCCCATTCAGCAACAACCTCAATACACTGATGCTGAGGCCCTTAACCGCGTGGAACAACAACTGGGGAATTTACCACCGCTAGTGTTTGCTGGCGAAGCTCGTGCTCTGAAGCGACAATTAGCCGAGGCGACGCAAGGTAAAGCTTTCTTGCTGCAAGGAGGCGACTGTGCAGAAAGTTTTGCAGAGTTTAATGCCGGCAATATCCGCGATACTTTTAAAGTGCTTTTGCAGATGGCTGTAGTACTCACTTTTGCCGGTAGCTGCCCAGTGGTTAAAGTAGGCCGTATGGCTGGTCAATTTGCTAAGCCCCGTTCTGCTGATTCAGAAACCATCGATAATGTCACCTTACCTAGCTATCGTGGAGATATTATCAATGATCTGGATTTTACTAGCCAAGCTCGTGTACCTAATCCAGACAAGCTTGTGCAGGCTTACAATCAATCAGCCGCTACTTTGAACCTATTACGGGCTTTCGCTCAAGGTGGTTTTGCCGATCTCAATAAAATCCACCGCTGGAATCTTGATTTTGTCGGTAATAGCCCTCTAGGTGAACGCTACGAACATTTAGCTGCTCAGATAGATCAGTCGCTAAACTTTATGGCGGCCTGCGGTATTAATGCTGAAACCACACCGCAACTTCATGAAACGAGTCTCTACACTTCCCACGAAGCTTTGCTCCTGAACTTTGAACAAGCCTTAACCCGCCAGGATAGCCTCTCTGGCGACTGGTATGATTGTTCAGCTCATATGCTATGGATTGGTGACCGCACCCGACAGGTTGACGGTGCCCATGTCGAATTTCTCCGTGGCGTCAAAAACCCTCTCGGCTTTAAGGCAGGGCCAAGTATGCAGGTAGACGATTTACTGCGTTTACTGGATATACTTAACCCAGACAATGAACCCGGTCGCATCAATATTATTGCCCGCATGGGTGCGGACAAGATAGCTGAGCATCTGCCAGCACTAGTGAGGGCTGTCAAAGCAGAGGGACGAGAAGTACTATGGAGCTCAGACCCTATGCATGGCAATACTATTAAGTCCTCATCTGGATATAAAACCCGCTTAGTCAGCGATGTATTACGGGAAGTAAAAGGTTTCTTTGATGTTCATGCCGCAGAAGGCACTTATGCTGGTGGAGTGCACTTTGAAATGACTGGCCAAAATGTCACTGAATGTATGGGCGGAGCCCATGATATTTCTGCCGAGGATCTGCATAATCGCTATCATACGGCATGCGATCCACGCTTAAATGCAGATCAGGCCCTTGAGTTAGCCTTTTTAATTGCCGATACCCTTAAGCAAGCTCGCATCAATCGATAATCTATCCACCCATGGATTAGCTCGGACTATTAACACTTAGCTGGGCTAATCCACTTCAATACTGATGGGCCCATGGGGCACACAACAGCAAGCCAATACTTCACCTTCTGGTAAAGGTACTAGGCTGTCTTGCACCAGAGTCACACTACCTTTGGTTAACTTGACCTTACACGACCCACAATAACCGCCACGACAACTATAGTTTATAGGCACCTGATGCTCTTCCATGCTATCCAGCAAAGAAAACTCATCATCATAATCAAAGACGATGGTTTTATTTACAGTGACGGTCACATTGCTCATAGGATAGTAAACCTAAAAACCTCAGTTAATCGAGTTTATATGGCATAAGATAGTACTGGGGTTAAAGAATGCAATACCCAGACTAGCGGTCACAAAAAATGGGGTCAGATACTAACGACCTGACCCCACTGTAGAAATGCATAATTGACCGACTATAGATCGAAGTCATCAAAGTCAGCATCATCCATATCACTATCGATTGCACCAACTAAATAAGAACTGATTTCTGCTTCTTGAGGAGCCACTTGCACATTATCACTAACCAACCAGGCATTCATCCAAGGCAATGGGTTAGTATTACGGCCAGGGAAAAGCTCATCAAAGCCGATGGCCTTGATACGAACATTGGTAATATACTCAACGTATTCTTTTAGAATGTCCGCATTTAAACCAATCATAGAACCATCTTTAAATAAGTAGCTCGCCCATTCTTTTTCCTGTTCGGCCGCTTGCATAAAGATATTCTTCACTTCTTCCTTGCAGGACTCAGCAATGGCCGCCATTTCCGGATCATCTTGACCCTGAGCCATAAGATTTAGCATATGCTGGGTACCAGCCAAGTGCAGCGCCTCATCACGCGCAATAAGCTTTATCACCTTAGCATTGCCTTCCATAATAGCCCGTTCAGCAAAGGCAAAACTGCAAGCAAAACTGACATAGAAGCGCACAGCCTCCAGCACATTAACAGAAGCTACGGTTAGATACATAAGCCGCTTTAACTCATGCATATTTACCGTTACAGTCTCATCATTAAGGATATGCTCGCCTTCACCCAACAAACTATATAAATGACACTTAGCAATAAACTCATCATAGTAACGCGTTACTGACTCAGCACGTTTTACAATTTCTGGATTATCGACAATATCATCAAATACCAAGTTTGGATCAGCCACGACATTACGAATAATATGGGTGTAGCTGCGACTATGGATAGTTTCACTAAACGACCAAGTTTCTAACCAAGTTTCCAGTTCTGGCAATGACACAATGGGTAGAAAAGCCACGTTGGGCGAACGCCCTTGGACACTATCCAATAATGTTTGGTATTTAAGGTTACTTAAGAAGATATGCTTCTCATGGTCTGCCATGGCCATAAAATCTTTACGGTCAGTGGACAAGTCAACCTCTTCTGGACGCCAGAAAAAAGACAATTGTTTTTCAATTAACTTTTCAAAAATCGCATGACGTTGCTGATCGTAGCGTGCAACATTTACATTTTGGCCAAAGAACATAGGTTCTTTTAAGGCATCATTTTTGGTCTTGTTAAAAGTAGAATAAGTCATTAGGTTGCTCTTTAATATCGCTTAACTTAAATATCTAAATGGCAAAACTATTACAGCTTACAAGCGCCGCCTTCACAGCCATCATCCTGACCATCATCAGCCCCATCACGGGTATTATGGTAGTAAAGGGTCTTCACTCCATATTTATAGGCGGTTAGCAAATCTTTCAAGAGTTGCTTCATGGGTACCTTCTCACTTTCGAAACGGGCTGGATCATAATTAGTGTTCGCTGAGATAGCTTGGTCAACAAACTTCTGCATAATACCAATTAGCTGTAAATAGCCTTCGTTATTGGGAATAGTCCACAACAATTCATAGGCATCTTTTAGGCGCTCAAATTCAGGCACTACTTGCTTTAAAATACCATCTTTACTGGCCTTAACACTTACAAAACCACGTGGTGGCTCAATACCATTGGTACTATTAGTAATCTGGCTTGATGTTTCACAAGGCATTAATGCGGTTAGGGTACTATTACGCAGGCCATGCTCAAGAATACTGTCACGCAATGCATCCCAATCAAGATGTAGGGCTTCATCACAGAACTTATCAACGTCTTGTTTGTAAGTATCAATGGGCATTTTACCTTGGGCATAGAAGGTATCACCAAATGACGGACAAGCGCCCTGCTCTTTGGCCAAATTATTTGACGCTTTTAGTAGATTGTATTGCACAGCCTCAAAGGTACGGTGAGTGAGGTTATTAGCTGACCCATCTGAGTAACGCACACCATTTTTGGCTAAGTAATAAGCGAAGTTAGTCACCCCAACACCTAAGGTACGGCGCTTCATACTCGCCTCATAGGCCGCCACAATCGGGTATTCCTGATAGTCCAACAAACTATCCAAGGCACGCACAATCAAATCCGATAGATTTTCCAACTCATCTAGGCTTTCCAGGGCACCCAAGTTAAACGCCGACAAGGTACATAAGGCGATTTCACCGTTAGGGTCATCAATGCTTTGTAAAGGTGATGTTGGCAGCGCAATCTCTAGACACAAGTTACTTTGGCGCACTGGAGCTTTGGCTGGGTTAAAGGCACTTCTGGTATTACAGTGGTCAACGTTTTGTAAGTATATACGACCTGTCTGCGCCCGCTCTTGGGCAAATTTACTAAATAAGTCGGCCGCTTTAACTGTACGCTTACGAACATCGGGATTATTTTCTGCTGCTTCATATAGCTCTTCAAAACGATCCTGATCTTCAAAGAAACTATCATAAAGGCCAGGTACATCTGATGGACTAAAGAGAGTAATATTGCCACCCTTAATCAAGCGCTGGTACATCAAACGGTTAAACTGCACACCATAGTCCATATGGCGGGCACGGTTTTCTTCTACACCGCGATTATTTTTCAATACCAGTAACGATTCAACTTCCAAATGCCAAATAGGGTAAAACAATGTTGCAGCACCACCGCGCACACCACCCTGGGAGCAACTCTTTACAGCTGTCTGGAAATGCTTAATAAACGGAATCATACCCGTATGGAAAGCTTCACCATCGCGAATAGGGCTACCCAGAGCACGGATACGACCAGCATTTACACCAATACCAGCGCGTTGACTCACATACTTGATAATGGAGCCGGCAGTAGCATTAATAGAATCAAGGGAATCACCACACTCTATCAATACACAAGAGCTAAACTGACGGGTTGGCGTGCGTACGCCTGACATAATCGGCGTAGGCAGGGATAACTTAAACAAAGAACAAGCATCGTAGAAACGTTTAACATAGTCTAGACGCGTATCCTTAGGATAGCCTGAGAATAGACAAGCACCCACTAACATATAAAGAATCTGAGGGCTTTCGTACATATCACCGCTGACTCGGTTTTGTACTAGGTATTTACCTTCCATTTGCTTTACAGCTGCATAGCTAAAGTTCATATCACGGCTATGCTGGAGGTGGTCGTTTAACTCATTGTACTCGTCTTGGCTATAGTCCGAATTTAAGGCGCTATCATAACGCCCATCGGCGACCATTTTCTGCACATGGTCATATAGATGAGGTGGCTCAAACTGGCCAAAAGCTTTTTTACGCAAATGGAAAATAGCTAAACGGGCGGCTAAATATTGATAGTCAGGTGCTTCTTCAGAGATTAAATCAGCCGCTGATTTAATAATGGTTTCATGGATATCTTCTGTACGGATACCATCGAAGAACTGAATATGAGATTTTATTTCTACTTGCGAGACGGAGACATTATGCAAACCTTCCGCGGCCCAATCGATCACACGATGGATTTTATCTAGATCTATTTTTTCTTGTTTCCCATTGCGCTTAGTGACCATTAAGTCTTGCATACCGTGCCCTTTTTTGCAGTGATTTGTATATAGCTTTGTTATTGTTATTTTTTACTAATGTCGATTAGTGTCGATGTAAAACCTGTCTTTATAGACAAAAATTTAACTACAATACGATAGGGCTTAAAAAAGAGTAAAACACTATATATAGTGCAGGAAATGCCTTATCGACACTAAATATAGGTTTTTGATTTGGAAAAATCAAGCAAAAAAATACGATTTTTTAACATATCTAACTTGACTTTAAGCAACTATAGACAGGCTGTGGGCTAAGCCCAAAAACAGCCCCTTTATAAGCTTTTAATCCATATCTAATTTGACGTCTTGAGGGACAGAACCCGTGGTCACATAATCCACACACAGGCCTGTTTTGTTATGGGTGTGGAACCAGGTCTCTGTACGCTGCCAATGGGCAAACCAATCGGCACTAGGCTGGGGCCGGGCTAATACTCTGCGACTACAGGTAGCAGGTGGTGTTGACACCAAGACCCTCAAATCAACCCATGGCCTAAAATCTTTATGGCTTGAAAAGACACCATCCACAAGGATCACCCCCCGAGGCACAATTGTCTTTTCTGGGGACAGTTTCTTAGTTAGCCAATCTTGAGCTTGCCAGGAAATAGACTGCCCCTGCTGCAATGGTTGCAACAGTTGCTGAGCAAGGGCCTGAGTAGGTAAATAGGCTTGTAAAGCAGCCTCCTCAGTTAACTGTGAACATTGCTTATTCGTTAGAGGCTGATAAAAATCATCAAGGGCCATAATCTGACATTCTGACAGGTGTTCCTTAAGCCACTTGGCAAGGGTAGATTTACCTGCTCCTGCAAAACCATCAATAGCCACCACCACGCAATCCTGAGATTGACTCTGCTGCTGTAGCTGCTGAAGAAGTTGCTGCGACGTTATCATGGACATATAAGCTGAGTTAAAGTCTGCTAGTCTAACAGTAAATCGTCATGCATAAACCAACTTGAGAGAAATGCTTTTAATCATTAAACTAACATTATCTATGTATGCGTGTTTGTCAGGTTTCAACACCTTACATTATCGGGCAATAATCTTTGGTTAACTGAAAGAGCAAAATTATGATCTTGGTACTATCCCCCGCAAAAACTCTGGACTATGACACCCCTGCCCATATCAGTGACTACAGCCAACCCGATTTGCTGGATCAATCCCAAGCGTTAATTGACGAATTACAACATCTAAGCCCTCAGGACCTAGCTAAGTTAATGAAGCTAAGTGACAAGCTAGCGGCATTAAATGTGGCCCGCTATGCATCTTGGCAACAGCCTTTTACTTCCACCAATGCCAAGCCCGCGGTATTAGCCTTTAAAGGCGACGTCTACACTGGTTTGGATGCATCAAGTCTCGATGCCGCAGATTTAGATTGGGCCCAATCCCATGTGCGTATTCTTTCTGGGCTCTATGGTCTGTTACGCCCTCTTGATCTAATGCAAGCTTATCGACTTGAAATGGGTACCAAATTTGCCAACCAAAAGGGCAAAGACCTGTATGCCTTTTGGGATAACCAAATAACCGAACAACTAAATCAGGCTTTAACCAAAGACCCTAAGCCCGTATTAGTTAATCTCGCCTCCAATGAATATTTTAAAGCTGTTAAGCCTAAAAATTTGCAGGCTGACATTATTACCCCAGTCTTTAAAGATCAGAAAAATGGCCAATTTAAAATTATCAGCTTCTATGCCAAAAAAGCCCGCGGCCTAATGGCTAGATGGGCTATTGAACAACGAGCTACGGATGTTCAAGAGCTAAAAGGGTTTAATACTGCTGGCTATTACTATAGCCCAGAACAGAGCACAGAAAGTGAATGGGTATTTTTACGCCATGAGGCCGATGCTTAGTATTGATCTCTAGCCACTAGAAGCTGAGAAAATATTTAATCAGGTTATAGCTAGCAATAAAACGCTATAGCGCGCTGCCTTGCCTGCCACAATCAATGCCAAACTAAAGCGCCATGACCAGCCCAGCATGCCCGCTGCCAAGCACCAAGCATCCCCTACCACTGGCAACCATGAAAACAGTAATAGCCAACGGCCATAGCGCTGCACATTGACCATAGTCCCGGGACTGGGTGGTTGCACACCTAATCGTTGCGCTAATTTCCAAGCTGAGCCCACCCGCGCTAGTCCCACACCCATAAAAAAGGTAATGGCACCACCCACACTATTGCCTGCTGTAACTGCTAAGCATAACCACAGACCTTGGCTGGGGTTAGCCAAAACTTGCTGCACAAATAATAATTCTGAAGCCCCTGGCAGCAGAGTAGCCGACAAGAGGCCAGCCAAAAATAGGCTGCTTAGCGCCACAAACATAATATAAGCCTTGAGAAACTAATAGGGATAAATGGATTCAGCGTAGGTCGCCAATTCCTGCAAGATAGTTTGGCTAGCAGCATCTGTTCGCTCTTGAGCCAGTCGGTTTAATTCTGCACCAAATTGCTCAAAAGTACGCACATTTTGCTGTTCACCTTGAATCAGACGCTGTTGGCGAAATAGCTCCCATTGCTCAGCTTCACTGGCAGAAAGTAGTTGCGGGTAACAACGCCCTTTCATACGCATCAACATACGTGATAAGCGCTCATCATGAAAATCAAAGGCTTGCTCCTGCCATTGCTGAGGTGGTGTTTTATGCACTTGTTGCTGCATGCGTTTATCATGCTCGTCAAAAAAGCCACCTGAGTATAAGGAGCTATCCACGTCCACATCAGACATGGCTTCACGCTGACTATAGGCTGCCACCACGGTATCAATAAAGTCCCGATGCTCGTCTAGCCAACGCAAATAAGCCAGACTTTGCTGGCGATCAATCTTGTAGTGGTCAGCAACCTCCTCGGGTAAGGTATTAGCTGGCGCCACGATAGGGCATTTATTAATATGGATTTCTTTTACTGGTAAGCGTGGACTATCTCCTAAGACCTGTTTAGAGGAGAACATAGCCTGCTGCAATGCCTCAACATTTAAGCCCTGCCATTGTTTAGGATCATGCCGCAAATCAAAGGCCAAGACACTATTTTTGTTACTTGGGTGGGCAGCGAGTGCGGCCACTATAGCCAGATTGCCTTGCTTACGCCCATACATTCCCGAAATATGCAAAATAGGCTTCTTTAACTGTAGGTCTAATTGTCCCCATACCTGCGCCTTATGCTTCATCTGAAAAGCAAAATTATACAATCGCGGTTGGGCTTCACGTATTTTTTTAGCCAAGGCAATGGTGGCTCGCACATCCGCCAGAGCATCATGAGCATCACCATGCTCAATGCCATTAGCAGGTGCCAATTGGTCTAGCTTAAGAATCTTTTCATTATCCTGATTAGTTGGCCAATTAATGCCATCAGGCCTTAATACAGCGGCGGCGCGGACTAAATCCATTAAATCCCAGCGGCTGTTACCTCCTTGCCACTCCCGCGCATAGGCATCGAAAAAATTGCGGTATAAACCATAACGGGTAAATTCATCATCAAAGCGCAAATTATTATAGCCCACCACACAAGTACCAGGCTCACTCATTAAGGCATTAATGCGTGCCATAAACTCCACTTCTGGCAAACCTTCTTGTAACGCAACTTGGGGCGTAATACCAGTCACCAAGCAAGCAGTTGGGGAAGGTAGATAATCATCAGCGGGGCGACAGTACCACATAACTGGGTCGCCAATGGGATTAAAATCTAGGTCCGTGCGGATAGCGGCAAACTGCACCGCGCGATCAACCTTAGGGTCAGTACCAAAGGTCTCGTAGTCATGCCATAGAAGGGACTTAGTCTGGTCAGGCTGATAGGCCACGGCATTAGCTCCTTAAAGAATAGAAAACCATTGTATAAGGAGATTGTTGTTGATACCAGATGGATAATAACAATGACTTATGGATTGTTATTCACTTGATTTTCACAGGCTGGATCACTATTAGTAAACCAGCCCGCTTTTGGTTAATTGAATTAAATGTTCAACTAACCACGATAATAACGCTGGGGCACAAATGGCATGGGCGCTACCCGACATGGCAGCTGCTTGCCACGCACCAAAGCGAAAACCTGATTCTCTATTGTCGCTGAGGCGGTATCAATATAAGCCATAGCGATAGGCGCTCCCATGGTTGGACTAAAACCACCAGAAGTAACTCTGCCAATAACTTTGCCATCAGCATCAGCGATCTCAACACCTTCACGCACTGGCGCCCGACCCTCGGGAAGTAAACCAATCCGCAACTGCGCTGGCTGAGTCTCTAGTTCAGCAAAAATGGTCTCCGCCCCAGGAAAGCCACCCTCACGTTCACCACCAGGGCGACGGGTCTTTTGCATCGCCCATAGGAGATTAGCGGCTACAGGGGTTGTGGTCTGATCAAGGTCATGACCATAAAGACATAGACCTGCCTCTAGACGCAAAGAATCCCTCGCTCCGAGACCAATCCACTCTACTTCATCAAAGGCAACAAGGGCGGCTGCTAAAGCCTCAGCACGATCATTAGGCACAGAAATTTCAACACCATCCTCACCGGTATAACCCGCCCGACCAACAAAGCAATCATGGCCTAAGATACTTACTGGTTGTCCATCCATAAAACGCATGCTTGACACTTCTGGTGCCAAACGAGCAAGCACCTCAACGGCCATGGGGCCCTGCAAGGCAAGTAATGCTCGGTCGTCAAGTTCCTGCATTTCAATATCAGCAGGCAGATTAGCGCGCAGGTGCTCAATATCCTGCGCTTTACAGGCGGCATTAACCACCATATAAAAGCCATCTTCTAGGCGCGTCACCATCAAGTCATCCATAATGCCACCCTGAGCATTGGTAAACATACCATAACGCTGACGACCTTCAGGCAAATCTAAAAAATTTGCTGGAATGAGGGACTCAAGAGCCAAAGCGACAGCTTCTACTGAGGGACCAGTAAACTTTAACTGACCCATATGGGAGACATCAAATAAGCCTGCCGCTGCTCGACAATGGAGATGCTCTTGTTTCACCCCAAGGGCATATTGAACTGGCATATCATAACCGGCAAAAGGCACCATTTTGGCACCAGCGTCCTTGTGCATTGCATGGAAAGGAGTAATTAACAGACTATCAGACATAAGGCCCCCACATAATATTTACATCCATTCTGACAAATTTTAAGGATAGATCGTCAGTGGTTAATTGCTATATTGAGGGGCGATTATAGGGAAGTTTCCAATAGGAAACAAATTTTCTTAATAAAAATTATGCGGAGTATCTTCGCAAACAGGTCAAATTTACTAATAGACACCCCAATGTTGGGATATTTTAAGCCCATAATACAAAGCTAGTGATCTGGTGAGACAGTTAAATTGGGTGCCTTAGCTGCTTAACGAGCTACCACCCATAAGACCAAGGCATCTTGGTTAGAGAGACTAATCAAGCCATGTCCCATATTGGCGTCATAGTACATACTATCACCCTCCTGCAGGGCAATGGGCTCGTAAAATTCAGTGTATAAAGCTACCTCACCTTCGAGTACTAAAAGAAACTCTTCGCCCTCATGACGAACCCAGTCAGTAAAGTCATCAAAGCTTCGTGCCCGCACCCGCGTTTTAAAAGGAATCATGCGCTTATTCGCAAGCTCGGTACATAACAGCTCATGCTCATAGGTACTGGTAGGATGGCTAGTGCCCTCGCCGGCTCTTGTCAAAACGCGACGGCCAGAAGCCATGGCATTTTTAGGTGCAGCAAACAACTGAGGGATATCGATATTTAAGCCATGGGCAAGCTTTTGTACGGCGGTAAACGTAGGTGATATTTGCTCGTTTTCAATCTTCGAGAGAGTTGATCTTGCCAAGCCCGTTTTCTGACTAGCCTCTTCCAGAGTAAGCTGCATATTCTTGCGAATTTCCCGTAACCGCTGCCCCAGCTTTAATGGTTCAACATTGGTTTCCGCACCGGAGCCGGACTCAATTTTTAACTCTGGCATATCTGGTTGTTCCACAGACATGATTCTCTCCTAAGGTTCTATCAAACGGGCAATATAGCCAACGGGCATCCTAACACGGGCTGTCATAGAGCGCTATGTAAGGGGACAATATATATCCATTTTGATATTAGGGCACAATAATTAAGTTTCCTATAGGAAATTTTGTTGATTAGGTTACCCCAAAATGGTATCCTGCGCACAATCCATTAGTCATTGTCACTAATGACCATTATTGACCATTAATAGGAAGGAGCATCCAATGAGCAATATCCCTACCGAACTGCGTTATACCAGTACCCATGAGTGGGTTAGTGATAATGGTGATGGCACAGTTACTGTTGGTATTACCGACCACGCCCAAGAACTGCTTGGTGATATTGTATTTATCGAAGCAGTAGACAGTGACCGTGAGCTAGATGCCGGCGAAGAGTTCACCGTTATTGAATCTGTGAAAGCAGCGTCAGATTCCTATGCCCCAGTCAAAGGCACTGTGATTGAGTTTAATGAAGCATTAGAAGATGCACCTGAAACCATTAACGAAGAACCCTACACCGATGGCTGGATTATGAAATTGCAGTTGGCAGACGCAACAGAATTAGATGGTCTGCTTGATGCTGCAGGTTACGCAGAAGTTGTCGCCAACGAAGCCTAAGCCATTCACCATTAAATCATAGCCATTACCAATGGCTACTTTCTTAGCATGTAAGCATTGATACACGAGGTTTACTATGTCGAACCAGCCGCACCTGTCTGATTTGATTCAAGAGCACGATTTTATTGAGCGCCATATTGGCCCGGGACCAAAAGATACTCAGGCTATGCTGGACTATTTGCAGGTCAATAGCACCGAAGAACTGTTAGAGCAAACGATACCCAGCAGTATTCGCCTAGCGCAGCCTCTTGCCTTACCCAACCCAGTTAGTGAAAACCAGACCCTCGTTAAATTACGTGCGATGGCGGCACAAAACCAAGTTAAAAAGTCTTGTATTGGCATGGGCTACAGCAATACATTGGTACCCAATGTTATCTTACGCAATGTGATGGAAAACCCAGCTTGGTATACAGCTTATACGCCCTATCAGCCAGAAATTGCCCAAGGTCGCCTTGAGGCATTGCTTAACTATCAGCAGATGGTGATGGATCTGACAGGTATGGAGCTAGCCAACGCTTCTTTATTAGATGAAGCTACAGCAGCCGCCGAAGCTATGGCTTTGTGCAAACGCGCCAATAAGAAAAAGTCGGCTACCTTTATTGTGGATGCCAATACTCACCCACAAAACCTATCCGTGATGCAAACACGTGCCGAATATTTTGGCTTTGAGATAGTCGTTGGTGACCCTGCCACAGAATTAGACCAACACGACGCTTTTGGGGTATTAGTACAGTACCCTGGCAGTGACGGTGATATTGTTGATTTACAATCCATCTGCGATGCTGCTCATAAGCAAAATGCCCTAGTAGCCGTTGGTGCTGATATTATGAGCTTAGTGCTACTGAAAGCACCCGGACATTTGGGTGCTGATGTTGTATTTGGTAGTAGTCAACGCTTTGGGGTGCCTATGGGCTTTGGTGGCCCTCACGCTGCCTTTTTTGCTAGCAAAGACAAATATAAGCGTTCCATGCCCGGACGTATTATTGGTGTCTCCATCGATAGCAAAGGCAACCAAGCTTTGCGCATGGCGATGCAAACCCGTGAGCAGCATATACGCCGAGAAAAAGCCAACTCCAATATTTGTACTGCGCAGGCTTTATTAGCCAATATGTCATCCTTTTATGCTGTTTATCATGGCCCTAAAGGTCTTCGTAATATCGCCCAGCGTATTCAAGCCTTTACAGCAATACTGGCTCGCTTATTAGAAGCAGAGGGCTTCGACCTAGCTAATAAGTATTTCTTTGATACCTTAACGATCAATACTGGTGATAACACCCAAACTATTAGCGATCGTGCTGTGGCGGCAGGTTATAACCTGCGTACCGATAAAACTGACAGTCTCGGCATTAGCCTCGATGAAACTACGCGTCTGGAAGACCTTACAGAGCTTGTTAGAGTGTTTACTGATCAGGAATGCCAAGCAGACCTTGAAGCGCTTTACCAAATTATTTGCAATGAGCAAAAAGGCATGCCCGCTGATTTGCAGCGCGACGATGCCATCCTAAGTCATCCTGTGTTCAACAGTTATCATAGCGAGACAGATATGCTTCGCTATCTAAAACAGTTAGAAAACAAAGACTTTTCCTTAGTGCACGGTATGATCCCCCTTGGCTCATGTACTATGAAGCTTAACGCTAGTGTGCAAATGGCGCCTGTCACTTGGCCTGAATTTGCCAATATGCACCCCTTTGCACCAGCTGATCAAACCCAAGGTTACCAAGCGCTTATTCGCTCCTTGGAAGAACAGCTAGTAGAAATTACTGGCTATGACAAAATTTCCATGCAACCTAACTCGGGGGCACAGGGTGAATATGCTGGCCTAGTTGCCATTCGTAAATACCAAGCCAGTATTGGCGAAGGTCACCGTAATATCTGCTTGATTCCCAGCTCCGCTCACGGTACCAATCCAGCTAGTGCGGCTATGACCGATATGAAAGTGGTTATGACCCGCTGTGATGAACAAGGTAATGTCGATATAGATGACTTACGTGCCAAAGCAGAGGAACATGCGGACAATCTATCCTGCCTAATGGTTACCTATCCATCTACCCATGGTGTGTTCGAGCAAAATATCAAAGATATCTGTGACATCATTCATAACTTTGGCGGCCAGGTCTATATGGATGGTGCCAATATGAATGCTCAAGTAGGTGTCAGTAAGCCGGGGCTAATTGGTTCCGATGTATCCCACCTAAATTTACATAAAACCTTTGCCATACCCCACGGTGGTGGTGGCCCTGGTATGGGTCCCATTGGAGTAAAAGCGCATCTGGCACCTTTCTTGGCTAACCACCCTGTTATCCCAGTCCATGGCAAACAAGACGGTAATGGTGCCATCTCGGGTGCTCCCTATGGTAGCGCCTCAATTTTAACCATTTCATGGGCCTATATTACCTTGCTGGGCGCACAGGGACTGCAGCAATCTACGGTTATGGCGATCGTCAATGCTAACTATATGGCTAGTAGATTGGCTAAGCACTTCCCAATTTTATACCGTGGCAATCACGACCGCATCGCCCATGAATGCATTGTCGATATTCGCCCTATTAAGGAAGCTACAGGCGTTAGTGAAGAGGATATTGCTAAGCGACTTATGGACTATGGTTTCCATGCGCCAACCATGTCCTTCCCTGTTGCCGGCACGTTAATGATTGAGCCTACAGAGTCCGAATCCAAAGGTGAGATTGACCGTTTTTGTGACGCCATGGCATCAATTCGTGCTGAAATTAAGAAAATTGAAGATGGTGAATGGAGCCCAAAAGCCAACCCTCTAAAAATGGCACCACATACGCAAGTAGATTTGGCTAGTCATGGTTGGAATCGTGGCTACTCTCGCACTATCGGAGCTTTCCCAAGTGCGGCGACAAAAGCAGCTAAATTCTGGCCAACCGTCAATCGTATCGATAATGTTTATGGTGACCGTAATCTAATCTGCAGCTGCCCACCTATGGAAACCTACGCAGAATAGGTAAGTATTTTAGTGCCCCTTAACAAACTTGTTGGGGGCGCTATGCTACTAACAGTATTTATTAAGCTGGCAAACGCCCACCAAAGCGAACCCAATGCATTAGTAACATTGATATTAATGCGCAAATGGCTAACCCCAGCGCAAGGGGGGTTACACTTTGGGAAATTGACATGCCAATCAGGCCACCTATGGGGATGGATACCAATGTTGATCCCGTGCCCACGATAGAGGCTCCCATCCCCGCCACTTTACCCAAAGGCTCCATAGCTAAGGTATTCAGATTACCAAACTGCAACCCGACCCCAGAAAAGATAAAAAATAAGAACACCATATAGTAAGTAAGAGGTGGCACTCCAGCATAAGTCTGGGCATAGAAATACAAACTTGTGGCCCCTATTAACACCAAAATATTGGTTGTTTGCACCACCCTATACATGCCCCAACGCATCACAAGTTTGGCATTTAGTAATGAAGAAGCCACATTAGGTAAGACGAGAATGGCAAAATACAAAGGGTAGGCGTCACCAACCAAATAAATATCCTGAAATACCAACTGACTCGAGCTTAAATAGCCCAAAAAAGCACCGAACAAAATCCCACTTGCTACGGTATAACCTGCGGCTGAACGATTCCTGATGACGATTAGAAAAGCCTGCCATAATGCTATGGGGTGAACCGAACGCCGATTTTCTGGAGGCAGGGTTTCATGCAGACGCAAATTGACCCAGCAAGCTAAAATAACCGCTACGCCAATATACATTACAAAAATATATTGCCAAGGACCGAGCCAGAGTATTGACTGCCCCAACATAGGCGCCAATAGGGGCACCATCATAAATACTGTGCCAACAAATGACATAACCCGGGCCATTTTTCTACCACTAAAGCAATCACGTACTAAAGCAGAAACCATTATACGGGGTCCAGAAGCACCAACGCCTTGCAGAAAGCGGCCTAAAAGCATCGTCTCAAGGGACTGAGCAGACATAGCAATTGCACTACCAATGGCCAACACCAGCAGCCCTGCATAAATACTCGGTAAGCGCCCCCAACGATCAGACAGAGGGCCATAGATTAACTGCCCCAAAGCAAAGCCCACAAAAACCGTGGTGATTACCAATTGAATTTCGCTACCGCTAACAGCAAAGTCCACAGCCATATAGCCTAGGGAGGGTAATACCGCATCAATACACAAAGCCACAGAGGACATCATACTGCCCACCAGCAAGATAAATTCAAGCATGGGGATACGTTGCGTGGCTAATGAGGATGAGGCCATGGCAGGTTTACATCATACCTAATTGGGGAGCAGCCATAATACAGCAAAACCCACCTAGGTCCATATGGTTTTGGCTTAAAAAAGGCCAAGCCATAATAAAGCCCCAAAAGTATGGCCAAATAGACAATAAACTAGTTTTGCATTTAACTTGTCTATGTTAATCCCCAATACCATACGTTAATATATGGCTCCTCAAATGCATGCAACGTCAATTTAGACTCCAGTAAATAAGGAAATACCTGTCTCTGATCAAGCAAACAGTTTGTCGTTGCCAGTAAACAAATACTCTTTACCCTAGAAAAAATAAGCCTAATATATGCAGCCCTATTTAGATATTTTTAATCGTGTTGTTAATAATCACCTTAACAAGCCACGTGACGTTATCCAAACCACTCAAATTCAAGATTTAGACACTCAGCTAGATTTGCAACTGCAAGCTAAAGGTGCAGACTTAAAGACTCTTGAAGCAGTGCTGCAGGCATTCTTAGAACATAGCCCAGATGCTGCCCACCCAGACTTTTTCAAACAACTCTATGCGGGCCGCAATAAAGCAGCAATGATTGGTGATTGGGTAGCCAGTTTAAGTAATGTCAATATGCATACTTATCAGGTAAGTCCCGTAGCGACTTTAATGGAGCGGGAAGTGATCAAAGCTTGGCGTGACCTAGTAGGCTATAAAACAGGTGAAGGTATGATCGTACCCGGTGGCAGCCAAGCCAATTTGGTTGCCATGATGCTAGGGCGTCACCATGCTTGCCCTGATTTTAAAACCCAAGGGGCTGATGGTCGTCGCTTGCGAGCCTATGTATCAGACCAAGCCCATTACTCTAGCCAAAAAGCGGCCAACACCCTTGGCCTTGGCACAGATAATTTAATTGGCGTGGCTTCGGATAAGCAAGGTCGTCTCTGTACACAAGCCTTAAAGGCACAAATTGAAGCCGACTTAGTGCTGGGTTACCACCCCTTCTATATTGGCCTTACCGCAGGTACAACAGTCACAGGAGCCTTTGATCCGGTTTTAGAATGTCGCCAAATTGCTGATAAGTACGACCTATGGTTACATATTGATGGCGCTTGGGGCGCACCCGTTTTATTTTCACCCAAGCATCGCCAGCTGCTAGAAAATGCTCAGCTTAGT
>NYZU01000034.1 GCA_002686055.1 Oceanospirillaceae bacterium | reverse complement strand
GTATTTGGTGCAGAGTATGTGTTCCTCACCATGGGCATGGATATTATTTTGCTCGGCCTGGCTATTGTTGCCATCTTTAAGTGCTCTTTTATGGCCACCGTACAAAGCAATATTAAAACTGTTTTGGCCTATAGTAGTGTGGCTCAAATTGGCTATATGATCTTGGGTATTAGTCTAGTGACCAGCGCTGGCCTTATGGCAGGCCTACTGCATATCTTTAACCATGCACTGATGAAAGGCGCCCTATTTATGGCTGTGGGTGCCGTGCTACTGCGCACTGGCTCCGTGGATATTAAAGCCTTTCAGGGCTTGGGTAAGCAGATGCCCTATACCATGGCGGCATTTACCATTGCTGGATTAAGTATTATAGGTGTGCCATTGACCGCAGGCTTTGTCAGCAAGTGGTATTTAGTGACTGCCGCACTGGAACAGCAACATTGGCTAGTGGCATTTATCGTATTGGTTGGCTCTTTGCTGGCTGTGGTATATATCGGCCGTATCTTAGAAGCAGCTTACCTTAAGCAGCCCTCGGCTATTACCGCTGATAAGACCATTAAAGAAGCGCCTTTATTAATGCTGATTCCTATGTGGATATTAGTATTAGCGAATATTTATTTTGGTATCGACACATCCTTAAGTGTCAGTGCCGCTGATGCAGCCGCGCAATGGTTGACCCAAACCACACCCAGTATGGGGGCGGCACAATGAATATCTGGTCAACTTTAGAGCCCTCTCAGCTAATTAATCTAGCGATTATTGTGCCGTTGATAGGCGCTGCCTTGGTGGTGCTACTGGGCAAGTACCCCAATCTGCGCGAAACAGCCTCTATTGGTACGGCGATCGTTCTTTTTACCTTAGTCTTGGGCATTAATGACCATACGTTTAATAATGTGCAAATGGCGACAAGTTGGGTGGCACTCCTGCCCGGCTTGGATATTGCCTTTTTAGTTGAGCCTTTAGGTGTTTTATTTGCTTTGGTGGCCAGCTTCTTGTGGGTAATCACCACTGTCTACGCCATTGGGTATATGCGCGGGCATAATGAGGAAAACCAGACCCGCTTTTTCTGCTGCTTTGCCCTAGCGATTAGTACAGTTATGGCGATTTGTTTTTCTGCCAATTTATTAACCCTATTTATCTTTTACGAACTGCTAACCTTATCAACTTATCCTCTGGTAACCCATGCAGGCAATGAGGATGCCAAACGTGGTGGTCGGGTTTATCTAGGCATTCTGCTGAGCACATCTATAGCCTTTTTATTATTTGCCATTCTCGGCACTTGGGTGACTGCTGGCACCCTTGATTTTACGCCTGGCGGGGTGTTTACGGATAGCCAATCCGGTGGGCTAGTTGCCCTCTTATTAGTACTCTTCTGCTACGGTATTGGTAAGGCCGCCTTAATGCCATTCCACCGTTGGTTGCCTGCTGCCATGGTGGCCCCCACACCTGTTAGTGCCCTATTGCATGCAGTAGCAGTCGTTAAAGCTGGTGTATTTAGTATTCTGAAAATTGTTATCTATATCTTTGGTATTGATAATCTAAGTCAAACTGCCACCACTGATCTGATGTTATATATCGGTGCTGCTACTGTGTTGCTCTCTTCCTGTGTGGCCATCACCAAAGACAACTTAAAGGCCCGCTTGGCCTACTCCACTGTGAGTCAGCTAAGTTATATTATTGTCGGTGCCTTATTAGCCACTTCAATTGCCGCAGCAGGGGCGAGCTTGCATATAGTGACCCATGCCGTGGGTAAGATTACGTTGTTCTTTTGTGCTGGCGCTATTATGGTGGCGGCCCACAAAAAGAATATTAGCGATATGGTTGGCCTAGGGCGCAAGATGCCCTTAACCATGATTGCTTTTGCTGTGGGCTCAATGAGCATTATCGGCTTGCCACCAATGGCAGGTACTTGGAGCAAATGGTATCTGATGGTAGGTGCTTTGGAGGCCGATAAACTGATTATTGTTGGGGTGCTGACTATCAGTACCTTATTAAATGTGGCCTATCTATTGCCTATTCCCATCAAGGCCTTTTTTAATACCGAAGCGGGGCAACAACCATGGTCATGGTCAGAAACCAAAGAGGCACCCTTGCCCATGCTGATTGCCCTTGGCGTGACCACGGCTGCTTGCTTGGTGCTGTTCTTTTATCCTCCGCCCATTATTGATTTAATCAATTTGATACCGAGCGTATCGACGGATACTAAAGGATTGTCATAAATGAAAAATGATCAACAGCAACCAGATTTTTTCGATAAGCCTGAGAATATCAGTAAGATATTGAAGGTGTTTTATGCCATCTGCATTCTGTTGGTAGTGGCTGACTTTATTGTGCATAGACATATTTATCATGCTTGGGAACAGTTACCTGCGTTTTACGCCATCTATGGTTTTGTGGGTTGTGTGGTGCTGGTCTTGATCGCCAAGGCTATGCGTAAAGTATTGATGAAAAAGGAAGACTACTATGATCAGTAGCCTGCCCTTATTACCGCCTTTTCTGCCCCTGTTAATTGGTGCTATTGCTGCCATAGTGCTGCGGGGTCATCTGCGCAGTGCCATTATGTTATTAACGCCTATATGGGGCGCATTACAGCTTACTGCCATGGAACCAGGCCTGTATTGGACTATGGAATTTATGGGCTATACACTTGAGCCAGTGCGGGTGGATAAACTCAGTATGCTGTTTGGTTATCTGTTCCACCTCGCGGCATTGATCGCGGTTATCTATGCCCTGCATCTTAAAGACACTCTGCAACATGTGTCTGGTTTAAGCTACGCTGCCAGTGCTGTGGGTGCCGTATTTGCCGGCGACTTGCTGACTCTATTTGTATTTTGGGAATTGTTGGCCTTTACTTCGGTATTTCTGATTTGGGCTAGACGCACTGACCGCGCCTATGGGGCGGGTATGCGCTATATTCTAATCAAGGTGCTATCAGGCGTATTGCTACTAGCTGGCGCCATTATATTGATTAAGCAAACAGGTAGTGCGCGCTTTGCCGAAATTGGTTTAGGCCATGAAGGTATGATGAACCTTGGGGCTTGGCTAATATTCATAGCCTTTGGTATTAAATGCGCATTTCCTTTTGTACATAACTGGCTTACTGATGCCTATCCTGAAGCCACGCCTACGGGGACTATTTTCTTAGCTTCTTTTACCACCAAAGTAGCTGTTTACGCATTAGCCCGAGGCTTCCCAGGCACTGAATTGCTGGTGTGGATTGGCATTGTCATGGCCTGTTTCCCCATTTTTTATGCGGTGATCGAAAACGACTTCCGCCGGGTATTGGCTTACAGCATGATTAACCAAATTGGCTTTATGGTGGTAGGTGTGGGTATCGGCACCTCACTTGCCCTCAATGGCGCAGTGGCCCACGCCTTTAATGATGTTATCTTTAAAGGCTTATTGATGATGACTATGGGTGCCGTGTTGCATATGACAGGGCGTATTAATGGTTCAGAATTGGGTGGCTTATATAAAAGTATGCCCAAAACCACCATTCTCTGTATTGTTGGGGCGGCCTCTATCTCTGCCTTCCCACTGTTTAGTGGCTTTGTCTCTAAGTCGATGATTATGAGCGCGGCAATTGCCGAGGGCTATGACATAGTCTGGCTATTACTCTTGTTTGCTGCGGCTGGAGTATTCCACCATGCCGGTATTAAGATTCCGTATTTTGCCTTTTTCGCTCACGATTCCGGCATTCGCACCACGGAACCACCTAAGAATATGCTTTTAGCCATGGGTATTGCTGCCACTATTTGTGTGTTGATTGGCACCTTCCCTGCCCATACTGTATATGCGTTATTACCATGGGAAGCTACTTATCAGCCCTATGATATAACACATGTACTGACGCAACTGCAGTTATTATTCTTCTCAGCTATGGCCTTTGTATGGCTTAACTTACGCCATCTATACCCACCCGAATTACCTTCAACTAATTTGGATGCGGATTGGCTGTATCGGAAATGGGCACCCAGCTTTGTGGTGCCAATCTACGCGGCCATTAGTGGCACGATCAATAAGCTAGAGGTGAGGGCAAAAGGCGCCATTAAACAGCTTATTGATCATTCCTACGATAAGGAAAAAGGCCAACCCAAAGGTTATTTTGCCCAGTTATGGCCAACGGAAACCATGGTTTTTTGGGTAGCTCTGTTATTGGTAGGGATACTGATACTTTATTATATCTAGAAGCATTTACTCAGCAGCCAAGTTATATAAACCATAAGGCATTGGGTTAAATAGTTGTACACTCAAGAAAACAACAAAAATAATGTTATAATATAACAATATTTTCATCAAACACCTCATTTTCTTCTTTATAGATTGGCAAGGTCCCCTTATGAATCAACTACCTGTCACTGTTCTGTCTGGCTTTCTTGGCGCTGGTAAAACCACTGTGCTTAGCCATATTTTAAACAATCGCGAAGGCCGCAAAGTGGCTGTTATTGTCAATGATATGAGCGAGATCAATATTGATTCTGCCATAGTCAAAAATGAAGTATCACTAAACCGTAGTGAAGAAAAGCTGGTAGAAATGAGTAATGGTTGTATTTGCTGCACCTTGCGCGAAGACCTTCTAGATGAAGTAACCAAACTAGCCAAAGATGGCCGGTTTGATTACCTCGTTATTGAATCAACGGGAATTTCAGAGCCTTTACCTGTAGCAGAAACCTTTACCTTTGCTGATGAAGATGGCGTCTCCCTATCTGATGTCGCTAACTTAGACACCATGGTGACCGTGGTCGATGCTATCAATTTCCTTAAGGATTATGATGAAGCTAAATACTTACAGGATAAGGAAGAGTCATTGGGTGAAGAAGATGAGCGCAGTGTCGCCGATTTGCTGGTTGACCAAGTTGAATTTGCTGATGTGATTCTAATTAGTAAAACGGATCTTGCTAAGCCAGCGGAAATTGATCGTTTAACTGCAATTCTTAGAACCCTAAATACAGATGCCAAAATCGTCCCTATTGCTCAAGGTCAGGTCAATATAGATGACGTCTTAAGTACAGGCCTATTTGATTTTGAGCGCGCCCAACTAGCACCGGGTTGGCTAAAAGAAATGCGTGGTGAGCATGTCCCTGAAACTGAAGAATATGGGATTGGTAGTTTTAGCTATGAAGCTCGCCGGCCTTTTCATCCCGAGAAGTTTTATCAGCTACTCCACAGTACCGATCGCTTTGGCAAACTGATTCGTTCAAAGGGCTATTTTTGGCTGGCAACGCGCCCTGAATTCGCTGGCCAATGGAGCCAAGCCGGTGGTATTGCGCGCTATGGTTTTGCTGGTATGTTTTGGAAAGCGACACCGAAAAACCGCTGGCCTACAGATAAAGAATATTTGGAATCGATCGAGAAACAGTGGGTGGAACCCTTTGGCGATATGCGCCAAGAGCTGGTTTTTATTGGTCAAAGCTTAGATAAAGCTGCCATGATTGAGGCTCTCGATCAGTGCCTATTAACGGATGCCGAGCTATTGCAAGGCAAAGCCTATTGGGCAACACTTAAGGACCCATTCCCTATCTGGGAAGAAGCGTAAGTAGTTCAATAAATGGCCTGATATTATGAAAGATATAAAAAATATTTTCCGTAATCTTGAAAAAAAGCTTCGGCAATCAAGTTGGTTTGAGGATGACTGGGAAATCTATAACCGCGGTGCTTATCTGCAACTCTACAAATCAAGTTGGCATAATCAGCAGCAAGGTGGCATCCATTTTGAGACCTTTATTGAAGGGCCACAGATCAAACAAAAAGCCTTCCCTGTATGTATGCACGCAGAGGAAGATTGCCCGGCCCAAGCTGAATTTATCGAACAATTTCTGGCTTTAGAAGCAAAGCGAATCAATAGTTGGAAAGGCTACAAAACTATTGGCTCTGGCTACCATATTTGTCAGCGTACCCTGCCACTTAATTTTAAAAATCTAGAAGATCGGCTATTTGAGGAACTTAATCGCCTGCGCCAGTTAGAAGCCAGTGTTGAGCAAGTCCTACAAGGGCTTTAGCTAGTGTGATTTTGACCAAGGCCAGATAGTGAAACGCAAACCAAGCCCTTGTATCAATATATGTGATTACTCAGGGCCAAAAGGATGGTGCTTAGGCTGCGGACGTACTCGGCAGGAAAGCAAAAATTGGTCATCAATCAAGCCTTATGACAAAAATTTTTTGTTAAAGGAGCTACATAAAAGGATGCGCAAAATAAAAGCCACAACTACTGACTAATGGTGGTTTATTAAGGCCTAACGTATCTTTTTTACAACTTATGTAGCTTGATCCTTAGTTAGGACCAGAAGTACTTATAACAGAGCGTACTTTATGCCACCAACGGCCATCAATAATCACCAAGCCTAAGCTGATAATAATGGCTCCCAAGATTTGTACTTGGGTTAGTTGATCCCCCATAACTATCCAGCCCAATAGACAGGCAGATATGGGTATTAATAAGGTCACTAGACTAGCATTACTGGGCCCAGATTTATTTAAAACATCAAAAAATAGCACATAAGCAAAAGCCGTTGAGATAACGGCCAAACCCACTAGAGCAGCAATTATTGATAATGGTGGTGTCTGTTCTGGTAAGGGTATTTGCCATACTGACACCAGTATTAGCATCACCACTGTAGAACAGAGTAATTGACTGGTAGAGGCAGTAACGGGTGCTTGATTGGCGAAAAATAACTTGGCCCAGAAGCCAGAAAAGGCATAACTTAGGGCGGCAGTTAAGCTTAACAATAAGCCCATATTTAGGCTGTCGGAGAAAGATAGATTTTGGCTAAATAGTAGCGCCGTGCCGGCAATGCCAACTAACGCACCAAGCACCCGATTGGCAGACAGGCGTTCAACCCCGAAACTAGCAAGGACAATAAAGGTAAATACTGGGGTCATAGAGTTGACGATCGATGCCAAACTGACGGATATATAGGTTTGGGCATAGAAAATAGCACTAAAGGGAATAACATTATTAAGCAGTCCCATACCTATATATTTCAGCCACATAGATGGTTTATTTGGCAGAGACAATTTAAGACTGCGTAGAACCAATAGCATGACGATGGCAGCCAGCCCGACGCGGACAGTCACCACCCATAGTGGATGTACATATTCAACGGCCATGCCGGCAAACAAAAAAGAGCCACCCCAGACTAGAGATAGAAGTAACAACTTAGCAAACTGCTCACTAGTCATAAGGCTGTATACCTTTTTAATAAAGCGAAAGCTGTATTTATTATTTTTTGGCTTACAAGTAGATTAACAACACCTGTTTGCCACTATTGAGCACTGACTATAACTATGTTGTGAACGAGTGTATATGTGATTTTTGTTTATTGGCAAAATTATGCATGTTATGACCCATAAAAAGGGCAATTTAAAGTCATTTTTCGTGCCCTAAGCTAGTTGAGATTAAATTAGCTCTTCCCATAAAAATTGTTATGTTATAACATGTTCGAAATTTACCTTAGACTACCTAATATCAAACCAAGCTCTAAGCAATTACTTCTATTCCAACTCCAAGGCATTGCCATTATTGGTCATCTAAGCCGAAATAAAATTCTTTCTGAAGAGCTGAACAATAAACACACCTGAATGGCACCACTTAACAACAGACCATAGCATTATGAAGCGCACCTTTTTTACCGCCTTGGAACAACATAGCAGTCAGGAACCGTTAGCCTTATCTAGCGTCATTAATGAATTGGCTTTTAATGAGCAAGGTCTGATTCCCGTTATTACCCAAGATGCCAACAGCAACGAAATATTGATGTTTGCCTGGATGAATCTCGATGCCCTTAAACAGACCATAGCCACCAAACGAGTTACCTATTGGTCACGCAGCCGACAACAATTATGGGTAAAAGGTGACACCAGTGGCCATACCCAAAAATTGCTTAATATGTCATTTGACTGTGATGGCGATGTCATCCTTTGTCAGGTGGAACAACAAGGCGCAGCTTGTCACACTGGCAGAACTTCCTGCTTTTACTTAAACGTCGATATCGAGCAAGACGCAGTGATTGTGCAAGGCCACAAAATTTAATTATGCCCAAGGCATATGCTAAACCAGAAATTTAGGAGTTATGAGTGTTTATAAAATCTCTTCCGGATGTTACTTCCGATAAACACGCTGAAACAGCAGGCACTTTGCAGTGGGTTGGTATGGAAGATATCGCTGTCCCCGTTGCTATACCAAGCAAGGGCAATAAACCCTATTCTACTTCTGCCAAGGCAGGCGTATATGTCAACCTTGCTGACCCCAAAGCCAAGGGTATCCATATGTCTCGCTTGCATCTAATGCTAAATAATTTAGCAGAGCTAGAGTGCAATAAAGCGAATATTGATCAATTGTTAGATAACATGGTGGCTAGCCAAGGCGCTATCAGCCAGCAAGCTAAGATCAAACTGGCATTTGACCTAATGTTAAATAAGCCAGCTTTACTCAGTGACGAGAGTGGTTTTCAGTCATACCCGATTATCATTCATGCTGAGAAAAATAATCAAGGCTATAGCTATGAGCTAGAAGTCACTGTGGCTTATTCCAGTACCTGCCCTTGCTCTGCTTCTTTAGCCCAACAACTTTATGCCAAGGCCGTCCATAAGAGCTTCCCAGGTGACACCATTGATAAAGCTGAGCTAATGGATTGGATTCAATCCCAAGCTGGCGCTGTGGCTACCCCCCATAGCCAGCGTTCCTATGCTTATATCCGCCTAGCCATTGGTGCTAATAACTGGCCTGATCTAGGGGCACTTATTGTGCAGTTAGAAGCCATGATAGGCACACCTGTGCAAACAGCGGTTAAGCGTATTGATGAACAAGCTTTTGCCAAACTTAACGCTGAGAACCTAATGTTTTGTGAAGATGCTGCCCGGCGCATAAAATTTGGTCTAGAAGCACTAGATTATGTGCAGGACTATTGGTTTAAAGTAGAGCATCAAGAGAGCCTACACGCCCATAACGCAGTGGTAATTGACCAAAAGTTTACGGCCTAAACGGTTATTATTTAGGAGTAGATTCGATTTTAGGAACCAAGGTAAAATACGCCTTCTGAAATCTTATAATTATTGCTCCAAATAGGATATAACCATGAGCCAGCAAGAAATTGCATCACTATTCGATAACTGGAATCAAGCACTACAAACTAGAGATCCTAAGCAGGTTGCCGCCCTATATGCACAAGACGGCATCCTCCTACCCACAGTCTCTAATCAGGTGCGGCATAATCCAGCAGAAATTGAAGACTACTTTGTACATTTCCTAGCCAAAGGCCCAGCTGGTAAGATAGACGAAGCCAATATCCGTATTTTTGGCGACTTAGCTATTAATTCTGGTGTTTATACCTTTACTTTTGCCGACGGTGCCGTCGTGCAAGCCCGTTACACCTTTGTATATCGTTGGGACGGTGAGCAATGGTTGATTGTGGAGCATCATTCTTCACAAATGCCAGAAGCCTAATAACCAAATAGGAAACCCCATGACTGAAACAAATCATAAGGGTCAGTTAGAAGAAAGTACTGGCCGCTGCACAAATACCAGCTGTTGCCCGCCCGCTATGCCGACTACGCGCTTAGCACCAAAAGTGGGGCGCAATGATCCATGCCCATGTGGCAATGGTCGCAAGTTTAAAAAGTGCTGCGGTCGCAATAGCTAAAAATTGCTAAATTAGGCGCGGCTGTTTAGCCGCGTTCACAAAAGCCTCTTCTAGCCTAGCTTGGGACCTGCTGGCCATCCCAAGCGAATACCTTGCCAGTATCCTCTACCTCAAGGCCATCTAGCACTGTCGCAAGTTGTTGCACAGCGTAATCAGTAGTAAACAAACCACCACTGGGCACACGGGACTGAAATGGCGCTGATAATTTAGTATTTACTGTGCCAGGGTGCAGACCGACAATAATCGCCTGCTTTTGGCGGCGCGCCACTTCAATACTGATGCTCTTAATCAACATATTTAAGGCTGCCTTGGCGGCACGATAGGCATACCAGCCCCCCAAGCGGTTATCCGAAATACTGCCAACCCGTGCAGATAGCACAGCAAATACCGCGCGTTTATCTTTCGATAGTTTAGGCAGCAAATGTTTGGCCACCATGGCAGGGCCAATGGTATTAACCAGAAAACTCTTTTCAAAGTTTTCTACACTAAGCTGCCGTAAGGACTTTTCTGGCTGTAATTCACCATCATGCAATAAGCCAGTGGCCACAATAATCAAATCCAAAGGCTGGTCAGCAGAAAAATTAAGCGCGACTTGCTGTAAGGCATCTTCATCAAGAAAATATATAGCCTGGCTATAAACATTATCTAAAGCAAAGTCCACCTGCGTGCGAGAAAAGGCATGCACGGTGTTAGTTGGCTCAGCGGCAAAGAACCTAACAAAAGCCGCCCCCAAACCACCGGAAGCACCAAAAATAGCAATATTGGCATGCTGCATAATATCTATTCCTATTGTTTGATTAACAAGTCCTTAAGCGCTGCCTTTAAATTACTGAATTTAAAATCATAGCCATGCTTTATTAATACCTGTGGCACTACCCGCTGGCTATCAACCAACAAGCAGGATGATTCACCTAAACCCAACCACAACATAAGTTTAGGAGCAGGGATAATAGCAAACCGGTTTAACACCCCAGCTAACGTCTGGGTGAAAACGCGATTAGGTAGTGGCTCTGGTGCCACCATATTCACTGGGCCACTTACTTTATCGGCGCTAAGGAGGAAATAGATCCCATGGATCATATCTTGGTAATGGATCCATGACATATATTGCTGGCCATGACTAATGGGACCACCAACAAAACATTTAAACGGCAATAGTAGCTTCTTCAAAGCGCCGCCTTGGGTGGACAACACGATACCCGTGCGCAAGGTAACCACTCTGGTATATGGTGAGGCTTTATTGGCTATTTGTTCCCATGTCGAACACAAGGTAGAAGGAAAATCACAGGCTGATACCGCTGCTGTTTCGGGCAGCTCATCATCCCCACGATCACTATAAATACCAATGGCTGAACCACTAATAAAGACTTTAGGAGGGTTACTACTGCGGGCAAACAAAGCCACTAATTGTTCCGTGATGTGCCAGCGGCTTTGGCAGATAATATCCTTTTGTTTATCACGCCAACGCTTATCAATAATAGGTTCGCCTGCCAAATTAATAACGGCATCAAAATCATCTAAATTAGTTAACTGATCTAGACTCGAAATTAATGCTACCTGTGCGGGCAAGATGGCCTTGGCTTTAGGAATGGAACGGGCCAACACGGTAATATTTAGATTAGTGAACTGCTTGATAAAGGCTGTGCCAATTAGGCCAGTGCCTCCGGTAATCAATACATTCATTTCTCACCTTAGTTTAGTAACTATGATTAGTTAAATGGGCAGCTTTCAAGATACCATAATTCCAATACCCCAGCCCAGTTTTCAGTTCTAAATTAGCGGCTTTTTATGATTACCAATGCGCGGTTAGAAGCCCTGTTATGGTATACTTGCGCTGTTTCTAACTTAGGCAAAGGTAGCTTTCCTTGACCCAGTTTCGACCCTGTATTGACCTGCATGATGGCCAAGTAAAACAAATAGTTGGTGGTAG
Source organism: Oceanospirillaceae bacterium (assembly GCA_002686055.1). Taxonomy (GTDB): domain Bacteria; phylum Pseudomonadota; class Gammaproteobacteria; order Pseudomonadales; family Balneatricaceae; genus Njordibacter. The sequence continues at coordinate 2,718 of NYZU01000034.1, read as the reverse complement.
CCTCAATAATCAAGGCGCACAAACCAACTTTGTTAGTGATAGAGATGCAACCTATTACGCCAATCTATATCGCCAATACCAACTGACTGGTGGCCATGTCATTTCCCTGGGTGGTGGCAATCAAGAGCAAGCAACAGCTGCCCTAGCGGCTTGGCCTGGTGGCCTGCAATATGGTGGTGGGGTGAATGCCGCTAATGCCCTAGATTATATCCAAGCCGGCGCTTCTCATGTCATTGTCACCTCTTGGCTATTTGAGCAAGGTGAGTTTAGTTGGGAAAGACTGCACGAGCTGAATAAACTTGTCGGTAAGGAACGGCTTATTCTGGATCTAAGCTGTCGACAAAAAGGTAACAGTTGGTTTATCGCCACGGATCGATGGCAAACTGTTACTAGTACCGAGGTTAATGCGGATAATTTAACCCGATTAGCTGATTATTGTGATGAATTTTTAATCCACAGTGCCGATGTAGAAGGTTTGCAAGGCGGCATTGATCAAGACCTAGTTAAGTTGCTAGGCCAAGCCTGCACAATACCTGTTACCTATGCAGGTGGAGCACGCTCTTTGCACGATTTACAATTGGTTAATGACTTATCTGCTGGCAAGGTCGACCTGACCATAGGCAGTGCCTTAGACATTTTTGGTGGTTCTGGTATTACCTTAGAAGAATGCATCAACTGGAATCAGGGTAAGCAGGCATAACTTAACGCCAACAAGCTGAAGCATATTCACCTGACTTGAACAATCATCAGCTTATGCAAGCAAAACACCTTTTATAATGAACGTGATTCATTAAAGAGGTTCTTACCATGTTGTTTAACAAACTTGCGCCTATTGCCCAAGTCCATTTGCATAATGCCAACCAAACCATACATTGCCCTATTTGCAAACATGCACTAGAGAATAACCTGCAAGAAATCCAACCCTGCGAACATCTAGTATGCGTCTACAATCAGGAAGAAGCTGAATTTACTTTTATCGAAGCTGAGTTTGCCCAACGCTTAAAAAGTAAAGGCATCCAATTTAATGAATTTGATGGCTATGTCCTAGCTCAGTTAGATTACCAAGATAAATTATTGGCTCTGGAACAAACCCGCATGGGTAGCTGGGACAGGCAGTTTGTGGTTTATCAGGTAAGTTAAACGAAAAAGTGACAGTTTTTAGCCTTATCTTGCGTTTTTTTCGCCTACATTCCCTCCTAACCTTAACTTATTAACCACTTCTGCTATACAATGCGTGGTTGATGGCTAAAAGCCCAAAAAATAATATCGCCTAGCAAAACAAAATAAATTGAGGTTTGCCCTTATGAAGGCCTTTGGTACTGTTTTTACTGATGAGATGACAATTAGCTGGAATAACGGCGACGGCTGGACTAATCCAGAGTTTGTTCCTAGCGATAGCCTCACATTACACCCTGGCGCTCATGTACTGCATTACTCAAGCACTTGTTTTGAAGGTCTGAAAGCCTTTCGCCATCCCGATGGCAGTGTCAAAATTTTCCGCTTAGACCAAAATATCAAACGCTTTGCCCAAAGTAGCGATATGCTGCATCTGCCGGCCCTTGATACTGATTTAACCCAACAAATGATTATCGATGCCGTAGCTAAGTTTGCTGATCAAGTACCTGATGCCCCTGGCTCGCTTTATATTCGCCCTACCCATATGGGCACAGACCCTGCTGTAGGCAAAGCCGCTGCACCTTCCGCCACATCCGTACAATATGTTTTATTATCACCAGTGGGTGATTATTTCTCTGGCGGTGGTGAAGTTGCCTTGCGGGTATTACTTAACGAAGAGGGCATGCGCTGTGCACCCCATATGGGCATGATCAAAAGTGGTGGTAATTACGCCAGTGCCCTAGGCCCCATAATGAAAGCCAAACAGGATCTTAATGCTGATCAGGTTTTGTTTTGCCCAAATGGTGATGTGCAAGAAACAGGCGCTGCTAACTTTATCTTATTTGATGGCAATGAGGTAATCACTAAAGCCCTTGATGAGTCCTTTTTGCATGGCATTACACGTAATTCTATTCTGACCCTAGCCAGTGATCGGGGCATGGACGTACAAGAACGTGAATTAAGTGTTGAAGAGTTATTGGAACGTGCTGCCAAACCTGGCTGTGAAGCGGCGCTCTCTGGCACAGCGGCCGTGCTAACCTCGGTCGGCACCTTGATCTATCGAGGCCAAGAATACCAAGTGGGCAGTGGCCAACCGGGCACGACCACTCGCGACCTACGCAAAGCCCTAAATGATATTCAGTGGGGCTTAGCAGATGACCCCCATGGCTGGTTAACGACCATACCTGTAATTCATAAAGCTGAGTGAGCAGCTAGCGATAAGGTCTATTTAGTTTACTAAGCTAAATAGACCTTAGATACAGCTTATGACTGATCTGCTGCTTTTGAAGAAGTAATATTGCTGAAGTTATTAATATTGTGTGGAAATAATATATTTAGCATCACCCAGAAAGCACCTGCGAACTCTGTCAATTCCCCTCTACGACCAGTATCTGAAAGTGATTTAATTACCACTTCAACCATCACTATAATCACAATATAACCAATAATATGATAACCCTTTGGGATAGGTACCGCCCAATTATCTAGCCAGCGGCGAATAGTTGGTTGTTTATGATAAAGGGGAGTTAATACAGCAAGATAAGTTATTAATATCAGCCCTAGACCGGTTCCAAATATGGGCTGATTGATCTTTACACCATT
>NYZU01000033.1 GCA_002686055.1 Oceanospirillaceae bacterium | reverse complement strand
GGATAAGCACCCAAACCCATCAGCGTGTTGGTGATGGGGAAATTGAGATGACGAACCAAATCGGTTAACGCAGCGCTGGCGTTGCCTTGAATGACACCACCGCCAGCATAAACCATCGGTTTTTTAGCGCGCAACAATAATTCAACCGCTTTTCTAATTTGTCCGCTATGGCCTTTTTCAGCCGGCGAATAGGAACGCAGTGACACCTCTTCAGGATAATCAAAGGGCGCTTTATAGGCAGGCGCGGTGATATCTTTTGGAATATCAACCACAACAGGACCGGGTCGACCAGAGGCGGCTAAATAAAACGCTGTTTTGATAATACGCGGAATATCTTCAGTACGCTTAACCAAAAAGCTGTGTTTCACTATCGGGCGAGAAATACCAATCATATCGGTTTCTTGAAAGGCATCCTCACCGATTAAATGACTTTGCACTTGCCCAGAGATGACCACCATGGGAATAGAATCCATGTAAGCAGTGGCAATACCAGTAATAGCATTGGTCGCGCCTGGGCCGGAAGTGACTAATACTACGCCCGTTTTTCCTGTCGAACGCGCGTAACCGTCGGCCGCGTGGGTAGCAGCCTGCTCATGACGAACAAGAATATGAGGTACCGAGGAATGACGGTGCAAGGCATCATAGATATGCAGCACAGCTCCCCCTGGGTAGCCAAATATAAATTCAACCCCTTCCTCTTCAAGCGCTCTGGCGACCATATCGCCGCCCGATAACATTTCAACGTCACCATTGACTTCAGTCAAATTCGTGCTTTTTGAGTGGTCAGCACCGCTGGAGGGGGATTTGTCTTGGTCTTTTAACATGTTAACGCTCTTAAAGTTTGGCCGAGTACTTAACAGCCGTGGATTCAATTGGGGCGAACCAACTTCAGGTAGACATTGAATTGTTTAATTTCAGTCGCCGCCTGTCAATAGCTAAGCCAACTATCACACCTAATTCGGTCTTTTTACTCGATTTTTTACCCAAAACAACTGAATATGAGCGCGATTTAGTCTCTGTTAAGAAAACACATAGCACCGCTATCGTTCGTCGTCAGCGCTCGTATCAATGTAATTTTTGTCGGCTAAAGATTATCGTGCCACTAGCCTGAGCCTCATTGCCCTGCTCGTAGTCCACCACAATCGTATCACCGGCGACAAAATCACCCGCCAACAACTGTTGTGCTAAAGGGTTTTCGAGTTGCTGCTGAAGCACACGCTTTAGTGGCCGAGCGCCATAAACAGTGTCATAACCTGCGTCGACTAAGCTTGCTAAGACCTGATCAGATATCGAAAGCTGTAACTCTTTTTCAGCCAAACGGCGCTGAAGGGACTGCAACTGAATCGCCGCAATATCGGCAATATGTTCTCGGGCCAAGGAATGAAAAACCACTGTCTCATCGATACGATTTAAAAACTCTGGTCTAAAGTAGTGGCGCAACTGCTCCATCACGGCTTGTTTAACCTTCTCAGCATTTAACTCATTAGCTTGAATATGCTCCGAACCTAAATTAGAAGTCATTACAATCACAGTATTTTTAAAATCAACCGTGCGTCCTTGGCTATCGGTAAGACGGCCATCTTCTAATACTTGCAGCAATAAATTAAAAACATCTGGATGGGCTTTTTCAACCTCGTCCAACAGCAGTACCGAATAAGGCTTTCGACGAACTGCTTCGGTCAAATAACCACCCTGCTCGTAGCCCACATAACCTGGCGGCGCACCGATCAATCGCGCTACTGAATGCTTCTCCATAAACTCTGACATATCTAAGCGAATCAAAGCCGCCTCACTATCAAATAAAAACCGCGCTAAAGACTTGCATAATTCAGTCTTGCCAACGCCAGTTGGGCCAAGAAACAAAAATGAACCATTGGGCCGGTTAGGTTCCGATAAACCGGCTCGCGATCGACGCACAGCATTCGCGATGGCCGTCACGGCCTCGCCTTGACCAACCACATCGCGATGTAATTCAGATTCAATTCTCAGTAACTTTTCACGTTCACCCTCAAGCATTTTACTCAAAGGTATGGCCGTCCACCGTGACACCACTTCCGCGATTTCTTCTTCAGTCACACGGTTTCTTAATAAAGTCATGGTAGGCTGTTCACGCTCATCAAAACCAGCCAACTGTTTCTCTAATTCAGGTATCTTGCCATACTGCAATTCTGACATGCGACTTAAATCGCTGTTCCGACTGGCAATTTCAAGTGCCATTCTAGCCTGCTCTAAGGCAACTTTAATCTGCTGATCACCCTGAACAGAAGCTTTTTCTGCCAACCAAACCTCTTCGAGATCAGCATATTGCTTTGCCACTTGAGAAATATCATCATTCAATAGGTTTAACTGTTGCAGAGCAGCGGGATCGTTATCTTTTTTGACCGCCTCGCGTTGTATTTTTAATTGAATTAAGCGTCGCTCTAATTTGTCCATCACCTCCGGTTTAGAATCAATTTCCATCCGCATGCGACTGGCCGCCTCATCAATTAAATCAATGGCCTTATCTGGCAGTTGACGATCACTGATATAACGCTGCGAAAGTTTAACCGCAGTAATAATCGCCGCATCGGTAATATCGACACCATGATGAACCTCATACTTTTCCCTTAGACCACGAAGAATCGCAATCGCATCTTCCTCATTTGGCTCAACTACTAAGACTTTTTGAAACCGTCGCTCTAAGGCTGCATCTTTCTCAATGAACTGTCGGTATTCATTTAGCGTCGTTGCTCCCACACAATGCAGGTCACCCCGTGCCAGTGCTGGCTTCAACATATTACCCGCATCTAAAGCACCTTCAGCCTTACCAGCACCGACCATGGTATGAAGCTCATCAATAAATAAAATAATCTGGCCCTGTTGCTTAGACACCGCTTTAAGTACGGCCTTCAAACGCTCTTCAAAGTCACCGCGAAATTTGGCACCCGCTAGCAACGCGGCTAGGTCTAACGACAGTAGCCGTTTATTTTTAATCCCTTCCGGGACTTCACCGTTAATAATTCGCTGCGCTAGGCCCTCGGCAATAGCAGTTTTTCCTACGCCTGGCTCGCCGATTAATACCGGATTATTTTTAGTGCGTCGCTGCAACACTTGAATAGTGCGGCGAATTTCATCATCACGACCAATAACGGGATCAAGCTGTCCTTGTTCAGCATGTGCAGTTAAATCGAGGGTATATTTCTCTAAGGCTTGGCGATGATTCTCAGCATCATTGGCGTCAACCGATTCGCCCGCACGCAACTCATTGATAACCTCGGCGACTTGCTCAGCACTAAAACCTGATCTTAAAAAAACAGCCTGTAAATCAGAGCTATTTTCTAACATCGCAGAAACAACCGCTTCCGTCGAAATAAATTGGTCACCCTTATCTTGGGCAAATTTATCGGCCAAATTCATGATACGAGCAAGATCTGGCGAAATCGATACGTCGCCAGTCGCGGCATTTAAATGCGGCAAATCAACTAATCTTTGCTGCAAGTCATTGTATAAACGACGGGTATCGCCTTTGCTTTGCTGCAACAAGGGCTTTATCGACGCTTCTGACGCATCCAGCATTGAAAGCAATAAGTGGACTGACTCAATGGCCGTGTGATTATGACTAATAGCCAGCGACTGAGCATCTGAGAACGCATGTTGCAGCGCTTTGGTTAAACGATCGAAACGCATGATATTGCCCCCTTTCTATTTCGCTAATACAATAGAGATGAGGACAAAAATTCATAAATCAAGCGATAAATTCAACGATCGTGAACTCGGCTATCGCTCACGGGAATCAAACACCGGCGCCCGAGGTGCATCGAGTAAGCCAAACGACAATCGATTTACACGAGAACGCTTATCTAACTCATAATTAGCACCGTAGCGGTAATAGCCGTTTTCATCGAATGAGGAATGGTTGGGGAAATTATTTTTCAAGATCAATAAATTTGTCTGAGCCAATGTTGGTAATTCCATCTGCTGATAACAAAAGACCAGCAAGGCCAAGGCATCAGCCGTGGCTTCAGATCCTTGAAAATTTTCAATCACAGTCTTTGCGCGGTTAACCGCGGCGGTATAGGCTTTACGCTTCACGTAGTAATTCGCCACAATCAATTCGTGACGTGCCAACACATACTTAATATAAAGCATTCGAGCTCTGGCATCAGCCGCATACAAACTGTCGGGATAACGTTGAATAAACCGTTCAAATTCGCGAAAAGAACGTTCCGCCGAAGCAACATCTCGCTGAGCTTTATCTGACTGGTAAAAGCGCGATAACAAGCCCGGCTTGAGGCTATAGTTCGCTAAACCACGCATATACCAGGCGTAATCAACTTCAGGGTGGTTTGCATGTAAGCGAATAAATCGCTCCGCCGACGCAATCGCCGAATCCTCTTCATTGTTACGGTAATAGGCATAAATAATTTCTAGCTGCGATTGCTCGGCATAGGTGCCAAACGGAAACCTAGACTCAAGAAGTTGTAGGTTCTTAACTGCTAAGTCAAAACTCTCTTTGTCGAGTAAGCTCTGCACCCGCTCATAGAGTTGTTTTTCGGTGAGAGTTTTCGAATTTTCTCGCTCCTCATCTTTGTCCTTATCGCCAAACAACGAGCAGCTCATCAGCATGGTAGCCAATAACATGCTTAAGCCATAATTGATCCATTTACTCATTAATCCCCAACCCTCTACTGCGTTTGATTTACCCTTACGCCAATATAAGACGACACGACTGGATTGCGTTACAATCAGCCTATACAATCAATTATCGCATAACTGATCGATATTCGCCTATTTTAAGCCAATGAAAAATAACACCATGGCAAAAACAACAAAAATCACTAAACCCAGTAATTTAGCGAGCAGCGATTATGAAAATAATGACAGTCTAGAATCAGCTCTATCTGAGCGCATTGAACATACCGCAATCATTGGCGCTGACTTATCGGGCTTACGGTTCGACCAAATAGCCGCTAAAGTCTTTCCTGACTATTCACGTGGCAAGCTACAAACATGGATTAATTCTGGTGAATTAACCGTCAACGGCAAAACCGCTAAAACGCGGCAAAAATTATTCAGCGGTGCTGAATTACGCTTATCCGCAGAGTTCTCTCCCGTATCTGAGTGGCAAGCCGAAGATAAACCAATTAATATTGTTTTCGAGGATGAGCATTTATTGGTCATCAACAAGGCAGATAACTGCGTAGTTCACCCCGCGCCTGGCCTGCAATCTGGCACACTGGTAAATAGTATCTTAGCCCATTGTCCCAGCAATGCGGCTCTACCCCGAGCTGGTATTGTGCATCGACTCGACAAAGACACCACCGGCTTAATAATGGTGGCAAAAAGTCTTATTGCCCATACCAGCTTAGTCAGACAATTGCAGGCACGCAGTGTCAGTAGAATCTATCGCGCCGTCGTCAGGGGCACATTTATATCGGGCGGAACAATTGATGCCGCCATGGCAAGACATCCCTCGGCAAGAACTAAGATGGCGGTCGCCAGTAATGCCAATAGTCATGGCGCCAAACCCGCTATCGCTCACTACCGCATTGCCGAGCGATTTCAACACCACAATGAATTAACAATTAAATTGGAGACCGGTCGCACGCATCAAATTCGGGTGCATATGGCGCATTTAAAACGCCCCTTAGTCGGTGATAAAACCTATAACCCTCGCTACCAAAAAATCGCCGGTATCAGCGAAACTTTGGACACCGCCCTGCGATCATTTCCTCGTCAGGCACTACATGCCTTTGAATTGGCCTTTGACCACCCAGTGACTGAACAGCGTTGTAACTTTCAATGCAAAGCCCCTGCTGACTACCAACAATTGATTCAATCACTGCGTGACGAAGAAAATCGCCAAAATGACGAATAAGACTATCGCTGAACCCATCGACGAAACTTCAATCATACGCCCTATTTGGCCAGCCCCCGACCACATTCATGCCGGCGTCACTACCCGTATAGGGGGTTACAGTGAGCAAGCTTTTGAGCAAGGCAATATGGCCAATCATGTCGGCGACGACCCAGGTCATGTCGAAAAAAATCGACAGCGATTGGCCGATTATGAAGCGCAACGCTGTGACAAGGAATTGCATTGGCAATGGCTGGAACAAAGTCACAGCGATCACTGCGTCGAGATCCATCAGAGCCAAGTCCGCCCAATAGCAGCCGATGCAGTGATCACTGCATCTTCAATGACCAGTTGCGTGGTTTTGTCCGCCGATTGCCTACCTATCCTTTTAACCAACGCCGAGGGAAGTCAAGTGGCCGCTATCCATGCCGGTTGGCGCGGACTAGCAAAGGGAATTATCAGCAATACGGCGTCACTTTTTCGCCAATCTTTGAAAGTGAAAAAAATTCCATCAAGCCCTATTTATGCTTGGCTTGGCCCTGCCATAGGCCCCAATTCCTTTGAAGTCGGTGACGACGTCAAACAGGCTTTTGCCAGCCAAGATCATCATAGCCAACTTAACTACCCGCTCGCTTTTACCCCGCATGGCGATAAAAAGTACCTCGCCGACCTGTATCAACTAGCCACATTGGAACTGCATCATAATGATATTCATCACGTGTATGGCGGCGGTTTTTGCACCTTTCGCGAAAGTGAGCGATTTTTTTCCTACCGTCGCTCATCATCTACTGGCCGAATGGCCAGCTACATCTATCGCCGAGATAAACCATAGAATAACGTTTTATAGCCCGTTCAGCATATGCACAAATTTCTATCTTCCTTTCTCAATCTACATATTCGAGAGGGATAAAAGCCATTAGAATGGCTTGACAGAATTAACGCTTTTCAATCACATCATAGAGGTCAACAATGAGCTGGCAATGCACCCTAAGTAACGCAGTGATGCGTCTAAGCAAATGGTATATGCACGGCAAAGATTTCACGGCAGCCAAAGCCGCGATGATAAAAATGGCCGATAAACCTGCCGAGAAAGCACCCTTTCCTGATGGCGCCACGGTGGAAAAAGTGCAATTTTCAAACGTGAACTGCGAGTGGGTTTATGATGCTTCACTAACGGAAGAGCAAAAACAACAGGTTATTCTTTATTTTCACGGCGGTGGTTTTTTTGCGGGGTCGCCAGCCACCCACCGCGATGCCGCCCACCGACTTTCAGTTTCAGCTAGAATGCGCACCCTATTAGTCGATTACAGCCTCACCCCCGAACATGTTTTTCCTGTAGCTCTCAATCAAGCGGTCAGCGTGTATCAACAGCTGTTATCCTCCGGCATCTGCGCTAATAAGATTGCTTTTGGTGGTGATTCTGCTGGTGGCAATATGACCTTAGCAGTCATGAAGCAATTACAGCACCAAGGCATCGAGTTGCCCTTCGCTGGATTTTGCATCTCGCCTTGGGCTGATCTGACGCATAGTGGGCACTCTTGGCAACGCAATCGCTTCAAAGAAGCGATGATCCCGCAGGCTTTATTGAAAAATGCAGCCTTAGTTTATGCCTCGGGTGAACCATTAGATAACCCGCTTATTTCACCCGTCTTTGCCGACATGCAAGATTTTCCGCCACTTTATGTAATTGCAGGTGGCACAGAAATATTAGTCGATGATGCTAATCGTATTGAACAGCAAGCACAACGTTGCGGCGTTAAAGTTGAAAAAAAGATTTGGGCCAAAGCACCACACGCGTTTACCACCATGGCGAGCTTTTTACCCGAAGGCAGAGAAGCAATTAATGATATCGGCAACTTCTTAACTACGACCCAAAGCAGTGCACTAAAAGCTGCAGAATAAAACGGCAGCGTAAGAAACTAATAAATTAAAACAGATTACTTATAGCCGCTTAACAACCTTTTTAAAGCCAATTATCATTGCTATTATTGAGCAGGCTAAACGAAACAGGTAATGATCTTTTTAAGCTATTATTCCGTATTTATTAATATTTAAAGAGCCGCCCTTTTATGATGAATAAAACTGACATAATTACTGCCATGAAAGTTCAACCTACGATTGACCCTTCGGCTGAAATCAGCACTCGGGTTAACTTCATTAAACGACAATTAGTTAACGCAGGTCTTCGCCACTTAATCTTAGGAATTAGTGGCGGCATCGATTCAACAACCTGTGCGCGATTAGCCCAACTGGCTGTTGATGAATTGAACCAGGAGTCCGGCCAGCATGACTATCAATTTATCGCGGTTCGACTGCCCTATGAAACACAAAAAGACGAAGCTGACGCACAGCTTGCAATGGACTTTATTCAGCCTTCACAACGGCTAGCGGTCAATATCAAATCCGGTGCTGACGGCATTCATGGCGAAGTCATTAAAGCCTTCACTACAGCCGGCCTTACCCTGCCTGATGATGCAGGACAAGATTTTGCTAAAGGCAATGTTAAAGCACGCAGTCGAATGGCTTGCCAATACGACGTTGCAGCGTTAGTTGGCGGCTTAGTACTGGGTACCGATCACTCAGCTGAGAATATCACCGGCTTTTATACCAAGTGGGGAGATGGTGCCTGTGATTTAATTCCCTTATTTGGTCTAAGCAAACGACAAGTCAGGCAACTGGCCAGGCACATGGGAGCCCCTGAAAAGCTGATCACCAAAGCACCGACTGCTGATTTGGAATGTTTAGATCCTCAAAAAGCAGACGAACAAGCACTTGGCCTGAGTTATGAGCAGATCGATGATTTTCTTGAAGGTAAATCACAGGATGCTGCAGTGGATGAAAAATTAGTTGCCATTTTTAATCGCACTCAACATAAGCGCGAGCCCATACCCAGCATTTATGACTAGATATGCAGTGCTTAGGACCCAATAGCGAGAATAAACACCGCGATCATCACTTCAAGTAATAAAAAAACTCTGCTCCTTTTTTTCGAAAGCGGATGGCCAAGAAGCAAAGTTTTTAATTGGATAAATAAACTTTTCATGCATTGCAGTATTCGCCCGCAACAGCACTTACGGGGTAAAATAAACTACCTGAGGCGGTCAGCTTTATCCGCTGTGGCGCTTGCTGGAATTGAAAGTTATTTGGGCAAATATCAAAGTACTGACTGCCACCTAAATGCCTACCAGATGGGTTAAACATAATCGGATCCTCAGTATTGCCATTCATTAACACAGAGGTCTCACCAGAAGCAGCATTAATGAGTCGCTCTTGCTCACTCTCTCTTAATCCAGAGCCATCCTCATCGAAGAATATAATCCACCCATTGGACCAGTCCCCGCCACAGCCATGCTGATCGGAACTTGGGCAAATAGTGACAAACTGCTGACTGTAAATAGCCTCTGCGCGCGCAAAATGCACCGCATGTGAAAAACGATCCCGAACCGTCCTGACTGCCTGATCATTCATCACTTGGATTAACTGCACAGATCCCAGTACCGCCAGCAAGCCCGTAATAGATAACACACTCAGTAATTCAAATAAGGTAAACCCACGCATTAATTCTATTTTTAAACTCATCATACCAATCCTATGTTTGATACTTACAGGCACTCACCTGTATAAACGCATTGATAGAATAGAGGCAATTAAAAAGGGTAACGGGCTAAAGGGCTTAAAACTTGAACTTAGACGTAATCGAAGGGTAAAAAATCCACAGATTGAGAACTGAATCTTAAAATTTTATTTAACAGAGGGACGTAAATCCTTTGGCATGGAAAAAGTTATATTTTCTGACACACCCACTTGCTGTTGCGGCTCAGAAGC
>NYZU01000032.1 GCA_002686055.1 Oceanospirillaceae bacterium | reverse complement strand
GTTGCATTGCCCATTTCAGCAAACACAAAATCTGGTCTAGGGGCTTCCTTAAAACCAGCCTTACTGGCGCTGGTATCAACCTCTGGAATAATCAACAAATCATCTTTAATACGCTGATCTTGCATCCCTGCCGGCACTTGCAAACGCTCAGCACTGGCTGCTTGGCTATAGTCTAGGGCTTTATTGCGAAATAAACTGTCTTTATTACCTAAACCATTTGTGGAGCTACATCCACTTATAGTCAATATTGAGGCAAGTCCAAACAGAAGCCAAAGGGGCTGTTTCATTATTTTTCCTATCTGTTAATACCGAGTGACTAAGGGCAACTTGGCATGATATTGTATTCCATTCTGAGACCACTAGGGACTCTAGAGGTTCATAGTTTTTATATTATTTGTGCCATTTCTATCATGGTGAAATTGTAGCAGGAAATATAAGCCACAATAATATAAATTACGCTAAAGTTAACTTTCAAACACCAACATAATATCAAGGGCCTTATTATGAGCGACGCAACTGCCAACACTAGCCTCAATATCGGCGATAACCTACCAGCTATCAGTCTTCCCATGACTGGAGGTAGTGACTTTAATAGCCAAGACTATCAGGACCAAATATTAGTCATCTATTTCTATCCGAAAGACTCCACCCCGGGTTGCACCATCGAAGGCAATGATTTTAATCACCATTTAGACGCCTTCCATGCTGCTGGTTGCCAAATCTTTGGGGTTTCTCGCGATTCAATGCGTAAACATGACAATTTTAAAAGCAAAGAATGCTTTAATTTTGAACTTATTAGTGATGCGGATGAGAGCCTTTGCAACTTACTGGACGTGATTAAGTTGAAAAAGCTCTATGGTAAAGAATACCTTGGTATTGATCGCAGCACTTTTGTATTTGCCCAAGGCAAACTAGTAAAAGAGTGGCGCTCCGTCAAGGTTAAAGGTCATGTGGAAGAAGTCTTGGCCTTTGTCCAAACTTTATAACCACATAGATAACTGAAACTAAGTTACTTCGGTATGCTCGTTGTGATCATTTCTGGGCCATGCGTTAAGGATGGCCTTTAACAGAGTAGCCAATGGAATGGCAAAGAACACGCCCCAAAAGCCCCATAAACCGCCAAATATTAATACGGCAATGATAATGGCAACGGGATGCAAATTTACGGCTTCGGAAAACAATAGGGGCACCAATACATTGCCATCTAAGGCTTGCAAAATAAAGTAAGCAATAATTAAGGTATAGAAATCGGTGCCCAATCCCCACTGCACATAACCCACTAAAGCCACAGGAATGGTTGCTAGGGTGGCGCCTATATAGGGTATCAATACTGACAAACCAACAATCATAGCTAATAAAGCTGGGTAATTAAGACCCAAGATTAGAAATAGCACATAAGCAGTAACGCCAACAATGGCTATTTCAACTACCTTACCCCGCACATAATTAGCCAGCTGATCATCCATTTCATGCCAGACATTACTTAATACCACACGTTTATTGGGCAAGAAATCAGTAAACCAATGGACGATTTTCTGACCATCTTTAAGAAAGAAAAACACCAATATAGGTACTAAAATTAGGTAAACCAACAATACAATTGATTGGCCAATAGAAGCTAGGGAATAGCTCACTAGCAATTGACCACCATTAGCCAATTCACCTACCATAGTATCAATTAAAGTTTGCATCTGTTGTTTTGATACCAGCTGTGGGTATTGTTCAGGTAGCAAAAACAGCACCCCTTGTAGCTGTTGTGCCATCACCGGCAATTCACCCAAAAAGCTACTTGCTTGGCGCCAAATCAATGGTACAAGTACCAGCACAAAGGCACCTAAGCCAATAAGAAAGAGTGTATAAATACCCCATACTGCTGGCAAATGACGTATGCCGAAACGTTGCTCTAACCATTGCACCAAACCCAAGGTTAAATACGCCAAAATCATACTGGCAAATACCGGTGCCAACATAGACCCAAAAAATGCCAAGATCACCGCCCCAGACAACAGCAATACAACCAACAATAATGCTTGCTCATCAGCAAACAGGTGATCTAACCAGGCGCGAAATATTTTGACCATGGGCACTCCAACTAAGTTAGGTGTTATTGTTTACTTAATATTTAAGTAATATTTAATTTTTACGCAATAAAAAATGGAATTCATCGGCAACTTGTTCCATGCTTAGTAGCTCATGTTTAGCAATACTAGCCCAAGCTTTAAAGTCATCTTGTGATGATGGGTCTGTTACCAGCACCATTAATTGCTCACCCACAGCCAGTTCACTAATAGCACGCTTGGCTTTTAGTAACGGCAAAGGACAGCGCAAGCCACGGGTATCTAAAATCTCATATTGCTGATGCATCAAAATCCAGTAAACTAAAGTAACTCAAAGCATTATAAGGCAAAGCATGGTAAACACCTACAGCAAACTCATTCTTATTTATGGGTCATATTGTTTACGGGTCAGCTTCCTAAGCGCCTTGTTACTTGTCTTTGGCTGCAATATCAGTTTTGCTCATAACAGTAATTTACCTAATATTGCTAGCAATCAAAACCATCTTATTAGTCTAGCTGAGGAACAACAAATCGGTCAGCTAGTAGCTGGTAGCCTTAATCAAGTCACCAATAGTCAATCTTTAGCCATCAAATTATGGCTTAATGATATCGTACGGCCGTTGATTAATCATAGCAGCCTTGATGATAAACAACTGCAAATTTTTTTAGTTAATAATAAAAATATTAATGCCTTTGCTGCCCCTGGAGGCGTTATAGGTGTGCATAGTGGGTTAATTCTGGAAGCCCAACAAGTAGATGAGTTGGTGGCCGTATTAGCCCATGAAATCGCCCATATCAGTCAACGCCACTATGCTTATCGGATTGCTAAGGAAAAACGCCAAGCCCCCATCTACCTTGGGGCTTTTTTGGCTTCTATCGTCTTAGCTAGCGAAATAGATGGCGATATTGGTGAAGCTGGCCTGCACGCAACTCAAACAGCCCTTGTGCATAGCCAGATGGGGTACAGTCGTGAGCATGAGAGGGAGGCTGATCGGGTTGGTCTCGAGTTAATGCATACGGCAGGCTTTGATGTCCGCAAAATGTTGACTATGCTGGATTTGCTGCACTCACCTTACACCCAACAAGATCCGAATTGGGCTTGGGCAAGAAGTCATCCTGTTTCAGAAGAACGGGTTGCCGATATAGCTGCTCGCATTGAGCAATTACCCACCAATGAAACCAGCACCCATTATCAAATAGACTATCAATTACTGCGCATCCTGTTAGCCACTGATTTAACTGACACCACCAAGCAATCTTTAGCAAATATTAGTCAGCAATTGGATCCTCTGGATAATGAATTTGCCTTATACCAAGATTTTGCTCTGGCCATGGCTTATTTAAAACAACAGCAATGGCAGGAAGCTGAAGTCATTTTGGCAGCGCTTGTTAAGTTGTATCCAACCCATGGGTTTATTTGGGATCGCTGGATGTATAGCCTATTACAACAAGACAAATACCAAGATATAATTACTTACGGCAAAGAATTTATGCAGTTAGGTTTTCACCGCAACCTTGCACATTATTACTTGGCAACGGCCAGTTTTGCCTTACAAGATATGCCCTCAGCAATGAAGTTCTTAGATAAAATAATGCAAGCTCAACCTTTATGGATTGGTGGCTGGGAAATGCTAGCACAATGGAGTGGCCAGTCAGCGGATCTAAGTATTCATCGTTATGCTATGGCGCAATGGCATTTATTAAGGGGCGAATTTGAGCAGGCTAAAGAGCAAGCATTTCTTGGTCAGCAACTTGTCACCACCAACACTGAGCAGACCCAAAAGCTCAATTTAATTATTAGTAAAGCGGAACAACTCGCGAGGCTTGCAGCAGGACTTTGAACAGGTTACTAGTTTCGATACAGCTGGCTTAGAGTAGGATTATTGGTAAAACTTACTAAGGATTAAAATCCATTAAGCGTTTTAACGGTTTAAACGCCGCTGCGCGCAGGCTTGGCTCAATCTTTATCTCGTTATCACCCGTGCGCAGAACATGCTCAATCTTTTGCAAGTCATTCATGGCCATCCATGGGCAATGCGCACAACTGCGACAGGTGGCACCATTACCACCAGTAGGGGCCTCTAAAAAGGTTTTACCGGGCGCTGCTTGCTGCATTTTATAAAAAATGCCACGATCTGTAGCCACGATAAAATGCTGATTAGGCATCGCTTGGGCGGCTTTAATTAATTGTGTGGTTGAACCAACAGCATCGGCTATATCTACCATGGCTTGTGGTGATTCAGGGTGAACTAGCACAGCGGCATCAGGGTATACCTGTTTCAGATCATCAATACCTTTGACCTTAAACTCTTCATGCACAATGCAGGAGCCTTGCCATAAAAGCATATCAACACCCGTTTGCTGGGCAATATAACGACCTAAGTGCTGATCTGGCCCCCAAATAATAGGCTTGCCTTCAGTAGCCAAATAATCAATCACTTGCAAAGCAATACCGGATGTCACTACCCAGTCAGCACGGGCTTTTACCGCTGCTGAGGTATTGGCATAGACCACTACTGTATGATCTGGATGGGCATCACAAAAGGCGCTAAATTCCTCTGCCGGGCAACCAATATCAAGGGAGCAAGTGGCTTCTAATGTGGGAACTAGAATACGTTTTTCAGGATTAAGAATTTTCGCCGTTTCACCCATAAAGTGAACCCCAGCAACAACTAGAGTAGAAGCATTACTTTGATTACCAAATCTTGCCATTTCAAGGGAATCTGAAACACAGCCACCGGTTTCATCGGCTAGTTCTTGCAAAATGGCATCGGTATAATAATGAGCGACCAGCGCTGCATCTTGGTCAATTAACAATTGCTTAATGCGTTGTTTTACTACCGCCGTATCTTCATCCTGATGTTGTTTGGCAAGATGCTTATGGGCCAAATGCTCTTGCACCAATACGCGGTCAGCAATCGTACGTTCACTCATTAACAAATTGTCATCTTGGACTTTAGTCATGATCAATGTCTCTGCGTTAAGCTAAAGTATTGGCTTGCTGTGGCATTGTATAAAGGAAAGCAAGTTAAGGCATTAAACCCTATTGTCGAAGCTCTCGTGCCAAGCGTGCTGCAGATGATTCAGGGTAGGCGTTAACAACCTGCTCTAACATTCTTTGGCCTTTGATATTGTCGCCTAAGTTGATCCAGGCACGGCCAGTTTTATAGAGTGCATCTGGCACTTTGCGATGCTCTGGGAACTGATTAATGACAATGGAAAATTGCAAAATAGCCGCTTCTGGATCACGCTCCACCATATAGACTTCACCTAACCAATAATGGGCATTACCTGTTAAGGTACCATTAGGATAGTCATCAACAAATTTTAGTAAAGCCGTTATCGCCTGTTCAAATTCTTTGGTACGAATCAGATTAAAGGCCGCTTTATAATCAGCCTGCTGCTGAGCAGGATCTGATTCCGGCTTGGCCGCTTCCACGACTGGGGTTACAGGTGCCGTATTAATTGCTACCACAGCTTGGGTATTGGCACTGGAAGCTGTGGTTTGTGCCATAGCTTCTGCGGTTTGGGTATTTAAGTTGGTAATACGACGATCTAAATCAATATAGCGATCTTTTTGGTTTTGTTCCATTTGGCGCAATTTGAAACTGAGTTCTTCAACCTGACCACGCAGTTGGGCAAGCTCTTGCTGAAAGGACTCCAGCATCACAAAAAGCTCGGCATTAGCATTTTGCTGTTGTATCTCTTTTTGCGTTTTGGCTTGCACAGCAGGTGTAGCCGCAGATAGATCCTCTACGGGCACCACCGTTGCTGTCACAGCATTAGCAGGCATGGCCAAGGAAACCAGTGCGTAAGCCAAACCGATATTAACAATGCGCTTAGAGAAAAAGTGATACATATTTAAGCTAACCCTTAAAGAACAAAACCACCGTTCCAGTAAACCAGAACGATGGTATTACGATTTCACACTAGGTCAGCCCTGCCAACCTATGCGTAAAGACCTATTGGTAAGTGACGTAGCGAATTTCAACGCGACGGTTTTCAGACCAAGAAGCCTCATCATGACCTTCGTTGACTGGACGCTCTTCACCAAAGCTGACAACTTCAATAGCGTCAACGGATACGCCTTGTACAACTAGGTAACGACTAACGGAGTTACCACGACGCTCACCTAGAGCCATATTATACTCACGAGTACCACGTTCATCTGCGTGGCCTTCTAACACAATACGTGCGCCAGGATTTTGTGCTAAATAAGCCGCATGGCCATTAAGCACTTCACGGAACTCAGCACGGATAGTCGACTGGTCAAAATCGAAGTAGATAATATGGGCTAAGGCTTTCGTCTGTTCAACAGCTTCTTGACGGGCCTGTTCAGCGGCGGCTTCTGCAGCAGCAGCGGCTTCAGCGGCAGCAGCAGCGGCTTCTGCCTCGGCTTCAGCTTGGGCTTGAGCTTCTGCAGCAGCGGCTTCGGCAGCAGCGGCAGCTTCGGCGGCGGCAGCTTCTGCTTCAGTGGCAGCTTTGGTTGCATCCTCAACTGCCTGTGTCTCCATAGCCGTAGTTTCTGCAGCACCTTCGGCATTAGTGCTGGCTGAGGTATCTGTAGTAGTGTCTTGGTTACTACAAGCGGCTAGCAAAGACATCATTAAGCTAGCAGCTAAAATTTTGCTTCGGTTTCCCATACGCATGTAAATGCTCCTGTGTAAATGGCATACATAGACCATTTTTACGATAATAAAAAATCGATGAAAATTGTATCATAAAATACATTCATCAAACTAGTAGAATATATCTAGTTGTCGCACCACCTAAATAGTACCAATTCCTTTAAATATAGCAGCTTATAGCTTAACTACCAGTTACCACAGGTAAATATTTAACCAACTTATTAGTTTAAGTATGGTGACCAAGCTGGCTCGCGTACTACCCCACTAGCTGCTGGTAACTGATAGGTAACTTGGCCATCAATGGAAACCGCGGCGAGAATATCTTTACCATTTACCTCTGTGGCATATAACACCATAGAGCCATTGGGAGCCACACTGGGTGATTCATCTAAGCTAGAGCGGGTCAATTTGGTCATAGTGCCACGCTGTAAATCTTGCACAGCAATATGGAAACGACCATCATGGCGACTTACCAAGACCAGAAAACGTCCATCATAGGTCAGACTACCACGCGCATTGTAATCTCCTTCAAAGGTTAGCCGCTCCACCCATTTAGAGGCTAATTCCACCTGATATATTTGGGGTTTACCACCTCGATCGGAAGTAAAAATAATGCTCTTACCATCAACAGACCATGAGGGCTCAGTATCAATACCATAATGGTTGGTTATACGTTGTAATTTACCGTCTTCTAGGCCTAATACATAGATTTCAGCATTACCATCCTTTGACAATACAAGTGCTAAGCGTTTGCCATCAGGGGACCAAGCCGGCGCGCCATTTAGACCCTTAAATGATTTGACCCGTTTGCGTTCACCCGTGCGCAAGTCCTGAAGGTAAATAGCTGGGCGCTGGGATTCAAATGATACATAAGCTAGTTGGTTGGCGTCACGGGACCAGTTTGGTGACATAATGGGGTATTTAGATTTAAGAATCACTTTAGGATTAAAGCCATCAGCGTCTGCTACTAATAATTGATAGGAAGAGGGATTTACTTTTCTATCTGCAGCAACATAAGCTACTCGAGTGCGGAAAGCGCCTCTTAAGCCTGTTAAGGCCTCATAGACAGCATCACTAACACTATGTGCCAGACTGCGTAAATTATCGCGCCCACCCGTAAAAGCACCACTGGAAATAATCTGTTCACCTTCAATATCAAATAATTGATATTCAACTGTAAAACCCTTCTCTGTGGCCAGAACCTGCCCAATTACTAAGTACTCAGTATCTAGATAACGCCAATCGCGATAATAAACCGTCTCTTCATTACGGGGCCTACTCAGCATAGCTCCCCGTTGCAGGGCCTTAAATTGACCACTGCGCTCTAGGTCAGATTCCACTACCAGGGCGACATCTTCCGGCAAGGCTTTATTACCAGCCCAATCAAACGGTACAATAGCCACTGGCACAGGATCATCGACCCCAGAGGTAATCTCTATAACCAATTCCGAAGCCATAGTTAATGGCGCCATAAGTACGAGTAGGATTAATCCTAATTGTTGTTTGAGCTTTCTCATAGTCTTAAGTCTTCCGGCCTAAATCGCAATCTAAACTTGCGGAAATTAGCATCAAATATAACTGTATCCAGTCCACTGAGCTTATCAAAACGCCCTACTTTTCGCACGGCATTCTTGACTGATGCTACCATCGCATCCGTAGCGTCTTTGGCTACCACTTCCACACTAATCACTTCACCAGTAGGCACTAAGCGAATCATAACCTCTACATACATGCCATTGCGGGCATCGGCAGGGCGCTTCCAGCGCTTACTGATTTCATCTCTTATATAAGCCAATGCTGAACCTACTGCTTCTGCATTGCTTACACTTTCCTGATAAGCCATCTCTTCTTCTAAAGAAGAGGCCAGCTCATTGTCCAATAGAGCCTGCTGCCTAGCATCATCAGCGGCTTTTGCCGCCGCTGCCGCCCTTTCCTGCTCAGCAAGCTGCTCTTTTAGGCGCTGCTCGGCCTCTTGTTTAGCTTTTTGCTTCGCCGCTTCTAGGGCTTTAGCCTGCTTTTCGGCCTCAGCCTTTTTCTTAGCCTCTGCTAAGCGTTGGGCTTCGGCTTTTTTCTTAGCTTCTGCCTGCTTCTTGGCTTCAGCTTGCTTCTTGGCTTCAGCTTGCTTCTTGGCTTCAGCTTTTTTCTTGGCTTCAGCTTGTTTCTTAGCCTCAGCTTGTTTCTTGGCTTCAGCTTGTTTTTTCGCTTCTGCTTGTTTCTTAGCTTCTGCTTGCTTTTTGGCTTCTGCTTGCTTCTTGGCTTCAGCTTGCTTCTTGGCTTCAGCTTGCTTCTTGGCTTCAGCTTGCTTTTTGGCTTCTGCTTGCTTTTTGGCTTCTGCTTGCTTTTTGGCTTCTGCTTGCTTTTTGGCTTCTGCTTGTTTCTTGGCTTCTGCTTGTTTTTTGGCTTCAGCTTGTTTCTTAGCCTCAGCTTGTTTCTTGGCTTCAGCCTGCTTTTTGGCCTCAGCTTTTTTCTTAGCTTCAGCTAATTTTTTCGCTTCAGCCTTTTTCTTTTCTTCTGCCCGTTTCTTTGCTTCGGCTTTTTTCTTGGCATCTAATTCAGCTTGCTTCTTAGCAGCTGCTTGGCGCTTGGCTTCAGCTTCTTTCTTCTGCATAGCCAAAATGCTATCCATATTTATTAAAGATGCCTGCACCCGTTGTTTGATCTCCACGGGAGGCTTGCGTTCTGGCATCATTTGCCATTCGGTGGCAAAAATTATGGCCACAACAATATGAAGCCCTGTTGCCAATACCACAGGCAGTGCATAACTACGATCTAACTTCACGGGCTTTCCGACACCAAGCCAACACTGCCAGCACCAGCTTTCTGTAATACTGTCATTAGTTGTACGATACTACCGTAATCAATACTGCGATCACCGCGAATAAGTACCTGCGTATCAGGTGCGCGAGACAATATTTTGCCCACTTGCGTGCCAATACGATCTAAAGTAACGGGTTGACGATTGTTTTCACCCAAGTCTAAAAAGTAATCACCCGCCTTAGTCACAGATACAATAAGGGGTTGATTTAATTCATCAGTTTCAACTGGGTCTGACTTGGCTTGAGGCAGGTCAACATTAACCCCTTGGGTCAACATAGGCGCTGTCACCATAAATATAACTAACAGCACCATCATGACATCAATATAGGGGACAACATTTATTTCAGCGTTAAGCTTATAGCGCTTATTGTTTGCGCGACGAACTGACATAAGTTACTCCTGCAGTTCTGATGCGTGGGCTTTGCGGTGTAAAATGCTGGAAAATTCTTCGGCAAAAGTCTCATAACTGGATATCAGACCTTCTACACGATGGGAATAATTGTTGTAAGCCATAACTGCTGGTATAGCAGCAAACAAACCCATAGCTGTGGCTATTAGAGCCTCTGATATGCCCGGTGCCACAGTAGCCAAAGTGGCCTGATGGGCATTAGCTAAGCCCCGAAAGGAGTTCATAATTCCCCAAACTGTGCCAAATAGACCAATATAAGGACTGACTGAACCCACTGTCGCTAGGAAAGGCAAATGGGTAGCGAGCTTCTCTTCCTCTTTGGAAATGGCAACCCGCATGGCCCGCTGCACACCTTCCATTACCGCATCACCATCAGCATCAGTTTGCTGACGTAAGCGAGTAAATTCTTTAATGCCGGCACGAAATATATTTTCAGCGCCACTATCCAAGTTGGGTTCGGAACTCACTTGACGGTACAACTGGCTTAAATCAATACCAGACCAGAACTGTTCTTCAAAGTTAGCCAAACTATTTTTGGCCGCCCGCAAGACCCGTCGACGTTGAAAAATCATTACCCAAGACATGACAGAGGCCACAAGCAAAATGAGCATCACCAACTGCACCAAGAAACTGGCATTCAGAATCAGACTCAGGACCGACATTTTTTCGTCCACGAACATTCCCCTTATTGTGTATTTATTAATATCAACTGATAGCTTTTGTTTAGGGTCTTATATTAGCTATAAACCCTTAATTTAGAAAGTAGTATCCATGTTTCTCCACTGAATTTTCACTTTCTTTCATGATTAAGAGTCACATGGCTAGGGAAAGTTCCTAGTTCAGCCAGTTAGTCAGCCAGAGATATGACTTTAGCAGTACTTAAATCACATTAATAAGCACAACTTAAAACCATAATTTTTGCTAACAAATGTTAGGTTTTGGTAACTGGGGTCAGATCAAAATGCGCATAAGCTTTATCTGTCACTACCCTGCCACGTGGCGTACGCATAATAAAGCCCTGTTGAATAAGGTAGGGTTCAATCACATCTTCAATGGTTTCACGTTGTTCACTAATGGCTGCCGCAAGATTATCAACACCCACTGGCCCACCTTTAAAGCGTTCGATAATAGCTAACATCACCGCCCGATCCATATGATCAAACCCTAAATCATCGACACTGAGCATATTTAGTGCTTGATCAGCCACTTCACTGGTCACCACGCCATTGTATTTGACTTCGGCAAAGTCACGAGTGCGGCGTAATAAGCGATTAGCTATACGAGGAGTACCACGAGAGCGCCTAGCGACTTCACGGGCGCCGCCCATATCTAATTGCATACCAGATAACCTGGCTGAACGATCAACAATGGTGGTTAAGTCGGCAACGTTGTAGTACTCGAGTCTTTGGGTAATACCAAAACGATCGCGCAAGGG
>NYZU01000011.1 GCA_002686055.1 Oceanospirillaceae bacterium | reverse complement strand
TTACGCCCGACAAATTGTCACCCTTACCTACCCACATATCGGTAATACCGGCACTAATTCAGAGGATCAAGAGTCTGAACAAGTTTGGGCTGCAGGCTTAGTGATTCGTGACCTGCCGCTTCTAGCCAGCAACTTTCGTTCCGAGCAAGATCTGTCTTCCTATTTGATTGCCAATAATGTCGTCGCCATTGCCGATCTCGATACTCGGCAATTAACTCGTATTTTGCGCGATACTGGCGCTCAAAGTGGCTGTATTTTTACTTCTGAGCAGGCCATTACCGCGGCTGATGAACAACAGGCGATTGCACAAGCTAAAAACTTTGCCGGTTTACAAGGGATGGATTTAGCTAAAGAGGTGTGCTGCACGGCCGCATACCCCTGGCAATCGTCGGTCTGGTCATTGAGTCAAGGCTATGCCAAGCCTGAAGCTTCCCGTTTACCCTACCATGTCGTGGCCTACGATTTTGGCGCCAAGCATAATATCCTTCGCATGTTGGTTGATCGTGGCTGCCGTTTAACGGTCGTGCCGGCACAAACGCCTGCCGCCGAGGTATTGGCGCTAGCGCCTGATGGCGTGTTTTTATCCAATGGCCCTGGTGATCCCGAGCCCTGCGATTACGCCATTACAGCAATAGAAACCTTATTGACGGAAGAGATTCCTTTATTTGGTATTTGTCTGGGTCATCAGTTGTTAGCCTTAGCCAGTGGTGCCAAAACCTTAAAGATGAAATTTGGTCATCACGGGGCTAACCACCCAGTAAAAAACATTGACGATAATACGGTGTTGATTACCAGCCAAAACCACGGTTTTGCCGTTGATCCTGACAGTTTGCCGTCAACTTTACGCGTGACCCATCAATCATTGTTTGATCAATCTATTCAGGGTATTGCGCACCTTGATAAGCCAGCATTTGGTTTTCAAGGGCACCCAGAAGCCAGCCCAGGGCCGCACGATGCTGCGCCTCTGTTTGATCATTTTATTGCGTTGATTACTCAGCATATTGAAGCTAAAGCCAACTAATTATGCCAAAAAGAACGGACATAGACAGTGTATTAATTTTAGGCGCAGGGCCTATTGTCATTGGTCAAGCCTGTGAGTTTGACTACTCGGGCGCGCAGGCCTGTAAGGCCTTAAAG
Source organism: Oceanospirillaceae bacterium (assembly GCA_002686055.1). Taxonomy (GTDB): domain Bacteria; phylum Pseudomonadota; class Gammaproteobacteria; order Pseudomonadales; family Balneatricaceae; genus Njordibacter. Next base: position 6,083 of record NYZU01000011.1, on the reverse strand, counting down.
GAAGAGGGTTATCGTGTCATTTTGGTGAACTCGAATCCCGCCACCATTATGACTGACCCTGTCATGGCCGATGCGACTTACATCGAACCGGTTGAATGGCGAACCGTGGCTAAGATTATTGAAAAAGAGAAGCCATCGGTTATCTTACCGACGATGGGTGGTCAAACCGCACTGAACTGCGCCTTAGATTTGGCCCGTGAAGGCGTGTTAGACGCGCATAACGTGCAAATGATAGGCGCAACTCGCGAGGCTATCGATAAAGCCGAAGATCGTAACTTATTTGATAAAGCCATGAAGGCTATTGGCTTAGAAACCCCGCGTTCAGATATTGCCCATAGTTTAGAAGAGGCGCGTGCTGTGCAGGCGACATTGGGCTTCCCTGTGATTATTCGTCCATCATTTACCATGGGTGGTTCAGGTGGTGGCATTGCTTATAATCACGAAGAGTTTGAAGAGATTTGTAAGCGCGGACTCGATCTATCACCGACCAATGAGTTACTTATCGATGAGTCACTGATTGGTTGGAAAGAATACGAAATGGAAGTGGTACGCGATAAAAACGATAACTGTATCATTATTTGTTCCATTGAAAACTTTGATGCCATGGGCGTGCACACCGGCGACTCGATCACGGTTGCCCCGGCTCAGACGCTCACCGATAAAGAATACCAAATCATGCGAAATGCCTCACTGGCAGTGTTACGTGAAATTGGTGTTGAAACGGGCGGCTCGAATGTGCAGTTTGGTATTTGTCCAAAAACCGGCCGCATGGTCATTATTGAAATGAATCCGCGCGTCAGTCGTTCCTCGGCACTGGCTTCAAAAGCGACCGGTTTTCCTATCGCTAAAATTGCGGCTAAGTTGGCGATTGGCTATACCTTAGATGAATTGCAAAACGATATTACTGGCGGCGCAACACCGGCTTCGTTTGAACCGGCCATCGATTATGTGGTGACTAAGATCCCACGTTTCACTTTTGAAAAGTTCGCTGCTGCGGAACCGGTATTAAGTACGCAAATGAAGTCGGTCGGCGAGGTGATGGCAATCGGTCGCACCTTTCAAGAGTCAATGCAGAAGGCCTTAAGAGGCCTAGAAGTGGGTGCTGCTGGCTTTGATCCGATTGCTGATTTAACGCATGCCGATGTTCGTACAGACATTAGTGCGCAATTAACAACGCCTGGTCCTGATCGAGTCTGGTATGTCGCTGACGCTTTCCGTGCAGGTTTTAGCTTAGAAGAGGTTTACCAAGCATCGGCCATTGACCCTTGGTTCTTAGTGCAAATTGAAGATATCGTTAACACCGAAGCGCAAGTCGCGTGTCAGTCATTAGCGGATATTGATGCGAAAACCATGTTAGCCTTAAAGCGAAAAGGGTTTGCCGATCAACGACTGGCGAGCCTGCTGGCTTGTACTGAGGCGGATGTCCGTAACGCACGAATAGCACTGAATGTTAAACCCAGTTATAAGCGTGTCGATACCTGTGCCGCGGAATTTGCAAGCGCTACCGCTTATATGTACTCCACGTATGAGCCGTTTTGCGAAGCGGAGCCTTCCACTCGCGACAAGATAATGGTGTTAGGTGGTGGTCCAAATCGCATCGGTCAAGGTATCGAGTTTGATTATTGCTGTGTGCATGCCGCACTGGCAATGCGTGAAGACGGCTATGAAACGATTATGGTGAATTGTAATCCTGAAACTGTTTCGACCGATTACGACACTTCTGATCGACTCTATTTTGAGCCGGTAACCTTAGAAGATGTGTTAGCGATAGTTGATATTGAACAGCCTAAGGGTGTGATTGTGCAGTTTGGTGGCCAGACGCCACTGAAACTTGCCCGTGATTTAGAGGCCGCAGGTGTCCCCATTATGGGTACTTCACCCGATGCGATCGATAAGGCAGAAGACCGCGAACGTTTTCAACAGATGATCGAGAAGCTTGATTTATTGCAGCCACCCAACCGAACAGTTCGCTCTGCTGAGGCAGCGATTGATGCCGCTAATGAAATTGGTTATCCCTTAGTGGTGAGACCGTCTTATGTATTGGGCGGTAGAGCTATGGAGATCGTTTATAGCCAAGATGAATTGATGCGCTATATGAATGAAGCGGTACAGGTTTCGAATGAAAGCCCCGTATTGCTTGATCACTTTCTTAATGCAGCGATAGAGGTTGATCTCGATGCTGTCAGTGATGGCGAAGTGGTGGTAATTGGTGCTGTGATGCAGCACATTGAGCAGGCGGGGGTGCATTCTGGTGATTCTGCTTGCGCATTACCGCCGTACAGTTTGTCTGACCAACATCAAGCCGACATGCGTACTATGGTGAAGGCCATGGCCAAAGAGCTCAATGTGATTGGCTTGATGAATGTACAACTAGCGATTCAAGACGATAAAATATATGTGATCGAGGTGAATCCTCGCGCCTCTCGAACCGTGCCGTTTGTCTCGAAATGCATTGGTATTTCATTGGCGAAGGTCGCTGCTCGCTGCATGGCCGGTACCAGCTTAGCCGCACAGGACTTTAGCTGTGAGCGTATCCCTAGTTTTTCAAGTGTCAAAGAAGCGGTATTTCCGTTTNCTAAATTCCAAGGCGTTGACCCGATCTTAGGGCCAGAAATGAAATCTACGGGCGAAGTNATGGGCTCAGGATTAACCTTTGGTGAGGCGTTTGCTAAGGCGCAGTTAGGGGCGGGTGAAATCTTGCCGAAAGGCGGTACAGCCTTTTTAAGTGTGCGAGATGTCGATAAGGCAGGCTTGTTACAAGTGGCCAATGATTTACTTGAACTGGGTTTTACACTGTTGGCTACTAAGGGTACTCAGCAGGCACTGGCGGATGGCGGTATTTCCGCTGAGCTGATTAATAAAGTACAAGAAGGGCGCCCGCATGTTGTCGATGCGATTAAAAATGGCGACATAGATTTGATTATTAATACCACTGAAGGCCGCAAAGCGATCGCGGACTCCGCCACGATTCGTCGCTCAGCACTGCAAAAAAAGGTCTATTACACCACGACCTTAGCCGGGGCAAGCGCACTTTGTATGGCGTTAAACATTGACGGCGACATTGCAGTGAATCGCCTGCAAGATTTGCATCAAGCCTAAACCTTACCTACTATAAGCGTATTCTGATCATTCTATCATTGGCGAGAGCGCTATTATGAATCGAGTTCCTATGACGGTCACTGGTGAAGCGGCACTAAAAGCTGAGCTAGATCAACTCAAACGGGTTCAGCGACCGGCTATCGTCAAGGCGATTGCAGAGGCACGCGAGCACGGCGATCTAAAAGAGAATGCGGAATACCATGCGGCGCGTGAGCAGCANGGTTTTTGTGAGGGNAGGATTCAAGAAATTGAAGGTAAATTGGCTGAATCNGTGGTGATTGATATCACCTCAATTCCCGTCTCAGATAAAGTCATTTTCGGTGCAACCGTGACCATCATTAACGTAGAAACGGATGAAGCGGTTAGNTACCAGATCGTCGGTGAAGATGAAGCCGATGTCAAACAGGCAAAAATTTCCGTTACTTCGCCGATCGCCCGCTCNTTGGTGGGTAAAGAAGTGGGCGAGACAGTGGTAGTTAAGACCCCAAGCGGTGCNGTAGAATACGAGATTGATACGGTCGAACATCTCGCCTAGCTCTTTTTTACTGCCCTCAAAAAGCTCACTTAATGACCCTAACTCGGTGTTTTTGNCGGTTTTTTTACCGTTCAAAATGGTTATGGAATTTTCATTGCCATACCTCTAAGATTTGTATCAAACTGTATCAATGGTAACTTTTGATACTCGCGGTTACGGCTCTAAGCGTGCTGACGCTTGAAGCCATACGCGATAGTGTTACAAAATATGCCCTAATAAACCTAATGAATTGAGGGCCAAAATGCCTAAACANCTCGACAGTACTGGACNNCTTATCTCATTGAAAAACTTACCNCAATGGCTTTTAGTGGGGCTGTTTATTTCTACTATTTTAGGTTGTGGTCATGGTATTGATAGTTCTGAGGGTGAGGCGGTTGATTCCACGATTGANGTTATGGGGGTTGATGGNCCATTAGCNAATGCAGACATTGCGCTATATAAATTACAAGATTATTTAGACACNTCGGTTGATCCTTATTCGGGTGCAATGNTGANGCCTAGCACTGATGGCTTAGCAGCGGTCGCTAACGGTCGCTCTGACGACTTGGGTTTTGCCTCTGAGCTTGTGTTGAGTACTGACTCTAATAATGGTCCTTTCTTATTAGAGGTTAGCAGTAACGCCGATACCCTTGATCTCACCACCAATGACATACCAGTGATTGACACGGTTAGAACAATCATTAAAGAAAGTGAATACACGGGTGANCAATTGCGTTTTTACGCGACTGCGTTGACAACCCTAGCGGTCGATAGAGCAGTGGCTCAAAGCCCCTCAGTGTTACGTTATTCCGATCTTGACCAATACGATTTAACTCTCGCCGATGTTGTTTTATCGGCAGAGGGTGATGTGCTAGCTGATGCGNTACTAGCTAGCGGTCAGGTGTGGACACTAAAGCTTGGCGAAGCAGAATTGACTTACATAAGCCTTGAGGGAAATACGGTCGATGATGTGGGTAATGCATTGCAGGCCCAGGCAGGTGATTGGAGAGTGCAATACACGGATGCCAATAATCGACTAACNGTGAAAGACTTCCCTGGAAACGAGGTGTCATTATCTTACGTTGAGCCTGATGCTACTGATGCTACGATCGATATTCCCGCGAATGCTTTTGTCTCAGGNGGGCCTACCTTTAGTAAAAGTATCATCACTGTGNAAAATAATCGCGAAGTGGCGGCNANNGCGGTACAAGCAGTCTATGGTTTTGGTTTNCTGGATAATGTGAACNTCTTTAGCACCTCACCAGTATTTGATGAAAGCACCGCAACAGCGGAAGCGCAATCGGCGGCCGCAGCCTATCGTGCGGCATTAGAAACGTTGGCAGCTGTTGTAGAAGCGGTTGCGACTAACACCTCTGAAGATGCGGCTATCGTTGCGCAGACGCTATTCAGCGATTTTGTCGATAATGGCTTTAATAAAGATGCGGCTATTTTCAGTGAGGTCGAAGCGGCGGTAGCAACCGATCTTGATAACGCCAGTACATCGTATCTTGCCACACGCTTAGACGGTGAGTTGATCCAAGCCACCATGAATGGTGAGTTAGGTGCTATGTCGACTTGGATAGATGATGTGAATTGGATCGCCCCCCTTTACGGGAGTCCTGATTCAGATAATGACGGCGATGCTAATAATGTAGATCCATCACCTCAAAACCCTGTTCAATACATTGAAACCCCATTGAGTTTTAATTTTATTCCAACCGCTAATAAATTTGGCCAGAATGCTTTAACTTTTATTGATGGCGATTTTACTCTCACAGTGACTTCGGAGGTTGTGAGTAGCGGTGAGGCGGGTAAATTATCAAAACAAAAGATCTATGGTCTTGGTGTAAAAACACCAGATTTACCTAATCCAGGTAATAACGATTGGAAGATAAATGTTGGTGAGCAGGTCAATTTTGCTTTGACCAATGATTCTGGCACAGCTATTCCTTTCAAAGGTATTAAGTTTTCTGTACCAGGATTTCCTGCTTTTAACGTAGAAACTGATGAGGCAAATTTAATCATTAATGGAAATACTTATACATTCAATGGGCGCAACGGGAGTGGTGCTCGTGAAATTGATGAAACCAGTGTGGTTGAGGGAACTTCAGGTTGGGGGAGTGAGGAAGCTACCAGTTTCTCATTAACACCATTATCAGGCCCAATAAGGTTTACTGAAATTAGCATTACCGCATTGTCGGAATAAATTGGTATTCTTCAGTGGCCGAGTAAATTTGATAATTTAGGATTTGGCTGGGCCGCAGGTCGTATTATTAGTGCCATGTGGCCAATCGCTTGTACCACGGTCGCACCGGTCTGTTCAGACAGTTGTGCGAGGGTCGCAGTTTTGTCTTCTACCTGCAGTTTAATTTTTATCAATTCATGATCATCAAGGGCGCGATTAAGCTCTTTCAGCACGTTTTCAGATAAGCCTTTACCTGCAATGGTAACGACCGGCTTTAATTCATGG
>NYZU01000010.1 GCA_002686055.1 Oceanospirillaceae bacterium | reverse complement strand
GGCCACCTCTAAGGTCGATTCTAGAGCCACTAATTGCCGGTTGATATTAGTTTCACTGACATCATCCATATCAATTAAGGTTAACTTGCCCACCCCAGAACGTGCCAGAGCTTCAGCCACCCAGCTTCCCACGCCACCAATGCCTACTACGCATATATTTGCTTGAGCAATAGTTGCAAACGCATCTACACCATAGAGACGCTGCATTCCACCGAAGCGATGTTGTAAATCGACCATAATAATTAGCTGATAGTTAAAACCTATTATGTGATATTGTACGATTAACCTGTCCGATTACCTAGTAAACAATGACCTATCTGATACCTGATTTACATGGCCAAGACCTTGAGGTGCGTTTAACTATCAAAAATAGTTTGTTTATCGCCAATCTCCGCCACACCCAAGGTCGTGAAGCCTGTAATCAACATCTACAAGCCATGCGAGAGTTATATCCAGACGCCAACCATCACTGCTGGGCAGTGGTAGCCGAGGCGCCAGAAAATAGCACCTATTGGGGCTTTAGTGATGCTGGCGAACCCTCAGGCACCGCTGGCAGACCCATGCTACAGGTTCTTAGCCATGCGAATATCGGTGAAGTAAGTATTGTGGTTATCCGCTATTTTGGTGGGACTAAATTAGGCACTGGAGGCCTTGTTCGTGCCTATAGTGATGCCACCAAAGCGGTTATTGCGGAGTGTCCTACTGTTGTAAAACGTAACTACTGTGAAATCACTATCAGTCTACACTATGATTTAAGTGGCAAGATCGAACATCTTTGCCAGCGCCATGGCGGTGAAATTATCGACCGTCAATATGATCAACAGCTGTTATTACACATTAAACTCTTAGAAGCTAATCTAACAGCACTGCAGGCGGCTCTTAAAGGGTGGCCACAGGTTAAACTTACGTCTCTTTAGACCGGTTTACATGGCTTCGGGAGCAATACTCATAAGGCTTTCACTACCAACCTCAATCGATGCCAAATGCCCCTTAAAGCGCGGCAATAGATGCTCCAGATAATAAGCCGAGGTGGCCTGCTTATTAGCCGCAAAGTCTTGATTATCGTGACTAGTAACCAAGGCTGAAGCCCGCATCATTTGCCAACCACCACAAACATAACCTGCTAACATCAGCAGATCATAGCTAATGGCACCAGGTAACATAGGATCCTCAGCTGACTCGCTTAAAAGTTTTTGGTACGCCTGTTCCAGTGCATCAATACCTGCAACCATAGTGTCTAATTGCAGTTGGCTTAGACATTGACCATACTCACTTACATCGGCACGCATTGCCGCTATTAAAGTTGCCATACCCGCACCACCATCGCCGAGGGTTTTCCGCCCCACCAGATCAAGTGCTTGAATGCCCGTGGTACCCTCGTAAATCGGTAATATACGCGCATCACGCTGATATTGGGCAGCCCCAGTTTCTTCCACAAACCCCATACCACCATGAATTTGTACCCCATGATAGGTAATTTCTTGGGCTACTTCAGTACTCCAACCTTTGGCTATGGGCGTTAGCAAACCAACCAATTTATTAGCCGCAGAGCGAGCTTCAGGGGTTGCCGCATGGTGGCTTAGGTCTATATGTTTGGCATTAAGATAACAAATAGCACGGGCTGCCTCAGTTAAGCCACGCATGGTCATTAACATGCGCCGTACATCTGGATGATGAATAATGGCACCCACCTCAGAACGCCCTGGGGCAATACACTGCACACGTTCTTGGGCATAGGCCACGGCATGTTGATATGCACGATCTGCTATTGCTACACCTTGGAGGCCCACCACCAAACGCGCATTATTCATCATAGTAAACATGGCCGCTAAACCAGCATGAGGCTCACCGACCAAATAGCCAATAGCACCACCATTATCGCCATAACTCATGACACAGGTGGGGCTGGCATGAATACCCATTTTATGTTCAACATTAAGTGCATAAACATCATTACGCTGGCCAAGACTACCATCCTCATTGACCAAAAATTTAGGCACCAAAAATAGAGATATGCCCTTAACACCTGCAGGTGCATCAGGTAACCGCGCCAACACTAAATGCACGATATTTTCCGTCATATCGTGATCACCCCAAGTAATAAATATTTTCTGTCCCTTAATCAAATAATGATCATCTGCTGGCGTCGCTGTAGACTTTAACAAAGCCAAATCTGTGCCAGCATGGGGCTCAGTGAGGTTCATGGTGCCGGTCCATTCACCGGCAATCATTTTCTCTAGATAAGTTGCCTTTAATGCTTCACTAGCATGAGCAGTAATTGCTTCAATAGCCCCGGTTGTCAATAATGGACACAAGCCCAAGGACATATTCGCTGCCTGTGCCATTTCTGCCACTGGCATAGAAAAACTAAACGGCAAGCCTTGACCCCCATACTCAGGATCAAAACATAAACTATTCCAGCCCCCTTCTGCATACTGCTTATAAGCATCGGTAAAGCCATCAGCTACTTTAACGCCGGCATCTGTCAGTTGCACGCCCTGTTGATCCCCAGACCAATTCAGAGGTGACCAAACTTGGTTGGCTAATTTATCAGACTCCGTTAATACCGCAGCTAGCAATTCGGCATTAGCGTCCTCATTATCAATGGCTGCGGCCAGACCTGGCAGGTCATGTAACTGATCTATAACAAAATTCATTTCTTCAAGGGGTGCGCGATATTCTGGCATAACATTTCCTTGGATAAGCAATCGACATTTGTCGCTATTTTAACGATAGAGTCTGGGTTGGCCAAGAAACAACGGAATACTGACTCACAAGTTTCATTATGCTTTGAAGGCTTATGCTTTTCAGACTATGGCTAGAGATGACAAATATGATGCAGGTGCGTATTATTCACGCTGCCAATTTAATATGAGTCAAAATATGCAACACGGATACTATATAGAAGAACTTAGCCCCGGTATGGAGTCCTCTTTTGATAAACAGGTTACTGTTGAGGATATTGACACCTTTGCCCAACTGACTGGTGATACTAACCCTATCCATATAGATGCTGAATATGCGGCACAAACACCATTTAAACAGCGTATAGCCCATGGCATGCTCAATGGCGGCCTAATTTCTACTGTATTGGGCGCCCAGTTACCAGGCCCAGGTTGCATTTATCTAGAGCAACAACTGCGCTTTAAGGCACCCGTTATGATTGGTGATACGGTAACGGCCAAGGTAACCGTGGAAGAAGTAAATGTACGTCGACGCAGAGTGACATTAAAAACCGAATGTTTGGTTAATGGTAAAGTGATTACCACAGGTTCAGCCACCATGATGGTAGATAACCAACCAGCCTAGAGCTTAGCAGTCAGGCGGCGGATTTCCTCTTCACGAGCGATAAGAACTCGTTGAATTTCATTCAGCTTGACTGTTGAAGCATTAAGCTCTGTTTCTTTGTCTTTAAGCAAACTTCGTAAGTCTGTCTCGCGCCGAGCAAAGTCTGTCTTATCCACCAGAGCACGCTTTTTAGCTTCTCGAATATCAGCTTCACTCTGTTGTAATTCGTCCTCTAAACGCTTGAGACGATTTTTTGACGCTAAGATCTGGGTATTGGAGGCAGACATATTCCGAGACTGGTTCGCCATTTCGCCACGAAAACGCCTCAGTTCCTCATCTTGGGAACGAATTTGTCTAACCTGAGTATCAATAGCCACATCGTTGCGAGCTAGCTGCGCCTGCAAATCTTGAATGCGCATATTCATCGCATTCTCTTTTTTACCCCATTCATCTCGAAGTTTGTCTAACTGATGGCGGTAATAATTAACTTTACTTTCCATTTTGTGCAAAGATTCTTGATGATGGAGGATTTCATCCTTCATGCGTTGATCTAGCTGTTTTTTGGCTTCATCACGACTGCCTAAGGCTTGTTCTGCCTCTGCCTTACTTTGGGTTAAAGAACGCTCAAGTTCACTTGCTTTACCTTCCGCAGTCTGTAACTTAGTTCGCAACATAGCTCGCTCTGCTTCAAGGTTCTTAACACTGGTTTCACCCTCAGTTAATTGCGTGCGCATACGCTGATTTGAATCTTCTAATACACCAATCTGTGAGCGAAGTAGATAAAGCTCATCTTCACTACTTAAACCACTCTCGGAATTACTATTGTCAGCATTATTACGGCCTTGCAACTCTAGTTCTAAACGCGCGTCCTTGAGGGCATTTTCCCAAATCATTTGCACCGATTGATAAACCGTATCCGGTACCTCTGGTCGGCGCGTATCATAGTGGGCCGAATGACGAAAAGGTACTTGTACCTCTAATTCTAACCACCAACGTTCAAGTTCAGCGCGCAAAGCATCGGAGGGTTCTATTTGTAATGCATCAGCAACTTGATTGACCGTTACTTTCTGGCCAGCCAACAGCATCGTATTGGCTTGCTCATGTACGCTACTGGGGTCAAATGCTTGTTCCATGTTCTTGGTTTTTCCTAAATCGCTGTGGGTCGTTTGCTGGCACCACAGTATTAATTAAGCCACACTATTATTTTGAGCCTTTTTATTAAGGCTTGTCTACTTTTTAGTCGTTATTATTTTACGCTGGGGTCATTTCTCGTAACATATATTTTTGAATTTTCCCCGTAGCTGTTTTTGGCAAAGGACCAAAAACCACATGTTTAGGTATCTTAAAACTTGCCATATTGTCACGGCAGAAAGCAATAATTTCTTCTTCACTGGCTGCCATCTCATCTTTAAGACAAACAAAAGCACAAGGAGTTTCACCCCACTTTTCATCTGCTCTTGCAACCACTGCTGCTTCTAAAACCGCAGGATGTCGATAGAGAACGCTTTCTATCTCAATGGAGGAAATATTCTCACCACCAGAAATAATAATATCTTTAGCTCGGTCCTTGATTTCCATATAGCCATCTGCGTGCCAAACAGCCAAATCACCAGAATGGAACCACCCACCTGCAAAGGCTTCTGCCGTAGCCTGAGGGTTTTTGAGGTAACCTTTCATCACCATATTACCGCGCATACAAATTTCACCAATGGTTTTGCCGTCTTTGGGTACCGGTTGCATGGTTTCAGTATTCATTACCGCATGGTCTTCTTGATTGGGAGTCCTGACACCCTGACGGGCTTTCAATGCAGCTCGTTCTGACTCGGGTAAATGATTCCACTTATGACCCTGCCACTCACACACAATACAGGCACCGTAGGTTTCTGTTAGTCCATAGACATGAGTTATATCAAAACCAATGTCTTCCATGGCCTGTATAACTGCAGCAGGAGGCGCTGCGCCAGCAGTCATAACTTTGATCTGATGATTAATACCTTGTTTGTCTTTATCTTCGGCATTATTGATCATATTTAAGACAATCGGTGCGCCACCAAAGTGAGTCACCTTTTCACGCTTGATAAGGTCTAAAACAATATCTGGCCGCACTTGACGCAAAAACACATTGGCCCCTGCCATCAAGGCTGTGGCCCAGGTAAAACACCAACCATTACAGTGGAACATGGGCACAATCGTCATATACACAGGGTATTTATTCATATCCCAAGCTAAGGACATATTAATGGCTGTTAAGTAAGCACCTCGATGATGATAGACAACACCTTTGGGGTTGCCTGTAGTACCAGAGGTATAATTTAAACTTATAGCTTGCCATTCATCAGCTGGCATTTGCCAAGGGTAATCAGGACTGCCTTTAGCTAGCAGTGACTGATAATCCAATTCACCGATCAGCTCACCACCAACATAAGTTGGGTCATCAATATCTATAACTAGAGGTTTTACTTTAGCTATTGCTAATGCTTCCTTGACTGTTGCCGAGAACTCCCGATCAACAATAACCATCTTACTCTCGGCGTGATCAAAAATATAAGCAATGGTCTGGGCATCCAAACGCGTATTGATAGCATTTAGCACAGCCCCCGCCATAGGTATACTGTAATGACATTCAAATAACTCAGGGCCATTATGAGCAATAACCGAGACCGTATCGCCTAAACCAATACCATGTTGATTTAAGGCATCAGCCATGGCTGCAGTGCGCTCATAGGTTTGTTTCCAAGTGCGACGTAAATCACCATATATTTGGGCGATAGCTGTAGGATATACGTCAGCGGCTCTTTGCAGCATGGATAATGGCGAGAGGGCTTGGAAGTTGGCCGGATTCTGATCAAGGTTAGTATCGTACATAGTAATCAATCTCTTATTATTTGATCATCAAAATGCTATTTGATTAAGTCACACATTATCACGACAAAAGCCAACCAAATACAAGTCAGATTAGCTTAATTAATTAATTTTCCAACAGGGTAAATGTTAGTCTAAATTTTGCCGCTAATTATCGAGTTTGTAGCTGCTTAAGAAAATGAGCTATTTGCTGATCATAGGGAGCTTTAACAACAATGGACTTTTCCGTTGCGGGATCAACTAATCGTAGTTCTGCCGCATGCAAAAAAAGACGCTTTAAACCATTTTTATGCTGCTGTTTGTTGATTTCAGATAAGCCATACTTTTCATCGCCAATAATGGGGTGCCCCATATGCTGACAATGCACACGAATTTGATGAGTACGGCCCGTTACGGGTTTAGCTTGTACTAGGGTTAAATCACCAAATTCTTGCAATATGCGATAGCGAGTAATACTTCGCTTACCTTCACCATCAGCTTTGACCATACGCTCACCTGATGCCAATGCATAACGCAGCAAAGGTGCATTTACCTGCTGACAGGAGCGAGGCCAGCCGCCGGCCACCAGGGCATGATAAACTTTATCGATACCACCATTTTGGCGCAACAGCTCATGAATAGCCCGCAATGTAGAGCGTTTTTTAGCTACCATAATGCAGCCCGATGTATCACGATCCAAACGATGCACCAGTTCTAAAAAGCGGTATTGTGGATATATTTGCCGTAAACTTTCTATTAAGCCCAAGTTGACACCACTACCGCCATGCACTGCTAGGCCACTGGGCTTATTAACAATCATAAGGCCGTCACTTTCATACAAAATAGCACTTTGCAGTAACTGCCTTAAACCTTCACCAACGGGTGCTGGGGTATTGGCAGCCGGCAACTTGACCGGTGGAATGCGCACCAGGTCACCGACACACAATTTATAATCTGGTTTGGTACGACCTTTATTAACCCGCACCTCGCCTTTGCGAACTATGCGATAGATAAGACTTTTTGGTGCTCCCTTGAGCTGACCAATTAGGTAATTATCCAGCCGCTGACCGGCTCTATCCTCACCAATTGTCTCGAGTCGCACTTTAGTAGCCTTGTCTGCTGGGATCTTAGCAGGCGAGGTTTGTGTATTTTTACCTTCTGGTTTAGAAGTTTTAGAAAATCTCTTGGGTGCGGACATGCAGACGACAAATTTGATTGCTAGCTAAGATCGCAAATGGTAACATATGTATCACTGAAACTGGTTATCTAATTGCAATAGCTGATTAATTTTGCAGGCAACCAGAGCGAAAAAATAGATTATCGCATCAGTAAAGATTTTGGGCCCATAGCTGGCCTTGGTTGAACGTGTATAGTGATGTTTAGCCAAAAAATTGAGCTGTAACCAGGAACAACCTGAGTTATTAAATTAAACCGACCTGTTTAACCCGGTTACGGCGAATTAATTTACGTTTGGTGTTTAAGTGTAGAAGCACCCTACCCAAGGATCGATCAGAAAGTTTATGCCAGTTGATAAAATCAGGCTGGCCACGCAGGAGAAGCAAGATAAATTACCTCCTGTCCTTTACAACTGGTCTATAAACTTAGCTAAGTGCCTTTAATGGCAGCAGCTTATCCGTGATGGTATGGTTTCCTGCACTGTTGGATATATATCTACCTGATTGCGCAACTATCGTCAGGAGATCTGGCTACAATATAGGTGGCCCTTAGATAGTGGATGACTGTTTAAATACAAGTCATCCCTTAGCCTGTGCACCCGTAAAGATATTAATTCCCGTAGGGTAAATAGGTTTTCAAGTACTTGAAAACCATGAAAAGAATGTTAATCAATGCAACTCATACTGAGGAGTTGCGAGTCGCACTGGTAGATGGCCAGCGCTTGTATGACCTAGATATTGAATCTGGGGCGCGTGAACAAAAGAAAGCCAATATCTATCGTGGCAAAATCACCCGTGTAGAACCCAGCCTAGAAGCGGCCTTTGTCGACTATGGCGCTGAACGTCACGGCTTCCTGCCTATCAAAGAAATTTCGCGCCAGTATCTAAAAGAAACGCCCCCCGGTTCTGGACGCCCTGGTATTCGTGACCTACTCTCTGAAGGTCAAGAAATCATCGTGCAGGTAGACAAAGAAGAGCGTGGCAACAAAGGCGCAGCCTTAACCACCTTTATTAGTCTTGCCGGTCGTTACCTAGTGTTAATGCCCAATAATCCTCGCGCTGGTGGTATCTCTCGTCGCATTGAAGGCGAAGAGCGAGCACAATTGCGTGAGGTAATGAGCGAACTAAGTGTGCCTGATGAGGCTGGTGTTATTGTGCGAACTGCCGGCATCGGTCGCAGTTCGGAAGAACTACAATGGGATCTAGATTACCTACAACAACTGTGGGATTCCATTACCCATGCTGCTGCACAACGCCCAGCACCCTTCTTAATCTACCAAGAAAGCAACGTCATTATTCGTGCGATGCGTGACTACCTGCGCCAAGATATTGGTGAGGTATTAATTGACGAAGAAAAAGTCTACCAAGATGTGCTTAATTTTGTGCAGCAGGTGATGCCTAGCTATCAAAACAAAATTAAGCTTTACCAACAGGAAACACCTCTATTCAATCGTTTCCAAATTGAATCTCAAATTGAAACCGCTTTTCAGCGCGAAGTCAGTCTGCCCTCTGGTGGGGCCATCGTTATTGACCCAACTGAAGCACTGGTTTCCATTGATATCAACTCGGCCAGAGCTACCAAAGGCAGTGATATTGAAGAGACAGCCCTTAATACCAATCTTGAAGCCGCCGAAGAAATCGCCCGCCAACTTCGCCTCCGTGATATGGGCGGCTTAGTTGTTATCGACTTTATTGATATGGGTCCCATGCGCAATCAGCGTGCCGTTGAGAATAAGCTCAGAGAAGCACTAAAACTTGATCGTGCTCGTGTGCAAGTGGGTCGTATCTCACGTTTTGGCCTGATGGAAATGTCACGTCAACGCTTACGCCCTTCTCTCGGTGAGACTTCTGGTATCGTTTGTCCCCGCTGTAACGGCCAAGGCACCATTCGTGACGTATCTTCTTTAGCTTTATCGATCATTCGTTTGATCAATGAAGAGGCTAGTAAAGAGCGTTCGGCAGAGATTCGTGCCGTATTGCCAGTTAATATGGCCACTTTTCTGTTGAACGAAAAACGTGATCAATTAATGGAAATTGAAAAGAGCAACAACCTTCGAGTTGTGGTGATTCCAAACCCACATATGGACACACCACATTTTGAAGTTAGTCGTTTGCGCGATGATCATGATGCTGTGCAAAGCGGCGAAAATAGCTATGAAATTGAGTTAGAGAGTCAGCAATTTAATGCTGAAGAATTTAACCAACAAGCTCATGTCCCTGTTGAAAGAGCCGCTGTGCAATCGGTTAAACCAGCTCAGCCAGCCCCTTCACCGACAGCGAAAAAGACGCAAGTAACAACGGCTAGTCAAGATCAATCCTCTGGACTCGGTAAACGTATTGTCAAAGCTTTGGGTAGCATCTTTACTAGTGCCCCGGCTGCAAGTGAAAAAACCACGAAGTCTGACAAGAAAAAGCCTGCCGGCCAACGTAATAATCAACGTAAGCGCAATAACAGTGAAGACCGTAATGGTAATCGCAATAATCGCCGTAATGAGCGTAAGCGCAATAACCGAGATCAGAAGGCCAAAGCTAACTCCTCTGAGCAAAATAACGAGACCAAAACTTCAAATAACGAAGAAAAGCGTCAAAATCGACGCAATGATAATCGTAAAAACGGTCGTAACCGTAATACTCAGAAGAAAGAACGTGCACCGGAAGCTGTAGATCAGCAATCCAACCAAGATGCTATTCCTGAGGAGGCATACGAATCAGCTGCTAACCGTACCCGTGAACAAAAACGTCGCCGCGATCGCTCCGGTAAGCGTAGTGGTCGTAATCAAGGGTCTAGTGCAGATAGCTCAATAGCTCCTGAACAAGAGCAAATGATTGATCAGGCAGCTCAAGATGCTAGTCAAGAGCAGGCTCCTGTAGCAAGTGAAGCTGCGGTGGAGTCAGCCCCTAGCAAACCAAGCCGTGCGCGCCGTAATTCACGCAGCCGTAAACCAAAGGCTGTGGCTAACGATGACCAACAGACCAATAATGAGACTGTGGCATCAGCTGAGGTGGTCTCCGAAGATAAAACTGCAGTAACCGCTTCTGAGGCTCCAACTGAGTCAACATCTAAAGAGACCAAAATAGCTGAAGAAAAAGTTGTAGCTCCTGAAGCAACTACAACCACTACAGATGATTCTGCAACTGAGTCTTCACAGACAGCTACTAAGTCAGATTCTGAGGCAGTAGACGAGCAAGCAGCAACTGCAGACGCAAAGCCAGAATCAAAGCGTCGTCAACGTCGTCGAGCTGCCAATGATCCACGAGAAAAACGTCGTCGTGCGAAGGCCACTGAAGCGACTGAGCCGGAAGTCACAAAGGCATCAGACGCTACTGAACAGGCGCCAAAGCAGGAACCAGCAGTTGAGGCTGAGCAAAAAGCTGAACCTGTCGTAGCCTCAGCTGAGGTTAAAGTAGAAGCTGAGGTAGTTCCTACAGAGCCTCCTGCTGCTGAACCTAAAGCACCAGAAACAAACGCCTAATGTAACAACTCCAAGGCATTAAAAAACCCACTTTAAAGTGGGTTTTTTATTTTCTAAGACTATTTAATGATGGCAGCCTTAGGAATTTACTTGTGCTTATTTAAGAGCAAATCCAGTTTGCTAGCCATACGTTGGTTATCATCTAGGCCTTGGAAAGGATTATCTGCTTTTTTTACTTTAGCTTGCCCTTGTGGAACTGCTTTTTTCTGAGCTACGTTTTTACGTGACTTAGGCGGTCTGCGCACAGCGCGTTTATCTTGCTTTTGGTTATTACTCTTTGGCTTACCAGGCCGCTGAGCTGGCAACTTACTTGCCGCATGAGCCGCTTCGCCGGCAGTAACTTGCCCGGCCTCTTCACCTAATAAGTCCACCCGCGCAGCACCTTCACTTTGCGCCCGCAAATAAGCATATATACGCACATAACTTGCCAAACCACGCTTGATTTTGTTCTGGCTTATTTTGCCGTCCGCCACCAAATCTTCTTGTATGCCAATTTTTAAGGGTTTAGGTTCACTCACCGAAAAAGTTTGCGGATAGTTTTCGCATAGTAATTGCACCGCCGCACGATTGGCAGCTCTACTTTTTGCTTTTTTGCGTTCAGCCGCTTCTTTGGCTACTGCTACAGGAGTCGTTTCCTCTTGAGCAACAGACGTTTCGGTATTATTTTCGGCGGTGGGTTCAGTTGTCTGGTTCATTTTTGATTCATTAAGTTTGATTATTTAGGCATATTGGGTGATTTGCCCTTATGACCTAATTTAGTTATTTCGAGTCATCCATTTAAGTCGCTTAGCAAGCACTATGCTTACTAACTAACCCTCTTCTATAACTTTAGCTGATAAGGCTGGTTCAGAGTATTTATTGACTTTTTGCTGTAGCTCGGCTCCCTGCTGTCTTAACAATTGATACTGTTGGCGCAGATCCTTTACTCGCTTGCGGTTGCCGTCCAGCTCCTGCTCGGCTTGGCGCATAAGTACTTGTAGCTGTTCCAACAATTGGGGAACGCTTTGGGATTGTTCTGCACTCATCAAATATCCTTTGCCATAACGCTTCTCTGTGTATTGACGAATTGTACCCATTAACGCAGTGCCTAGCCATACTAGGAAGTGTAAATAGTCACTAATTTCTTACTATTTTGTTTTATCTTACAAAGCCACATAACAATATACTTGTGTTTCATGAACAACCTTGTCTATACTGATTCTATCCGTAGTCAAATCAAAGCGCATTACCCTCCCATCCATTTGACTAGAGGAGAAGGTTATGAAACCTCCCAAAGGACAAACTGACGAGATTAACACTAAGGTAGTGGATCTCTTTAGCGGTCAACCTTACAGCGGTAATGATGGCCCTTTTATCGTCCGTTTAGCAGCAGAATTGGACGGCTTCGAAGCACTTTACTCCGATACCCACGGCACCCCTTCTCCAGGCCAAGAAGTTTACAGCGTCAATATTCTATTTTGGGCACTGCTGAGCGACGGCTCTGTGGTTGGTATGATTCCTTGGTTTGATCAATTGATTAGCTGCAATACCCTAAATCATCCAGATACTGGTTTTTTCTTAGGTTACCTTGACTCTGGTGTAGATGAGCTCTTTGCCGCCCCACCCGAACATAAACGCATTGAACTGGAGTCTGCTGCTAGTTATTTTCATTTTGAACCTAGTTCTGAGGACGTCATTATCCAAGAACTACCAGATACATGTGGCACACATGCCATTTTTTCTGCTGATCAAATGCAAAATTTTAATATGGCTGAAGTATTTAGCTGGCGTTTATTAAGTAATGGTAGAGTTCAGGCTATGGTTATTCATATGGATGATGTTGAACGGTGGCCGGTATTATTGGGTGATGATGCCCTTATGGCTTGCGAAGATAGTGACGACTTCTGTTGCTTCTTCCAATATCGAATGGCGGTAAAATTAAAACAGGACGATACGGATTTAAAAACATTACTAGAGCAGCTCACCTCCACCTAGTCCTGTAACAAAATAAGCTTAACTCAATAATATTTGGGCATTACTAAGTATGGTGCCCATTATTAACCTTTACGGATCATATATTGATAATGCCCATCAGCTTCGGTCTGACTAAGTAGTTCGTGGCCAAGAAAAAGACAAAACTTGGGTATATCTCGTGTGGTAGATGGGTCAGTAGCGAGCACTTGTAGTACCTGACCTGATTCTATATCTCTTATTTTATTATGCATTAACATCACTGGCTCAGGACAAAAAAGCCCATTAGTATCAAGCACTTGATCAGGTTTTATCGGTGAATTCATAGTTCAATACTATTCTCTAGCTAATGGCAGGCATTCTACCCTGAAAAATACAAGTATACGACTGCTAAATGGGCGTTTTGGTTATTGAATCCAATATCTAAACCACTTGGCACTTTGCTCAATCGCCTGCTGTTGTGTCATTGCGGCCTCCTTATAAGGATTAAAGCCGTGATCCATATGGGGCAGCCATTGGCAGCTAATTGAATTGGGTAATGACAAGTTGGTTACTGTTGCTTGCGTGCCTAAAGCATCTCGGGTGCCCTGAATAATCAAGCCAGGCTTACGATTGGTTAATAAGTGTGCCACTCGCAGTTGATCTGGTTTTTTTTGTGGGTGAAAAGGATACCCAAGAGCACACCAGCCTTTTATTTCCACGGCCTGCGATTCTTGTGCCAGCATACTTGCAATACGCCCACCCATAGATTTTCCCATTAACCATATTGGCTGCTCCTGAGCCAATAAAGTGATCCATTGCTGATGCTCGTCAATGAGTATGGGTATGCGAGGCGGTGGGCGCTGACGGCCACTGGCGTGTATAGTTTGCATATAGGCATAGTCAAACAAGCTGACCTTAAAGCCCTCGCTAATCAGGGCGTCCGCCTGACGCTGCATAAATTCATGGCGCATCCCCACACCCGAACCATGGGCCAAAATTATATGTTCATTACCCTGGCCTCCTTGTAGGTAATCACCTAGGGGGGACGTACACCAATGTAATAAACTCGAAATATAATTAGTCGCCATAGATTACCGTTACAATAAAACACTTATTTTGTTAAAAAGCTAAAAGAGTCTATCGAAGACTTCATTTGTAAAGTTTTCAAACCATCTCTCTAAATGACTAGAAATCGATCATCAAAGCCCCTATATATGGCAGTAATAGTATAGATAGTTTTATAAAACACCAGCCTTTAGTTTAATTTGGTATTTATACTGTAAATGTATCGCAAGTAAGATTGATTAGCGGTTAAAATTCTAGGATAATATGCCGCGCAAACCCCCGCATTGTAGAGCTAACCAACTATAAATATAAAAGCCACTGCCACAGCAAGTATCTATAGGCTTGTGTGGTCGTTCTAGCGCTTGAATTACATAGTGGGTCTATTAAGGACACAGTAAGTAAGGATACACGAAGCAAGAATAGCAGTAGCATGAATCGCCATGTTAACTGTTAGTTTTTTGTAATTGTTTAGCTTTATAGCTCTGGCCAAAGGCCGCAGTTGTTACAACGAATATTCCCTCAGACCAAAGCAGAGTGGTCTTGGAGTATTTATCTTTTAGCACTTAATGAGAAAAGACTATGAGTGAAACCACACCCGAAACTTATAACTACAAGGTAGTGCGCCAATTCGCTATCATGACAGTTGTTTGGGGTATCATCGGCATGTCCGTTGGTGTCTTAATTGCTGCTCAGCTAGTTTGGCCGGCTTTGAATTTCGATACTGCTTGGTTTAGTTTTGGCCGCTTGCGCCCGTTGCACACCAATATAGTTATTTTTGCTTTTGGCGGTTGTGCCCTATTCTCCACTTCTTATTATGTTGTGCAACGTACCTGTCAGGTGCGTTTGTTCGCCGAACCCCTAGTTAAGTTTACCTTCTGGGGCTGGCAAGCGGTTATTGTTTTAGCCGCCATTACCTTACCTATGGGCCTTACCACCTCTAAGGAGTATGCCGAATTAGAATGGCCTATCGATATTCTCTTAGGTCTGGTTTGGATATCCTATGCCATTGTCTTCTTAGGTACCGTGGCAAAACGCAAAACCTCTCATATATATGTTGGTAATTGGTTCTATATGGCCTTTATTATTACGGTTGCTATTCTGCATATCGTTAACAGTGCCGCAATACCCGTTACGCTTACCAAGTCTTACTCGGCTTATGCAGGTACCGTCGATGCTATGGTGCAATGGTGGTATGGTCATAATGCCGTAGGCTTCTTCCTGACTGCAGGCTTCTTGGGCATTATGTATTACTTTGTACCAAAACAAGCTGAACGTCCCATTTTCTCTTATCGCTTATCAGTTGTTCACTTCTGGGCTTTGATTGCGACTTATATGTGGGCTGGTGGACATCACTTGCATTACTCTGCTCTGCCTGACTGGACTCAATCTGTGGGTATGGTTATGTCACTTATTCTCTTGGCACCTTCTTGGGGTGGCATGATAAACGGCATGATGACCTTATCTGGCGCTTGGCATAAATTACGTACCGATCCTATTCTGCGCTTCTTAGTGGTGTCTCTGTCTTTCTATGGCATGTCTACCTTTGAAGGCCCAATGATGGCAATCAAAACCGTAAATGCCCTGTCCCATAATACGGACTGGACTATCGGTCATGTGCATTCTGGTGCTCTGGGCTGGGTAGCGATGATTTCTATCGGTGCCGTCTACCATATGATTCCTAAGGTATTTGGTAAATCTGCTATGTACAGCACCAAGCTTATTAACACCCACTTCTGGTTAGCCACAGTTGGTGTCGTACTTTATATAGCTGCCATGTGGGTAAACGGTATTTTGCAAGGCCTGATGTGGCGTGCAGTCAACCAAGACGGCACCCTAACCTATAGCTTTGTTGAATCTCTGGAAGCTAGCCATTTCGGATATGTTGTGCGTGTCATTGGCGGGGCTTTCTTCCTAAGCGGTATGCTGGTTATGGCATACAACATTTGGCAAACCGTGCGCAGTGAAGAAACTGAGCCGGCCCTTGCTCCATCTGCTGTATAAGGAATTGCCATTATGATTAAACATGAAATCATTGAAAAGAATATCAGCCTGATGGTGCTCTTGATCATTATCGTTATCAGCGGTGGTGGTTTAGCCGAAATTGTGCCGTTATTTTTCCAAAAAGAAACCACCACGCCGGTGGCTGGCCTGCGCGTATTAACGCCATTAGAACTAGAAGGTCGTGATATCTATATTCGTGAGGGTTGCCACGTTTGTCACACCCAACAGATTCGTCCTTTCCGCGCGGAAACTGAACGCTACGGTCATTACTCTGTGGCTGGTGAGTTTGTCTATGATCACCCCTTCCTATGGGGTTCCAAGCGCACTGGACCAGACCTAGCCAGGGTGGGTGGTCGCTACTCCGATGATTGGCACCGAGCCCACCTTTATAATCCACGTGACGTGGTACCTGAGTCCATTATGCCGTCTTACCCTTGGCTGTTTAGCAATAAGCTAACTGGCGAAAATACCGCGGCTAAAATGGAGGCACTGCGTGTTGTGGGTGTTCCTTTCACCGATACAGCCATTGCTAATGCTGAAGCTGATGTGAAGGGCAAAACAGAGATTACTGCTCTGGTTGCCTATCTACAGCAACTCGGCACAGTAATGTCAAATAGGCGTTAATTATGTCCTACGATAGCTACGGCCCATACATAGTTGTAATTATGCTGATTACGTTTATCGGCCTCTATGCATGGGTACTCAGTCCCAAACGTACCAAAGGTTTTAACGAAGCTGCCAACCTACCCTTCGCTGATGAAGAGAAGGCCAAGGAAAAAAATGGAGACATAAAGCATGACTAGTTTTTGGAGTCTATGGATTTCTTTTATTACCTTAGCCGTTATTTTTGGCTGCTTGATTCTTGTGGTTCGTACCCGCCGCAGTGAAGTATATAAAGAGACCACAACCGAAACCATGCATCACTCTTTTGATGGTATTGAAGAACTAGATAACCCCCTGCCGCGCTGGTGGTTCAATATGTTTATCATTACCGTTGTATTTTCGGTGGTATATCTATTCTTGTACCCAGGACTAGGCAGTTACAAAGGTTATCTGAACTGGACCAGTTATAATCAGTGGGAAGAGGAAATGGCTCACGCTGAGGAACACTACCAGCCAGTCTTTGCTCAATACTCTCATTTAGCCATCGAAGATATTGCCAACAACGATACTGCACGACTGATGGGGCAGCGTATGTTTAACAATAACTGTGCTGTTTGTCACGGCCAAGGTGGTGTTGGCGCTTATGGTTTTCCAAACTTAGCTGACAATGATTGGTTGTATGGTGGCGATGGCGCTACTATCAAAGCCACTCTTCTCTATGGTCGTAAGGGTGCCATGCCACCTTGGTTAGATATTTTAGGTGAAGATGGTGTTCGTAATGTTACCTCCTATGTACTCAGCTTAAGTGGCCAAGAAGTCAATGCTCAAGCGGCTGCCCAAGGCCAAACCACCTATCAAGCTATGTGTGTAGCCTGTCATGGTAGTGAAGGTAAAGGTAATCTGACTTTAGGCGCCCCTAATTTAACGGATAATATTTGGTTATATGGTGGCAGTTTTGAACAGATTGCCCACACTATTCGTCAGGGCCGTAATGGGGTTATGCCTTCCCATGGTGAACTTCTAAGTGAAGATAAGATTAACCTGATTTCTGGTTACGTATATAGTTTGTCTAATTGATAAGCCTTGAGGCCTCGATTGAGAAAATATTGCTCATCAAGGCCTCAAACTCAACTGTGTCATAACAATAATAAAATAGCGCATTAAGCACATAGGCTGAGTTTGCGTTGTTTATGTTGTGAGCATTGCTCGATAAAATTGCAGGTCAAGTATGGAAAAGATTCCTACCAAGCAAATTGACACTGAGCCTGAAAAGCAATACATAGATCTCTATGCGAAAAGTGAGAGAATTTATGTGCGAGCTTATCGGGGATTTTATCGTAACCTACGTAATATCAGTGCCTGGGCACTGTTACTTATTTATTTTCTCACCCCATGGCTAAGTTGGGATGACCGCCAAGCCATTTTATTTGATTTACCGGCTCGTCAGTTCCATATTTTTTCTCTTACCTTCTGGCCCCAAGATTTTGGTTTATTAAGTGGGCTATTAATTCTTTTTGCTTTTGGGCTATTTTTTGTCACCGTTTTTGCTGGCCGCGTTTGGTGCGGTTATACCTGCTTTCAAACCGTGTGGACCTACTTCTTTATGTGGGCGGAAGAATTTGCTGAAGGTAGTCGTAACGCCCGTGTCAAACTAGATAAACAACCTATGAGTGTTACCAAGTTTCGCAAGAAATTGGTTAAGCATAGTCTTTGGGTACTGATCGCAGCGGCCACAGCCATTACCTTTATTGGTTATTTCACCCCCATCAAAGAACTCTTTGGTAAATTTTCTGGGCTGGCATTTGGCCCCTGGGAAACCTGGTGGTTAATCTTTTTCACTGTTGCCACCTATATGAACGCTGGCTATATGCGTGAGCAGGTATGTAAGTATATGTGCCCCTATGCCCGCTTCCAGAGTGTTATGTTCGATCCTGACACCCTTATTGTTACTTATGACAAAGCCCGTGGTGAGCCCCGTGGTAAAGGCTCACGCCAAGATCCTAGTGAAGATGCACTGGGTGATTGTGTAGACTGTGATATCTGTGTTGCCGTATGTCCAGTAGGTATCGATATCCGTGATGGTCTGCAATATGAATGTATTTCCTGTGCCGCCTGTATTGACGGTTGTAATGAGGTGATGGAAAGTCTTGGTAAACCCAAGGGCTTAGTACGCTATGCCACTGAAAACGTGCTCGATGGCAAAAGCTATCGATTATTACGTCCCCGCTTTCTTGGCTATGGTTTAGCCGTGTTAGCNATTACTACTTATATTGTGTTGCAGTTAGTGGCGCGTATTCCCATCGAAGTAGACCTGATGCGTGACCGCCAAAGTCTCTTTCGTGATCTAGGCAATGGGGTAATTGAAAACACTTATCGCCTTAAAGTATCAAACAAAAGTCAGAGCCCTATCAGTATTCTTGTTGACTTAAATGATATTGAAAACTACCAGTTGTTAGGCAAACAAGAGCTCTCTATCGCGCCCAATGCTACCATTGAAGAGATACTGCGGATTCAGATACACACCGATGAACTTAGTAGCTCTAATACCGATATTACATTTGCTGTAAAATCACCTGATGATAAGTCCATTAGTGTCGTGCAAGAATCACGCTTTCTGGCACCCATAAACCAAGTACTATAAGTGGAGTTACAATGACTGAGACCTCTGAAGCACTGAAACCATGGTATAAACAGCCATGGTTGTGGTTTATCTTAGCACCCCTATTTGCGGTTATGATCTTTGCTACTAGTTACGCTTATTTATCGGTGGTAACTTTTGACGGCATGGTGAAAGGTGATTATGCCAAAAATGCCAAAAGCTTTAATATGGATCATAAACGCTTAGAAAAGGCAGCCGAGCTTGGTTTAACAGCTAATCTGATTTTTGACGATATCACGGGTGATTTACGTCTCGAATTAAACGCCGCTGATACTAGCACTCTGTCATTAACTAACCTGACTTTGCTAGTTATTCATCCAACCGTGGCAAATCTTGATCAGGATCTCATTATGGCGCGCCGACCCGATGGCCATTTTTATAGTTCCCTAAACAAAAATATTACCGGTAAGCGTTATCTGCACCTGATGGATGAAGCCAAAAACTGGCGTATGACCACTGAGGTAACGACACCTTGGCCAGCTAATATCGGCTTTAAACCAAACGTGCCTTAAACTGCCCGATTATGTCTATGTCTGACTGCTTTCATTGTGGCGAACCTGTTCCCCATGATGCCCATTATCAAATACAGCTGGATGGCGTGCAGCAGCCCGTTTGTTGTATTGGATGTCAAACCGTAGCTAATACCATTATGGATCAGCAGTTAGGTGATTATTACCGTCATCGTGAGTTAAGTCGTGCTAATANCCCCAGTTTACCACCTAATATCAATATCGAAGTTAGCGGTATGGCTATTTGGCAAGCCTATGATGACCAAGATGTACAAAATGCCTTTGTTCGCAGCCCCAATGATCAGGAAAGAGAAACAGAGCTGGTTATTGATGGCCTGACCTGTGCCGCTTGTGTCTGGTTGTTAAACCAACACCTCAGCAAACAGCCGGGCATCCTTCACTTCAACGTTAATTTGACCACCCAACGCGCCTATGTTCATTGGCAGCAAGATACCATTAAACTTAGCCAAATAATGGCCGCTATTGACAGTATTGGTTATCGCCCTAGTCCCTATCAAGCCAGCATTGCTGCCAAACGCAAAGCCAAAGATAAGCGCCAAACGATTTTACGAATTGGTATAGCTGGGCTTAGTGCCGCCCAAGTAATGATGTTGTCCTTTGGTATGTATGCCGGTATGGCTCAGGGTATGGAAGTGAATTATATGCACTTTATTCGTTGGGCGGCCCTAGTACTATCAACACCTGTGGTTTTGTATTCAGCCGCGCCCTTTTTTCAGGCAGCATGGCGCGCCTTAAAAAATCGTCACTTGGTTATGGATGTACCCGTCGCTTTAGCCATTGGTGCTGCCTATATAGCAAGTGTATGGGCTACGGTGATGCAAACGGGTGAAGTTTATTTTGATTCGGTCACTATGTTTACTTTTTTGCTGCTGTTAGGCCGATTTGTTGAGACCACAGCACGTTATCACGCTGGTAATGCTGGGAATGAATTAAATCAACTATTACCCCCAGTATGCGAGCGATTAGTCGGTGATGAATATCAGCAAATAGCTATAAATAAACTGGTTGCCGAGGATATTGTGCGGGTTTTACCGGGCGCCACTATTCCTGCTGATGGTGTCCTGCTTGAAGGCAGTACCAGTGTCAATGAGGCGGCACTTACGGGTGAATTTATGCCTGTTAGTAAATTAACTGGGGACCAATTAACGGCAGGTACCGTCAATGTCACCACCAGCCTACTTATGCGAGTTACCAAAAGCCAAGATAACAGTCGCTTACAACAGATCTTAAGTATGGTGCAGCAAGCCCATAGTTTTCGCCCTCAATTATCAAAAAGTGCTGACAAGGTCGCCCATTATTTTGTCTTAGCCGCCTTAATTGTCGCCGCTATTGTCTATACCAGCTGGTATTTCTTAGATGCCGAAAAGGCCTTTTGGATCACCCTATCTGTGTTGGTTATCACTTGTCCTTGTGCATTATCCCTTGCTACTCCAACAGCAACGGCTGTGGCCACATCAAGCCTTAGACGCCAAGGTATCTTAATGACGCGAGAAGATGCCTTAGAACAAATTGCTAAAGCCGACACTATCGTCTTTGATAAGACTGGCACCCTCACCACAGGTGCCATGTCTCTGCAAACCACCCATGCCTTAGGTCAGCTAAGTGAATTGGATTGTCGCCTATTAGCAGCACGAATGGAGCAGGATTCTGAACATCCTATAAGTCGTGCCTTCCGACATATAGACGCCAGTAACATTGAGCTAACCAATATTGTCAATCACCCCTCGGCGGGAATGAGTGCTGATTGGCCTGCGCAAGGACAAGCACTACGTCTGGGTAAACCTGAGTTTGTTTGCCAATTAGGTACATGGCAAGCACCACCAAGGCCAAACGGTGATGGTGTTTGGCTATTGCTAGGTAGTACTGACGCTGCTCTGGCTTGGCTGCATATTACCGATGCAAAACGGCCAGAATTACCAGCTGTCATGACCGAACTCAAAGCCCTAAATATGGAATTGTGTATATTATCAGGGGACCACCCAGATAATGTTGCCGATCTGGCCACAGAACTAGGCATAGATGATTGGCAGGCTAGTCAGACGCCAGCGCAAAAGCTCGCCTATATTCAGGCCAAACAACAACAGGGTAAAAGGGTATTGATGATTGGTGATGGTATCAATGATGCTCCTGTTATGGCGGCTGCTGATGCCTCTTTGGCTATGGCCTCGGGTACTGACCTAAGTAAATCTAGCGCTCCTGCTATGCTCTTACGTGACCATCTGGGTCTAGTGACGACACTACTGAAAAAATCCCGGCATACCCGTCGCATTATGCAACAAAACCTATTTTGGGCATTGTTTTATAATTTGCTGGCACTGCCTTTAGCAGCAACGGGGATGGTACCTCCTTGGGGTGCTGCCACAGGCATGTCCTTTAGCTCACTGCTAGTGGTACTTAATGCCACCCGCTTGCGTCGAATTAAGCATGACGTACAATAGAGCTATTGCTTAACTATAAGGCCTGCAATGGACATCATATTTTTACTTATTCCCGTCGCCATAATTCTTGTCGCTATAGCGGTATATGCCTTGCATTGGTCATTAAAGAGTGGGCAATTTGACGATATGGACTCTCCAGCTAGCAGCATCCTATTTGATGATGATGACGATTTGATTCCGGATGATGCCAAACCAAACGACAAACCATGACGTCTGAAATATTAGCTGCTCTGGTACTTGGCTTTGCTGGCGCAGGCCACTGCATTGGTATGTGTGGTGGTATTAGTGCCGCCCTAACATTGGGCGTTAATAAGACCAGTCAGCAGACTTTATTCTTCACCTTACTTTTTAATTTAGGCCGAATTCTTAGTTACACTATTATTGGCGCCTTAATTGGTGGCTTAGCTGCCCTTATACAACTTAACCAATTCTTAGAAGAAAGCCTTTATGTAGCGGGCACCCTATTGATTTTGATGGGTCTATCTATTGCCCAAATATGGCATGGTGTCCGACATATAGAAATAATTGGTAAAGGCGTATGGAAATTTATCCGTCCCCTTACTAAACAGTTAATGCCTATCGAAAATATTAAACAAGCCTTATGCCTTGGTTTGTTGTGGGGTTGGTTGCCCTGTGGTCTGATTTATTCCAGCCTTATCTGGGCCTCCAGTAGTGCTAGTTGGCAACAAAGTGGCTTATTGATGTTTGCCTTTGGCATTGGCACCCTACCCGCTAATTTAGCCACCGGCGTATTGGCAGAACAGTTAAAAGTATTACTGCGTAAACGCTTAAATCAGCGCCTTATGGGCTTGGTAATGGTCTGTCTTGGACTATATACGCTCCCCCTTTGGCACTAGCTTGAATATAAATAGGAGCCAACATGGACTTACGTAAGATTATTCGTGCTGAAGAGGATTGGCCTGAAGCGGGTGTCACTTTTCGTGATATCACGCCGCTGTTTAAGCAACCAGAGGCATTGCAGTATATGGTTGATACTCTATGCGAACGCTTTCAGGCGTCAGCAATAACCCATATCGCCTGTATTGATGCCCGAGGTTTTCTGGTAGCTTCTGTGATGGCCTATAAACTGGGTTTACCTTTGCTCTTAGTGCGCAAACAAGGCAAGCTACCTGGCTCCTGTATTAAGCAAGACTATACTCTAGAATATGGAACTACTAGCGTTGAAATGCAGGTTGATGCCTGTGGAGATGGGGATAAGATCTTGTTATTTGATGACCTGATTGCTACGGGCGGTACCCTTTTAGCCGCTATTAATTTAATCAGACGCTTAGGGGCGGAGGTCGTCGATGTCGCAGCAATAGTTGACTTACCCGCTTTGGGTGGCAGTCATAAAGTAGAAGCCAGTGGCGTACCTTGTTTTAGTTTGTGTGCCTACTAGTAAGCAAGTCATCTTTAAGTCAGAGTCTAAAGATTTAGCAAATCCATACCGGCTTGCTCATCTCTTACTGCATTCGCCCCCGTAAAGTCATGCAATTGTGTATCCATTAAATGTGACGGCACGACATTTTGTAGAGCCTTAGTCATATTCTCAATACGTCCAGGGAAATTAGCCTCCCACTCGCGGAGCATTTGCTTAATATGTTGGCGTTGCAAATTATCTTGGGAACCACAAAGATTACAAGGAATAATAGGAAACTGTTTTAACTCTGCATAGGCAGCTATATCGGCTTCCCGCGCATAAGCTAAGGGGCGAATCACGGTATTTTTGCCATCATCACTTAATAACCGGGCTGGCATAGCTTTTAATTTGCCACCATGAAACATATTTAACAACAGGGTCTCAAGAATATCGTCTCGATGATGCCCCAAGGCGATTTTAGTAATACCCTGTTCCTCAGCCCAACGATAAAGAGTTCCACGACGCATGCGTGAACATAAGCCGCAAGTGGTTTTACCTTCAGGCACCACCGCTTTCACAACACTATAGGTATCACGCTCGATAATATGATAATCGACACCAATACCGGCTAAATATTGCGGCAGTATATGCTCTGGAAAACCAGGCTGCTTTTGGTCCAAGTTCACTGCCACAATCTGAAAAGCAATGGGTGCACTTTTTTGCAGCTCAAGCAGAATATCCAACATGGTATAAGAGTCTTTACCACCGGATAGGCATACCATTACCTTATCGCCTGCTTCAATCATGGCATAGTCGGCAATAGCCTGACCCATATCCCGACGTAAGCGTTTTTGTAATTTTTTAAAGCGTTGTTGCAAGGCCTTGTCCAACTCAGGCTTAACCTGTTGTGGGTGTGCATCAGAAGTAGCTAACATAGGCCCAATTTCCTCACCAAAATCCATGACTACCACATTAGGTCATCAGGTATAACATAGTCAGCATAAGGATCATCTTCTTCAACCATTTGCTCTTGAGCAGTGGCTTTTACTACCAGTACCTGATCGGTTCGTTCCTCTATGCGTTTGCCGACCACAGCAGGCACCACACTATATTCACCATTAAGACCAATAATCACCAAATGTCCTCGGCTGAGTTGTTCTTGCTGTTGGTCAGTGACATAAAGTTTTTTAATAGCTTTACCATCAACAAAGTTATAACTTTGCTCACCCATACTAATATCTAGCCGACAGCTCTTCACCATTTGCTTTACTTGGGCCAACAGTGCCTTTTCATTCTGGGCGGCATCGCGTTCAGCATTTAGTTGTTTTGAGCGTTGCGCCTGCGCCTGCTTTTCACGCATAGCTCTATCAGCTGCCGACTCGCCAGTATCGACACCTTTACGTTGATCACGTGCTTGTTTCTTTTTTGCTTTGCTGGCTTGCTTGGCCTGTTTCTGATTGGCCAAACCGGCTTTTAATAATTGATCTTGAAGACTTGCCATAGATAATAATCGGGTAAACTTATGTGCGCGCAATTCTAGCACAATTTAAAATTAAACAGGGGTCAAAAGTCGTTAACTAGCGGCAATGACCGCTAGGAATGTCTCCCCATAGCGGTCCAGTTTTTTCTCCCCGACACCGGGAATATGGCTCATTTGAATTAGGTTTTGTGGCTTGTTTTCAATCATAGCTAATAGAGTAGCATCACTAAAAATAACATAAGGTGGTACCGCCTGTGCTTCGGCTAAGGCCATACGCTGCTCTCGCAAAGCTTGCCACAGACCCAAATCCGCCACCGCCACTGGAGTACGTTGTTTTTTACCCGATTTACTGGATACTTTTTGGTCTAAACGGAGTTGCAAAGGTTCTTCACCTTTTAACAAAGCCCGACATTTTGGCATTAATTTAATACCACCATAGGTACCTGGATCACTAGCGATAAAGCCTTGGGCTAATAATTGCCGGAAGACTGAGCGCCATTGTTTTTGATCTAGCTCCTGACCGATAGCAAAGGTGCTTAAACGGTCATGGCCAACCTGTTTTACTTTATCAGTGGGTTTACCCAGCAATATATCCACTAGATGACTGACACCAAAGCGCTGGCCACTGCGATAGACACAAGATAAGGCCTTGCGCGCCACCTCGGTACCATCAAAGGTCGCCACTGGCTCCAAACAATTGTCACAATTACCACAATCTTGCGCCAATTGTTCGTCGAAATAGGCTAGCAAACTGCGGCGCCGACAACTGGTTACCTCACATAAGCCTAGCATGGCATCTAACTTGGTCTGTTCAGAACGTTTAATAGCCTCATCCATGGTTGATTCCATTAAGCGCTGGCGCAACCAAACCACATCTTGCAGGCCATAGACCATCCACGCATCAGCAGGTAAGCCATCACGACCGGCACGCCCTGTCTCTTGATAATAGGATTCAATACTTTTGGGCAAATCCATATGGGCCACAAAGCGCACATTGGGCTTATCAATCCCCATACCAAAAGCAATTGTCGCAACCATAACCAAACCATCCTGCTGCAAAAAACGGGCTTGATTTTGGCTACGATGCTCGGCACTCATGCCAGCATGATATGGTAAGGCTGGTATACCCTCTTGGCTAAGCCATTGGGCTAACTCATCCACTTTCTTGCGTGAACCACAGTAAACAATGCCGGCACTATCTTGATGTTGGGTCTGAATAAAACGTAATAACTGTTGCTTACCCTGCTGCTTTTGCAATATACGATAGCGAATATTTGGCCGATCAAAACTGCTAATAAACTGCTCTGCTTGGTGTAAATGCAAGCGTTTAACCATTTCTGTTTGGGTAGGCCCATCTGCAGTTGCGGTTAAGGCCACTCTAGGAACCTGAGGAAAGAGTTGTTTTAGGCAGTCTAATTGCAGGTATTCAGGACGAAAATCATGCCCCCATTGAGATACGCAGTGGGCTTCATCAATGGCAAGGAGACTTATTTTAGCAGCCTTTAATAAGGTCAAATTACGCGGCATTAAAAACCGTTCAGGTGATACATAAAGTAACTGCAGCTCACCATTAACAACTTGCTGTTCTACCAATTGTTGGGTTTGCCAATCCATGCCCGAATGTAAGGCCTGAGCTTTTATACCTAGCTGCTGTAAGGCCATCACCTGATCTTGCATAAGGGCAATTAAAGGGGAAATAACCACGCCCACCCCAGGCCGCATTATGGCTGGTATTTGATAGCATAGGGACTTACCACCCCCCGTTGGCATAAGGACTAAAGCATCCCCACCAGCAAGTAAGTGATCGATAATATCAGCTTGCTGATCACGAAATGCTTCGTAACCAAAAATGCTGTGTAATAAGTGTTGAGGGTTGTCGTCCATGGCTTACTATTATCCTAAAGCCCAGCACTGATGTCATCAAGCAATGCCCAAATAATGTAAATTGCGTTAGAATAGTTGGCAATATTAACCATGCAGGAATTTATGGCTATGCCCTTCCCTTGCGATCCACTAAGTGACGATCAACTTGAACAACTAGATACTTATCTATTGTCTGATAATGTCAAAGAAGAAGCTCTAGATTATATTGCTCTCCATGGTTATTTGTGCGCCTTAAATATTAGTCCAGAATCAATATCTGAAAATGCTTGGCTGACGCAGGTGTTAGCGGAAAATCCGCAGTCGAATGCCAATCACCTCGATCCTCAAATGCTCGATTTAATGCGCCAAGAGAATAATTATATCCGCGGGTGTTTAGAATCAGATACCGGTATTGAGTTACCTTGCGACCTAACCTTAGAGCTCGACGAAGAAGGTGATTGTTTACTGGAGTATTGGGCCCAAGGCTTTATGGAATTAGTTTTTAGCCAAGAAGAGGCTTGGTTTAGTCAACACGAAGATGCTGTCGCCGAAAGCCTCCTACCCTTTATGCTGGCTGCTAATCTTGATGAGGACCAAGAACTGGCTGAATTACGTAACCAACCTAAGTTGTGCCAACAGCTTTGTGAACAAATTCCAGAGTTAGTACAGGATCTTTTCTTGCTGTTCCGCGTGCCAGCAGATAAATCTAAAGGCCCCACAAAAAATCATGCCAATGGCAATAAAAAACGCCGTCACTAAGCCATAACTACTAGTCTTCAATCGGTTATCAGTTGCTGATCACGTAAATACCAATTATTAGCACAGTCTTGGCTTAAAATATTTTCTTGGTGACTTGCCAAAATATAGCCCGTGCCTTGCTGATTAAGATCATTGAGCATGTCTCGAATACGCTCCATGGAAATCATATCTAGGTTACTGCCGGGCTCGTCTAAAAGAATAATTTGAGGACCCAAAACCAAAGCTCTTGCCAAGGCTAAACGCTGCCGTTCACCACCGGATAAATGATGTGCTGCGCGATGCTGAATATCCTCAAGATGTGCCCAAGCTAAAGCCTCATCTACTTTACGTGGATTTTGTTCACCACGCAGTTTCAATCCATATTCCACATTGGCTCTGACATGGGTATCAAATAAATAGGCTTGTTGATGGAGATAAATGACGGCTGGACGTTGTTGTACTTGTTCCCGATCATAAATGCGTTCCACTTTACCAGTAGTCGGTTTATTTAAACCCGCAATAATTTTCATCAAGGTTGATTTGCCACTGCCATTAGGCCCATGCAGGTGAACTGCTACACCGCTCTCTATAGTTAATTGAGGAATAGTAAACAGTCTTTGCCCGGCAAAACTTTGACAAATATTGGATAAAACTAGGCGCATTAGGACATCTGCCTTAACACGCGACTATTACTTTGCATCCAAGCTAAAGTCATATTGATAAATAGGGAAAGGCTTAATAACACAATACCCAAAGCAACACCCTGTACAAATTCGCCTTTACCTGTTTCCAAGGCAATGGCGGTGGTTATATTGCGGGTATAGTGCAAAATATTACCACCAACCATCATGGCACAGCCGACCTCGGCA
Organism: Oceanospirillaceae bacterium; assembly: GCA_002686055.1. GTDB lineage: Bacteria > Pseudomonadota > Gammaproteobacteria > Pseudomonadales > Balneatricaceae > Njordibacter. The sequence continues at coordinate 7 of NYZU01000010.1, read as the reverse complement.
ATAATGC
>NYZU01000009.1 GCA_002686055.1 Oceanospirillaceae bacterium | reverse complement strand
GGCTGCTTTTTAGCCAGCGAGCGGCGGGGCTTGTAGCGCCGACAGGCCATTGCCAAGCGTCTAATGAATAAGCCTCACCCTTTTGGGTGGGGCTTTTTTTATGGCTTTTATTTTTAAGTCTGACTATATAAATAATAGTTTTGCTAAATTAGTCCACGGTGACGGGCAGGGTGTCATCTTGCCAGCGGACTTTTAAGCGCTGTCCAGAACTGACATCAGCTGCTTTGGTGATAATATTACCCTCTTCATCTTGGGTCATGGTATAGCCTCTACTTAAGGTTTGAAGGGGGCTAAGTTGGTTTAGCATACCCGCCAAATAAGCAACTTGTTCTTTACTCTGGCGCTGTTTAATGGTGATGGTTTTATCTGCTCTGGCGGCAAGGTTTTGCAAGTGTTGGCGCTGTAAAGTGATATGGGCCTTGGGAGATAGGCTCTGGATACGATTATCGAGACTTTCTATCCTTTTATGGCTGTCATATATACGAAACTGCATATGCTTTTCCATAGCTAATGACAGCTTATCTAAACGTTGACCATAATCCTGAAGCTGTTGATCAGGTTTGCGGAGTTGGGCTTTAAGCTGATTAATTATTAACTGTTGCTTGTGAAGCTGATTTTGCCAAGCACTATGCAAACGTTGACCAAGTTGCTTTGTTTGGAGACTTAGGTGTTGCTGGCTTTGGGTAATCGCTTCAGCCGCAGCCGATGGCGTTGGCGCCCGTAAGTCAGCTACAAAATCACTAATGGTAAAATCTGTTTCATGTCCAACAGCACTGATTACAGGTATGTCGCTGCTGACAATCTGTCTAGCCAGGGTTTCGTCATTAAAGCTCCAGAGATCCTCCATAGAGCCACCACCACGGGCAATAATAATCGCGTCGTGCAAATCCAGTTCATTGCAAAGTTTCAAGGCATGACAAGCCGCTGGAGCGGCATCAGGCCCTTGCACAGGGACGGGGATAACATCGATTTGTAGGCTAGGCATACGTTTGCCGGCAACACTGATAATATCGTGAACGGCGGCACCATTGGCTGAAGTAATAACGGCAATCCGGCGACAGTATTCTGGTATCGGTCGCTTACGCTCTGGCGCAAATAAGCCTTCATCCTGAAGTTTTTGTTTTAGTTGTTGGAAGGCCGCTTGCAATTGGCCAGCGCCAGCTGGTGTCAGGCGTTCGCCAATTAATTGATATTCACCACGGTCAGGATAAATAGACACTTTGGCTTGTAAGTGAACTAGATCACCTTCTTTAGGTTGAAATTGGCAATACAGATTGCGATTACGAAACAGAGCACAGCGAATCTGGCCTTCAATATCTTTAAGGGTAAAGTACCAATGCCCTGAACGAGCACGGGTAAAACTGGAGATTTCCCCACAGACGGTGATCAACCCAAACTGTCTTTCTAGCATGGAGCGAGCTGCATGATTGAGTTCGCTAACTTGCCAAATGTAGTCTTCTTGCATTTGTTTGTTTACTAGGTATTAATCGCGTTCTTTATAGTAGCTTATAGCAGGTGATTTGAACAACACTGCATAGTTAATCCAGCACCTTAATTTAGCCTTTTGATAGGTTCTTAGGGGTCACTTATTGATAGCTATTCCCTATTATCAATAGCGCTAATTGAATAGCCCGATATGCATTTAGAATAATGTCCAAAAGGTCAGCTTTTGAGGGGATTTGAGGGTTTGTATAAGGTTTTACTTTTAACCGTATTAAAGGCAAATTTAAGCCTAAAATAGTGGCTAAAAAACCACCAGTTGGTGTATAATACAGCGCTTCTTTAAATTAGGTTCTGGACGGTTCCCATGCTACGTGTCTCCGAAGAAGCACTCACTTTTGATGATGTTCTCCTAGTGCCCGGATATTCTGAGGTGCTCCCTAAAGATGTCCAGCTAAAAACATTTATTGCCCGCGATCTACCTCTGAATATTCCCTTAGTATCTGCCGCTATGGATACGGTTACTGAATCACGTCTGGCTATTGCTATGGCGCAGGAAGGTGGTATTGGTATTCTGCATAAGAATCTAACCATTGAGCAACAGGCTACGGAAGTCGCTAAAGTTAAAAAGCACGAGAGTGGTGTGGTACAAAACCCCGTTACTTGCCGTTCTGATATGACCATTGGCGAACTTCAGCAATTAGCTGCGCGGACAGGCTTCTCTGGCTTTCCTGTGGTAGATGATGGTGATTTGGTAGGTATTGTTACTAGCCGTGATATGCGCTTTGAAAATTATCTGCAAGCTACGGTGGCAACTATTATGACGCCGAAAGAGCAGTTGGTTACTGTGCAGCCTGGTGTGGATCAGGAAAAGGTACGTAACTTATTACGTAAGCATCGTATTGAGCGTGTGCTGGTGGTTGACGAAGCCGGCGCATTACAAGGCATGATGACTGTCAAAGATATGTATTACGCCAAGGCTTACCCAAATGCGGCCAAAGATAGTAATGGTAGTTTGCTGGTTGGCGCGGCTGTGGGTACCGGTGCCGACACCCCTGACCGCGTAGATGCATTAGTTGCGGCGGGTGTTGATTTGATTGTGGTGGACACAGCCCATGGTCACTCCCAAGGTGTTATCGAGCGTGTAAGGTGGGTTAAGTCGACCTACCCACAAGTTAAAGTTGTGGGTGGTAATATTGCTACGGCTGCCGCAGCAGAGGCCTTGGCCGATGCCGGTGCTGATGGAGTTAAAGTAGGTATTGGGCCTGGTTCTATCTGTACGACACGTATCGTAGCTGGCGTCGGTGTACCACAAATTTCCGCTGTTGCTAATGTGGCTGCCGCCATGCAACCTCGTGGTATTCCTGTTATCGCTGATGGTGGTGTACGTTACTCTGGTGATTTGGCTAAAGCTATTGTTGCCGGTGCCAGTGTGGTTATGGCTGGTAGTCTGTTGGCAGGTACTGATGAAGCGCCAGGGGAAGTAGAGTTGTTTCAAGGCCGTGCCTATAAAGCTTATCGTGGAATGGGTTCGTTAGGCGCTATGGGTCAAAGTCAGGGCTCCAGTGATCGTTATTTCCAGAGTACTGATGCCGGTGTAGAGAAGCTGGTACCTGAAGGTATCGAGGGTCGTGTAGCATGCAAAGGCCCCATGGGCGCCATTGTGCATCAGTTAATGGGTGGCTTACGGGCCAGTATGGGTTACACCGGTTGTGCCAATATTGATGAAATGCGCACTAAGCCGAGTTTTACCCGTATTACCAATGCGGGCATGAATGAAAGTCATGTACATGATGTGACTATCACCAAAGAAGCACCCAACTACCGGGTTAAATAGAATTACATATTATTGGAGGCCATTATGGCCTCTATTTGTTTATTTGGTTGGTATCCTATAAAAGCCAGCCTGTCATGGAGTGCAATATGACGCAAGATATCCACGCTCAGCGGATACTTATCTTGGATTTCGGATCCCAATATACACAACTGATTGCGCGTCGGGTGCGTGAAATTGGTGTTTACTGTGAAATTCGCGCTTGGGATATGCAGGATGAAGCGATTGCTAAGTTTGCGCCTCAGGGCATTATTTTAGCGGGTGGCCCTGAGTCTGTAACTGAGGCTAATAGCCCACGAGCACCACAAAAGGTATTTGAGCTGGGTGTACCTGTGTTAGGTATTTGTTATGGCATGCAAACCATGGCTGAGCAGTTAGGCGGTAAGGTTAGTGCTTCTGATGAACGTGAATTTGGCTTTGCCGAAGTGCGGGTTGAAACCGCTGGCGCACTGCTTAATGGTATTGAGGATCATGTGCATAATGATGGCAGTCTTAGCCTAGATGTGTGGATGAGCCATGGCGATAAAGTCACAGAATTACCATCCCAGTTTACTTGTATGGCCGCCACTGATAGTGCACCCATTGCTGGTATGAGTTGGGAAGAAAAACGCTTTTATGGTTTACAGTTCCACCCTGAAGTAACTCATACCAAGCAGGGTGGCCGGATTTTAGAGCGCTTTGTACGCGACATATGTGGTTGTGAAGCTCTGTGGACTGCGAGCAATATTATTGACGATGCCATTGCTACAGTACGCAACAAGGTGGGCACTGATACCGTATTATTAGGTTTATCTGGTGGTGTTGATTCTTCTGTTGTAGCGGCATTGTTGCACAAGGCCATTGGTGACCAATTGGTTTGTGTGTTTGTTGATAATGGCCTGTTACGTCTCAATGAAGGCGATCAGGTGATGGATATGTTCGCCAAAAATATGGGTGTTAAGGTTATTCGGGCGGACGCTGAAAATCTGTTCCTTGATAACTTAGCGGGGGTTAGTGACCCCGAAGCCAAGCGCAAAGTCATTGGTAATACCTTTATTGATGTGTTTGATGCTGAAGCAGGTAAGCTGGACAATGTTAAGTGGTTGGCGCAAGGCACCATTTACCCAGATGTGATTGAGTCAGCGGCTGCTGAAACAGGCAAGGCACACGTGATTAAGTCCCATCATAATGTCGGTGGTTTACCCGAAGATATGGCTTTGGATTTAGTCGAGCCACTAAGGGAATTGTTTAAGGATGAAGTACGCAAAATTGGCCTTGAGTTAGGTTTGCCATACGATATGGTTTATCGCCATCCTTTCCCTGGCCCTGGTTTGGGTGTCCGAATTCTTGGTGAAGTGAAAAAACAATACGCGGATATTTTACGTCAAGCCGATGCCATATTTATCGAAGAACTGCATAACGCGGATTGGTATCACAAAGTGAGTCAGGCCTTTGTGGTGTTTTTGCCAGTTAAATCTGTGGGTGTAGTGGGTGATGGTCGCCGCTATGAGTATGTAGTGAGTTTGCGCGCCGTGGAAACCATCGACTTTATGACCGCACGTTGGGCGCATTTGCCCTATGAGCTGTTAGAGAAGGTATCTGGACGCATTATTAATGAGATTGCTGGTATTTCTCGCGTTGCTTACGATGTATCTAGTAAACCACCTGCCACTATTGAGTGGGAGTAGAGAAATATAGCGTGAATACCGACCCCACCCTAGCCCCCAATGACGAGCACTTTATGGCCTTGGCCATGGAGCAAGCGCAGCTTGCCGCACAACAGGGTGAGGTGCCAGTGGGTGCGGTGGTGGTGCAACAGGGCAAGGTGATTGGGTGTGGATATAACCAGCCTATTAGTAGCCATGACCCAAGTGCTCATGCAGAGATTATGGCTCTCCGTGAGGCGGCAGCCAAATTGGAAAATTACCGCCTACCCGGTTGCCAGTTGTATGTTACCTTGGAGCCTTGTTCCATGTGTGTGGGCGCTATGGTACATGCCCGAATAGAACGTTTGGTGTATGGCGCTACTGAACCCAAGGCAGGGGTAATAGAGAGTAATTTGCACTTGTTAGAACAACCCCATTTTAACCATCATGTCGATGTGCAGGGTGGTGTGCTAGCTACTCAAGCTAGCCGAATACTAAGTGATTTTTTTAAACAGCGTCGCTTACAACATAAAGCGATCAAGGCAGAGGCTAATAGAGGCTAAATATGCTGATTTTACGTGGTGCTCCCGCTCTTTCTGAATTCCGTCAACAAGGTTTGCTGGCAGAATTACAGGCCATCATCCCGGCCATAGAAGGTATTTATGGTGAATTTATGCACTTTGTTAATCTCCATGCAGAGTTAACAGCTGATGAACAACAGGTGTTAGAAACTATTTTGCATTATGGCCCAAGTGTTCAGGTGCAGGCAGCGACTGGTTCAATGCTGTTGGTGGTACCACGGTTAGGAACCATTTCACCATGGTCTAGTAAGGCCAGCGATATTGCTCACAATTGTGGCTTGGACAAGGTGGCTCGCTTGGAACGCGGCATTGCTTACTATTTGCTTGGCGACCTTAGTGAGTCTGATATTTCCCAAGCCAGTGTCATCTTGCATGATCGTATGGTTGAACAAGTATTAGCAGATTTAGATGCTGCAGCTGGGCTATTTGATCAGACTGAGCCAGCCCCACTGTCAACAGTGGATATTTTAGGTGGTGGCCGTGCCGCCCTAGTGGCAGCGAATACCAATCTTGGTTTGGCTTTAGCGGAAGATGAAATCGACTATCTTGTTACTGCCTTTGAGGAATTACAACGCAATCCTACTGATGTTGAGCTGATGATGTTTGCACAAGCAAACTCAGAGCATTGCCGCCATAAAATCTTTAATGCTAGCTGGACCATAGATGGTGAGGAGCAAGATCACTCTTTGTTCCAAATGATTAAAAACACCAATAACCTCAATGGTGAGGGCGTATTGTCTGCCTATAAGGATAATGCTTCGGTGATTGAGGGACATAAAGGTGGGCGCTTCTTCCCCCAAGCAGGTGATCATAAATATGCTTATCATCAAGAAGATGTGCATATTCTGATGAAGGTAGAAACCCATAACCACCCCACAGCTATTGCGCCCCATGCCGGTGCTGCTACCGGTTCAGGTGGTGAGATTCGCGATGAGGGTGCTACGGGCAAAGGTTCCAAGCCGAAAGCTGGCTTAACTGGTTTTACCGTATCTAATCTGAATATTCCTGGTTTTGAGCAGCCTTGGGAAGAGGCTTATGGTAAGCCAGAGCGGATTGTGTCGGCCCTAGATATTATGTTGGAAGGCCCCATTGGTGGTGCTGCATTTAATAATGAATTTGGTCGCCCAGCGTTAAATGGCTATTTCCGTACCTACGAAGCCAAAGTACCCGGCGTCAATGGTGATGAGGTGCGGGGCTACCATAAGCCCATAATGTTGGCTGGTGGCATGGGTAATATCCGTGCCGAACATGTTGAAAAAGGTGAAATTGGCGTCGGCTTTAAGCTTATTTGCCTTGGTGGCCCAGCGATGCAAATTGGTCTCGGTGGTGGTGCCGCTTCCTCTATGGATTCTGGTGCTAGTGCGGCTGATCTTGATTTTGCTTCTGTGCAACGGGAAAACCCAGAGTTGGAACGCCGTTGTCAGGAAGTTATAGACCGCTGTTGGCAGTTGGGTGATAGCAATCCGATTGCCTTTATTCATGATGTGGGTGCGGGTGGCTTGTCCAATGCTTTCCCTGAGCTCGTTAAGGATGGTGGCCGTGGTGGTCATTTTGAACTTCGTAATGTCAATAATGATGAGCCGGGTATGTCACCTTTAGCGATTTGGTGTAATGAAGCTCAAGAGCGTTATGTCATGGCAGTAGCACCAGAAAATTTGACATTGTTTGAAGAATTATGTGCTCGTGAACGTTGCCCTTATGCCATAGTTGGTGAAGCTACGGAAGAGCACCATTTGACCTTGGGTGACACCCACTTTGCCAATAAGCCCGTTGACTTACCTATGTCAGTGCTATTTGGTAAACCACCCAAAATGCATCGTGATGTAACCCGCAACAACCCCCAATTACAGGCGTTGCAAATGCAGGATGTTGATCTTGCCGAGGCCGCCCAGCGAGTCTTAAGTCTGCCAGCCGTGGCGAGTAAAAGCTTTTTGATTACTATTGGTGACCGATCAATTACGGGTATGGTGGCTGGTGAACAAATGGTAGGCCCATGGCAAGTGCCTGTTGGTAATTGTGCTGTGACTACCACCGCCTTAGATACCACCACGGGTGAAGTGATGGCGATGGGTGAACGTACACCTCTCGCATTAATTGACGCCCCTGCCTCGGGTCGTATGGCCATTGGGGAGACCATTACCAACCTAGCTAGTGCACAAATTGCTGATCTGGGTGATATTCGTTTATCAGCCAACTGGATGTCTCCCGCTGGCTATGTTGGTGAAGATGCTAAGTTATATGACACGGTAAAAGCGGTCGGTATGGAGTTATGCCCAGCCCTAGGTATTTCTATTCCAGTAGGTAAAGATTCCATGTCTATGCGCACAGTATGGAAAGATGGTGATGAAGATAAAAGTGTTACATCGCCCGTGTCACTGGTGATTTCTGGCTTTGCTCCCGTAGAGGATGTACGTAAAACCTTAACACCCCAGTTGCGCACTGATAAAGGTGCCACTGATTTGATTTTGATTGATCTGGGTAAAGGTCAAAATCGTTTGGGTGGTTCAGCTTTGGCCCAGGTATATAAACAGTTAGGCGACAGTACGCCTGATGTAGATGATGAAGCAGACCTTAAAGGCCTATTTAGTGCCATTCAAGGCCTTAATGCGGAAGGTCTTTTATTGGCTTATCATGATCGCGCCGATGGTGGCTTACTGGCTACCTTAGCGGAAATGGCCTTTGCTGGGCATACGGGTATTGATATTGAAATGGGTACCTTAGTAGACCACCCCCAAGACTTATTAGGCAGTTTGTTTAATGAAGAACTGGGTGTTGTGATCCAAGTACGCAAAGAAGACACGGCAGAGGTGCTTCGCCAATGTAGTGCTGCGGGTCTGGCTGAGCAAAGTCAGGTTATAGGTAGCCTGAATGATGATGATCAAATTCGATTTACCCTTGAGGGTGAGGAAGTATTGGTTGATTCACGTATAGATTGGCACCGCACTTGGGCAGAGACCAGTTATCGTTTGCAGGCTATGCGTGATAATGCCGATTGTGCCCAACAAGAATTTGATCGCTTATTGGATGCCAGTGATCCTGGCCTAAATGCCCATCTAACTTTTGATTTAAATGACGATATCACAGCTAGCTTAGAAACAAATAAGCGTCCTCAAGTGGCTATTTTGCGTGAGCAAGGTGTTAATGGCCAGGTTGAAATGGCAGCCGCTTTTGATCGTGCTGGCTTTGCCTGTACCGATGTGCATATGAGTGATATTTTAACTGGTCGTCGGCAGTTATCTGAGTTTGTAGGGTTGGTTGCCTGTGGTGGTTTCTCCTACGGTGATGTGCTGGGTGCGGGCGAGGGTTGGGCCAAATCTATTCTTTTTAATGCCAAAGCACGACAACAGTTTAGCGATTTCTTTGCGCGCAGCGATACCTTTGCTCTTGGAGTGTGTAATGGCTGTCAGATGCTCTCAAATTTACATGAGTTAATTCCTGGTGCTGAACACTGGCCACACTTTGTACGTAATCAGTCAGAGCAGTTTGAAGGTCGTACAGCCTTAGTGCAGGTGCAAGAATCGGATTCTATTTTCTTACAAGGTATGGCTGGTTCCCATATGCCTATTGCCATTGCCCATGGTGAGGGTCATGCTGAATTTGCCAGCACCGCTGATCTGAATGCCTGTACGCAGGGCGGCCAAGTGGCATTACGTTATGTCGATAACTATGGCCAGCCTACAGAGGCATACCCAGCCAACCCTAATGGTTCAGTAGAGGGTATTACTGGATTAACCGCAGCCAATGGTCGTGTGACTATAATGATGCCCCACCCTGAGCGGGTATATCGTAGTTTGCAAAATTCTTGGGCTCCTGATGAGTGGCAAGAAGATGGGCCTTGGATGCGTATGTTCCGTAATGCGCGGGCATGGGTTAAGTAAGCCAAGTGCGAGAATTATAAAGGTCTAGCAGAGCGGTAAGAGGGTGGTGTAGATGAGCTTAAAAGTTGAAATTATTCCAGTTACAGCGTTTCAACAAAACTGCTCATTGGTTTGGTGTGATAGCACCAAGGATGCTGCCCTTATTGATCCTGGTGGTAATACGGAGTTATTACTAGAGCGGATTGAGGCACATGGTGTGCAACTAAAGCAGATTCTGCTTACCCATGCTCATATTGACCATGCTGGTGCTGCAGCTGATATTGCTGAGCAGCATGATATTTCCATTATTGGCCCCCATAAAGCTGATCAATTTTGGATCGATAAATTGAGTGACCAAAGTCGTATGTTTCAGTTTCCAGAAGCGCGACCTTTTGTACCACAACGTTGGTTAGATGAGGGTGATAAGGTACAGGTTGGCAAAGAAACCATGCAGGTTTTTCATTGCCCAGGACATACTCCCGGCCATGTGGTGTTTTACCATTCCACTATTGGCTTGCTGTTTGTTGGTGATGTGCTATTTCAAAACTCTATTGGCCGCACAGACTTTCCCCAAGGTGACCATGCCACCCTAATCCAGTCTATTCATGACAAGTTAATGGTGCTAGATGACCAAGTACAATTTGTACCTGGTCATGGCCCTATGTCGACTATTGGTCAAGAGCGTCAACATAACCCCTTCTTAGTGTAGAAGAGGAATAATCTAGCGATCCCGTGTATATCGATAGACCTGTCTATCACCATCACCATAGTCAAACATACAGTCAAAACTATTGTCGCTTTGAGTAATCAGAGTGCAACTATACTCACTGGTTTCACCTACTTCGAACTCATCAGCACAGGTCTCGCGATCCAAAGCATCACGCTCAACAAATGACAAGGTGACGCCAGACTGCTGCCAGTCATACTCCACCACATATAAGTCACACTGATTATATTCATCGCTTATGGCATAACCACCAGTACCATTGCCTGATAAGGTCTCATAACCAAAAGTTTCCCAGGTGCACCCTTCAGTAAGCTCCTCAACAAGATAGTCGCCTTCTGGTGACCACATTTGCGATTTGCCTGGTACACCATAAAATTTTGTTTCAAAGTCAATACGTAAGCCCTTATTGGTAAAGGTCTCCGTCATGGCTACGTCGGTATTAAGGTCGTTTAATAAAGCCAGACTAGAATGCAAATCGGCACAATCATTGATACTCATATCGGTCATATCACCAATAGCCGGCATGGCTTCTTGGGCGATAGCAGCCACTTTGTTATAGTCGGCAGTAAAGGCAAAGAGGCCATCTTGATTAAGCTTTTCAAAGGCTAAAGATCGGGCAGCTGAGGCGGCCTCGTCACCATCAAAAATAACCACTTGGTTGCCTTTCACCGCGACCTTAGGTTGAACCCCCGGGGGTAGATCGGGGAGATTAAGTGGCACTGTTGTACCATCACTGGGGATAACGACACCACCCAGTTCAGGAACTAGCCCAACCAGACCTACTAACAGAGCTGGATTTTCGGCAGCGATAGTCACTAGTCCGTCCACACTAAATAGTCCGGCCATCAGACTCTTAATATCTAAATCATAAATTGCCAGTCCCACACCGCTAATACCTTGTCCCATAGCAGTGGCAATCGCTAAAGCCGATGGATCCATAGCAGTGGCGGCCATTTGCAATTCAGCAAGTTCAGCGCAAGCAAAATCGTTAGCCATAAAACGGGCGCGTAAATCGTTAAATACTGGTGTCAGTGAGGTTACATCTAAACCAAGCGCCATAGAGAACAAGCTATCATCGGCACTATTAACATAACTGGGCAGGTGACCATTTAACTTGGTCAATTGCGCGGCGATATCTTGATTGGTGACTTCAATTATTGCATGGCCTTCCATGGTAATGCTGTTACCTTGCTTTTTCACAGCATCATAGCCAAATGTTACCCGTGGCATACCCTCGGCCATAAGTGTCAATTCTTGGCCACAGCTCGGGGTAAAGGGACTATCAGTGGTATTCATGGTGAGTTGCTGCAGATCCATGCTGGCCTTATTTGATTCTGTGCCACTGAGCATGCGGGTTAATTCCAGCACGCTAAAGTAGCCGGCCATATAGTCGATAAAGTTTTCCTCATCACGCAGGGTGGCGATGGCGTTTGTATCTGCCAGAGAGCGGGTTTCTGGTGCCAACCCAAGGATATCTAGGCGGCGTGCTTCAGAGAAATTCTCTGGGATCACTGTAATAGTGGCAATAGTGTCTTGTAAGGATAAAGTGAACCATAGATCAAAGCCAACTTCTGGTCCTGTATTGAGGGTCCAGTAATGGACTTGGTGCTCTCCCCACATGGCTGTTGAACGAGGTAAGAAGCTCTCTTGACCAGCTTTATCAAAGGCTTTAAGTATGGCCTCTGGACGTTCTACACCAAATTGCAATACCGGCATTAGGCCGTCCATATAAAAGGCGCTAGACATATATTTATCAAGACCATAATGGGCGACAAAATTTTTGTCTCCCGTCGCCCTTACTGCCATAAAATCATTAAGTAAAATAGAGAAAAAGTCGAATTCAGGTAACGATATTTCCTCGGCAATTTTTTCCAGCTCATCCACCACAGATTGCATTTGTGAAACAGAGGTTAATCGACCCATATCAATAGAACGGGTGCGCCAGTCTAGTGAGCCATCAACATAAAAGAGGGTATCAGCAGGAGCCTGTTGTTGAAACCGTGTTAAGGGATCACTACTTTGCTTATTCACCCTGCTGGCATAACTTGTGTTGGCTAAGAGTATAGTTAGTAAAGAGATCAGCATTAGCTGGCAACACTTTTTCATACAAGTCTCCTTAAGTTAAGTATCATGGCAAGTCATTGATGCCTTACAAGCTAGTATTAAACTTAGCTTAAAATACCTATTAAGTATTTTCAAACTCCATAAGCAAGGCGTTTGTTGCCTATTACATTGGCGTTTAGATAGTTTATTTTTTATTTATTTTTATAAGCATAACTGATTATTATGCAATTGGCATCTGTGCCTTAACCAAATATTTATTGCCATCTGATTTAATATTTTATAGCAAAGATATTGTCATACTATCTCACTGGTATTACCTAGACAGGCCTTTAAGCTTATTGCTATTATGCTTACTAATCTAACATTCCTATTATTGAGAGTGCTGGCATGATCAAGTATTTGGCCTTATTACTAACCATTTCTGGTGTGCTTTGCCTGCTCTACGCAACCCGTCCTACCTTAAAAATTTCTACTTCTGAGTCCCACTGGGGATGGCGCGTTTTACTAGCACTTCTGTGTTTTTTTATTGTTGGCTATATCGTTTACCTCTTTTTACTATTTGGTATGACTAACGCCAACCTGATTCATTTAATGCTGGCGAGTATTTTATTTGGTGGCAGTATTTTTGTGGTTTTGGTTATTCGTCTCAGTCGCTTTACTCTGGAACAAAAACATAGGGTAGCCACACAGGAGCAATATAATGCTATCCATGATGACTTAACGGGATTACCTAACCGTAAATATTTGTTACAGCATTTGGATATACAAGTCCAAGAGGCCAATTCTAAGCAGCAGACGTTTGCTGTTTTGTTAATGGATTTAGATGAGTTTAAATGGGTTAATGATACCCTTGGGCATTTTGTCGGGGATAAGTTACTACAGGCATTGGCGAGGCGTCTGCAGGAGAGGTTAGCCGCCGATATCTTTCTAGCACGCACGGCTGGTGATGAGTTTGCCATGGTGGTGCCAATGGCAGACAACAATAGAATCACTCAGTTGGGGGCAGATATTCGCAGTTATTTTCAGGAGCCATTCGATATTGATGGTCATATGGTTTCCTTAATGTCTTGTCCGGGTGTGGCTTATTTCCCCGAGCATGGTGATTCAACTGCAACATTAATGCAGAGTGTCGATATTGCCATGCATGTAGCTAAAAAACAGAAGTTATTGCTGGTCACCTACGACGATAGCATGGCAGCAATGACAAGAAAAAATTTAGCCTTAGTAGCAAGATTGCCTGAAGCTATTGCCAAACAGGAGTTCACCCTGTTTTATCAGCCCTTAATTGCAGGTAAAACCAATAAGGTGTTTGCTCTAGAAGCCCTAATTCGATGGCCCCAAGCAGATGAAACCATATTGCCGCCTAGTGACTTTATCCCCTTGGCTGAGCAAACCTACTTGATTCGGGATGTTACGCGCTGGGTTGTAACCACTGGTCTGCAACAATTAGGCGAGTGGCATAGGGCTGGCCATGTTTTGAGTCTCCAAGTAAATATCTCCAGTCGTGATCTAGATGAAAATAATCTGCCTGAATTTATTGAGGAGCAATTACTTAAACATCAACTTCCACCTCATTGCCTGATCCTAGAAATCACTGAGAGTGCGCTGGTGCGCAATCGTAAACAAGCTATTGCCATACTTACCAAGCTTAGTGAATTAGGTGTATCAATTAGTTTGGATGACTTTGGTACGGGCTACTCTTCCATGACCTTGCTGGATGAGCTGCCATTAAATCAAGTGAAAATAGATCGCTCATTTATAGATGATATGGAAACTAGTGCCAGTCATCGGGCGATTGTTGAGTCAACAATTACTTTGGGTAGCAAACTTGGGTTGGCTGTAGTGGCAGAAGGTATTGAAAACCAAGGGCAGATTCACTTGTTATCGCAACTAGGATGCGATCTTATTCAGGGTTTCTATATTGCGAAACCTATGCCTACAGCAGCTATACAGCAGTGGCTAGATGACTATCAAAACAAGGCTATATAACGGCTGTTGATACGCCATATTTATCCGCATTACTTGTGACAATTTTTAAGGCAGCTTAGAATTCCAAATGATGCAATTGGAATTGATTGTGCTCACGATCTGCCAGAAAATACTCCAGAGTTTGCTTAACGGTGGCAAAGGCAATCTCATCCCAGGGAATATCTTGAGATGAAAACAGCGCCACGTCGCTGCTTTCTGAAGTGACACCGAAGGTGGTGTTGGTCATTTGTGCAAGATAAAACATATGCACTTGGTTAATGCGGGGTACATTACAAACGCTAAATAACTGACCCACTTCCACCTTGGCCATTGACTCCTCATAGGTTTCTCGCCAAGCGCCTTGTTGAGTGGTTTCGCCATTTTCCATAAAGCCAGCGGGCAGGGTCCAATAGCCAGAGCGGGGTTCAATGGAGCGTTTGCAGAGCAGTATTTGGTCGCCATAAACAGGAATGCAACCAGCCACAATGCGTGGGTTTTCATAGAAAATTAAGTCGCAGGCTGGGCACGTATAACGTTCACGATTATCGCCTGGTGGAATGGTCACCACGATATCAGCGCGACAATGGCTACAATACTTCATGAGAACACCTGCATAAGATAAATCATCTTGGTTATTGTAGAATAAACTTTCACCTCGATATAGCAATTAACGTAAAAAGCTGGATAAAAAGCGGCATGTACTCCTTTCTGTACGATAAATTATCAACTGTGCCAAGGCGGCGACTAGAAGCCGATGGCTTAAAACCAGCAGCTGTGCTCTTGGCCATTAGTGATGCCGAACAGCCAGAAATTATTCTTACCCAACGATCCTTAAACCTTTCAACACATCAGGGGCAAGTAGCCTTTCCAGGTGGCAAATGTGATGCTGAGGATCAAGATGAAATAGCCACTGCCTTGAGGGAAGCTCATGAGGAGGTGGCTTTGGCACCGTCGCAAGTGAAGGTAGTTGGCCAACTTGGTCAAGTTTATTCTCGCCATGGCTTTCTGGTAACACCAATTATTGGTGTTATAGCACCAGCATCCTTGTTGTCGTTAAAGGCCAACCCTGATGAATTAGACCATGTGTTTACTGTGCCAGTAGCACACTTGCTCGAACAAAAACCCGCTATGCGCAGTGTGCAAATGCTCCCAGGGTACTATCAAGTGCCTACCTTTGAATATCAGGGCTTTACTATCTGGGGCATGACGGCATTTGTATTGGCAGAGTTTTTAAATTATGTATATGATGCTGGCTTTCCACTGCAGCAAAAGCCTTAGGATTTTTTAATGACTGATGAAACACCCATCCCATCCCCTTGTGTGCATATATGCTATCTAAATGACGATGATATTTGTCAGGGATGCTTTCGCAGTGGTGACGAGATTACGGCTTGGATGAGACTGGATAATGATGGTCGCCGGCAAGTAATGGCCAATGTCGCTGAACGCGAAAAAGCCAGCCCATTTGTCATTTCCATTCCTAAAGAAGGCTAAAGAAGCTTAAATGAGCTTCAGTTGATTGCTCTGTATAGCAGCAGAAATTAATCTTCTGCTGCTGGCTCTAAAACCTCTTTGCGCACCCTAGCGGTTTTAATAAAGTTATCGCTAATTTGCACAGTTTCGATCATATATGGCCCTAATTGCAAGCACACATTGTTTTGCGGTATCTCTTCCAAACCTTCAGTAATCAAGCCGTTAAGTGTCTTGGGCCCATCCAATGGTAGATCCCAATCTAACGTCTTATTGATATCACGAATGGTGGCTGTACCATCAACAAAATAGGAGCCATCTTCCTGGGGATAAATATCTTCATCTTCGGCATCTTGCTCTTCAGCAATATCACCAACAATATCCTCAAGAATATCTTCCAGAGTAGTTAGGCCTTGGATATCCCCATACTCATCCACCACTAAGGCCATCCAGTGATTGGACTTCTGGAAGTTTAATAACTGCGTATTAAGGGCCGTACTTTCTGGCACAAAATAAGGTTCTTTGGAGAGAGCCAGTAAATCATCCTTGCTAGGGTTTTCCATTTGTAGCAAAGGCAGAATTTGGCGTACATGGATAACACCAATAATATTATTTAACTCATCTTGATAGATAGGCAGGCGGGTATGTGGGCTTTGGTAAATAGTCGCCACAATCTTGTCCATATCGTCATCAATATCAATACCAACGATCTCGTTACGTGGGATCATTACATCTTCCACGGTAACACTTTCAAGATCCAGTATGCTTAATAGCATGGATTGATTACGGCGCGGAATCAGCGCGCCAGCTTCATTCACAATAGTACGCAGTTCTTCTGTGCTTAAATGCTCATTAGAGCGGTCATTGGTATTAAAGCCCAGCAGGCGCAATAGACCATTACAAATAGAATTGACTACCCATACAAAGGGGTAAAGCACCACTAACAAAGGGCGCAGAATCAAAGAAGCGGGGAAAGCTATGCGTTCAGGACGTAATGCCGCCACTGTTTTTGGCGTTACTTCAGCAAAGATCAAAATAATCAGTGTCAAAACCGCCGTAGCTACTGCTACCCCAGCATCACCCATTAGTCGCAGTGCGATCATAGTGGCAATAGCAGAAGCCAAGATATTGACAAAGTTATTGCCAATAAGGATAACGCCAATCAATCTGTCTGGGCGCTGTAACAATTTTGCAGCCCGCAGGGCGCCCCGGTGTTTTTGTTTCACCAAGTGACGCAAACGATAGCGATCCAAAGACATCATGCCAGTTTCGGAACTGGAGAAGAAAGCGGAAAGGAAGATCAAAAAAATCAGGCTAGCACATAGATAGCCTATGGGAATCTCGCTCAAGGCGTGGTTCACCTCTAGTAATATACGGAATTCAATTTTTAGGCTTCAGAGCCATTGTGTCAAGGAGTATTTGCTGGAATCTACATGTCTGTAGGAGTAAAGAAGTGTTATAACAAATACTCAATCACCAGCTTGGAGCCAAAATAGGCCAGTAACAGCAAGCCAAAGCCAACTAAGGTCCAGCGCACAGCGACGCGGCCACGCCAACCAAAACGGTAATGGCCAACCAAGAGCCCAGCAAAAATAACCCAGGCGCACAAGGACAGCAGGGTTTTGTGGGCTACTTGTTGCGCCAGCATATCTTCCATATAGATAAAGCCAGTGCCCAAGCCAAGGGTCAGCATAATAATGCCCACAGCCAACATCTCAAACAGTAGGCTTTCCATGGTTTGCAGAGGGGGTAGGTTACGCATTAAAGCCGAAGAGTGATGGCTTTTTAGAACCGTATTCTGGTAGGCCAGTATAACTGCCTGCAAAGCCGCCACAGCAAACAAGGCATAGGCCAAAAAGGAAAACAAAATATGCAGCATCAGTTCAGTCGCATAAGCCATAGGCGCAGCCGTAGGAGGGGTGAAAATAGCAAAGGCTACACACAATGCCGTCATGGGCATAATAACCACCAGCAAATTAGCTGCAGGTTTACGAAAACTGTTAAATAAAACCACGCCAACCACACACCATGCCGTTAAGGAGGTGGCAGAACCTAAGTCCAGCAACAGTCCCTCATTAGTAAATGCATGTAAATAGACAGTTACGGTATGTGCCAGCCAGGCAATAATGGCAATTTTTGTGGGACGAGGTTGTTGCTGGGGAGAGCTGGTTACCAATAGCTTATGCTGGCGCCAGCCACCGATAAGGTATCCCAGTAGGGCGATAAAGCTACTAATTAAAATCATCTGTCTATTTAACCCGAGTTTGCAGTGACCAGCAATTAACTCCATTGTAATGGCTTAACAGCCCTAAGGGAACTGCCCATCAGCGGTAATTCAAGTTATACTACGAAGCTGAGTATAATATATTAACTACCTTTAGGTTTGTTGCCCTAATGTGCCTCTTTATAGAGCTTAATTAACGCCATGGAAATGGTTGCGCAATCAAGAGCATGGCCTAAACATAAGTTACCCAGATGCAAACGAGATATTCATGTTTGAAAATTTAACCGAACGCCTTGGCAAAACCCTTAAAAATATTCGTGGCCAAGCCCGCTTAACCGAAGACAATATTAAAGCCACTTTACGTGAAGTGCGGATGGCCTTGCTGGAGGCGGATGTGGCCTTGCCGGTGGTAAAGGACTTTATTGAACAGGTAAAAGAGCGGGCTGTTGGTACCGAAGTAAGCAAGAGCTTAAGCCCAGGTCAGGTGTTTGTGAAAATCGTCCAGCAAGAGCTGGAAGCGGTTATGGGTAGTGCTAATGAAAGCTTAAACTTAGCAGCCCAACCACCTGCTGTAATCTTAATGGCCGGCTTACAAGGTGCGGGTAAAACCACATCCACGGCTAAGCTAGCCAAATATTTGCAAGAACGAGAAAAGAAATCCGTACTTTTGGTAAGTGTTGACGTTTATCGTCCTGCCGCCATCAAGCAGCTAGAAACGCTAGCAACAGAAGTGGGCGCTAACTTCTTTCCATCGACGGTAATGCAAACCCCAGTCAGTATTGCTGAGGCCGCCATACAACATGCTAAGCAGCAGCACCATGATGTGGTGATTGTGGATACCGCTGGTCGTCTCCATGTCGATAGCGACATGATGAATGAAGTGCAAGCTCTGCATGCCATGGCCAAGCCTGTCGAAACCCTATTTGTGGTTGATGCCATGACCGGTCAAGATGCCGCCAATACGGCAAAAGCCTTTAACGAGGCCTTACCGTTGACGGGTGTGGTATTGAGTAAGACCGATGGTGATGCCCGTGGTGGTGCCGCCCTCTCGGTGCGTCATATTACTGGCAAGCCTATTAAATTCTTGGGTGTAGGAGAAAAGGTAGAGGCTTTAGAGCCATTCCATCCTGATCGTGTCGCTTCGCGCATCTTGGGTATGGGTGATGTGCTATCTCTGATCGAAGAGGCAGAACAGAAAGTCGATAAAGCCAAAGCCGAGAAGCTAGTTAAGAAGCTTAAAAAAGGCAAAGGCTTTGATCTTGAAGACTTCCGCGATCAATTACAGCAAATGAAGAATATGGGCGGTATGGCAGGCCTGCTAGATAAGTTGCCGGGCATGGGTGGTATGGCACAGGCAGCACAGGCAGCTGGAGCCGAGAAAAACTTTGTGCAAATGGAAGCGGTGATTAATTCCATGACCCCCAAAGAACGCTTTTTCCCAGATACCATTAATGGTTCCCGTAAGCGTCGTATTGCCGCTGGCTCAGGTACCCAAATTCAAGATGTTAATCGTCTGTTAAAGCAGCATAAACAGATGCAAAAAATGATGAAAAAGATGTCTGGCAAAGGCGGCATGAAAAATATGATGCGCGGCATGCAAGGCAATATGCCACCGGGTATGGGTGGAGGCATGGGTGGCGGTATGCCAGGTGGTTTGCCACCAGGTATGGGTGGTATGCCCGGCCTTGGCGGTGGCTTACCCTTTGGCAAGAAAAAGTAAATTTATTGTCGACTTGTGAGCGGCAAATACATCCATTTATAAAAGCCGTAATCTAGGCCTGTTTGAACCAAGGTTCATGGGCCTAGGATGCTTTTCATTTCCCTTTATTTCTTATATAATACGCGCCCTCGTGGGGACTGCCCTAACGAGCGTGATGTGGCATGGTGTCGCATCGCACTGATAAACAGTGAGCGATTTCAAAACTCACACGACATAAGGGATCTAACGCATGGTAATCATTCGTTTAGCTCGTGGAGGCTCTAAAAAGCGTCCATTCTATCATTTAACCGTAGCTGACCAGCGCCGTGCGCGTGATGGTCGCTTTATCGAGCGTGTGGGGTTCTTCAATCCTGTTGCTCGTGGTCAGGAAGAAGTCTCTCGTATCGATCTAGAACGAGTTGACTATTGGTTGAGCAAAGGTGCTCAGGCAAGTGACCGTGTAGCCGGTTTGATAAAAGCTGCGCGTAACGCAGCCGAATAATTTTAGGCAACCTAGTCTAAGCAAAGGATCGTTTGTATGGCCCAAGACTCGCGCGTAAAGCTCGGTCGAATTACCACCGTTTATGGGGTAAAGGGCTGGGTAAAAGTATTTTCTAATACTGAACCCATGGATAACATTTTTACTTATCAGCCTTGGCAGATTTATCTTAATGGCCAATGGCAGGAAGTAAAAGTTAAACAAGGCAAACATCATGGCAAAGGACTAATAGCCCAAATGGAAGGTTGTTATGACCGAGATCAAGCTAAGCTTTATGCTGGTGCTGAGATAGCGGTAGACCAAAGTAAGTTACCTGATTTAGACGAAGGGGAATATTACTGGTCACAACTGACTGGAATGAACGTAGAGACCGAAGCTGGCGTGAAGCTGGGTAAGGTCGACCATCTGATTGCCACAGGTGCTAATGATGTACTGGTGGTAAAAGGCGGACCAGAAAGTATCGATAGCGAAGAGCGACTGATACCTTGGTTACCTGATCAGGTGATTACAAAGATTGACCTCTCAGGAGGCGTTATCCGGGTTAATTGGGATCCGGACTTTTAGGTAAAAGTAGGTGAAGGTAAGTGTCGTTACACTGTTTCCCGAAATGCTCCAGTCCATTACGGACTTTGGCGTTACCGGCAGAGCAGTGCAACAAGGATTGTTGCAAGTAACGGGAATTAACCCGCGCGACTTTACCCATGACAAACATCGCACGGTTGATGATAGACCATACGGTGGTGGTCCAGGCATGTTGATGAAGGTGCAGCCTTTACGTGATGCCATTACTGCTGCTAAGGCTGATTTACCAAACCCCAAGGTGATTTACTTATCACCCCAAGGCCGTAAATTAGATCAATCGGGTGTGTTAGCGTTAGCCGAGCTGGAAAGCTTGGTGTTGGTGGCAGGACGTTACGAAGGTATCGACGAACGTTTAATGACTACCGACATTGATGAAGAATGGTCGTTAGGTGATTTTGTACTTAGCGGAGGCGAATTGCCAGCCATGGTCTTGATCGACGCTGTCGCACGCATGTTGCCAGGGGTATTGGGACACACAGAGTCGGCGCAGGAAGATTCATTTGCCCAAGGGTTGTTAGATTGCCCACACTATACTCGGCCCGAAGTGGTCGATGGTATAGAAGTACCAGAGGTACTCTTAAGTGGTGATCATCAAGCAATTGCCAAATGGCGAATGCAACAACAACTGGGACGAACTTGGCAGCGGCGACCTGACTTACTAGACCAAACAACGCTAACTGCAGAGCAGCAACAATCTTTAGCAGATTTTATCCGCACGACGGCAACGTCAGCGGTTGAAGAATAGGAGCGAGCCATGAGCAGCAAAAATAGCATCATTCAGCAACTTGAAGCTGAACAAATGAACAAAGAAATCCCTGATTTCGGCCCCGGTGATACCGTTGTCGTTCAGGTAAAAGTAAAAGAAGGTAACCGCGAGCGTTTGCAGGCCTATGAAGGTATAGTCATTGGCAAACGTAACCGTGGCATGAACTCAGCCTTTACTGTACGTAAAATTTCTCACGGTGTGGGTGTTGAGCGTACTTTCCAGACCTTTAGTCATCAAGTTGATAGTGTGACTGTTAAGCGTCGTGGTGACGTGCGTCAGGCTAAGCTTTACTACTTGCGTGAATTGTCTGGTAAAGCTGCACGTATTAAAGAAAAGTTGTCTAAGCGCGAAGCGTAAACGACACTTTTTAATCACTCGCCAAGAGTGGTGCCAAAAGCCCGCTGCAAAGCTGGATAGAATGATTGTGAAAGGCTCTGGATCTTGCCAGTGCCAGTAACGGTTTTTTTACTCCACACTAAACAGCGGGTTTTTTATGCCTGCAGCAAAACAGCCCTTAAATTCATTGGCTCGGCTAGTCTTGGTAAGTAATGAATATTCCTGTCGTCATTACCAGTTTATTGCCAGTCAAATAGATAAAAAAGTGGTTATTTGGGGACTAAAAGGGTAGAATCGGTCAACCGGGAAGCAAGCTCAATAAGTAGTTTGTGATGCCCGGTTTTTTTGTGTTTAAAACGACCCTTTTGGGTAAGCCAAAGCAAGCGGGATAGTGATGATGGATTTGGCCAGTAGCCTTCTAGTAGCCATAAGCTTAATGCTAATACTGGAAGGAATAATGCCATTTCTATACCCACAACGCTGGCGTCGACTAGTGGCACAATTGGCTCAGATTAGTGATGCCAATATGCGCTGGTTGGGCCTGTTTAGTATGCTTTTAGGCTTAGTCATATTATGGCTGGTACGTTAGGAGAGATAAGAGATACCATGAGTGGTGCAAAGCGTTGGCTATTGCCTGATGGCGTTAAGGAAGTGCTGCCCCCAGAAGCGGGCCGTATAGAGACCCTGCGCAGGCGTTTGCTCGATCTCCATAACAGCTGGGGCTATGATTTAGTCATGCCGCCGTTAATTGAGTTTATCGAATCACTCTTAACTGGCACGGGCAATGACCTAGATGTGGAGACCTTTAAGGTTATTGATCAGCTTACTGGTCGTACCATGGGCATTCGAGCTGATATAACCCCTCAGGTTGCCCGTATTGATGCTCACAGTCTGGGCATTACTGGCGTCAATCGTCTGTGTTATTCCAATACTGTTTTACACACTGCCTCTGCCAATCCCTTGGCTTCCCGTACACCTTTACAGGTAGGTGCGGAGCTATATGGCCATGCTGGTTTGGAGAGTGATTTAGAAATTATTAGTCTGATGTTAGAGAGCATCACCCATGTGGGTGTGGATGCGCCTTTAACCTTAGATCTTGGTCACGTTGGCATATATCGTGGACTGTTAGCGGGTATGTCACTAAGCGATGAACAAGAACAAACCTTGTTTGATTTACTGCAAACCAAGGCTGTAGCCGATATCGATGCCTTTGTGGTGACCCTAGATATTGCCCAGCAAGACCAGCAAATGCTCCAACAGCTAGCTCGTTTATATGGCGATATCAGCGTTCTTGAAACCGCAACACAGGCCTTTACTGGGGCTAGTGAGGCGGTGCTTGACGCCGTTGATTACTTGCAGCAATTAGCCACCGCCGTACAACAGCGCTTTCCAAAGGTTACCCTATACTTTGATTTGGCAGAGCTGCGGGGCTATCAATATCACACGGGTGTCGTGTTCGCCGCTTTGACGCCGGCTTTTGGTCAGCCTATTGCTAAAGGTGGCCGTTACGATGATATTGGGCAGGTATTTGGTCGTGCCCGACCAGCCACAGGCTTTAGTGCGGACCTAAAAATTCTGGTCGAACTATCCACATTAGAGCCAGCGCCTGCTGAGATTGTGCTGGTGCCTAATCGTGATGGTCTGACCAGTGAACAATGCCAATTACTATGGCAAACAGAAGCCGAACTGCGTAGTCAGGGCTTCCGTGTGGTTGCCCAATTATCTGGGCAAGAGAATTCTGTTGCCGAGCACAGTCGTCAGCTTAGTTGGCGTGATGGTGCTTGGCAGCTTGACTAATCGTTAATCTTTACGAACATCTCGAGTTTATTATTATGGGAAAAAATGTCGTAGTCCTGGGTACCCAATGGGGTGACGAAGGCAAAGGCAAAATTGTCGATCTACTGACTGATCAAGCTAACGCTGTAGTGCGTTTCCAAGGCGGTCATAATGCCGGTCATACGCTGGTTATTGATGGTGAGAAAACCGTCTTACACCTGATCCCTTCGGGTATCTTGCGTGCTAATGTGACCTGCTATATTGGCAATGGTGTAGTGGTAGCTATGGATGCCCTATTAAAGGAAATCAAGCAGCTAGAAGAGCGTAATGTGCCCGTTAGTGAGCGTTTACGTATTAGCCCAGCCTGTCCTTTAATACTGCCTTACCATATTGCTCTAGATAACGCCCGTGAAGTCGCTCGCGGTAATGCCAAAATCGGTACTACTGGGCGTGGAATTGGGCCTGCCTATGAAGATAAGGTGGCACGTCGAGGCTTACGTTTAGGTGACCTATTAGACGCGGAACGTTTTGCGGAAAAACTAAAAGAAATTATGACCTATCATAACTTCGTACTGCAAAACTACTACCGTGCTAAACCCTTAGACTATGATACTGTGCTGCAAGAAGCCCTAGCGCAAGCAGAAATCGTTAAGCCGTTACTATGTGATGTGACAGCTACCCTCCATGACTTGCGTCGTGACGGGGCTAATATTATGTTTGAAGGCGCTCAAGGTACCTTACTGGATATTGACCATGGTACTTATCCTTTTGTGACATCCTCTAACACCACTGCTGGTGGCACCGCCACGGGATCTGGTTTTGGCCCTTTATATCTGGACTATGTGCTAGGTATTACCAAAGCCTACACCACCCGTGTTGGCTCTGGCCCATTCCCCACGGAACTATTTGATGATGTGGGTGCTGGTTTAGCCAAGCGTGGCCATGAATTTGGTGCTACCACTGGTCGTCCTCGTCGTTGTGGTTGGTTTGATGCTGTTGCTCTGCGTCATGCAATTCAGATCAATAGTGTTTCCGGTATCTGCCTAACCAAGCTAGATGTTCTTGATGGCATGGAAGAAATCAAACTATGTATCGACTATGTTGATGCGGATGGCAATTCTGTTCCATGCCCTAGTGATAGTGAAGGCTTTGAAGCGGTAACCCCAGTCTACGAAAGTATGCCTGGTTGGGCTGAATCCACTCTTGGTGCACAAAGTGAAGACCAGCTACCCGCTGCCGCCTTAGCCTATATAGCCCGTATTGAAGAAATTATTGGTGCTCCAGTGGATATTATTTCCACCGGCCCAGATCGGGTGGAAACCATTGTGAAGCGCCATTCCTTTGGTAGCTAATAACGCTTAAATAAGCCATTTGGCTGGTGATGAAATAAAAAAGGCAACCTTCGGGTTGCCTTTTTTGTGGTCGCTATTTGCCAGATGCACCTTAACTATAAATTTCCTTATTGCAACGCTTATATAAGTAAAAAGTTTAAGGGCTATTATACTTTCCATATAGCAGTATAATTGCCTACTACTTGGATTGAAAAGTGCGACTACGGTATATAAAAGGTATAAGAAAAAATGAAAAAGATGCTGTTTGGATTTATTTTATTGACGTTATCCAGCTTTGCTACTGCTGAAGATACAAGTCAGCAGCCACTTGCAGAATCAATGTCAGTCTCATTCTTCAATATGGAAGATGACCTATTTAGCTTTCAGGCGATTGCGCCCACTGAAGTGATTCTTGAATATGCAATATGTAAAGCAGTATGGTTTGCTGAAAAAAAGCAAGCAACGACAATATCACTAAGTAACCCAATCTTTAATAGTGTGCCCAAAGAACCGGAGACGTCAGTTCCTAATGGCTGGGCCACTGTTGATGCCATAGTATATCTAAACGAACAGTGCCCAAGTTGCAGACTATTTCTTAAAATACCGGAGATAGCAGAAGAATGCCGTAGTGGTTGGGATTGGTATTTATAAATACCACAGATAAAAACTAACTGTTTGTCTACAGCAGTTGGATACAGTAAAAGCCAAAATTTACTGGGTTTGGCTCAATTAGATAAAAATCGAATCGTTACGATGTTTTTGAGAACAATTATTTACCCTGCCAAACAGGATCACGCCCTTCGGCAAAGGCTTTGGCACCTTCAAGATTATCTTCACTGCCATACAAGGTATCGACGGTGGCAAACTGGCGTGAGGTAATTAGATTCATTGCATCCTGAAATTTCATGGCTTCCGCTTCGCGCACTACTTCTTTAATGGCGGCAAATACCAAGGGTGGGCCGCTAGCTAATTGTTGGGCAACTTCGTTAACCCGAGCTTCCAGTTGATCAGTAGCGAGTACCTCATTAACAATACCCCAAGTTTTGGCTTCTTGGGCATCAATCCAGCGACCAGTAAACAGCATCTCCATAGCTATATGGTAGGGAATACGCTTGGGAAGTTTGATACTGGCGGCATCGGCCACAGTACCTGATTTAATTTCTGGCAGGGCAAAGGTGGATGCATCTGTGCAATAGATTAGGTCGGCCGATAAAGCTAGCTCAAAACCGCCACCACAGGCAATACCACTCACTTGCGCAATAACGGGTTTATTTAAATCACGTAGTTCCTGTAAGCCGCCAAAGCCCCCCACGCCATAGTCACCATCAACAGCATCGCCAGCGGCGGCGGCTTTTAGGTCCCAGCCAGCGCAAAAGAAGCGCTCGCCAGCAGTTTTAATGATGGCGACACGCATCTCAGGGTCATCACGGAATGCTTGAAATGCTTCACCAAGTTGGCGACTGGTGGCAAGGTCGATGGCATTGGCTTTGGGTCGATCCAGTTCCACGGTATAAATACCATTCTGGCGTTGTATGTTGACAACTTCTTGACTCATGGCGCTACTCCGCAGGCAATTAATGAATTTTAGTATAGGGGCTTTAGATCACCTAACTTGATAGTTTACGTCATCTTGTTGATGTTTTTTTAGCCGTTATGGGACTTTTTTCTAGTTAGGCTAGTGACAGCCGCCTATATCATCTCAGAACAGCGTATAATAGCCATATATCTTGAGTTTGGTTTATAACATGACAATCACGAATGACCCTCACGCCGACCGTGAGGCTAACAAATACGACAAGCCTATACCCAGTCGTGAATTTATTATTCAACATTTGCGTGACCGCAGTGGTCCGGCTACCTTGCGCCAGCTTAGTTTTGAGCTAGCCCTTTTTGATTTGGATGAGGTAGAAGGTTTGCGCCGCCGCTTACGGGCTATGGAGCGTGATGGCCAGTTAATTAGTGACCGCAAAGGCGCCTATGGTGCCGTGAGCAAAATGGATCTTATTTTAGGTCGTATTATTGGTCACCGTGACGGCTTTGGTTTTTTAAAGCCAGATAATGGTGGTGAAGATCTTTATTTGCATCATCGCCAGATGCGCGCTGTATTGGATGGTGATAAAGCCTTAGTGCGCTTAATAGGCGTTGACCGCAAGGGGCGTCCCGAAGCCACCATTGTGGAGGTAACCGAGCGTAATACTAAACAAGTTGTTGGTCGTTTTTATAATGAATCGGGGGTGTGTTTTGTACGCCCCGATAATCAGCGTATTAACCAAGATATTTTGATTGCTGCGGATTCTGGTTTACCCGTGGAGGCAGGTCAATATGTAGTGGTGGATATTGTGCAACAGCCTAGCAAACGCAGTCAGCCTATTGGCCATGTAGCCGAAATCCTGGGTGAACATATGGCTCCGGGTATGGAAATTGATGTGGCTATTCGCAACCATGGTATTCCCCATGAATGGCCCGCAGCTACCTTAGCTGAGGCCAAGCGCCTTGCACCGGAAGTTGCCGAAGCGGATAAGGCGGATCGTGTTGATCTGCGTAACTTGCCCTTTGTGACCATTGATGGCGAAGATGCGCGAGACTTTGATGATGCGGTTTATTGCCGAAAAAAAAGCCTAGGGGGTTGGCGTTTATATGTGGCCATCGCCGATGTCAGCCATTATGTGCGCCCTGATACCGCCCTTGATACGGAAGCCCATAGGCGTGCTACTTCTGTGTATTTCCCGGAGCGCGTGGTGCCTATGCTGCCAGAAGCTATTTCCAATGGTTTATGCTCACTTAACCCCCATGTAGATCGTCTTGTAATGGTTTGTGAGATGACCGTCAGTGCGAGGGGTAAACTATCGGGTTATCGTTTTTATGAGGGCTTAATCCATTCCCACGCCCGCCTTACCTATACCAAAGTAGGCGCCATGCTTGATCGGGAGCATGCCGACTATCATAAAGAGCGAGAAGCCCAAGGCGATTTATGTCTGCCCATTGATGAACTCTATAATCTCTTTCGCGCGCTGCGCAAAGCTCGTAAAGAACGCGGTGCGATTGATTTTGAAACCCAAGAAACTCGCATTGTGTTTGGTGATGAACGCAAGATCGACCAGATAGTGCCCGTAGTGCGCAATGATGCCCATAAGCTTATTGAAGAGTGCATGTTATGTGCGAATGTAAGTACTGCTAAATTTTTGGGCAAACATAAACTCACCAGTTTATATCGTGTTCATAAAGGCCCTAAAGCCACTAAATTAGAAAACTTACGTAGTTATTTAAATGAATTAGGCTTACGGTTGCCGGGTGGTATTGACCCTAAGCCAGAAGATTATCAGGCGCTATTAGAAAAAGTTCAGGATCGACCTGAAGCTGGGTTAGTACAAACTGTGTTACTGCGTTCTTTAAGCCAAGCTGTCTATACACCAGAGAATGAAGGTCATTTTGGACTGGGGTTTGATGCCTATGCGCACTTTACCTCACCTATTCGTCGCTACCCAGACTTACTTGTACATCGTGCCATTCGCAGTGTAATTCAGAGTGAACAGAGCAGCCGCTATATTAAGCGCGTCAATAATACCAACACCAAACCAAAACAGGTCTGGTACGCCTATTCTGGGGAACATATGGCGGCCTTGGGCGAGCATTGTTCCATGGCAGAAAGGCGCGCGGATGAGGCCAGTTGGGATGTTATTGGCTGGCTCAAATGTGAATATATGCAGAATCATATTGGTGACCAGTTTTGGGGCACCGTTAATGCCGTTACCAGCTTTGGTATCTTTGTGGAACTGGATGATGTATTTGTCGAAGGATTGGTGCATATCAGTGCCTTGCCAGGTGACTATTATCATTTTGATCAGGCTAAAAATCGCTTGCAGGGTGAGCGTTCAGGCCGCAGTTTCCGCCTCGGTGACAGCTTGCAGATAAAAGTGATGCGCGTCGATCTGGACGAGAAAAAGATCGACTTTGACCTAGCCGAATCTGGCCCCAAAGGTGGCAAGAGCAGCAAGAGTAGCAAGAGTAGCAAGAGTAGCAAGAGTGGCAAGAGTGGCAAAGGCTCTGCTGGCAAAAGACGTAAACGGCGTTAGAGAAAAGATTATGGCACAAGTGGAATTTGTATTTGGTCTGCACGCTGTGCAAACCAAGTTGCAACGTCACCCAGAACAAGTGCAAGAAATCTGGGTGCAACAAGGGCGTGAAGACCAGCGCTTGCAAAAGCTTCAAGCCTTAGCGGCTGAGCAAGAAATTGTCTTAAATATAGTGGCGCGCAAAGAGCTAGATCAGCGGGTAAAAGGCCGCCATCAAGGTGTGGTAGCTGCTTGTACACCTAGTGCCGCAAAAACAGAAACTGATCTTAATCAACTACTTGATCAACTATCTGAAGCCCCTTTTTTGCTGGTGCTGGATGGCGTCACTGACCCTCATAATTTAGGCGCTTGCCTACGCACCGCCGATGCTGCTGGCGTGCATGCTGTGATTGCGCCTAAAGACAAATCCGCAAGCTTAAATAGCACCGTCTCAAAAGTCGCCTGTGGGGCAGCTGAGAGTGTGCCCTTTGTGCAAGTAACTAATTTAGCGCGCTGTTTAAAAAGTTTGCAGGAACGTGGTGTATGGATTACTGGTACAGCTGGCGAGGCAGAACAACTAGCCTACGAGGCTAATTTGACTGGCCCAATGGCCTTGGTAATGGGTGCTGAAGGGGATGGGATGCGGCGCTTAACCCGAGAGCTATGTGATCAGTTAATTAAGATTCCCATGGCGGGCGAAGTCAGTAGCCTTAACGTTTCCGTCGCTACGGGTGTGTGTTTATTTGAGGCAGTTAGGCAGAGACAAGGATAAGAGTAAGGACAAGAGCAGGGGCAGGGCTAGGTAAAAGGGAGTGCGAATTGATTTAGGCCCTAAACCAACCCCACTCACCTAAATTGTTTATTTATCTAAGTCTGCCAATAAAAGATCCTTTGCTTGATTAATTTGGCTAGCCAAATAGGTGCTACCGCCTTTGTCTGGATGGTTTTTCGCCATTAGAGCACGATGAGCTGCCAGAATATCTTCTTTACTAGCTCCTTCCTCGACCCCTAATATTTGTCGTGCCATAGCCAAATCCATAGGTCCACTATCAGGCTTTGTTTGTTGGGTTTTGTTGCCCTTGATTGATTGCCATTGGCGCCACAGGCCAAAGGCAGCCAAAACGGGGCGGCCATAGACCAATAAGCCACCAATCATACTTATTGCAACTGGCCATAGCCCTTTAATTGCCATCGCTGCAGCAACGATTAATACCACAATAACAATAAGCCTAAGCAAAAAGGGTTTGCCGTTTTGGGGCGCCCTTTTGATCAGCATGCGCACGGTCAAAGCGACAATCAATAAACCCAAAATCCATAAGATCAAAATCATACACGGGTCTCCTTTAACGTGGATTCAGAGGGGCCACTAGGTGCCACTGGCGTATTGGCCAAGCGTTGTAAACCTCTGCTTTCACGTAATAATAAAACGGATACGATCACAAATGCCACTATATCTGCCAATGGAAAAGCTAACCATAAACCTTGTAAGCCAAAGAAAATGGGCAAAATAATTAAGCCTGGTAATAATAGTAGATAGATGCGCAAAGAGGATAAAAATAAGGCCTCGCGAGCTCTACCTAAAGCCTGAAATAGGCTGCTACCTAGGCCATGGGCATTAGCCAAAGCAAAACCCATAAATACCCATAAACTAATACCAGCCGCCGCGTTGATCAGCTCTGGCTCATTGGTAAAGATACCAATAATTGGGTGGGGTGCCAGAATCATAATGCCACTCATAAGCACGCCATAGCCCATAGATACCAGCATACCTATCTTAAACATACTTAGCACACGCTGGTATTTTTTGGCACCATAGTTATAACCAGCGATGGTTTGGCAAGCCACGGTCATGGCAATCAAGGGCAAGATGGCAAAGATAACCAAACGGCCCACCAGACCATAAGCACTAATATAAAGATCGTTATTAATCCCCGATAAATGGGCTAGGGAGAAGTTAGTAAAGGCAATAAATATAGACACCCCAGCATGGGAAATTAGCAATGGAATACCCAGCAAGACAATTTCATTAAGGGTTTTGTTATCGGGCTGATAAGCAAAGGGGCGAATCTTTAACTGAGTTTTGCCCGCCAAAAAGAACCACATGCCAATGGCCAAAGCAATAAATTGGGCGATTACGGTGGCATAAGCTACCCCTTCAACGCCAGACTTAAAGACAAATAAGAACAGGGCATCTAAGGCAATATTTAGTAAAGCAGAGAAAGTCATAATGGCCATCATATACACGGCCTTGCCTTCGGCTCGTAAGGCATCACTGGGAATCTGATTGAGCATGGTAATAGGAATGCCAAGCAGGGTAATAGGCAACAGATAATCCATGGCATAGGGCATCAAGACCTCTGATACCCCCATAAACTCAAGAATAGACTGCATATTCAGATAAATACCCACGGTAAGCACAAGGGTAAAACCAATAGTCAAACGGGTTGCCATATCAATAGTAGCTTGAGCATCATCAACTTGTTTGGCACCAAGCTGGCGCGCCACAATAGAGGCCATACCACTACCAATAAGCCCGGCCAGAGAAAACACAAACATTTGGATTGGGAAGATAATAGAAATACCACCCATAGCATTGGCACCCAGCACGCGGGTAACAAAAATGGCATCCACAACGTTATACAGGCCATTTACCATCATGCCCACGGCAATGGGGGTGGCGATACCAAAAAATAAAGGGAGAATGGGTTTTTCACCCAGATGAGCGGTGTCTCTGCGCATATAATTGATCCATCTTGTGGCGACAATAACCTATGGGCTAACTATTTAATAACTCAGTTGCCCTTATAGCCAGCATTGTCGCATTTTTTTGTTTCTGCCAATACCTTATATTCGATTATGCTTAGCAGCAGATATGATGCTTTGCTTGGCAACCAATTTATGCAAAGGCTTAATTAAACCCATATGAATTTTTGCCCGACGAGTTTTAAGATTTACTAAGGTCGATACTCGGTATACCTGTTTGCTTATTTCCATCACAGAGATCCATAAATCCATATGTTTATCATTGGCAGCCGCAACAACCTCACTGCTATCTAAATGCTCAATGGTAAGAAAACCCGCTTTTGCACCCACATCAAATGCCTCCAAGCTTGGCGCCATTTGGATCTGCTGCTCGACGGGAAAACCAAATGGTTTAACCATAGCATTACGCAATTGCATTAATGCCACAATCCACTTTGGTAGCACCCCAAAAATGCCTATATATACAGCCTCGATACTTTGCGACTTAGTCCCTATAAACTCAAATGCATCTGTATAGAGTGGCTGTTGCTCCTTGGCACACAAATAGGAATCTGGGGGGATATCCTTAGATTTTATTGAGAATGGCATAGTTGGAAGCTAGTTGGGCGCACACATGTTAACCGCAAAATAAAGGCGCTAAATAAAGACGCTATTATGGCAGTTTATTTAGTTTTGGCATAGCCTACCAGCACCGCTATATTAATCGGCTCAAGTAGACGGTTTAACAAGCAGGTCAATGTTATCCCAAACCAAGCCAGGCTTGAGTGGCAGCAAGGCTTTGTGTATAATGCGCAGCTCACATTTTAGGTGTGAAATTTAACTCCTTGCTTTTGGGTTCCCGGTAATCGTTACCGGTGTTAATACCAAAGGCTATAACCCATAAGGAGCGCACAATGCGTCATTATGAAATCGTATTTCTGGTACACCCAGATCAAAGCGAACAAGTTCCTGCTATGATCGAGCGCTACAAGTCAGCTATTGAAGCTGGTGGTGGTACTGTTCATCGTTTGGAAGACTGGGGTCGTCGTCACTTGGCATACCCAATCAACAATATTCACAAGGCTCACTACATTCTAATGAATGTTGAATGTACTGGTGAAGTCCTAGAAGAACTGGAAAGCAACTTCCGTTACAACGATGCGGTTATCCGTAATATGGTTGTACGTATGAAGGCTGCCGTTACTGGTGATTCTCCAATCAAAGCTGCTGAAAGCCGTGAAGACCGTCGTCGTCAAGAACGTGCTCCTAAAGCTGAAGCCCCTAAGGCCGAAGAAGCTCCAAAAGCTGAAGAAGCCCCAAAAGCTGAAGAAGCGCCAGCAGTAGAAGAAGTCCCAGCTGAAGAAGCTGCGGCTGAATAATCCATAGGAGATATTGACCATGGCACGTTTTTTCCGTCGTCGTAAGTACTGTCGTTTCACCGCCGAAGGCGTATCTGAAATCGACTATAAAGATATTGACACCCTAAAGGGCTATGTTACTGAAACTGGCAAGATTGTTCCTAGCCGTATCACCGGTACCAAAGCTCGTTATCAGCGCCAGCTGGCTACTGCTATCAAGCGTGCCCGCTACGTTGCTCTGTTGCCGTACACCGACGGCCACAAGTAAACTAGGAGGATACTAAGATGGAAGTAATTCTGCTGGAAAAAGTAGGTAAGTTGGGTTCTCTGGGTGACCAGGTAAATGTTAAGTCCGGTTTCGGTCGTAACTTCCTAATCCCACAAGGCAAAGCTGTTCCTGCTAATAAGGCTAATAAAGAAGCTTTTGAAGCACGTCGTAGTGAACTAGAAGCCGCTGCTGCTGAAAAGCTAGCTGCTGCGCAAGCACGTGCAGAAGCCATGAACGAACTAACTGTGACTATTGTTGCCAATGCTGGTGACGAAGGTAAGTTATTCGGTTCAATCGGTACTAAAGATATTGCTGATGCCCTAGCGGCGGCTGGTCAGACTGTAGATAAGTCTGAAGTTAAGCTACCCGAAGGTGCCCTTCGTAATATTGGTTCTTACGCCATTGCTCTGCAATTGCACAGTGATGTAAGTGTTGAAGTTACTGTACAGGTAGAAGCTGAGTAAGTTTTTCTTACTAGCTAAAGCCGTAAAAACCCCGCCTATATGGCGGGTTTTTTTGTTTAATTCGGCTGCATTCGTGAAGACTTTATTTTCTCAACTATACTGTCTATTAGGACTATTTCGATTTATGAAAAAAAGGATGTCAATTATGGGACAATTAGTCTTAACGCGAAATTCTGGCCAAAGTGTGTTGATTGGTAATGATGTAGTGGTAAAGGTAGATATTAAGCCCGGCTCCCGTCAGGTTAAGTTATCTATTGAAGCGCCAAAGGATATGTTAATTCTCCGTGAAGAGTTGGCGCAGTTAAATTCTGCAAGCAAATAATTTACTGTCGATATAGACAATAGCTTGGCTATACTTTTTATTAAGTCTGGCTGGGGGTTAGCAATAAGTTATCAATAGATTTGCTAAGCTCCTGTTAAAACTAGTGGTATGGCTGATATCAACTTAAATTGAATCCCATAGTTTTTCTATTTGTTTTTCTGTGCTGGGCGAGTGATCTTTAGGTGCCTAAACTGGCATCATCAAAACGATGAAATCTTTTGCTTTCTAATATATGATTGCAGTTTGCATATTATTAATTAGAAGCTATCGATTGAGAGTCTTATGACCACCAATGTCACCGCCATTAGTGCCGATCAGGATATGGAAGATCTGAAGGTGCCACCGCAATCCTTGGAAGCCGAACAGTCTGTATTGGGCGGCCTTATGCTGGATGAGCTGGCATGGGATCGGGTAGCGGAAGCGGTAGCGGAAGTTGATTTCTATCGCCAAGAACATAAGTTAATCTTTCGGGTTATGGCCAAGTTGGTTGGCGAGGGTCGACCCATTGATGTTATTACCCTGTCGGAAGAACTAAGTCGGATTGATGAGCTAGAGGCCATTGGTGGTTTAGCTTATTTAGGTGAGTTAGCCAAAAATACGCCTAGTGCATCGAATATTACCTCCTACGCCAATATTGTCCGTGAACGAGCTATTTTGCGGCAACTAATCAGCGTGGCCAATGATATTGCTGATTCGGCTTTTCATACGGCTGGGCGTTCCTCTGCTGATGTCTTGGACGAAGCTGAGCGCAAGGTATTTGAGATTGCTGAAGCACGACCGAAAGAGGGTGGCCCTTTATCCGTAAACCCGATTCTAAAGAAAGCCGTTGAACGTATTGATGAGCTATTTACCGCGGGTGATGATTTAACGGGTTTAACCAGTAGTTTTACTGATCTGGACGCTAAAACAGCTGGCTTACAGAATTCTGATTTGATTATTGTGGCGGGTCGCCCGTCCATGGGTAAAACCACCTTTGCCATGAATATTGTGGAAAATGCCGCGATTATAGGTGATGCGCCTATCTTGGTATTTAGTTTGGAAATGCCCGCCGAACAATTGATGATGCGGATGTTGGCATCCTTGGGCCGTATTGACCAAACTCGGGTACGAACTGGTAAGTTAGAACAGGATGATTGGCCCAAGCTGACGGGTGCGGTGAACCTGTTAAAAGATAAGCCTTTGTATATTGATGATACCCCTGGCTTAAGTCCTACTGAAATGCGCACACGAGCCCGCCGTATTGCCCGTGAGCATGGCAAGATTGGCCTGGTGATGATTGACTATCTGCAGCTGATGCAAGTGAAAGGGTTTACCGAAGGCCGTACTGCTGAGATTTCTGAAATATCCCGTTCCCTAAAGGCCTTGGCCAAGGAACTAGAATGTCCCGTTGTGGCCCTATCCCAGCTAAACCGTGGTTTGGAGCAGCGGCCTAATAAGCGTCCCGTTAATTCTGACTTGCGTGAATCGGGTGCCATTGAGCAGGATGCAGACGTTATCATGTTTATTTACCGTGATGAGGTCTATAACGAGGATAGTCCTGATAAGGGCAAAGCCGAAATCATTATTGGCAAACAGCGTAATGGTCCTATTGGTACTGTAAGGGTGGCCTTTATCGGCAAATACAGTCGCTTTGAAGACTTGGTGCATAGCTATGATGAATATGATGATATGGGTTAATGTCACCGCCTGTGAACTGTCAGACCTTATGCTAGGTTGACTTTTACATTGAGTGGGGGAGTGTATGTCCGATTTATTTGATGACACTGATGATCCATTCGCCAGTCATTATACTTGGCAACATATCCCTAGGGGTTATGAATTAGTTACCACGCCAGATGAAATGCGTTTATATGGCGCTTTTGCCTCCCACTTAGCCGAAGTACTTCATACCGTTGGTGGGCATTGGGATCCTGATTTACTGGCCTATATTTTGCCCCTTGGGCGGGCCGTGCAAATTGATTTGGCCCTGAAGAAATTCCAGCAACAAACCTCTGACTTTGACCAAACCATGGCGATTTTGGCAGCCCATGCTGGCCCTGAGGCAGCGCCAGAAGAAGAGCAACGGCGCCAACGTGCTATTGCTAATCGCTTAAAAGTCGTGGTGGGGCAATATCAGGTTGGTGATCTTCTAAAAGGCCAGACTATATTGGAGTTTGGTAAGCAATGGCATGAATACCCTAGCTTAGAATGGCATTTTCATCATAAGGGCAAGTGCATAGAATGTGCCCGCTATCGGGGCTTATCAGGTACCCATGTGTGCCAACCTTGTTCTGCCGAGCAACAGGATATTAAGCCCATTGCCTATTGTTATGCCTATTTTGATTAGTGCTCCACTAGGGTATTAAAAGGGTATTAATAGGGTATTAACTAGGCAGCGAAAACTAGGCAGAAAAATAGGCCTCTAAAGCGCGTAACATACCTTCGCAAAGTTGTTTTAAATCTTCGGCAGAGGTGACATAGGGCGGCATCACATACACCAGCTTGCCAAAGGGCCTTACCCAAACCCCTTCCGCAACCAACAACTTTTGTATACGGGCTAAATCTACTGCTTCCTTTACTTGCACTACGCCAATGGCACCCATTACGCGCACATCTTCTACATAGCTTTGGGCAGCAGCCGGCGCCAGATGTTGCTGTAAGCCTTGTTCGATACCTTGGACTTGTGCTTGCCAGTCATTTGCTTCTAACAAATCCAAGCTAGCGTTGGCGACCGCGCAGGCCAAGGGGTTACCCATAAAGGTTGGGCCATGCATAAAACAATTGGCCTCGCCCCGGGAAATGGTAGTAGCAATATGACTGGTGGTGAGGGTGGCAGCAAAGCTCATGGTGCCACCAGTTATGGCTTTACCAAGGCACATAATATCGGGTTGAACTTGGGCATGGTCACAAGCAAACAGGGCGCCACTACGACCAAAGCCGGTGGCTATTTCATCAGCAATCAGTAACACATCATATTGTTTACATAGAGCCGCTGCTGCCGTTAACCATGCAGGGCTATAGAAGCGCATACCACCAGCACCTTGCACGATGGGTTCTAATATAAGCCCTGCTATATTTTTGTGGTTGGCCTTTAGTTGTGCTTCTAGTTCGTCTAGGTCGCTATCAGCCAAAGGGCGATCAAAGCCAGCAGGAGGTGCAGGACAGAAATAATGTTGCGGTAATACACCCTTAAATAAAGTGTGCATCCCATTTACGGGGTCACATACCGCCATGGCGCCAAAGGTATCACCATGGTAGCCATTGCGTACAGTGAGTAAACGGTCTTTGCCAGCTTGTCCGCGTGCATGCCAATATTGCAATGCCATTTTAATGGCTACTTCCACAGCTACGGAGCCAGAGTCACTAAAAAACACTTTTTCTAGGCCTAGTGGGGTGATATCGACTAGGCGTTTGGCCAAGGTAACGGCTGGTGCATGGGTAATACCACCAAACATAACATGGGACATATCCGCTATTTGCGATTGCATGGCTTGGTTTAGGTGGGGATGGTTATAGCCATGTATAGCGCACCACCAAGAGGCCATACCATCAATTAGTTCAGTACCATCAGTTAGCTTTAGGCGCACACCTTCAGCACTGGCTACGGGATAAGCAGGTGGAGGGTTATCCATACTGGAGTAGGGGTGCCAGACATGAGCCTGATCAAGGGCAATAAGTTGTTGGCTATTCATAGACGCTTCCAGATATGGCAAAGGCGCTATTCTACCATGAGTAAAACAGTTTCAGCATAACAATCAGGCCGGGCTTATTGCCATGACCAAAATTTGCTCTGGCAACACTTGCCATTGCACATTTTCTTGCTGTAATAAGCAGCCATAAATACGCTCATCTTGCTGTTGATAAGCCGGCCTTGGGTCATGTTTGAGTACTTGTGCAATTAATGCCCGTAATTGCGGTTTGGTTTGCAAGTAAGCCTCGGCCGGAGCACTAAAGTTTACCGGTAAGTCGAGGGTTTGTGCTTCTCCGGCAAAGCCACTTGCTGCATCGGGTTGGGATTCTACCCATGGCAGGTAGGGTTTAATATCGTAAACTGGCGTCCCTTGAATTAGGTCGGCGCCTTTAATATGCAAGCACACTCCTTGCTGTGTAGTGATTTTTTCCAAACGCACCAAAGATAGGCCCAGAGGATTAGGGCGAAAGGTGGAACGCGTAGCAAATACACCCAGTTTGGCATTACCACCTAACCGTGGTGGCCGTACTTTTGGTTTCCAGCCTTGCTCAGCCGTGGCATGAAAACCAAAGATCAGCCAAATATGGGAAAAGGCCTCCAAGCCGTCAACGGCATCAGCCTGATTATAAGGCCCTTGTAATACCAACTTGGCTTGGGCTTCTGTGACCAGACCTGGTTGCCGCGGAGTGGCAAATTTTTCCTTAAAATCGGATTCAATATAGCCTATGGGTTCTAGGTTAACTGTGGCTTCATTATTCGACATGGCATTTGCTTGCTGACGTGGATGCAATTGCTGGTTACAATAGCGGTTCATAAAGGTACACGCAAATCGTTTTATCGTACCAGACAGTTAAGAGGAAACTATTATGGCTCGCAAACCCTATCAAAAAGCCAAAGCCTTGCAAGGCCGTGGCACATTAGCTGCTGTCTCTACCGATGGGCCACATATGGAATGGCTGGGTATGCCAGAATACTATATTCATACCCTAGAGATTGAAGACCAAAAATATGCCTACTTTTCCGATGCTAAAGAGCTGGAGATAGAAGTCGGCAGTTACGTTTGCTTCCGTTATCGTGAAACCAAAAAAGGCTTGTATATTGAAAAGCGTTCTTTAGGTATTGCTATTGATCCGGCTGAGTATATGAAGCAACTTGAGGGCAAGGCTTAACCGCCGTTGGCATTATGTTTAAGCCCTTGCCGCGCAATGATCAAGGCTGTGGTTGGCTTACCAGTTTGCCACCTCGGAAGCCACGGCCGATGTTGCAAGCTGAACAGCAA
Organism: Oceanospirillaceae bacterium; assembly: GCA_002686055.1. Lineage (GTDB taxonomy): Bacteria > Pseudomonadota > Gammaproteobacteria > Pseudomonadales > Balneatricaceae > Njordibacter. The sequence continues at coordinate 17,269 of NYZU01000009.1, read as the reverse complement.
GCTGATTTGGTTATTGTTGGCGCCGGCTACACAGGTTTGTCGGCAGCGCGTCAATACGCTCTCCTTAATCCCCAAGCAAAAGTTATCTTGTTAGATGCTCAATTAGCTGCTGAGGGCGCCAGTGCGCGCAATTCCGGCTATCTAGTTGACTCAACCCTGAATGATGGCCATATGTCCGATAATGGCTTACAGCAGTATCGAGATAAGTATGCCCTGAATAAGGCTGCCTTGGATTGTGTTGCTGATTTGGTGCACGCCCATCAGATTGACTGTGATTGGGATGCAGGTGGTAAGTTCCACGCCACGGCTTTAGCAGCTAATGAGGCCAAGTTAGAACGCTTTAGTCAGTTGCTAGGCGAGCTGGATTTAGAGCATAAAATCATCACTGGTGCGGACTTGGAGCAGCGCTTAGGGACAGACTTCTATAGGATGGCTTTATGGACTCAGGGTGGGGTAATGCTACAGCCTGCCAAGTTGGGACGGGCTTATATTGATCTGTTACCTGAGAATGTGTCCTTGTTTGAAAATAGCCCAGTATTGCGCTGGGAAGCCGGCACTAATCAGGTGCGCGTGGTTACTCCTCTTGGGCAGGTGACAGCGGCCAAGTTGTTACTAGCTGTAAATGGCTTTATGGCCGCCGGCAATATTAAACGTGATCGAGTTTTCCCCTTAACCCTGACCGCCAGTATGACGCGTCCCCTTGACGATGAAGAATATGCGGCCATTGGTAATCCTCAACCATGGGGTCTATTATCAGCTCAAGCTATGGGTGCTACGGTACGTATCACCAATGATCGACGCATTATGGTGCGCAATACGGTGGAAGTGTGGCCGCGCATTAATATGACCGGACGGCAATTAATGCGGCGTCGAGCTATGCATATGCGGGGACTACAAAGACGCTTCCCACAGCTTGATGGCCGGCTATTTGAATCCTTGTGGTCAGGTATTACCTGTATAAGTGGCAATAATGCCCAAGTATTTGATCGCCTACAGCCCAATGTAATGGTGGCTGGTTGTTACAATGGTGGTGGTATTGGCTTAGCCACGCTATTTGGCCAACAGATGGCCTATCTGGCCAGTGGACAGATGACAGACCTAATCGCGCAAATTGAAGCTAGGCCACAACCAAGCAAATTACCTCCGCAACCACTTTTAGCTTGGGGTGTGCGTTTGCGCTTGTTGCGTGACCGCATATTGGCCCGCAAAGAGATTTAGTAGAGATGCAATTTGCTTTGGGGAGGCAAGGTTCTAGCCACACACCAAGCTTCAATGCAAAGTGGCTGGGGGCTAGCCTGACGCAGGGCTTGGCTAAGCAAATTAACACTGGCACCAGTGGTAATAACATCATCAATAATGGCAATATGCCGAAACTTGGTAATGGTTTGGTTGACGACAAAGGCGTTGCTTAGATTACGCTGCCGTTGTTGCTTATCTAGCCCTTGTTGACTGGGGGTATCGATTTGGCGCTGACAAAGGTCGTTATGGCAGGGAATTCCTAAGGCCTTACCCAGTCGTTGTGCCATTACCTCTGCTTGATTAAAGCCTCTACTTAATAAACGTTGGCGATGCAAAGGCATGGGAATAAGGACGTCTGGTAGAGCGGGCCTTTGCGCTTCGATATAGGCCAATAAACAAGCACTAAGTAGCCGCCCAGCCGCCTGATCATTATTATCTTTAAAAGCATGCACCAAGCCACTAATGGGCGGCAAATAGTGCAGAGCCACAAGGCTTTGATTAAACTTAGGTGGTTGGCGCAGACACACACCACAGATTAGTTGTGTGCCAAATGCTTGATGAAAGGGTATGGCACAGATCTGACAGCAATAGACATTATGGGGTAGGTCGTCGTAACAGCCCTGACAGTAGTTATCCAGATTGCCATCTAAGCTGCCACAAAGTAGGCACGGGGGGGCAAAAATAGCTTTTAATTGGTTAAACATTGACCACATGTAAACCATCCTTAGTTTTCAGGTTGACTAAGCAGGGGGTGGCTCTATCATTCAAACATCCATATTAAGGAACTGTTTTATGCTCACCGCTCAATCCTCTGTTAATCAGTATAGTGCAGATGGCGTTAAAGGCCAGACTAGCCTGCGTAACGACTGGCAAGTACAGGAAATTACCGACTTGTTTGCCATGCCATTTAATGATTTGCTATTTCGTGCCCAGACCGTGCATCGTCAACATTTTGACCCTAACGAAGTGCAAGTTAGTACCCTCTTGTCGATCAAAACCGGCGCTTGCCCAGAGGATTGTAAATACTGCCCACAAAGTGCGCGCTATGATACTGGTTTGGAAGTTGAACGCTTAATGAAAGTAAAAGAAGTACTGGCAGAAGCTGAGGCTGCGAAAGCTGCTGGTGCCAGTCGCTTCTGTATGGGGGCAGCTTGGAAAAACCCCCGTGCCAAAGATATGCCCTATGTGCTAGAAATGGTGCGTGAAGTTAAAGCCATGGGCTTAGAAACCTGTATGACTTTGGGTATGCTAGATAATGATCAGGCTCAGCAATTAGCCGATGCCGGTTTAGATTACTACAATCATAATTTGGATACTTCGCCAGAATTTTATAGCAGTATTATCACCACTCGTACCTATCAGGATCGCCTCGATACTTTGACTAATGTGCGTGATGCCGGCATGAAAGTTTGTGCTGGTGGTATCGTGGGTATGGGTGAGAATTTACGTGATCGTGTAGGCTTATTGCAACAATTAGCCAATATGCCAATTCACCCAGAAAGTGTGCCCATTAATATGTTGGTTAAAGTTGAGGGTACACCTCTAGATCAAGTTGATGATCTAGAGCCTTTTGACTTTGTTCGTACCATTGCGGTGGCACGTATTCTGATGCCTCAATCCCATGTGCGCTTATCGGCTGGGCGGGAAGAAATGAATGAGCAGATGCAGGCCCTATGTTTTATGGCTGGCGCGAATTCTATTTTCTACGGTGACCGCCTATTAACCACGGATAACCCAACGGCGACCAAAGACCGGCGCTTATTTGAAAAATTGGGTATTCGTCCCGAAAAACGTGAAGATGTTTCTGATGAAGCCCATGTTGGCGCCATTGAACACGCTTTGCAGAGTGCCGAAGACGAGCAGGCGTTCTATAACGCTGGAGCCTAGGGTGAACCTGGAGCAGGTTTTACAGGCGCGATTGCAGCAGCGTCGGGACCAGTCCCTATATCGACAGCGGATAACCACAGCCGGCCCGCAGCAAACTGTGTTGCGCAGTCAGGGCCGAGACTATCTGTGTTTTACCAGTAATGATTATTTAGGTTTAGCTAACCACCCGCAACTGATTGCAGCAATGCAAAGTGCGGCGCAGACATATGGCGTCGGCAGCGGTGCTTCCCATTTGGTGTGTGGACATAGCGAAGCGCATGCTGAGCTTGAACTAGCCTTGGCTAAGCACACAGGTCGTAGCCGTGCGGTCTTGTTTAGTAGCGGTTATATGGCCAATGTAGGAGTGCTAGGAGCGCTGTTGGATAAAACCGATGGGGTCTTTGAAGATCGCTTAAATCATGCTTCCCTGCTGGATGGTGGCTTATTAAGTGGGGCACGCTTGCAACGTTACCGCCACAATGATGCCGAGGATTTGCAACAACGGCTGCGTAAATCTAAAGCACGGCATAAACTGGTGGCCACGGATTCCGTATTTAGTATGGATGGTGATATCGCGCCATTATCCCAATTAGCCCAAGTTTGTCAGGCCGAAAATGCTTGGCTAATGTTAGATGACGCCCATGGTTTGGGCGTATTAGGCCCCCAAGGTGCTGGGGCAGCGGTTGCAGTCGGTTTAAATGAAGAGCAAGCCCCTATTTATATGGGTACCCTTGGTAAGGCTTTAGGTTGTTATGGGGCGTTTGTTGCCGGCAGTGATACTTTAGTGGAAGCCATGGTGCAATTTGCACGTAGTTATATCTATACCACAGCCATTCCACCAGCTGTCGCTGCAGCAAGTTTAGCAGCACTAAATTTATTGCATACAGAGGCTTGGCGCCAAGCTCATTTGCAACAATTAATAAGCCTATTTCGCGGCTATGCCCAAGCTATGGACTTGCCACTAATGGATAGTCCTACAGCCATTCAGCCATTGATGATTGGTGATGCTAATCGAGCTTTACAAGTGAGTCAGGCTTTACAAGATATGGGTATTTTGGTGACAGCTATTCGGCCACCGACGGTGCCGGCTAATAGTGCCCGATTACGGATTACCTTGACGGCTGGTCATAGCCAAACACAGGTGGAACAATTATTGGAAGCCTTGGGTAAGCTACAACAACAAGGCTTATTGTCGCCATGATCTCTATAAGTATGCAACGGCGCCCTTGTGAGCAGGCAGAGGCGCCAACCTTAGTTATGTTCCATGGCTGGGGTTATAACAAGACCGCGTGGCCAGAATCTTGGTTACTGGCTTTGGCAGCCAATTTCGATCTATGGCTAGTGGACTTACCCGGCCATGGCGAGGATAGCTGCCAAGATGATACCGATGCAAACCTACAAATTCTAGATACTTGGTTGCAAGCCCTAGGGGCGCAATTGCCATCACATTATTGCCTATTAGGGTGGTCCCTTGGCGGACAAGTGGCTTGGCGCCTAGCGCAATTGCAGTCAGAGCGGGTCATTAGTGTTGTTACTTTGGCGAGTAACCCCAGTTTTGTCCAACGCGAAGATTGGCCTAATGCCATGTCAGGTTCAGTTTTACAGCAATTTACTAACGCTTTTAGTGGTGCTGCCAATAAAACCTTGCAGCGGTTTTGCGCTTTACAAGCCCAAGGTAGCTCACAGGCCAGTACTATTAATAAACATTTGCGCACACAAGTAGACTGTCGAGCTAGTCTGGCTATGGGATTAGATTGGTTGGCAAAGCTAGATNCTCGTGCTGCTTGGCAAAGCTTATCCATGCCNGCTTTANTTTTATTGGCCGAGGAAGACGCCTTGGTNCCCGTCGCTGTAGCTGATGATTTAAAGCAGTTGGCGCGCCCTAGCCAAAGTGTGGAGACCCTTCCCGGATGCCATGCTTTTGCTTGGCAGTATGGGTTCACCGATCAGGATCTATTGCTATCTCGTATAGGCGGTTTTTTGGAGCCATTATATGTCTAGTTTGCCTAGTGTTAGCAGGGTGGCTCAGGCTTTTAGTCAGGCGGCGGAGCATTACGATCAAGTTGCCGGCTTGCAGCGACAGGTAGCCGACCATCTACTCAAACATTGTCATACACAGCTTAATGGTGTGGTGATGGATCTTGGTTGTGGTACGGGTTATGTAGCCAAACACTTAGCCCAACTTACACCGGTGACCAGTGTCTTGGGTATTGATATAGCGCCTGGCATGATTGACTGGTGTCGCCAACATATAGCTTATCCTCATTGCCAATGGATGGTTGCTGATGCTCAGGCCTTGCCCGTTGCTGATAATAGTATTGATAATGTGGTCTCCTCCTTAGCTATTCAGTGGTGTGCTAATGAGCGGGCACTATTTGATAATACCAGTCGGGTTCTAAAGCCTGGCGGCCATTTTTTTGCTACCACCCTTGGCCCTCAAACTTTACATGAGTTGCGCTGGGCTTGGCAGCAGGTGGATACTTATCAACATGTTAATGAATTTGTGCCTCAAGCCGATATTTTGGCAGCTCTGCAAGTTTGTTTTGCTGAAGTGCAGGTAGAAGTGCATACCATTACCCTATGGTTTGATAAGGTCAGCGAGATTTTGCGGGAACTGAAACAGCTTGGGGCAAGTAACCATAATATGGGCGCCCGTCATGGTTTAACTACCCGTGGTCATTTACGTCAAATGACAGCTGCCTATGAAACATTGCGCAATACAGAGGGAAAATTGCCCGTAAGCTACCAAGTGTTTACTATTTCTGCCCGTAACAAGGCAAACTAACGGTTTATTTCGGTTAGGATTTATTTATGCCAAAACGTTATTTTATTGCTGGTACTGATACTGATGTGGGTAAAACCCTAGTTGCTTCGGCCTTACTTGCCAAAGCGAAAGCGGCAGGACTGCGCACAGCTGCGGTCAAGCCCATTGCTGCAGGTTGTCGAGTGACTGAAGAGGGCTTGCGCAATAGTGATGCCGAACAGCTATTAGCTCAATGCACTTTGCCTTTACTCTATGAACAGGTCAATCCTATCGCCTTAGAGCCACCTATTGCACCACATATAGCCGCCGCAAAACTGGGCAAGCGTTTGGCTGCTGGACGTTTGACGGGCTTTACCCGTGGGGTATTAATGCAAGGTGCTGACTTGACCCTAGTGGAGGGTGCAGGGGGGTGGCGGGTGCCTCTTAATGAGCGCGAAACCTTGGCGGAATTGCCTAGACAACTGCAACTTCCTGTTATTTTGGTAGTAGGTATGAAGCTNGGTTGTATTAGCCACGCCCTGTTAACCGTCGAGGCGATTAAGCGTGATGGTTTGCGTTTGGCGGGTTGGGTTGCTAACACTATCGACCCAGATATGGCTGAATTTGAAGCGAATTTAGATACCCTAAAAGCNAGCTTTGCGGCACCTTTATTAGGTGTAGTACCNCACCTTGATACTGCCGATAGTCTCACTCAAGCCGAACTTGCTGCGCAACATTTAAGCCTTCTTGACTAGTCGGTCGCGCTTGTTAAGCGCCATGCTTTGAGGTATTTTTCAAACATACGTTTGAATAGCCCTCGGAGTAATCATGCCTACTTACCGTGCCCCGCGCCGCGATATCCAGTTTGTTATGCACGAAGTGCTGGAAATGGCGCAACATTATCAATCTATTCCTGGTGGTGAGGATGTTGATGCCGACATGATCGACGCCATTATGGAAGAAGGTGCCAAGTTTGCTGAAAATATTCTCGCTCCTCTGAATGCCAGTGGTGATGCAGAGGGTTGTACTTGGCATGAAGGTGCAGTCACCACTCCATCTGGCTTTAAAGAAGCCTATAGTCAATTTGTTGAAGCTGGCTGGCCGTCTCTTGCCCATCATCCTGAGTTAGGTGGCCAAGGTCTGCCTGAATCCTTGGGCACCATGTTAAATGAACTCTCGGGCACTGCTAACTGGGCTTGGAGTATGTATCCCGGCCTTAGCCATGGAGCCATGAATACCTTGCAGGAACATGGTACCGAAGCGCAAAAGCAAACCTTTCTATTGCCCCTAGTTGAAGGTCGTTGGACAGGTACCATGTGTTTAACTGAGTCCCATTGCGGTACTGATTTGGGATTACTGCGAACTAAAGCGGAACCACAGGAAGATGGTAGCTATAAGATTACGGGCACCAAGATATTTATCTCAGCGGGTGAACACGATATGGCGGAAAATATTGTCCATATTGTATTGGCAAGATTGNCCGATGCGCCAGCTGGNACTAAAGGTATTTCCCTGTTTATTGTGCCNAAAGTTAATGTNAATGANGATGGCAGCCTAGACCAGCGCAATGGTGTNAATTGCGGCACCATTGAAGAAAAAATGGGTATCCATGGTAATGCCACCTGTGTGATGAACTTTGATGGGGCTAAAGGCTATTTAATTGGGCCACCGAATAAAGGCCTTAATTGTATGTTTACCTTTATGAATACCGCTCGTATTGGCACAGCTGTGCAAGGTTTATGTGCCGCCGAAGGATCTTTCCAAGGTGCGTTAGAGTACGCCAAAGAGCGCTTGCAAATGCGTTCACTAAATGGCCCTGTGGCGCCTGAAAAGCCAGCTGATCCCATTATTGTTCACCCTGACGTGCGGCGCATGTTACTTACCCAGAAAGCCTTTGCCGAAGGTGGGCGCATGTTGGTGTATTATGCTGCCCAGCTCAATGATACAGCTAATCGTGGTGCGGATTCTGAAGCCAAAAAAGAGGCAGAAATGCTGTTGGCTTTATTAACCCCGATTGCCAAAGCCTTTATGACTGAAACTGGTGTAGAAAGCGCCAACTTGGGCATCCAATGTTTTGGTGGTCATGGCTTTATTCGTGAATATGGCATGGAGCAATTAGTCCGTGATGCCCGTATTTCCACCATCTATGAGGGCACTACAGGTATTCAGGCACTGGACTTACTTGGCCGTAAAGTATTAATGACCCAAGGTGAAACCCTGCGCGCCTTTACTAAGCAGATTCATCGTTTTTGCAAAGCCCATGCCGAAGATGCTGCTATGCAAGAATTTGTGGCGCCGTTAGCGAAATTAAATAAAGAGTGGGGCGACTACACCATGCAAATTGGTATGAAGGCCATGAAGAATCGAGATGAGGTGGGCGCTGCGGCTGTGGATTATCTGATGTATGCTGGCTATATCACCAACGCCTTCTTGTTTGCCAAGGCGGCTAAGGCGGCACAAAAGGCCTTGGCAGCAGAGACCACTGAGGCTGATTTCTACCAAGCTAAACTATTTACCGCACGTTTCTATTTTGCCCGTCTATTACCACGTGCCGAAGCTCATATGGCAGCGATGCTTAGTGGCGCAGATAATTTGCAGGATTTGGCGGCGGAGCATTTTGCCTTCTAATATGGTGATCGCTATTCTGAGTAGACTGGCCTAATTAAGGGCTAGTCTGCCATAAGCGCAACAGAAACTCACCCCAGGTATAAACAAATAGCAACACGGCTAAAAAGACCCCAGCGGATCCCATATCCTTGGCCGCACCAGTAAGATCATGATGCTCGGTGCTAATACGATCAAGGGTGGCCTCGATAGCTGAATTTAACTGTTCAATAATAAGTACCAAGGCCCCACTACCGATTAGCAAAATACGTTCGACGGGGTTTTCACCTAGATACAGAGCTGCGGGTATTGAAATCAGAAAAATAACTGTGTATTCCCGCATGGCGGCTTCACTTCGAAAGCAGTAGGCTAAGCCTTTAAGGGAAAATATCATGGCAAACCAGAAACGGTTCCAGCCNCNGTTTTTAGGGTACATAATGCGTCCTTTATTATTNTAAGATTGTTGCAAAATGCTNTCTTGTTAATGGTAGCATTCTAGCTTGGACAATTAATCCTATAAATTATTATACCCTAAACTTTACCTTCTCTATAATTAATTAAATCTTAGAAAGATATTCTTCTATTATTTGTTGGCACCAGCTCGAAACACGCTCTTCGGTTAGCTCGTGCTGATTATCTTCATCAACAGCCAAGCCAACAAAGTGACTATCATTAATGACTGCTTTTGATTGTTCAAATTTATAGCCTTCCGTTGACCAATAGCCTATTGCCTGTGCGCCTCGATTGCACAGCTTAGTGTGTAACATACCTACGGCATCTTGATACCATTCTGGATAACCAATCTGATCACCACAACCAAAGATAGCTATATGGGTACCAGATAGATCCAAGGTGTCTAGCTCATCCCAAATATCTTCCCAGTCGGCTTGTAACTCACCATAATCCCAAGTGGGAATACCGCATATCACTAGGTCATAGTCTTGCATCAAAGTGACTGGCTCGGTGGCAATATTATGTAATTGCGCTGGGTGAGGGGCTAAAAATTCTTGCACCTGTTCGGCGACATCTTCAGTATTACCTGTAGTGGAACCAAAAAAGATACCGATATTCATATATTTTCTCGTCTCGTTAGGCAGTGGCCAACGCCCGCTAGTTTAAGGGCTATAGGCTTGTATAGCAAAATAAGTCAGTGCTAATAGGCTTTTTTCTCAGAATTTTTCCTAAACTTTCTCGCTACTATGGTGGCGAGTAAAAGTGGCTGTTAGGATGACAGTGCTTTCCACATTTATGTGGCGTCTTAGCGATCTGAACTTGGTTCAGGTCGCTTTTTTTTAGTATTAATTTATGCCAACAGCCCATATGCACAAGAGTAGCTATGCAATAAGCCCATCTCATGCCATTGGTTTGATCNAATTTTAGTACTCAATGCCACGTTGTGCCATGATGCCTTGTCGAAAAGCGTGTTTNACGTCTTTTATTTCACTTACGGTATGGGCTACTTCCTGTAATGCCTCAGGCGCACCACGACCAGTTATAACCACATTTTGATGGGCGGGGCGTTGTTGTAAAGTTTCGATGACACTATCCAAGTCTAGTAATCCTTGGGTAAACATATAGGTCAGTTCATCAAGAATAACCAGATTAAAGTCTGGATTCATTAGGCGCTCCTTGGCCATTTCCCAGGCTTTGCTAGCCGCTAACTGATCAGCTTCACGGTTCTGGGTCTCCCAAGTAAAGCCAGCGCCAAGTGCATGGTAGTCAACTTTAGGATGCTCAGCAAAAAATAGCTCTTCGCCACACTCCCATGCACCTTTGATAAATTGAATAACGGAGCATTTATAACCATAGCCTAGGCTTCTGGCCAGCATACCAAAGGCAGAACTACTTTTGCCCTTACCATTGCCGGTTAGCACAATAATGATCCCTTGCTGTTTGTCTGCCGAAGCAATTTTCTGGTCAATTTTTTCTTTTACTTTTGCCATGCGTTGTTGATGCTTTTCGGCGCTGACGGGCTTTTTCATGGCGATTTCTCGGTTGTTTGTTAAAGTGGCGCTCATATTAAATCACCACTTAGGTGCCGGACAAGAGGCGCTATTGTAAATTAATCATAAAGGTCGTTTTTAAGTATCCATATTTCTTGTAAGTCGATAAAATAATAGCCTATTTATTGATCCCGGAACTGCCATCTATGCACAGCTTAAAGCCAATACGCCATTTGTACTTAGGTGGTGCGCGCTCTGGCAAAAGTAAATTGGCAGAGGCTGCTGCCCATGCTTGGCAGCAACGCCATCCAACAGGCCAAGTAACCTATATTGCCACGGCGCAAATATGGGATAAGGAAATGCAAACGCGAGTAGATACTCACAGACAGCGTAGGCCTGAGACTTGGCAGCTATTAGAGCAGCCAATGCAATTGACAGAAACCTTGGCACAATGGCAAACAGACAACGATCGACCTCAATGTATTTTAGTTGACTGCCTTACTTTGTGGCTGACTAATCACCTATGTCAGGAAGTGCCCACCGAAAAAAATGTAGCAACCATGGCTGAGCAAGCAATTGCAGATTTGGTATCTATGGTTGACGGTTTTAACGCCGAGCTATTGTTGGTCAGCAATGAAGTTGGCAGTGGTATTGTCCCTATGGGCGAACTTAGTCGCCAGTTTCAGGACTTATCCGGCTTAATGAACCAGCACCTGGCTAGGGTCTGCGATAAAGTTACTTTAGCTGTTGCCGGTTTACCCATGGAGTTAAAGTAGCTCACAACTGTGACAACTTAAAAGGATGCTCTCTTAAATAAGGGGGTAGTTGTTAAATTAGTAGAAGAGAAAACAAATAATGGAATGGATTAATGCCCCTCTGGCCAGTCTGCATGAAGGCATGCAAACAGCAGCATTGCAACGTCAAGGTCAGCTTACTAAGCCACCGGGCTCCTTAGGTGAATTGGAGGCGATGGCTGTGCGTTTGGCAGCCATGCAGGGTGTGGAAAAGCCCAGCGTTGATAAAGCACAGATTGTGGTGTTTGCCGGTGATCATGGTGTCACGGAGGAAGGTGTGTCTGCTTTCCCACAAGTTGTGACCGGTGAAATGATTAAGAATTTCTCGGCTGGTGGGGCGGCTATCAGCGTCCTGGCTCAGCAGCAAGGCGCCGAATTCGAGGTCGTGAATGTGGGTACTGTAGTTGATTTGCCAGCCCTGGAGCATGTTTTTGATGCCACGGTGATGAAAGGTACAGCTAATTTTGCTCACCAAGCTGCTATGTCCCCTGCGCAGCTTGCTGCAGCGCTACAAGTAGGTAAAGAGGCAGCAGAACGTGCCCATCAAAAAGGCGCCACAGTATTTATTGGTGGTGATATGGGTATTGGTAATACCAGTGCTGCTACGGCTTTATCAGCATGGGTATTAGATGATGATGCTAATAATCATGTTGGCCCAGGTACCGGCTTGGATGCGGCTGGTGTTAGTCATAAAGGGCAGGTGATTGCTGCGGCTTTAGCTAAGCATAAGGCTGCTATGACATCACCTTTGGCAGCTCTACAATATGTGGGTGGTCTCGAAATAGCCGCCTTGGTTGGCGCTTATGTGCGGTCTGCGCAATTGGGTATGGCAATTCTTGTGGATGGCTTTATTACCACTTCAGCGGCATTGATTGCAGCACAAATCCAACCGCAAATCACTAGTTGGATGTTTTTCTCTCATGCTTCGGCTGAGCCGGGTCATCAGGCAATGGTCAAAGCCCTAGGAGCTAAACCTATTTTAGATCTGGGTATGCGCTTAGGTGAGGGCAGTGGTGCGGGTGTTGCCTTGTCGATTTTAAAAAGTGCTTGTGCGACCCATAACCATATGGCTACTTTTGCGGAAGCAGCCGTATCTGAGAAAAGTGCCTAAGTAATGACTATTTCCTTGCGTGTCAGTTTGTTGCGACATGGTCATACGACTAGCGGTCCCGTATATCGTGGGCGCGTAGATGTGCCCCTGTCAGACAAAGGTTGGCAACAAATGCAAGANNCCATGCAAGGTTTACAGCCTGATATGTTGGTNACCTCCCCCCTCCAGCGGTGTGCTGATTTTGCGCAGAGCTTGGATATGCCAGTTATTACTGANGAGCGTTTTTTGGAAATGGACTTTGGTGCTTGGGATGGGGTAGATCGTGATCAAGTATGGCAACAAGATCAAGCTGCTGTGGAGGCTTTTTGGGCTAACCCTATGGAAGTCTCTCCACCCGGTGGTGAAAACCTTGCGCAAGTGCAGGCACGGGCCATGGCGGCTTTACATGAGCATATTGAAACGGCTATAGATCAAGCAAAGACGCATTTGCTTATCGTCAGTCATGGTGGTGTTATTCGTTGTTTGCTGGGTAAGCTCCTGCATATGTCGAGTCTGGGGCTGTTTCATTTATACCTGCCATATGCTGGCTTGGCGCATCTTAAGGTGGATACATTTCAGCCCCACGAGATGGATCAACAGGGTTATCATATTAGTTTGGACTTGGGGAAACAAAGTTAATGGGGTTACGTGACTGGTGGCATAGCTTTTTGGTAAGTATGCAGTTTCTTACCAGTATTCCTGTGCATAAATGGTTTGCTGTTGCTCGTACTATGCCAAGCAGTAAAGTGGCTGGCAACGCGCTCTTATTTTACCCTTTAACGGGCCTTATTTTAGGTGCTTTGCTATTCGGTCTGGCAAGTTTACTATGGCGTTGGCAAATCGATATCAGCGCCCCATTGCAGGCTTGTTTGCTACTGGTATTTTGGGTGCTGTTGACCGGTGCTCTGCATTTAGATGGCCTCGGTGATAGTGCTGATGCTTGGCTGGGTGGCCTAGGAGATCAAGAACGCACTCTGGCCATAATGAAAGATCCTACTAGTGGCCCTGTAGCAATAGTGGTACTGGTGTTGCTGGTGTTATTAAAGTGGTTATTGTTGACTGAGTTGATTGCTGCCAAATTGCTGTTACCCCTAATCTGTGTGCCGGTACTAGCGCGTTTACAGGTTATGGCATTAATTATCTATACCCCCTATGTGCGAGGCAAAGGTATGGGTAGTGATTTAAAAAATCAGCCTCAAGTCTGGGGTTTCTGGTTGCAGTTATTGGCTATTGTATTGGCTTTGGCCAGTTTGCAATATTGGCTCTATATGGGCCTGGTGGTGGTAGCCTTATTGGTAGGTTGGTATTGGCGTTATTTGATGTTACGGCGCTTACAAGGTTGGACCGGTGATACAGCGGGTGCCAGCATTGAGCTAACCGAAGGCGTTTTATTGTTTGCTATTGTGGTTTTATTCGCTATTTAATCTAGCAACTTTAGTTCTATTCATTTTGCTGTAAAAGCTTTCACCCAGACCCTGCTTGGTAATTGGCATAATGGCTTCCAAATTATTATTTGGAGTCAGCATGCAAGTTTCGTTTGAATTTTTTCCTCCCCGGGATAATGCTGGGCAAAATTCTCTGGATAATGCTGTACAACAATTACAAGTTTGGCAGCCTCAGTTTGCGTCCATGACTTATGGCGCCGGTGGAACTAGCCAGCAGGCAAGCTTTGCTGGTGCACAAAAATTGTTAGCTCAAGAGCTTGCTACAGCATCCCATATTACCTGTGTAGGTGCTGACCGCGAGACTGTGCAAGCTACGGCCAAACAGTTTGTCGCCCAAGGCGTGGATCATTTTGTGGCCCTAAGGGGGGATAGTCCTGATGGGCCGTATGTGCCTCATCCCCAAGGCTATGCCTATGCCAATGATTTAGTCGCTGGCTTGCGGGATTGGTTTACGGGCACTATTTCCGTGGCCGCTTATCCAGAAATTCACCCCCAAGCTTTATCTGGAGCAAAGGATTTGGCCTTCCTGAAGGCGAAAATGGATGCCGGTGCTGACCAGATTATTACGCAATATTGTTACGATACGGATACACTCTTGGCCTTTGCCGAGAACTTACAGAAAGCAGGTATTACCCAGCCACTTTTAGTGGGGATTATGCCCATCCATGATATTGCTGCTGTGCAACGATTTTCGGCTCGTTGTGGCGCTACCGTTCCACAGTCTTTTGGGGATCGTTTTGCTGGTCTGGAGCAGGCCCAAGATAAGGTCAAATTAGCTATTGAGATTGCCGCTGAACAATGTCGCCAGCTAATAGACAATGGCCTTGATCAATTTCACTTTTATACTCTCAATCGCAGTACTTTGACGGCTGGAGTTTTAGCTTCTCTGGAACAACCGCCAGTTAATTTAGCTTTAAGTGCTTAAGATAAAAATATTTGCTGTGCACAGCTGAATTTGTCGTTCTGGTCAGTTATTGATCTGTGCAAAGGACCTTGCCCACAGGTATAATGCCCCCCATTGTAGGCAATTTAGTCATAGGGCATTTATGCAACCCAAACAATCTGCGCCACCAAAAGCGGTAGTTATTTATTCTGGCGGCATGGACTCTTTTACTGTGCTACATTTGGCCAAGCAGCAGGGCTTTGATGTGCATGCGCTATCCTTTGATTATGGTCAACGACACAACAAAGAACTGGCGGTGGCAGCAGCCGTTTGCCAGCAGGAAAATATTCCCCATAAAGTGGTCGACGTAACGGCTATTAATCAGCTTCTTCAGGGCTCTTCTTTGACCTCCAAGGATATTGATATTCCTACGGGGGATTATGCCGATGCTAATATGAAATCGACTGTGGTGCCTAATCGCAATATGATTTTGCTATCTTTGGCCATCGGCTATGCGGTTTCCCTCAAGGCTGACAAGGTGTTTTATGGTGCCCACTCTGGTGACCACGATATTTATCCCGATTGCCGCCCTGAATTTGTTGATGCTATAAATGGTGTTTCTGCCTTGGCTAACTATGAGCCTATTGAAATCGTTAGCCCATTCTTACATGACAGCAAGTTAACTATTCTTAAGACTGGTCTTGATATGGGCTTGGATTATGCCAATACCTGGACCTGTTATCAGGGCCTAGAAAAAGCCTGTGGCAAGTGTGGGTCTTGCATCGAGCGCCTAGGTGCCTTTGCCGCTTTGGGCCTAACAGATCCAATAGCTTATTACTAAGTGACTGGTATGTTAAAACCTATGTATTCGGTTAAAGAAATATTCTATACCTTGCAAGGCGAAGGCCGTCATGCTGGGCGTCCAGCTGTTTTTTGCCGCTTTGCTGGGTGTAATTTATGGACCGGTAGTGAAGCGAGGCGCGCTTCCAGTTTATGTAATTTCTGTGACACAGATTTTGTTGGTGTGGATGGCCATTGTGGTGGTCGTTATAACACTGCCGCCGAATTGGTAGAAGTTATTGAACAACAATGGCCTGAGGGCATGCCAGGGCAACCGTTAGTGGTATTAACGGGTGGTGAGCCCATGTTACAGCTTGATGAAGCTTTGATTAATGCCTTGCATGATGAGGGTTTTGAGATTGCTTTGGAAACCAATGGCACTATTCCCGTGCCAGAGAGTGTAGATTGGATTTGTGTTAGTCCCAAAGGTGAAGCCAAGTTGTTGCAAACCAGCGGTCAAGAACTAAAATTAGTTTATCCACAGCATCAAGCCATGCCAGAGCAGTTTTCGCATTTGGACTTTGACCATTTTTACCTGCAACCCATGGATACTTCTTATATAGCTACATCCAGTGATGATGGTGACTATGTGCAACAGGCCATTGAGTATTGCTTGCTGCACCCACAATGGCACCTGAGTTTACAAACCCATAAAATTACCGGGATTCTGTAATGGAAATTTATAAAGACTTTAGCTTTGATTCGGCCCATAGGCTGCCCAATGTCCCAGATGGTCACAAGTGCGGACGTTTGCACGGGCATACTTTTCAATTACGCATAGTCGTATCAGGTCCGGTGGACGAGACCACAGGTTGGATTATGGATTTTGGCGATATAAAGGCCGCTTTTCGTCCTTTATATGAGCGCTTGGATCATAACTATCTAAATGAGATTGACGGTTTAGAAAACCCTACCTCAGAAGTATTGGTCAAGTGGATTTGGCAACAATTAAAGCCAGTATTACCTCAACTTGTGCGCCTAGAAATTAAAGAAACCTGCACCTCTGGTTGTGTCTATATAGGAGACGACTAAGTTGGCAAGTGCAGCCATTGATGACTTAGATGCCGCAGCAATTAATGCTATTCGGCAGGATTGTCAGCGTATCGCTATTGTGGGTTTGTCGCCCAAGCCTTGGCGTGACAGCTATCGAGTCGCTCAATATTTACTCGATGCTGGTTATGAGGTGATACCGGTTCATCCCATGCATAAAGAAATTCTAGGTTTAACCTGTTATCCCAATTTGGCGGCAATACCTGGCGCTATCGATATGGTGGATTGCTTTCGTGCCAGTGAAACTATGCCCAGCTTAGCTGACGAGGTGATTGCCAAGGGTGCTAAAGTGATGTGGATGCAATTGGGCATTAGCCATGAAGCAGCCGCAGCCAAAGCGCGTGCGGCTGGTATAACTGTGGTTATGGATCGTTGCCCAAAGATTGAATATCCACGCTTACAGCAATTATATCCAGACCATTAATAAGCTATTTTAAAGGTTATGAATAGATAACTTTTCTGCCTACAATGGGTTCAGAACTATCTTCATGGTCTTGCATTCGGTATAATTGCGCGCTTCATTTCTAGGTGTATCTATGTTTGAAATAAACCCCTATATACAGACCATAAAAGACCTTGCTGAGCGCACTGAATCGCTTAGGGGGTATCTTTGACTATGCCAGTAAACAGGAGCGTTTAGTCGAAGTTGAGCGTGAACTTGAGCAGCCTGATGTATGGAATAATCCTGATAATGCGCAGGCTTTGGGTAAAGAGCGCTCCAGTTTGGAAGGTGTTGTTAAAACCATTGATGCCATGGAAGCTGGCCTTGAAG
>NYZU01000008.1 GCA_002686055.1 Oceanospirillaceae bacterium | reverse complement strand
GATTAGTGGTGACAGAAAAACTGTAACTATTATTTTGTAATAAAGCCGGCGGTTGGGCCGGCTGTAGGTAGATGCCAATTATACCCTAACACCCATGTTGGGCAAGGGATACCAGCTGCACTTCAGTGCTTATGTCTTAAATACACAAGTTTTATGTACATTTGGACAATATTGACAATTCTAAAGGGCATGATTTGAGCACAAACTTCCGTTTTTTTCGATTGCCAAAAACATCTTGATAGTTAGGCCTGTACCTACTTTTATTTAACTTTTTGGGATAAATATGAAACAAACGATATCCAAGTTCAGTATTATAATGATAAAAATATAATTAATATTGATATTTCTATTGTAAATATCATAAATATCATTAATATAGTGACTCAAGTGGACATAAGTCTGCCTTTTGGCTGCTGATTGCCAAAATTTTGAGTTTGATAACTGGCTGATTTGCCAATTATATTTTACTCATTACTAATTATTCATTTAAGGGGAAACTAAAATGAAAAAAACTGTAATTGCAATGGCTGTTGCTGCAGCGCTGCCTGTTACTGCGCAAGCGGATGCGACACTTTCTGGTGAATTATTCGTTGAAACCAGACTTGGCTCTGGTGAATTTACTACGAAGGGAAAGGTAAGTCTTGATAGTGAAGAAGTGCTTTCTAATGGCATGACCGCCACTGCCTCACTTGATGTGTTGAGTAGCAGTGCTCAGGGTAATCTTGGTCTAGAGTTTAATCATGGTAAGGTTTCTATGGGCACCTGTTCCACAGAAGTGGAAGATGTAGCTGATAGTGATACCACTAACGAGAAAAAGCAAAATGATGAAGATGCCTGCTTAAATGGTCTTTCCTATACTGGTGATATGGCTGGCTTTGAGATACATGTGTCTCATGGCAAGTATGATGAAGATGCTCGTGATGATAAACAAGCTGTTACAAAAGTTAATGGCAAGGATGTCGCAGTCCATAACGAATTTGATCAAAAGAAGATCATTGATTATACCACTTACTCTGCTGAATACGACTTTAATGGCCTTATTTTGAAGGGCCAAAATACTAAAGATGGTGATGTTGATGCTGTTAATAAATTAAGTGCTGAATATGCTTTTGGTGACTTGACAGTTTCGGGTTCTAAGTCTTCAGGTAAGGACGCAGTAGTGAAGGCTGCTTACGAGAAAACCATTGGTGACTTAGCTATTGATATTTCTGCGGACTCTGCAGATAAGTGGGATATGGAATTTACATATACAATGGGTGATATTGCTATTACAGCTAAAGATGGCAGTACCATTGATGAGACCCAAATCTCTGCTAAATATGCTTATAATGATCTAACTATTGAAGTAGACCATGCTAGTACAGTGACCTTGGGTTATGATTTTGGCAATGCTGATCTAAGTTTGGTGCGTAAGGATGGTGAAGGCACTAAGGTCAAGTATACCGTCTCTTTCTAATCTTTTGATTGATTGAACACTTGTTATAAAAGGCTCCTTTTGGAGCCTTTTTTATTGTTATTAAGTTTTATGGCGCATTAAAAGCTAAGTGATAGCGATAATTTCTTTTTCAGTGATAATTTTATCTAGGGGTTGATCATAAGGCCCCGTGATCACTGATCCAACTTCTTGGGCAGCAAAGGCAATGCCAATAGTAGTTAACGGTTGATTGGCCTGAATTTGTGCAATAGAACGATCATAAAAGCCACCTCCATATCCCATACGAAAGCCCTTGCGATCAAAGGCTAATAGGGGACAGATCATTATTTGAGGTACCATCTTTATTTTTTCAGGTGCTGGCTCTTGGGTTTTAAAATTGCCAGTCACTAATTTATCCCCAGGCGCCCAGCAGGCAAACACTAAAGGCTGATTAGCACCTTGCATTACCGGTAGTAATACTTTATGACCTGCTTTATGCAGAGCTTCTAAAAGTGGGCGAGTATCAATTTCATCGGCTAAAGGCCAGAAGCCAGAAATAATACTCTTGGCTGGAATATCAATAAGACGAATAATTTTATCCGCAATAATATTACCAGCATTAGGTGTTTGTTTATTAGCCTCTATACGAACCTTCTTGGCTGCAATTCTAAAAGCTTGTTTTTCTGTGTCTAGTGGCGTTTTCATAAACCTGATTCCAAATGAAAACCATCAGCTAAGTTTTTGCATTGTATTTGACAAGTTAGCTTAAATTTTAAGTTGCTTGTTATATTAGACTTGGCAAGCTGTTTTGCATAGACAAAAACGACTAGGCTTTAGCCATATTTGCTAACACGACAGCTTTTTTTGCGAAGGGTGATGATGATAAGCAATAAAATAAGGATTTAATATATCGGCTTTACCATAGACCATAGGCTTACCATTGGTTTGTAATACGGCACCGCCAGCACCCTCAAGGATGGCTTGAGCAGCCGCTGTATCCCATTCACAGGTCGGTGCTAGGCGAGGGTAGATATGGGCTTTACCCTCAGCTATACGCAAAAATTTTAACGAGCTACCCGCCTGAACTAACTCGGTATCACCTAATTTAGAAATAAAGTTTGTTGTGTCTTTATTTAGGTGACTTTTGCTGGCCACAACTAGGGTTGGTGAGGTGTTATCGTCACGTGTTTTAATTGCAACAGTTTGTTTATCTAGGGCTCGATAGGCGTTTAAGCCTTTACCACCCCAATAGAGGCTTTGGTCTACGGGTGTGGATACAAAACCTAAACTAGGCCGGTGATTCTCAATTAGAGCCAGATTAACTGTAAATTGCCCATTACGTTGAATAAACTCTTTGGTGCCATCTAGAGGGTCAATTAACCAATAGCAAGAATGTTGGCTTGGCACGGTTAAAGAAGCAGCGTCCTCTTCCGATACAATGGCTAGTTCAGGGGTAAGTAGCCTAAGGCCGTCTACCAGCACATGGTGTGCTGCTAGGTCGGCCTTGGTTACCGGTGAGCTATCCTGTTTTTGCTCAATGCCAAAGTCCGCTTGCGTATAGACCTGCATAATAGCTTGGCCGGCCTGATGCATAAGTTGTTGCAAGGCGGTCAATAATGCCTGATCTGCCAAAATAGCGGCTGCTTGTGACATATTAAAACTCCAGTTGCGCCAGTAGCTGTTCAGCTAATTCCTCAGGTGTGGTCTCCTCAGTGCTGAGCTTAAACTCGGCTTCTAAAGGCTCTTCATAAGGGCTGTCGATACCCGTAAAGTTGGGAATCTCACCACGTCTAGCTTTTTGGTATAGGCCTTTTACATCACGTTTTTCGGCTAATTCTAAAGGCGTATCCATAAACACTTCAATAAACTCACCTTCCGCAAAGCGGGCGCGAGCACTGCGACGCTCTGCTCTAAATGGTGAAATAAAAGCAGTTAACACTACTATACCAGCATCCACCATAAGATGAGCCACTTCTGTGATGCGACGGATATTTTCAATCCGGTCAGCTTCCGTAAAGCCCAAATCTTTATTTAGGCCATGACGTAAATTGTCACCATCAAGTAAATAGGTGCGAATACCTTTTTGATGCAGTTTTTGTTCGACAATATTGGCTACAGTTGATTTACCCGAGCCGCTTAAGCCGGTAAACCATAATACTTTGCCTGCATGCCCGTTAAGGCGATTGCGCGCACTTTTGTCAATATTCACCGATTGACGGTGTACATTGGCTGCTCGACGCAGGGCAAAATCAATCATGCCAGCACCAACCGTAGCATTACTAAAGCGATCCACTAGGATAAAGGCGCCTAGAGGGCGGCATTGTTGGTAAGCTTCAAAGGCAACGGGTTTATCTAGGCTTACTTTGGCAACCACAATATCATTTAATGTTAAGGTGCGCGCTGGGTTTTGCTCCATAGTATTGATATTGGTCTTGTATTTGATTTCGGTTATCTGGGCATTGACCCAGTTAGTACCAATTTGCATACCATAGCTACGACCTAGATAACCTTGTTCATCGGCCATCCATACCAGCTCCACTTCAAACTGGTCAGAGACCTCACAAGGGTCTTTGGCGCTGACAATCATATCACCTCGGGAGGCATCAATTTCTTTATCTAAGGTGAGTGTCACCGCTTGACCACACTGGGCTTGTTCTAGCTTTTGTTCAAATAGAATAATGTCTTCTACTTTAGCTGTCGCCCCACTGGGGAGTACCCTCACTTCATCACCGGGTTTTACTGTGCCAGCAGCTAAAGTGCCAGCAAAACCACGAAAATCCAAATGAGGGCGGTTTACCCATTGCACTGGAAAGCGTAAACCATGGGCATGAGCCAGACTTGGAATAGGGGTTGTCTCCAGCATGGCCATTAGCGTGGGGCCATGGAACCAAGTCATATGGGCAGAACGACTGACCACATTGTCGCCTTTTAAGGCCGACATAGGGATTGGCGTAATAGTGTCAAACTTAAGTTGTTTGGCAAACACCTCAAAGTCAGCATGGATTTCTTCAAAGGTGCTTTGCTGATAGTCCACTAGGTCCATTTTGTTAATGGCTAAAACGACCTGCTTTATCCCCAATAGGGAACAGATAAAGGCATGGCGTTTAGTTTGCTCGATAACCCCTTTGCGCGCATCAATTAAAATAACGGACAGGTCTGCATTAGATGCGCCAGTCACCATATTACGGGTATACTGCTCATGACCTGGGGTGTCGGCCACAATAAACTTACGCTTGTCGGTATTAAAGAAACGATAAGCGACATCAATAGTAATACCTTGTTCACGTTCTGCGGCAAGGCCATCAACGAGCAAAGCAAAATCGATATCACCGCCTTGGGTGCCATGGGTGATGGATTCTTGCTTAAGGCTGGTGACTTGATCATCAAAAATACATTTGGCCTCGTACAGTAGGCGACCAATCAGGGTACTTTTACCATCATCGACACTACCACAAGTGATAAAGCGCAGCAGATCTAAATCATTCTGCTGTTGCATAAATTGTTCAATAGTCGGTTGTTCGGTGCTTGTTGCAGTATTACTCATTAGAAATACCCCTCCTGCTTTTTCTTCTCCATAGAGGCGGCTGAGTCGGAGTCTATGGCGCGTCCTTGGCGTTCACTAGTGCGAGCCTGTAATAATTCCATAATGATTTCTTCTAAATTATCGGCATTCGATTCGATGGCACCCGTTAGAGGGTAGCAACCTAAGGTGCGAAAACGTACGCGCTTCATCTCAACCTGTTCATCAGGCATTAGTTCTAAGCGATGGTCATCAACCATCATCAGCATATTGTCACGCTCGATAACGGGACGTAACTGGGAGTAATAGAGAGGTACAATGGGGATATTTTCTCGATAGATATATTGCCAAATATCCAGTTCAGTCCAGTTGGAGATTGGGAATACACGGATGCTCTCTCCAGGATGTTTATGGCCGTTATATAGATTCCATAACTCTGGGCGCTGATTTTTGGGATCCCAGCGATGGGCAGCATTGCGGAAGGAGAAAACCCGTTCTTTAGCACGGCTTTTTTCCTCATCACGACGAGCACCACCAAAGGCTACATCAAATTGGTGTTTATCCAAAGCCTGTTTTAAGCCTTGGGTTTTGGTGATATCTGTATGTAAGGCGCTACCATGAACCAAGGGACTAATATCGCGCTCAATGGCTTCTGGGTTTATATGCACAATCAGCTCCATACCTGCTTCTTTGGCCATCTGGTCGCGGAACTGGTACATTTCTTGGAACTTCCAGCGAGTATCCACATGCAGCAATGGGAATGGTGGTGGGCTGGGGTAAAAGGCTTTGCGGGCTAGGTGTAACATCACCGCACTGTCTTTACCCACTGAGTAAAGCATGACGGGGTTTTCTGCTTGCGCTAATACCTCACGCATAATATGAATACTTTCTGCCTCTAAGCGATCAAGATGGCTATTGCCATCTGCAATATGTGTAGGGCGCAGGTTGGTTTGGTTTATATGTAACTTACCCGCATAAGCGGCCATGGCTAATAAGCCTTTGTGATCATCATTGCTGACAGCTTGTTGCTTGTCGGTAAGCCACAGTTGGCGGCATAGGCTAGTCACTTCGCCATGGGGGAAGAACAGGGTATCTTTTTTGTTATAGCCAACCAGTGCAATTAGAGCCTCACGTAAGCTATCTATATCCCAAGCCTGATCATTCCAGAGCCAGCGGCGGCTGCCCTTGGCATCATTGGCAAATAGNCCGTGCTGATCTTGAAACACAAAAGCCTGTAGATAAAGTATATTGTGACGGCGCTTTTTAGCTGTCGTTAATAGTTGTTCAACTACCTGTGGCTTAAGGGGTTTTTGCTGTTCATCATAAATATCGCCATGGCTGACCGGAGCTGGCAGCATAGCTTGCTGTTCAAGCCAGCGGTCGGTGCCTTTGCGATTATTAGCGATGTCTTTAGCTTGCAGCTGTTCTGCTAGGCTATGGGTGTCCCAGACCAGTCGACCTTGCTGACTATGGCTAGCAAATTCAATCATGTTTGTTTGTCTCAAAATGCAAAATAAATTTACATTATTGTATTTTAGTTAGATTTATTTGTNAAAGTTCTTTTTAGAATAAGAAAATTACATATTGAGTCATTGGAAGAAAGATACATTGGTATTTTGCTTGTTTATAGCCAGACTGCTAAATTAGTCTTTTCGTTGGTTAAACAGGAAACCGTGATGAGTGCCACCAAAACCCTTTTTCGGGAAGATGCCTATGCCAAAACCGCATCAGCTACAGTACTAGAAATTTCAGCCGCAGGGCATGTTATATTGGATCAAACCCTGTTTTATCCTATAGGTGGTGGGCAGCCAGGTGATAGGGGCGTGATCACTTGTGTTGGTAAAGCGGATACACAAGTAACGGATACGCGCAATAATCGTGAGGTGCCCGGGCAGATATTACATATTGTCGCTCAGCCTTGTGATTTACAAGTGGGTGACAAGGTAACATTACAGCTAGATTGGGCGCTACGCTATCGGCGGATGCGGGTGCATACGGCTTTGCATTTATTGTCAGTGGTATTGCCTTACCCCGTTACGGGTGGTGCTATTGGGGAGTGTCTTATGGATACTAAAATCGAGGGTCGCTTGGATTTTGATATTCCAGATAATCAATTTAATAAAGACGAACTGACTGCACAAATGCAAGCCATGGTGGCACAGCATGCTGATGTATCTTATCAATGGATTACGGATGCGCAGTTGGATGCCCAACCAGATCTGGTTAAAACTATGTCAGTGCAGCCCCCAAGGGGCGTGGGTAAGGTGCGTCTTGTGAAGATTGATGGATTAGATTTACAGCCTTGTGGTGGTACCCATCTAAACAATATTAGTGAAATAGGACAGGTGCAAATAAGCAAAATAGAAAATAAGGGTAAGATTAACCGCCGAGTACGGATTCTGTTAGCTCCTTAAGTTCACTGTACTATTTCCTGTGTCCTAAGTCACTGTTTGGCGCTGATGAAAACGTGTTTCCTGCCAACTGCCGGTGGCCATAATGTCTGCTAAGGTCTCAACCGTATGCCATATATCAGTGTAGCGAATATATAAAGGGGCAAAACCAAAGCGCATATTATTGGGCGCGCGAAAGTCACCGATAATATTTCTGGCAATGAGATTTTGCATAATGGCATAGCCCTCTGGGTGGGTAATAGATACCTGACTGCCACGCTGATTAGGATCAGTGGGTGAGGCTATTTCAAATTCAGGGCAAAATTTTGTTACTAATTGTATAAATATATTGCCTAGTTGCTGTGATTTATGGCGCAGGGCTGACAAGTCCGCTTGTTCCATAATATCTAAAGCCGTTTCCAGAGCGGCATTAGCTAACACCGATGGTGTACCACATAGGGTTTGCTCAATACCTAGTGCTGGCTGATAGTGATCGTCAAAGTCAAATGGGCGCCTATGGCCAAGCCAGCCCGTAAGAGGTTGCTCAAGTTTATCCTGATGGCGTTGGGCTACATATAAATAAGCAGGTGCCCCTGGACCGCCATTAATATATTTATAATTACAGCCAACGGCAAAATCGACATTCAACTGATCTAAATAAACGGGCATGGCACCCAGAGAGTGGCTTAAATCCCATAATATAAGCGCACCATGTTGATGGCTTAGAGCAGTAATCTCGGCCATATCCCATATTTGCCCTGACTTATAGTGGGTATGGGTAAGGAGGACTAAAGCCGTTTCCTTATCTATTTCGGCGGCCACTTTGTCCCGAGACACCGCCACAAGCTCCAGTTGATCACCAAGCATGCGTTGCAGCCCCTGCAAAAGGTAAAGGTCAGTGGCAAAGTTGCCTGTTTCAGTAATGATTTTATGCCGTNTAGGGCGCAGCCTAATGGCTGCTGCAGNTAATTTAAAAATATTTACTGAGGTACTATCACAGACTAAGTTTTGTCCTTGGGCGGCACCAACGAATTTGCCCAGACGATCACCTAACTGAACTGGTTTTTGCAGCCATTGATGGCTATTCCAGCTACGAATTAGCTCTTGGCCCCATTGTTTGTTAATGACATTCTGCAGATGGGCCGGTGTCTGTTTTGGCAAAGCGCCTAGGGAATTACCATCGAGATAGATTAAGTCTTCAGGCAATGCAAACAAATCGCGAAAGTGAGCGAGAGGATCCGTTGCGTCCAATCCTTGTAGGTACTCCAGACTAATTTCGCTCATAAGATACTCGTGATATTCATAAGTTATTGGTNCTAGGACTTATAGAATCAATAGCTTTACTTTGCTTTCNATNTGATAAGGCGAACAGTCTAGTCAAAAAAGATATATCTTGTAAATCGTATTCCTCTCCTTGCTTAAGACAATTTTGAATTTTTAGGTTTTAAATGCCCATAATTAGCATATAAAGCTTGGCCAAAGTTGGGTGACGTGTTGTCACTATTTTGCTAAAATTTATGCCTGTTTTTTGCCTTTTATTGAGACCACTCCATGTCTACTGCTAATCATGTTTTAGCTGTCAATAATGATTTACCTATTCGCACTGCTGGCCCCGTTCATAGTGGCAAAGTGCGCAGTGTATATTGGCTTACCGATGCCGATAGTAAACGACTGATTGCCGAAAAAGGTTATGACTTGCGTGATAACTCACCCTTGGCGGTAATGGTTATTAGTGATCGTATCTCGGCTTTTGATTGCATTTGGCATGGTGAGGGTGGGTTACATGGGGTGCCTGGAAAGGGTGCCGCCTTAAATGCTATCGCTAATCATTGGTTTAGTCGCTTTCGTGAGCAAGGTTTAGCTGATAGCCATATCGTGGATATTCCCCATCCATTTGTCTGGATTGTGCAAAAAGCGCGACCCGTAATGATTGAGGCAATTGCTCGACAATATATTACCGGCTCTATGTGGCGTGCTTATGCAAATGGTGAACGTGAATTTTGTGGTATTCAGTTGCCTGACGGTTTAAAGGCCAATCAATCTCTACCTGAATTATTAATTACGCCATCAACCAAAGGCATATTGCGGGGTATACCGGGTGTTCCCGAGGCTGATGATGTCAATGTTGACCGCGCCAGCATTGAGGCTAACTATCAAGCCTTTAACTTTTCTTCAGTAGCTGATATACACCGCTATGAAACCCTGTTGCAGGAAGGCTTTGCGGTTATATCCAGTGATCTAGCGGCCATCAATCAAGTATTTGTTGATACCAAATTTGAGTTTGGTTATGTCACTAATGCTAAGGGCGAAGAAAAGCTAATTTATATGGATGAAGTGGGTACCCCAGATTCTTCCCGTATTTGGGATGCGCAGGCATTAAGAAATGGGCAAATTGTCGAGAACTCGAAAGAAGGCTTTAGACAGTTTTTGTTAAAGCATTTTCCTGACCCCGATATTCTACTTAATAAAAACCGCATGCCCGAGCGCGAGGCATTGGCTAGGGACAATGCTTTACCACTCTCAGCTATTCAGGATATTTCGGATACCTACACAGGTATTGCGGCTGCAATTACTGGTAAGTCTATTCAGCTTAGTGACAATCCTAAGGCTGAAATTGTGGATATTCTTAACGATAAGTACGGGTTGATTTTATAATTCATCAACCTTGTTATGGGTCACAGACCTAAATACGACGCTAAATAAAGGATAAAGGCATGTAACCATATGGTCACCTGCCTTTATTATATAGACTAACCTAGTAAGTGTTGTAGGCTATCAATCTTAGCTTTTGTCTCAGCACTTAAGGGCATGATCGGCATGCGAACTTCTGCGGAACAAATGCCTAATAGGGAGGCCGCATATTTGGCGCCTGCTGGGCTGGGTTCGGCAAACATAGCTTGATGTAGTGGTGCTAACTCGTCACTAATGCGCAAAGCCGTAGTATAATCTTTTGNGGCACAGGCGGCCTGCATAGCAGCACAGCGAGTAGGTGCCACGTTAGCCGTTACGGATATACAACCTTTTCCCCCAGAAATATTGTAAGCAATAGCGGTTATATCTTCTCCAGAAAGGTAAGCAAAGTCGTCACCTAAGGCCATACGCTCCAAAGTGATGCGGGANAGATCACCCGTAGCATCTTTTACCCCAACNACATTTTTTAANGCNGCTAATTTAGCCATGGTGTCNGGCTGTATATCGACAATGGCACGTGGCGGAATATTGTAGATAACCATAGGGATATCCACATTATTATGAAGATACTCAAAATGGGCATATAGACCTTCTTGATTGGGGCGATTATAGTAGCCAGCTACACATAAAATAGCATCGGCGCCAGCAGCTTTAGCATGTTGGGCATAAGCCAGCGCTTCAACTGGGTTATTAGAGCCTGCGCCAGCAATGACCGGCACTCGACCATTGGCTTCTTGCACAGTAATTTCGACCNCCCGTTTGTGTTCAGCTTCACTAAGCGTGGGGGATTCGCCAGTAGTACCTACTGGCACCAGGCCATTGGTACCTTTCTCTAGTTGCCAGTTAACCAATCGACGTAAGGCATCTTCATCTAATTTGCCATTACTAAATGGGGTAACTAAGGCTACATATGAACCGCTAAACATGGGGATCTCCTTGTTATTAGGTACGCTGGCTTAGGGCGTAAAAAAAACCCGATCGCCTAGCGACCGGGTTTTAACAGATTATGGTTATTTCATCTGCGTAGCACCAAGCCGCCAAAACATTGTTTTGGGTTTAATGGCTTTCGGTTTCAGGTGCTTAGCTAAAGTCATAACCCATTTTAAACCTTACGCTTAGTCGCAACAAGTGCGCTTCGGTAAAAATTTTTATATGGGGTAGATTATAGTCTAAATCCACATATTTTTTATGGGCTTGATTATCAGGTTGAAGCAGGATAAATTGGTGGAGGCTAGATTGTATACAATCTAGCTGGAGAAAAATTATTATGTATTGAAAATTAATTCCAATAGGAGATTATAAATGGCCGATTCTGCCTTAGGAACGCCGGAACAGTTAAAGGATCCGGATTATACACCGCCAGTAGCGCAAGCAGTCCCCCTTGGTATACAACATGTNCTCGCCATGTTTGCCAGTAACGTCACCCCAGCTATTTTAGTTGCTGGAGCAGCCGGATTTGGATTTGGATCTGGTTCGCCCGATTTTCCCACTATGATTTATATGATTCAGATGTGTATGCTNTTTGCCGGCGTCGCNACCCTGATTCAAGCTTTAGGTATGGGGCCCATNGGNGCNCGTTTNCCNATNGTACAAGGTACCTCNTTTGCCTTTTTGCCAGTCATGATTCCCGCGGTAGCTGGTGCTGGTGTGGCTGGCCTTGGTGGCTTGATGACCGGTATCTTTATTGGTGGTATTTTTCATTTTATTCTGGGTCTATTTATTGGCCGTATTCGCTTTGCCTTACCCCCACTAGTAACCGGCTTGATCGTATTAATGATCGGTTTGGCCTTAGTTAAAGTCGGTGTGCAATATGCTGCCGGTGGTGTACCTCTAATTGGTAAGCCTGCCTTTGGTTCTATGGCTATGTGGGGACCAGCCCTAGTAGTTATTGTTGTTACATTGGCGCTGAAGTTCTTTACCAAAGGTATGCCTGCAGTTGCTGCTGTTCTTATTGGTATGCTGGCGGGTTATGCCGTTGCGTATGGTTTAGGACAGGTAAACTTCGGTAATGTTGGTAATGCTGCTATCTTTGCTCTTCCTAAGCCTTTCCAATGGGGCTTTGAATGGAATTCTGCCATTATTATTGGTATGTGTTTTATGGCCTTTGTCTCGGCTATTGAAACCGTTGGTGATGTCTCTGGTATTACCAAAGGTGGTGCTGGACGTGAAGCGACTGACAAGGAAATCACTGGAGCTACCTATGCCGATGGTCTAGGTACAGCTATTGCCGGTGTATTTGGTGGTCTACCTAACACATCCTTTAGCCAAAACGTTGGTTTGGTTTCTATGACTGGTGTCATGAGTCGTAAAGTTGTCGCCATTGGTGCTTTATTCCTTGTAGTTTGTGGTCTGATTCCAAAGTTTGGTGCCATTATCTCAACAGTGCCTATCCATGTGCTTGGTGGTGGTGTGATTGTAATGTTCGGTATGGTTTGCGCCGCTGGTATTAATATGCTGGCAGGAGTGGACTGGAATCGTCGCAATATGGTTATTTTTGCCATTTCACTGTCAGTTGGTTTAGGCTTACAACTAGTACCTGAAGCGCTACAGCATCTGGGCGGCACAATGAAAATTTTGATGGCTTCTGGTTTACTACCTGCTGCTTTCTTGGCAATTGTGTTGAATTTAGTATTGCCTGAAGAATTAGCAGAGTAAATTTATAACTTACTTTTCAGTTTATAAAGTAAAGGCCACTGGATTACAGTGGCCTTTTTATTTTCCAAATATGGTTGTTAACAACTACTTAATAATTATGTTAAGAGCCAATCTCTTAAAGCCATAACCGCGGGGGTAAGTGCTTTGCGTCTAGGAGCAATAAGCGTAAAGGGGTGATCACTTCGCCATTGTTGGTTGCCTAGCCTGACCAAGCGCTGGTCTTGAAGTAAATCTTTGACAATATGCTGCCAGCCAAGAGCCACCCCTTGGCCAGCTATGGCAGCTGATAAAGCAACAAAGTAATCACTATAGGTTTGTCCATGCATAAAATGGGCAGGTACTTCTTCTTCAATTAAGCTTAGCTGTGGTTTTTGATTGCTTGCTTGAACCCAAGCATGCCAGCTAATACGAGCTTCAGGATTATTTTCCAAATGAATTAGTGGCAGCTGTTGTAGCCCTTCGATATTGATATTACTAGTTGTTAAATTGTGGTGTTCAAGTAAATTTGGGCTAC
Organism: Oceanospirillaceae bacterium; assembly: GCA_002686055.1. Classification (GTDB taxonomy): domain Bacteria; phylum Pseudomonadota; class Gammaproteobacteria; order Pseudomonadales; family Balneatricaceae; genus Njordibacter. The sequence goes on along the minus strand of NYZU01000008.1, from coordinate 83,607 downwards.
AAACTGGGAACACGACTTCGTCAAGCAGTGGCCAGATATGAAAGTCTTGCTGGGAAAATGGCTGTGCAGACAAAGGAATAGCGAGATCGTAGTTGCCACTTTTAAGATTGCTATCATTATCACGGGAAATAATATTTACCAGAATATTTGGAAACTGCTGATAAAACTCAGCAATAGTTGGTAGTAGCCAATAGGTAGCTGTGGCCGTAGAAAGGCTGAGGGTCACTTCTTGCTGACCACTTTTGGGTTGGCGAATCGCGTTGATGGTATTGAGTAATTGATCAAAGCTCTGTACACATGACATAAATAATTCTTGGCCTGCTTTAGTCAATTCAATACCATTTCTGTGGCGCATGACTAAATTGACTTCTAACTGCTGTTCTAGCTTTTTAAGAGCTTGGCTAACAGCAGGTTGAGTAAGCCCTAAAGCCTTTGCTGCAGATGACATTGATCCATTTCTAGCCACACTTTCGAACACAGCTAAACCATGCAGTGGTAGGCGGTTTGGGTCCTTTGATGAAGCAAGTTTGGCACACATAATACTTATTATTTATATAACTTTAACTTATATAAAGATTAACTGTAGTTTGGCTGTCTGACAAGTAATTAGAGATTACAATTGGCTTAATTTGTTTGGTCAGGGGGATTTATGGTTAAGCGCAATCGTCAACGTGGACGGCCAAGATCATTGGATTATGTTCCACCTTTTATTGAACGCAAAATACCTTACTTTGATTTTTGTTCTTTAGAGCAGTTGGAGGCAATTGAAGCCCATGTCGATTGGTTATTAGCTGAAGTGGGTGTTGAATTTCGCCAAGACCCCAAAGCATTAGATATTTTGCGCGCCGGAGGCGTGGATGTTCAAGGCGTGACGGCGCGTTTCCCAAATGGTTTGGCCAGAAAGTTATGCGCAACAATCCCTCCTGAATTTACCCAAGTGGCAAGAAATCCCCAAAAAACTGTGCGTATAGGTGGTCGCAATCAAGTCTTTGCTCCGGCCTATGGCTCCCCTTTTATATATGACCTAAAGCACGGGCGTCGCTATGGAACCATAGCTGATTTTAATAATTTGGTTAAATTAGTTAAGGATTTACCCTACTTACATCATTCTGGAGGGGTTTTGGTAGAGCCATGTGATGTGCCAGTTAACAAGCGTCATTTGGATATGGTGTATGGTCACTTACGTTATTCAGATAAGCCATTGTTGGGGATGATTACGGCCAAGGAAAGGGCAGAGGATTCTGTTGACTTGGCGAAGATTGTCTTTGGTGCTGATTTTATGCAGCAAAATGTCGTTATTATGGGCAATGTTAATATGAATTCGCCAATGATGATTGACAAGGTCGCATCTGAGGCTATTCAGGTTTATTGTGAAGCCAATCAGGCTATTATAGTTGCGCCTTTTATTTTGGGGGGTGCCATGGGGCCTGTTACTACCCCCGCAGGGGTCGCACAGGCCCTAGCAGAAGCGATGGCAGCGGGGGCGTTTAGTCAGTTGGTTAAACCTGGTGCGGCGTTTGTGATGGGGAATTTTCTCTCCTCGATGAGTTTAAAATCTGGAGCGCCAACCTTTGGTATGCCAGAGCCAGTGATGTCTAACTATATGATTGGGCAATTAGCAAGGCGCTTGGGCATTCCTTTGCGTTGTGGTGGTTCACTGACGGCCGCAAAAATTTGTGATGCTCAAGCAGCGTTTGAGAGTGCTGATTCCATGCACGCCACGGCTTTAGCCGGTGCAAATTATGTTTTACATGCTGCCGGTTGGCTTGAAGGCGGCTTGGCCATGGGTTACGAAAAACTGATCTTGGATGCTGATCGTTTGGGTGGTTACCAGCGTCTATTGAGTGGCATAACCATTGATAGTAATAGTTTGGCTGCCGATGCATACCAGGAAGTGCCGGCAGGGGGCCACTTTTTGGGGTGTTCCCACACCATGGCCAACTACCAAACAGCCTTTTATGATGCCCAAATGTCTGATTCTGATAGTTATGAGCAATGGCAAGAAAATGGCAGTAAAACGGCTGCAGAGCGAGCTTATGAGCGCATGAAAACTATGTTAGATCAATATGAAATGCCACCAATGGATGTGGCAATTGATGAAGCTATGTTGGATTTTATTGGGCGCAAAAAAGCCGCTATGGATGATGCTTGGTATTAATACTAAGTTGCCCAGCCAGAGATTCCTTATATGTTTTGGTTTTAAAGTACTATAATAAGTATATTAATAAATCGTGTCTGGAGTAGATAGTGCTTGAATATACCTACTTATCAACACCCTTGGGTAAATTATTGCTGGCAGGGATAGGTGAACAGCTTGCCTATGTTGGCTTGCCACATGCTAATAAGGCACAAAAACCAGCTCCAGAGTGGCAAAGCCAGTCTGGTTTGTTAGCCGAAGCACAGAATCAGCTAAGGGACTACTTTGCTGGCCGACGTCAGACTTTTGATTTGCAGTTAGCACCCCGTGGCACAGAATTTCAGTGCCAAGTATGGCAGCAGTTGCAAAGTATACCTTTTGGTGAAGTTTGCTCTTATGGGCAATTAGCCAAGGCTATTGGGCGTCCAAAAGCGGTCAGAGCCGTTGGCGCAGCCAATGGCCGTAATCCTATTCCTATTATTATTCCTTGCCATCGCGTGATTGGTGCTAATGGCCAGTTAACTGGCTTTAGTGGTGGCTTGTCTGCCAAGGCTTATTTGCTCAAGCATGAAGGTGTGGCTGTTGATAAGTAACAATATTGGTTATCTTTTAGGCAAAATTATCTGCCAAGCATAGCCATTACATACGTTGCTTTTGCAGACGTTGGTATGCATACATAGCTATTAACGTAATACCACTGCCTATCCATTGCCAGAGCGTTAAAGCTTCAGACAAAATAAGGTAACCGGCCAGCAAGGTAAACATGGGTTGCAGTAGCATAAATGGCGCTACATGCTGAATACCATGAGAGTGAATAAGCCGGTACCATAAAGCATAGGCTATGATCGATGAGCCTACCACAACATAAATTAGAATCGCTGTTGTTGGCGCTGTTAGGTATTGCCAAATGGGGGTACCGTCACCACTAAATATATAAAATACATAGCTAATGGGTGCGGTAATAATGGCTATCCAGAATTGCAGTGCCAATATGGGGAGTTGCGGTAAACGTCTTACCTGAATATTGCCCAAGGCCCAGAAGCAAGTACTACAGATAACAATCACCATGCCTATTTGCAAGCTGATACTACCTGATAAAAATGAGGGTGCAGTAGCGCCCAGTGTGGCCACAAAAATGGCCAGTACTTGCCAACGGGTTAAGCGTTCTTTTAACAGCAAATAGCCCAAGAATGACGATAATGGACCACCGAGGAGTAAACAAAAACTCGCAATAACACCGGGTACGTAGGTTAAACCTATGGCTAATAGGTGAAAGTGCCCCATACCCATCACTAAGGCCAAGGGCAGTAATTGGCGAAACTGAGACCAACTTAATTTGACAAAGGGGAGTAGCAGAAGAGCTAGGGCAAAAAAACGAAAAGTAGTAAAAGCTAGGGGTGGCATGTCATTCATAGCCATTTTCATAAGAATAACGTTAATACCCCAGATGGCCGCAACGATGATGGCACCGCCCACTGGATGTAAGAAAAAACGCGGTATCATCATGGTTAATACTTGCTAGCTAATTAAAGGTTGATTATGCCTTATCAGGTCAACACTTGGTATGCTTATGAGATTTATGGTTTAAGAAGGATGAATTTTTACTGAAAAGTGACTAAAAACAGCCCTGCAGCATAGTTTTGCTGGATGGAAAAGCATATACTTCCGCTTAACTTTTTAAAGCTTTTTTATAATCTTTTTTTGGAGAGTAATTTCTCATGTTTGAGTCGCTGCAACCAGTGCCTGCTGATCCCATTTTGCACCTAGCCGTAATGCATCGCGAAGATTCAAATCCTCATAAAGTGGATTTGGGACTTGGCGTTTATAAAGATGCGCAAGGTCATACGCCAATTATGCGTGCAGTTGATGCCGCTGAACAACGTATTTTGGGTCTAGAGGATACCAAAACCTATGTGGGTATGGCCGGTTGGGCACGTTACAATCAACTTATTGCAGAAGTTGTGCTTGGTGCTGGTAATACCTTCTTGGCTGATAAGCGTTTGGCAATTGCTCAGACTCCGGGTGGCACAGGTGCTCTCCGAGTTATTTGTGAATTTATCAATGCGGCAAAGCCTGGTGCTAAAGTATGGGTTGGTAAGCCAACTTGGGCCAACCACCACGCAATTATTAAAAGTGCTGGTTTAACCCTTGATGAGTTTCCTTACTTTGATGCTAATACCCATAGTGTTGATTTTGATGCCATGATGGCCAAGCTAGAAGCTGAGGCTGAAGCGGGTGATTTAGTGTTGGTGCATGGCTGTTGTCATAATCCATCTGGTGCTGACCTAAATTTGGACCAATGGCAGGCGTTTGCTGAATTGGCCAGTAAAAAAGGCCTTATTCCTTTTGTCGATATTGCTTACCAAGGTATGGGCGATGGTATGGAAGAAGATGCGGCCGGTTTACGCCTTGTTGCCGATATTGTTGAAGAGATGGTTATTGCTAGCTCTTGCTCAAAAAACTTTGGGCTTTATCGTGAACGCACTGGTACAGCTATTGTGCTTACCAAAACAGCTGATCATGCCAATGTTGTTCAAGGGCAAATGAATGGGGTGATCCGTGGTAATTACTCTATGCCTCCTTCCCACGGTGCCTTAGTTGTGCAAACTATTTTGGATGATGCTGAGCTAAAAGCAGATTGGTTGGTGGAACTAGGTGAGGTACGTGAGCGTATTGCCCGCCTGCGTAGTGAGTTGGTACAGGCCCTTAACACTGCTGGGGTGCAACAGGACTTTAGTTTTATTGAACGCCAAAAAGGCATGTTCTCGTTTTTAGGTGTCGATAAAGATCAGGTAAATAGTCTGGTTCATAACCATAGTGTCTATCTGGTAGGATCTAGCCGAATCAATGTGGCTGGTTTAAATGATAGCAATATGGCCAATTTTGCCAAGGCTGTGGCAGCGGTTCTCTAAGTCACTCTAAACCGAGTCTTGTGATAAGATCAGGTTATGAAACCTGATCTTATACCACTAACCTAATATCCCTTTTGTGTTTGATAAAGCGCAGCAAAAGTTTTTCTTATGGCACTGGCAAAGCAAGCAGATATTCCTTTTCAGATCTATGGTAACGGACCGAGGCCGTTATTGTTTGCCCATGCCAATGGTTTTCCTGCAGGTGCTTATCGTAGTCTACTTAGTCATTTGGAAACTGATTGCACCATTTATGCGCCAGAACTGCGTCCGCTATGGCAAAGTTTGGATGATTTCAGACAAAAGTACAGCGATAATCAGCTTTGGCGACGTATGGCAGCTGATCAAATCGCTTTTATTGAGGCCCATAAACTCGCTCCAGTAACCTTTGTTGGTCATTCTATGGGAGCGGTAGTGGGTTTATTAGCTGCTCACCATAAGCCACATCTTTTTCGTCGTTTAGTGATGATTGAACCAGTCCTTTTAAAAGCACGTTATACGCGAATAATGCGCTTTATGCCTGATTCCTTAAAAGGCTATATCCCCATTGTTAAGAAAGCCCTAGGCCGTCCTAATCGTTGGCCTAGTATGCAGAATGCATTTGATTTTCACCGCAGTAAGCGAGTATTTGCTGGCTTTTCGGATAGTGTTTTGTGGGATTATATCCACTCTGGTATCGGCCCTGTGGATAAGAATGATGAAGCTGGTGAGGTAGGGTTGCTGTTTGATAAGAATTGGGAGGCACTAGTGTATGGAACGGTGCCCAATACTTGGAAAATTTTACGGCAAATTCAGGTGCCCATTGATCTCTTAAGGGCACAACATTCTGATACCGTAGATGATATTAGTTGGCAGCGTTGGCAAGGACTTGAGGGACCTAAAAGAGCTGTTAACTTTCCTGATACAAAACATCTTTTACCCCTAGATCAACCTGAATTAGTGGCTAAAACAGTGCTGGATATGGTTGCGCAAGACCCCATATCTTAAGTGCCCAACAATGAGCCTTTTGCAGATATGATCTAGGCTAGGCACAGTTCAAGGCTAGTGCGCATTTTTAAAGCTCGCCCTTGCTGTTCTCTGCCATCAGTACAAATTACCATAGCTGCCCCAAAATAAGCCTGCAATAATTCATATAGTGCTGAATCTACCGAACCATAGTGTCGTATATATTCAGCGCGTAATTGATGCTGCCAATCAATATTTTTTATTCCTGCCATGGCAGCAGCATGCCAATCAATAGCCCATTGGAACTGGTGCTGTTGGTTAATTTGATATGGATCAGTAAAACCTTGCAAGATAAGGTATTCGCCGCGCATAGCAGACAACTCACCATTAGCATAACTCTCGTATTTACCTAAATCGAATAATGGGTGACCAGTGCTAACACCCGCCACGGAAATAGGGTCGATTAAGATTAAATGTTCAGGCCAATTTTGGCCTGGATCTGCTGCTGGTAGGAGCATATTTTCAAGAAATAGGTCGCCATGTAATCGAACTTGAGGTCCCTGATCTAACTTATCCAAGATATTACTGCTAAATAGCTTATTTAATTGCTGTTCCAATGCAGCCACAGGCAAACCATTAATATTAATAGCTGGTAGCAATATACTAAGTTCAGTATGTGTTTGCAGGTATTCTAAGGCCTGTGTAAACGTCTCTTTGATATTGTTGCTCAACACTGCCGGCGCTGAAGACGGGGTATGGAGTTCGTTAAAAAGACGCTTTGCCAAATACACCTGCATAGCATCCGCTTGTTGTTGGCTAAAAAGCTGTTGTTTTGCGATTTGTCCCACATCAATATAGTTTGCCATAAAGCCCATATCATAGCCGGTAGTGGTTCCATCCCAATGATCAAGTAGTGGCGGAAAAAAATCCTGCAGATTAGGCTCTAAATTAGCAAGATAAAGTGCTTCAGCACGTAAATTTTGGATACCCCAAGGGCCAGCAGAATCCGAACCTTTGCTAATTTTACGCACGCGCTTACTGTTGTCTGCAAGCTTAATTATAGAAGTGCGATCCCAATAACCATCACGAAGTAGTTGGATTTGCTGGGCTGGTTCGGGATTATTCATATTCAGTTTTCGTGATCAAATTGGAGTTTACATAGACGTTGGTATAGATCTGAACTGGCCAGCAATTCCTCATGCTTACCCTGGGCAATAATCTTTCCTTTATCCATTAATAAGATACGATCAGCATACATCACCGTTGCTAATCGGTGGGCAATAATCAAAGTCGTACGGCCTTGCATTAATGCCTGTAGGGCAGCAGTGACTTTGGCTTCACTTTCCGCATCCAAGGCACTTGTGGCTTCATCAAGCAGTAATATGGATGGGTTTTTTAACATAGCACGGGCGATAGTGATGCGTTGCCGTTGACCGCCAGACAAACGTACTCCTTGCTCACCTAAATAACTGTTATAGCCAGCAGGCAGGGCTTCAATAAATGGGTGCGCATTAGCCTGTTGGGCAGCCAAATAAACTTGATCATCAGTCGCCTTAGGGTTGCCATAGCGAATATTGTGCCAGACGTCACTACTAAACAAGGTAGATTGTTGGGGAACAACACCGAGATGACGACGTAAGTGCTGTGGATCAAGTTCAGTGATTGGAATGTCAGCAATAGAGATATGTCCTTGTTGTGGATCATAAAAGCGTTGTAGCATTTCAAACACAGTGGTTTTGCCAGCCCCAGATGGGCCTACAATGGCCACAGTTTCACCAGCCGCAATAGTAAAATCAAGTTTATCTAGGGCGCTTTCATCGGGACGAGAGGGATAAGCAAAACTTACGTCACTAAAGCGCAGGGGCAGGGCGCCATTTGGAAGGCTTTGTGTTTCTGCTGGGGCTTTTATTTGAGGCTTAGAAGATAATAAATCCATCAGGCGTTCGGTGGCACCAGCGGCTCTTTGTAGTTCACCGTAAACCTCGGAAATAGTGGCTACTGCCATAGCCACTAAAATGGCATAAAAAACAAAAGCGGAGAGCTCACCAGCAGTAATCACACCTTGGATCACATCCTTTGCACCTACCCAAAGCATAATAGAAAGGCCTGAAAACACCAGCGTCATAGCGACAATAATTAATAGGGAGCGCTGTAAAATACGGCGTTTAGCCACTGTAAATGCTTTTTCTACTTCTTCGCCAAAAGCCTGTGTTTCTTCTGACTCTCTGGTAAAGCCTTGCACTACTTTAATATTTTGAACTATTTCCCCTGCATAGGTACCCACTTCTGCAACGGTATCTTGACTCTGGCGTGATAATGAGCGTACTCGGCGTCCATACATCAGCATGGGCACAATGATTACCGGCACACTGGCTAGGACAATTAAGGCAAGCTTAAGGTTGGTGATCAACATCATGGCTAAACCACCAATAAAAGTCAGGCTATTGCGCAAGGCCATGGAAATAGAAGAGCCAATAATTGACTGAAGTAGAGTAGTGTCTGTGGTTAAGCGAGCATTGATCTCACCACTGCGATTTTCTTCAAAATAATGGGGGTGAAGGGTGAGTATATGCTTAAACACCGCCATACGAATATCATTGCTGACTCTTTCCCCCAACCAAGAAACGAGATAAAAGCGGATAAAGGTACCACCGGCTAAGGACAAGGTGATGACGCCCAAGAAAAGCATAGCTTGATTAAGAAGGGCTGGATCAGCAGCACTAAAGCCTTGGTCGATTAAAATACGAATACCTTGCCCAAGAGCGAGGGATACCCCAGCGGTAAAAATAAGGGCAATAACGGCGCCAAACACCATTTTTCGGTAAGGCGAAATAAACGGTAGAAGCTGCAAAAGCAATTGCATGCCGGCCTTATCTTTGCTGGAGTTTTGTGGGTCATTAGGTGATTGGTTCATTTTGTATTCTTGTCTTAGATATGCTGTTGCCCTGTAACCAACTGCCCCTATATAAAAAATGTTAGGGATTTGCTTGTGGTATATGTAGGTTACCATATTTATATATATGGCTACGTGGCCTTATTTTAAATCACATACCCAGATAATTTGTTATTGGCCATGTAATCTTTTGATAATGTTCCAGCTTAATCTTTTGCTTTGCTCAGTATCTTGTGAGGAGATTAACTTGTTATAGTGGGCTTGTTATAATAGCTAGATGGTATTAATTAGGCCTGTCAATTATGAGTAATTCTCTGGATTTAAATAAATTCTTGCCATATCGCTTTAATCGCATGGCGCATAATATTAGTAATGATATTGCGACCATATACACAAAGCGCTTTGGGATTACTAAGGAGCAATGGCGGATTGTTGCTCTGTTGGGCCAATATGGTCCAATGACAGCTAAACAAATAGCTGACTTGACCTATATGGATAAGGTGAAAATATCTCGCTCCGTATCTGGTTTATCTGAGCTAGAGTACCTCTCTCGTGAGACAGTCGCAGAGGATAAGCGGGCAGTATTATTATATTTGTCTTCAACTGGCCAAGAGTTATATGGCAGTATCACCCCCCTTATGCAGGCTTGGGAAGCCGAATTATTAGCCCGTTTGACGCCAACTGAGCGCGAGCAGTTAGCTATTATTGTCGACAAGTTGGATCCTATCGCTGAGGAATAAGGGCGTTAAAATAAGTAGGGTTATTGTGCTGCTGATATTAGAGGGTATTTTCTTCTAAGCTATCGATATGTTCAGCTAAAGAAGTAAACAGAGGGTCTTTAATTCCCATTGACTCTAAATGGTTATGGGTATTGTTAAAGTAATCAATATTCGGCCCACGTTGGCCATGGGCCTGATGAATCATTTGGGCTGTTGTGTCCTCATTAAAATCCACAAATTGTTCACTCTCCATATCTGCGACAAAGGTAATGGCCTTTATCGTTCCTTTTGCCGTATCTACATCACACCATTTGGGTTGATAAAATAAAGACACCATTTCACGTAACCAGAGATTGGTAAAATCGGCATCTCTAGTTTCAGGGTTTATCTTAAATACTAGCCCTTCACAATGGCCACCACTGCGCAAAGATAATACGAGCCCTGGATCTTCAGGTGTACCTCTGTGAACCGTAGACAGTAAGTTAAAGCCGCGTTTATAGCCTAGTAATAAGGCTCGCCGACTCTCCAGAATATCCATTTCTGGGTTCCATAACAGGGAACCATAGGCAAACACCCATAAATTTTCTGGCAATGGATTATGCGCCAGAAATTTATCAAGTCGTGCCATTAACATGGCTTTGGATGGTGGATGCATGGGTTATGTAGATGAGTTCCTGCTAGTTATACTTAGCTCTATCATTTCATAAACTCGCTTTGGAAACCAGTCCAAGATGTTTTGTTTCACTTTTAGACTAGATAAATACCGTTACAAGAGGCGGCAATTTATCTATTTAGGTGATGGATTATTAGACTTTAACGACTTTAGCCAGTAATTAAGAATGGAATTTTGACGCCGGCCTTTACGGGTAATAACTGAGAAGTCGGTATCAAAGAAATAATGTTGGGGTAATAGGGGACGCATACGTTGTTGATTCACCCATTGCTGAGCAAAATGTTCAGGTAGGTAACCAATATAGGCACCAGTAAGAATAAGAAACGCGATGCCTTCTCGGTCTGTGGCAGTGGCTGTTGTATTTAGTTTTTGATAATGCTTTTTAATTTCCGCACTCTGGGCATAGGCGGGCGCTATAGCATCATAAGTGGCTATCTTGCGGATATCGGTGGATTTAAGATCTAGACCGAAGAGGGTGTGATCCTCACTGCAATAAAGTAGTGATCTTTCACTGTAAAGGGGGAGATATTCTAATTCCGGCAGGCGGTGACTATTGGTTACCACCCCAGCATGCAAGTAACCATCCAAAATACTTTGCTCAATCCGCTTAGAGGGCATCATACTAATATTTATCTGTACTTGTGGCCCCTGCTTTTTTAGCTGTCCAAGGCTATTGGTAATATGCATATGTGGCATGGTGACTAAATTATCAGTAATACCAATATTAAATTCACCATGTAATTCATTATGTAAACTATTAACGTCTGTGCGGAATGATTCGATGGCGGTAAACAGCTGTAAGGCAGACTGATAAACTTCCTCACCTTCTTGGGTCATGGAAAAGCCTGCTCGTCCGCGAATACAGAGACGCAGCTTAAGCCGTGTTTCCAAATCAGATATAGCCATACTTATAGCAGCACGACTGATATTTAGCCCTACCTCAGCCGCTGCAAAACCGCCAGCTTCCACAACGGCCTTAAAAATTCTTAGTAGGCGTAAATCGGTGTCTGCCAAACCTTTTAGTTGTGGATTATGGGGGGGATTATTGGTGACCATTTTTGGGGCTCTTATTGAGAATAACTAAAAGTAAGTAAATACTTAATTAATATTAAATAATATCATATTTAAGTTAATTTAATAATCAGGCAAAATAAAGCACTTATATTAGCCAGTTGCTGGAGATACACCATGGCTTTTACCGATCAAAGTGCTGGTTTGTCTGAGGAGCAGTTACAAGCCCACTGGATGCCTTTTACGGCCAATCGTCAGTTTAAAAAAGACCCGCGTATGATGGTTGCCGCTCAAGGCAGATATTATACGGATGCTGAAGGACGGCAAATATTTGATGGTTTGTCTGGTTTGTGGACCTGTGGCCTAGGCCATGGCCGTGAGGAAATCGCTGAGGCAATAGCTCAGCAAGCACGAACTTTAGACTATTCCCCTGGATTTCAGTTTGGTCAACCCAAGTCCTTTGAACTGGCTAACCGTATAGTTGAGTTGATGCCTGAGGGACTTAATCGGGTCTTTTTTACGGGTTCGGGATCCGAATCTGTAGAGACAGCATTAAAAATTGCTCGGGCTTATTGGCGTAAACATGGTCAGGCAAGTAAGACCCGGCTTATTGGTCGCGCTAAAGGCTATCATGGGGTCAATTTTGGTGGCATTAGTGTCGGTGGACTAGCACCTAACCGAGCCCTCTATGGTCAAGGTATTGATGCTATACATCTTGCTCATACCATGTTATCAGAGAATAGCTTTTCGCGAGGCATGCCGACTAGTGGTGAGCACCTTGCGAATGAGCTAGAGCAACAGATTATGTTGCATGACGCGAGTAATATAGCAGCGGTCATTGTCGAACCTATGGCAGGCTCAGCTGGGGTAATTCCACCGCCTGTGGGTTATTTAAAGCGCCTAAGAAAAATTTGTGATCAACACAATATTTTATTGATTTTTGATGAGGTGATTACTGGTTTTGGGCGGGTAGGAAGCTATACTGGAGCGGCTGAGTTTGGTGTGACACCTGATTTGATGACCACGGCTAAGCAACTGACTAATGGTGTTGTTCCCATGGGCGCGGTTATAGCCAAGCAGGAAATTTACGATACCTTTATGGATAAGGGTGGACCTGAGTATATGTTGGAGTTGCCCCACGGCTATACTTATTCTGGTCACCCAGTAGCCTGTGCTGCAGCTCTGGCAGCATTGGATATTCTGGAACGCGAGCAGCTGGTGGCACGGGTTAAAACTATGGCACCTAAATTTGAAACTATGGTGCATGGTTTAAAAGGGTTGCAACATATTGTAGATATTCGCAATTATGGTTTGGCAGCTGGTTTAACTATTGCTGCAGCGCCAGGCGAGCCAGCTTTAAGGCCCTATCAAATTGCCATGAAATGCTGGCAAAAGGGCTTCTATGTGCGTTATGGTGGCGATACGGTGCAACTGGGGCTACCATTTACTGTTGAAGAAACAGAAATTGACAGGGTGATTAATGCCTTAGGTGAGTCAATTCAAGAACTGGGTAACGAATAGGCCTGCTAGGTAAGATTGTTTAAGCTAAATATGCTTAATACCTAGCACCTGAATAATGATTTTTAGCAACTTAGATAATCGAGGAATATGAGCATGCAAGTTGTAGGACACATGATAAATGGTAGCCAATTTCAAGGACAGGGCGACCGTACTCAGGATGTATTTAATCCTGCCACAGGTGCGGTAACCAAACAGGTTGCTCTAGCCAGTAAAAACACTGTAGAAGAAGCAATTGCTGCGGCACAGGCCGCCTTCCCAGCATGGCGTAATACACCTCCCATGAAACGTGCGCGAGTTATGTTTCGCTTTAAACAATTATTGGAAGAAAATGCCGAACAAATTTGCCGTTTAATTACCGATGAACATGGCAAAGTGTTAGATGATGCCATGGGTGAATTAACTCGAGGTATTGAAGTAGTTGAGTATGCCTGTGGTGGCCCCGAACTACTTAAGGGTGAACATAGTAAAAATGTTGGTCCGGCTATTGATAGTTGGTCTGAATTTCAAGCTCTTGGTGTGGTAGCTGGTATTACGCCGTTTAATTTTCCTGCTATGGTGCCTATGTGGATGTTCCCTATGGCCTTGATTTGTGGCAATACATTTATTTTAAAGCCTTCTGAGCGTGATCCCTCTGCGCCCATGTTAGTGGCGGAGTTGCTCAAGCAAGCTGGTTTACCTGATGGTGTATTTAACGTGGTTAATGGCGATAAAGAAGCCGTTGATACTATTTTAGAAGATGAGCGTGTGCAGGCTGTTAGCTTTGTTGGTTCCACGCCCATTGCTGAGTATATATATAGTCAGGGCACAGCTAATGGTAAGCGTGTACAGGCTCTTGGTGGAGCCAAGAATCATGCTATTGTGATGCCTGACGCAGATATAGACAATGCTGTTAATGCCCTAATGGGTGCCGCTTATGGTTCTTGTGGTGAGCGTTGTATGGCTATTTCTGTTGTGGTTTGTGTTGGTGATCAAACTGCTGATGAGTTAGTTGCTAAATTAGAGCCACAGGTAGCCAGCTTAAAAATCGGTAATGGTACTGATACCAGTAATCAAATGGGTCCATTGATTACCAAAATGTCTCAGGAACGCATACAAGGATTAATTACCCAAGGTGTTGAGCAAGGTGCTGAGCTGGTTGTTGATGGTCGTGGCATCGTGGTTGATGGACATGAAAATGGTTATTTTATTGGTGGCACTTTATTTGACCGCGTTACCCAAGAGATGACTGTTTATCAGGAAGAAATTTTTGGGCCTGTTCTTTGTGTGGTGCGGGCTGAGTCGATGCAGCAAGCTATGCAACTGATTGATGATCATGAATTTGGTAATGGTACCTGTTTGTTTACTCGCGATGGAGAGGCGGCTCGTTACTTTGCTGATAATATCAAAGTGGGTATGGTAGGTATTAACGTACCCTTGCCAGTACCGGTGGCTTATCACAGCTTTGGTGGCTGGAAACGCTCCTTATTTGGTGATCTAAGTGCCCATGGTCCAGATTCAATTCGTTTCTACACTCGGCGAAAGACGATAACGCAAAGATGGCCTTCGAGTGGTGTACGAGAGGGAAGCCAATTCTCATTCCCAAGTTAATATAGCCACCTTTTAGCTAAAGAAAACGCAAGCTTAGCTTGCGTTTTTTATTTTGTAATTGTTATCCATCCATATTGATTGTTACTATAACCATTAGTAACAAGAATATTTATATTTTGAGGGTGTTATATGCGTTATCGTCATACCATGATAAGAGTAACTGACTTGGAAGCCTCTTTGGATTTTTGGTGTAACAAGTTAGGCTTGGAAGAAATTCGACGTAATGATTATCCCTCAGGGCGCTTTACCCTAGTGTTTCTGGCTGCCCCAGAAGATGCTGAACAGGCGCGGGCTGTGCGGGCCCCAGAGTTAGAATTGACTCATAATTGGGATCCCGACCCAGAACCTATGGATACAGGTCGAAGTTGGGGGCATGTGGCTTATAATGTGGATGATATTTATGCCGTTTGCCAGCGTCTGCTTGATGCAGGTATTACCATCAATAGGCCGCCACGTGATGGGCATATGGCCTTTGTTAAGTCTCCTGATAATGTCTCTGTGGAGTTGATTCAGGCTAATGAACGCCTTGAACCAATGGAACCATGGTTATCTATGCCGAATAAAGGCACTTGGTAGCAACTCGTGTGCCAAGAAACGAATTAATTTTGCACTCTTAGCATTAATTGAAGTTTTTTGGATACAATAGGCGCTTATTATAAAGTGTAACCCATAGTTTTTAATGGCTAATGGGCTTGCAGGGTAATTCTCTATTGCTACATTATCTTCAATCTGTCTAAGAAATATGTTGTCTAAATATTGATCTAGTCTATCTAAGACGTCTCTAATATTTTAAATGATAAATAAAATAATAATTAAAAAATTGGCTAATTGGCCAGCCCTTAACTATATTTAATCATTATTATTACAACTCTAGCTAATCGTTTATAGAAATGATGGCTTGTTGTCTTTTGTACAAAATTTATCAGATGATTAAAATCTATTTAAAGTTATTATCACGCAAACTTTATCAGTTCTTTGCAAGTTTTTTTTGTAAATTTCAATGCCAAGCTCTAGCCATTCTTTTATTGGTACCTATGGGCTTGTCCCAAGCCAACCTAACGATTGGGCCAAATGAGAAACTTCACCTTGCTGTTAATGAGATTTTAATTACCAATGGTAATTTAAGCATTAATAGAAGCGGCAGTTTGACTGGTGCCCCGGGCGCACAGATGCGTGTATCAGGGGATTGGAACAATGATGGTACCTTTATTCATAACGACAGCCAGATTTATCTTACTGGCGCGGGTGTATCAAAAATCACTGGCGATAATAATTTTCATTCATTAATTGTCGATCTTACTGAAATTGATACAACAGGTGGAAAAACAGTTTTACTTGAAAAAGGGGTTACACAAACAGTTGATAATTTATTACAACTTAGGGGTGACGAACAAACTGACCTAATGGTTGGTTCGACTCAAGACGGTGTGAATGCAACCGTTGATACTACCAACGCAGAGGTTGTTTTAAGCAATGTTATTATTCGTGATGTTGATCTTGTTCAATCCTCTAATCAACTGACAGCGTTACTTGAGATACTAGAAGATTCTCGTTCATCTGGCGGGGCTAATAATGCAAATACAGTCTCAGTAAGTTTAGCCCAACTCGAATTAGTTGCTACTAATATACAGTCTGAATTACTTAGCCAATATCAGCATCGAATTGCCATCGAAGGCAATTTTTCTAATCCCCCAACTGTTGCAGAAGTTCAGTCCATTATTGAAAGTATTAACCGCGTAGCTAAAGAATCTTTACAGAATATATTTAATAACTCAGGTTCGGGTGACCCTGCCGAATTTAACTCACCATCAGTGAAACCTATAACACTGTCACAATTACAAGCTGTTGCTATAGATGTTAATCCTAAGCTTTTGGCTGAATATCAGGATGAGATTGCTGACCATAAGGACTTTTCTGAACCCCCAACTATAGCTCAGGTGCAGGCTCTAGTTGATGAAGTCAATAATCGATTTAGTACTAAGGCATTAGCTGAAATTTTAGAGGATTCACTACCACCTAGTGGACAGGGTAATGCTAACGGTATTGCTATTAGTTTGGCCCAGTTGCAGCTTTTGTCTGAGGATATTAATACTTCGTTACTGGTACAATATCAGGCTGCGATTGCTAACCATAAGAACTTTTCTGATCCTCCAACTTTAGACCAAGTTCAGGCTTTGGTTAACCTGGTTAATTCTGCCGCCAGTGATCAAGCCTTAGCTGATATTTTGGACTCAGATAATGAAATTAATCTAGAGCAATTACAAACTATAGCTAATAATGTCAATCCTGACCTTTTAGAGCAATATCAGCATGCGATAGAAAATAAAAAGGACTTCTCCACTCCGCCTACTATCGAAGAAGTTCAGACACTTATAGATCAGGTTAATACCGAGGCCCATCATCAAGCCTTAGAAGAAATTCTGGAAGATTCAGTGAGTGGCGCCAATAACAAAAATGGCGAATTGATTAGCTTGGCGCAGTTACAAGCCATAAGCGGCCTACAAAATATTCAGATTCTATTACTTGATCTATATCAACAAGCTATTCAAGAGCATGATGGTTTTTCTGATCCTGTTCTAGTGGCTGAGGTGCAAGCGTTAATTGATCAGGTCAATAGGCATTTTGCCTTGGCTATGGCGGAGATTCTGGAAGATTCTGCTTCTACTGGTGGTGACCAGAATGCTAATGGTATCACCGTATCATTAGAACAGTTACTACAGGTCGGTTTGGTTAATATCCATGAAGATCTATTGGCTGCTTATCAAAGAGCTATTGCTGAGCATAAAGATTTTGATAACCCCCCTATGTCTATGCAAGTCCAAGCTTTAGTTAATAAGGTTAATAGTGAAAATGGCAGGAATCCGAATGAAAAACGTCCCACGTTTTCTGAAGGCCTAATTGCTAAAAATCCAGACATTATTGATGAAGTAAAGATACTAGAAGCGTCTTTTGACAAACTGAGATGCCTGGCCAAAATTGATACTACTACGTCTAATTCAAACTACAGTAATTGCAATGACTTGGATCTGAAAGATGAGACCAGCATTACGGTCGACAACCTTGATCTGGGTGACGAAGATGGTGTGCTGGATGTGGGTGGTCAGACCTATGTTTATATTGATATTGATGGAGATAATAAGCCTGATTACGTTTGGAGCCCCGACCAAAATACTATAGAACGGGTTAATTTGGTATTTCTCGCCTATAAGAATAATCTTTTGGATAAAGTGAGTGGCTATCCACTTGGCCATGATAATTCTTTGCTTATCGATGATTCACGCCCCGAGTTAAAAGTAGGTGGGCCAGCAGGGCATAAATTTAAACTTTGGGGTTTATCAGGTAAAAAATTTGTTGCCCTTACTGAATATATAACTATCCCTTTTAGTGGGCAGAAAGTGGTAACAGCTGAGGATTATATTTCACCACTTGATCTGGGCATTAATATGGTCGTGCTAAAAGGATCATTATCTATACCTATTCCTCTCGTGGTGCCCAAAGATATTAAAATTGATAAACAGGCTAATCGTAAACAAGCCTCTGTTGGTGATACAGTGGTTTACAGTGTATCCCTAGAAAATGTTTCAAGTATTACCCAAAAGGCTATTGGTGTTACTGATAAATTACCACCAGGCTTTCGCTATGTGGATGGTTCTGCTCGCTATAATGGAGCAGTGATTAAGCCAGTAAAGATTAATGACAATAGTTTGCACTTTGCCCTTGGCGATCTGGAATCAGGGGCTAAACATCAACTGCAATATCAGTTAGCCATTGGTTCTGGTGTGAATTTTGGTACATATATTAATACAGCTATGGCAGTGGCTACTTTAGCTACTGTAGATCCTAGTGATGATATACCTATATCAGCCGAGTCCCAGGCTAGTGTAAAAGTTGTACCCAGTGCCTTATTTGACCTTGCAACGATCATTGGCAAGGTGTACCACGATCGCAATGGCGATGGTCAGCAGACTAAAGGTGAAGAACCATTACCTAACGTGCGCTTGTTCACCTCGGCTGGACAGCAAATACAAGTTGATCAAGATGGCCAGTATCATCTTCCTAATGTGATCCCTGGACGAATGGTTATTCGTCTTGATGAAACAAGCTTGCCAGTTGGCGCTTCAGTGGTGGGGCGTTTATCAAAGTTAGTAGATATACGCTCAGGTATTCCATCGAAGGTAAATTTTGGGGTGCAATTGCCTGCAAATAGTAATGGCATAACACCTAATACCATGGTTATACGCCAACTATCAGATAAACCTTCGCCAAGAATGAATTTAGCAATTTTTGGTCATGCCATTGTAAATCCATCCTCACAATTATTTGTTGAGCCTTTTGAAATCTATTTACATAGCAACTTTGCTGCCTTTATTAACAACTGGACTGTGATTATCCGTGAAGAAGTTAATGGTAAAACCGTTAAAACCTTTACTGGAAGCCGTGAAGAAATGTTTAAACCTATTCTTTGGGTTGGCGATTCCGATAATGGAATGCAAACAAAACCTGGGCAATTTTCATTACAGCTTAAAGTAACTGATCAATATGATCGCCAAGCCATTACTCGAAAAATCCCAATAATATTGCATGCAGGTGAGGTTGATAAAAAGATCTCCAATAAGACCATTAACGTAACTAGAGAGGATATGTTATTAGCCTTGCCACAAGGCGATAAAACCGAGCGCAATGATATGCGTATCAAAGGTAAGGCTTTGCAGATTAGCGGACAAGGTTTTAACGCCATTAATATAAATAAGGATGGCAACTTATTGTTTAGTATGCCGCATTTAGTCCCCGATACTATCTCGGCCAATGACGTGCTTGAGCAAGGTATAAAGGCGGAGGAACCAGTAACTGAGTTGATATTGCCGCGCGATAAATTTCGTTTAACCGCCATACTTATTAAGCAACAGGATGGGCTGTCTCAGATTAAGCAAGGACCAATTATAGAAGGTGGTAATAATGAGTAAGTTACTACCCAATCCTATTAAGGCATGTTCTTATCCATTACTAGTATGCCTTACTTTCATGCCTCTAGAACAAAGTCTAGCCGCCAATATAATGCCAAGCGGTGATAAGCGTCAGCATTATAATTTGCAGGTGGAAGAGGACATTTATCTGCAAGATTTAGCCCTTCAGCAAAGTCGCTTTATGTCGTTGCCAAGTCATCACTATACGATACAAGTACTATCCAATCACAGCCTATTAGAGGCGCAACAATTTATTGATGATTTACCAGAAATAGATTGGCCCTACTATTTAGTGCAGCTACAAGAAGGAAATTGGGTTGTCCTGGTAGGTGATTTTGCTAGCCTTGAAGAAGCCCAAGAGGCTACCACTCAAATGCCAACTGCAATAGAAAAATTACACTACTGGTATCCACAAGTGGGCATGTTACAACAACAATTGTTTAGAGCTGCAGAATTTAATGAGCCAATGCCAGTTAATAAAATTGGCTTTCAACCTCGGTCAGCCATCAGTGTTGATTCTCAAGAAATAGATTTGGGCGCAGCCGCCGAGTTTAATGATAAAGAATACCTACTCATTGGCCTTATCGATATGGAGGCTGGACAAAGGCAAATTACGGGTAACATAGAAACGGCTACTTCTGGTGATAGGCGTTATGCTGATTCTGTATGGAAAGATGGCAAGGCACAAGTTTACTTTAAGGGCATAATTAAAGGTGAATATTTGTTGACAGCAAATGTCGATAGTGAACGTGGCCGTGATGACTGGTTCCGTAATATTGATATTAATCAAACCTATGCTGTGTATGGAGATTCGGCTTTGGTTAGTAATCTTGCTAACGACAGTGATGGCCCCCTATATTTACTGGTAGAGAAAGATGATTCTTGGGCCAAATGGGGGCGCATTAATCCAAGTATTACAGCACATTTGGCTAGTTTTCAGCGCAGTATGCAAGGTGCCCAAGGCCACTATGAGTCTGTCGAAATTGATGCAAATGGATATGCTAAAACAGAGATTGATGTTTTTGATGCCCGGGTATTAGAAAAGAAAAGTCATGTAGAGTTTGCCTCGCCTACTGGCAGTCTATTTTATTTAAAGCATAACGAAGTAGTTGCAGATAGCATAAAGATAGAGCTTGAGACACGAGATAAGGTAAGCGGCAATGTTATTTCGACACGAACTCTCAGAGAAGAAACTGACTATGAGGTAAATGCGGCAGCGGGTCGCATTATGCTTAACAAGCCGTTGTTAGAGCCAGAAAAAAATGAATCACTAATTACTGATCAAGAGGAGGATAACTATAATCCTGTTTATCTACTTGTGAACTATAACTATGTGGTTATTGATGATTGGAATAAAGGTATTAGTGGTGGTGTTATACGTCATTCTCTCAATAAAAAACTTAGGGTAGGTATGGTCACTATAAAAGAGGACCAGAGCTATGGTGTTTACGAACTTGATAGTATTGAAGCGACTGCCTTTCTAGATGATGATAAAAAGCATAAGTTAGATATAGCCTATGCCGAGAGTGCCTCTGAAGTAGAACCCAGATATGTATCCACTGATGGTGGTCTAACTTGGCAAAAAAGCGACGTTTCCATTACTAATCTAGATACAAACAATCAGGGGGCAGCTTTTTCTTTGCGAGGTCAATACCAATCACCTAATGAACGTGTAAAGCTGGACTACTACTATCGTGATACAGAGTCAGAGTTTTCTGCTCAAGCTAGTGATAGTCAGCAAGGTTGGGAAGCTGTAGGTCAAAATATTAGTGCCCAAATCAACGAGCAGATTGACTTACATTTGAAGTATCATCACCAGTGGCGCAAAGATTTGGATAACTCCCAGGCACAAGAAACTACAGAACTGATAAATTCTCGTATTACCACAGTGCAGGCAAATAATCAGATAACAGAACGTTTGTCCGTTAGTGCTGAGTTACGTCATCAGCAATCGACGCAGGCAGATACAAACAACCAAAGTCACATCGAAAATGAAGAGAATACTGTTGCCATACAAGGTCGTTATCAAGTATCAGAGGATACCGAAATAGCCTTAAAGCAACAGCAAACACTCAAAGGCGAAGACAAAAGTCACACCGCAATTGATGTTCGATATCGAGCATCGGAAAATGTGACGATCAAAAGTGGGGCGACACATGGGCCCCAGGGAAGCACAGGATCCGCTGAACTTGAGTATAAATTACGAGACAGATTAACGCTGCAAAGTGGCCTCAAATATGGCACGGATAATAGCTTAGCAAGTAGTCTTGGTGCCGGTTATGCAGGCGACAAGTTCAGTGTTAAAGGTGGACTTGAGCACAAAACTGATCAGCGTGTAGCAACTAGTTTGGGTGTTGGCTATAAAATGGATAAGGTAAGCGTTCAAAGTGATATTGCACATTCAGCAGATCAACATCTGACTTCTAGCGTGGGCTTAAGTTATAGTCCAAAAAATGGTCAAAGTTACCGTGTTGCCGTTGCCGATGGACGGGGTGGAGAACAGGATAATAGTCAAAGTCTAACACTGGGCGCTAATCGAGCTGTTAGTGATGATACTGAGTTTGATGTTAGTACCACAATGACGCTAAAGGGAAAGCACTTGCGTCAGGATCAGATGGGTTCTATTAAACATCAGATAGATGATGAACGTAGTCTAAGCGTGGGCATTTCTAACTATGAGCAGGAGTCAGATGGTGAGCAAAGTGATGGTTATGATTTAACAGTGGGCTATAAACCCAATCGTAATTGGGCCATCGATGTTAGTGCTGGTCAGGGCTATGTCCATCGTTTGGAGGGAGTTAAAGACCAACGCCAAAATGCCAGTGTTGGTGCTGCATATGTGCGTCAAGATACTCAGGAAAAATCAATATTGCGAGGTCTTATTCGCTATGAAATGGCACAGGAAACGGGGCAAAAAAATCGCGACCGCCACCTCCTGCAAACAGGCCTTAAAGGCAAGTATAACCAAGATATAACCCTGTTTACTGATTTAGATTTAGGCTACACCAAAGATCGTGACCAAGAAAAGATTGAAGCCCGTAATAATAAGTTCGATTTTGGTTTTGCTTATCGTCCAGTATTACATGACCGTCTCAATATTATCGGTAAATACAGTTGGCTTGATGATCAAAAACCTGCTGATCAAACCAGTTATACGGGTCTTGAAATACTTAAAGGTCACGTTATGTCTGCAGACATCCTCTATGACATAACAAATAAATGGTCCTTAGGTGGCAAATTAGCCATTCGTAAGGCACAAGAAAAAATGCCTGGTTTGCCTATGACTGAAGCAGTGACCAGTTTAGGAGCTATAAATAATCGCTATTACTTTTTGCCAGAAACTTGGCTTAGTGGTGAATATCGATTGCTGAGTACCAGTCTGACTAAAGATAGTAAAGAGGGATTTGTAGTAGAGTTGGGTAAGCGCTTTAACGATCATATTGATGCAGCTGTGGGCTATAATTGGGCGGGTTACAATGCTGATCTTACGGCTTTAGAATATGGTATAGAAGGTGTTTATGTGCGTCTAAGTGTTATTATGGAATAGCGCCAAGCCACTTAATTAAAGCTCAATTGCTGTCCATACATACTATTCAATATGCTATGATTAGCCTCTGTTTTTTGGAGCAAGAGGCAACTATATGGGTTTTTTATCTGGCTTAAAGGGGCTATTTGCTGGTAGTGAAGGAAGTGCTAAGGCAAAAGTGGATAGCCAAGAACATCAATATCAAGGTTTTGTTATTACGACTCAGCCCATCAAGGTAAGTGGTGGCTATCGCGTTAATGGTTTGATTACCAAGGACGATCTTGAGCATCAGTTTATACGTGCAGATTTGGCATCTACTATAGATGGGGCCCATGAACTCACTTTGTTTAAATCCCGCCAAGCTATCGATCAGATGGGTGAAACAATATTTAAATCTTAGTCGCTAAAAATCAACCAGGGATTTGCCAAATTGTTTCTAATGCTTGAGTAGTTTGGGTCATTATTACAGTTTATGTAGCCCACACTCGCGTCCATATTGGGCTTTTACTGGATCAAAATAACGACTTTCGTCGGCAATATTATGGGTATCCAAGTAGGCTTGCATATCAGACTCTTGCCAAGTGATAAATGGAGCTAACTTAATAATACCCGCTGGGCCATTATGAACGGCGGGCAAACTTGCACGATGAGCTGACTGTTCTCTTCTCACACTAGATATCCAAACGTCAGGCTTTAACTCCGATAGAGCTTGCTGAAAGGGCGTGATTTTAAAGTTATCCGTAAAGTCAGCATGACGATCGTCATCAACGGTTGGAATGCCGCCGCGAGTTGCATCCCAGAAAGCTGCACTGGTACTAGGAGTATAAACTTTTAAGTTGAGGCTAAGTTCCTTTGTCAGCTTTTCAGCATGTTTGTATGTTGCGGGCAAGTTATAACCAGAATCCACCCAAACAACTTTAATGTTGGGCGCAATCTTACTTACCATATGCAATAATACCCCAGATTGAGGGCCAAAACTGGTGGTTATAATTGGGTTCTTGGCGTGTTGTAAGCAGAGGCGCAAGAATTTTTCACTGGCTTTGGCATCTGCTTGTTCTGGCAGTATCTCGGCCATGGGCGCGAGTAGTTCTGAAAGGTTCGGTGTAGAAATTGTGGACATAGTTGTAGCTGTGTAAAGTAATATTTCAAAAGTATTATGCCGCAATTTTTTTGTAACAAGAAGTAATAAAAAATTAAATATATATTCTATATTGGAATATAAAGGTTTATATTATTTTTATGGCTATGATTAAAATTGAGACGGTTAAAGTTGATTATCAAGATCAAACTCAAGTAAAAGAGCTAATCAGTTTGTTGAATAGTTATGCCTTAGATCCAATGGGTGGAGCGAAAGCTTTGAGTAATGACGTTCAACAACGTCTGCTAACTGAATTGCCGGCACAAACCAATATGTTTAGTATCCTTGTTCGTGTTGATGGCAAGAGTGTTGGTTTTTGCAATTGTTTGTGGGGCTTTTCTACTTTTGCAGCCCAACCTTTGGTTAATATTCATGACTTGGCATTGTTGCCAGAATATCGTGGCCAAAGTTTGAGTCGACATTTACTTCAGGCCGTCGTTGAAGAAGCAGAAATAGGCGGAGCAGTGAAAGTGACCCTTGAGGTATTAGGCAATAATCATACTGCCCAAAAAGCTTATCGTAGATTTGGGTTTGCACCTTATGAACTGAGCGAGGGAGCAGGTATTGCCGAGTTTTGGCAATATTTTATTGACTCATAAAGGCTTTAAGAAGACGATGAAACTATCCGCATTTGGCGAAAAATTTGGTTCTTCCACAGGTATTCAGGTACTTATGGATGATATTGGTGACGCATTAAATAGTGGCCAAGATATGCTTATGATGGGAGGAGGGAATCCGGCCTCTATTCCGTCTGTGGAAGCTGTTTTTAAGGCCCGTATTGCGCGTTTAGCATCGGAACCAAAGTTATTAAGTCAGATGCTAGGAAGTTATGACCCCCCGCAAGGCAATTCAAGTTTTATTAGTGAGTTAGCAACTTTGTTACGGCGACGTTTGGGATGGCAGATATCGGAACGCAATATTGCCCTTACTAATGGCAGTCAGGCCGGTTTTTTTATGCTCTTTAATTTGTTTGCTGGGACATTTAAAGATGGTAGCAAACTGCAAATACAGCTGCCTTTAGCGCCAGAATATATTGGCTATGCTGATGCTGGCCTGGGAGCAGATTTTTTCACGGCAGCTCATCCCCAAATTGATAAATTAGATGACCGCGAATTTAAATATAGAGTACGGTTTGATGAGTTAAAAGTGGGCGCAGATACAGGTGCTATTTGTGTTTCAAGGCCGACCAACCCTACAGGTAATGTTATTACCGATGAGGAAGTGGAGCACCTAGATGCTCTAGCACAGGCAAATGATGTGCCACTGATTATTGATGGTGCCTATGGTCTGCCATTCCCTGGGTTGATTTTTACCCAAGCCACTCCTTTTTGGAATCCCAATACTATTGTGTGTTTAAGTCTTTCCAAATTGGGTTTGCCCAGTGCCAGAATGGGTATAGTGATTGCCAACGAAGAAGTTATTCAGGCACTATCGCGCACCAACGCCATCATTAACTTAGCGAGTGGTAATTTTGGTGCCCTGTTAGCACAGGATTTGGTGTCTACGGGTGATATTATTGATTTAAGTCAGCAAATCATAAGACCATACTATGTAGAGCGATTAGAATTTGCCAAACGCATTTTACACCGAGAAATGGATAGCCAAATTCCTTGGCATATGCATAAGCCCGAAGGCACTATGTTTGCTTGGTTGTGGTTTAAAGATCTACCCATTTCCAGTCAGACGTTATATGAGCGGCTTAAGGCGCGCAATGTAATTGTGGTGTCTGGCCACCATTTCTTTATGGGTATCCAAGATGATTGGCGGCATCGCCATGAGTGCATTCGTATCAATTATGCAGCCCAAAGCCCTGAGCGCATAGAACAGGGCCTGAAGATAATTGCAGAGGAAGTGCGTAAAGCCTATTTGGGCTAGATATCATCCTCAAAACCAATAAATCCACCTGTTTGATGGCGCCATAGTTTGGCATAAATACCTTCAAGAGCTAATAGTTCTTGGTGGCTACCTTGCTCAATAATTTTACCTTCATCCATCACAATCAGTCGATCCATGGCAGCGATAGTGGATAAACGGTGAGCGATTGCGATAACGGTTTTGTTAGCCATTAATCGATACAGGGCGCGCTGTATTGAAGCTTCTACCTCAGAATCAAGGGCAGATGTCGCTTCATCTAAGACCAAGATGGGCGCATCTTTGAGTAATACGCGGGCAATAGCTATACGTTGCCGTTGACCGCCCGATAGTTTGACGCCACGTTCACCCACCTGTGCCATATAGCCTTTATTGCCATGTGGATCAATTAAATCATAAATAAAGCTATCTGCTTCGGCCTTCCGAGTGGCGGCGGCAATATCAGCATCGCTGGCATCAGGTTTGCCATAGACAATATTTTCGCGCACCGATCGATGCAATAAGGAGGTGTCTTGGGTAACCATACCAATGGCAGCACGCAAACTATCTTGGCTTACTTGGCTAATATTTTTGCCGTCAATACGTATTTCACCTGTTTCAACATCATGAAAGCGCAACAGGAGATTTACCATGGTTGATTTTCCGGCCCCAGAGCGGCCAACAATACCTATTTTTTCACCCGCCGCTATGGTGAGATTAAAATTGTCAATAACGCCACTTTCCTTACCATAGTGAAAACCCACATTATCAAATTCAATTTGTCCTTTGGTCACTTCCAGTGCGGCATCTGTTTCGTCAACCACGGTATGGGGGTTGGCCAAAGTGGTCATGGAATCAATAACTGTCCCAATATTTTCAAATAAAGAATAGATTTCCCACATTATCCAATCGGAAAAACCCTGTAATCTAAGAGCTAAAGCAACCCCAACTGCAATAGTTCCGATACTGACCGTATCACCAAGCCAAAGATAGATGCCAATAGCGGCGGTGCCAAAAACTAACAGGTTATTTAGGATACTAACAACCATATCCATATTGGTACTCTTACGCATCATGTCATACACAGTAACCATAAAGCCGTCCATGGCTGAACGAGCATATTCAGCTTCACCTTTGGTATGGGCAAAAAGTTTGACCGTAGCAATATTGGTGTAGCTATCGACTACGCGGCCTGTCATGATGGCTCGCTCATTAGCTTGCGCCTCGGAGATTTTTTTTAGGCGTGGAGCAAAAAATAATTGCGTAGCCACAAAACAGACTAACCAAACCATCATAGGGATAGCCATACGCCAGTCGGTGTAGCTAATAACGGCGACCATGGAGATTAAATAGACAGTCACATAAACAAAGGTGTCACAGGACTTGATAGCCGTGTCACGCACTGCCAGTGCGCCTTGCATCACTTTGGTGGCAATGCGTCCAGCATAGTCATCTTGGTAAAAGGACATGCTTTGTTTGAGCAAATAACGATGGGCTTGCCAACGCATACGCATGGGTAGGTTGCCCATCAGAATTTGATGGCGGAAAAGATTATTGGCTGCCAACATCAAGGGCATAATGACCAACAATAAAATGCCATACATCCACAGAGTATGCTTTTGTTCTGCCAAGAAAGAAGCACGTGAAAGCCCAGCTAACCAATCAACCAATTGCCCCATAAATCCATATACCAAAACCTCAAGAAAGGCGAGGCTGGCGGAAGTAATTGCCATTAAGCCCAAATAACGCTTTAGGCCGGAGCAATAATGCCAAATAAAAGCGACTAAAGTGGCGGGAGGTTGGGTCGGTTCTTCCTGCGGGTAGGGTGGCGCAAGATTTTCAAAAAATTTAAACATCAGTGCTGATCACTCACAGGTTGGTTAACTATTCTAGATTGATCGAGTATAGCTATTTTTCAATATAATCCAATCTAAATATAGACTTAAGTAAATTATCGTCTTTACTGTTAATCGAAACAACAATGGCCACCAAACTATCGGCTTGTTTAAGGTGATATTATTGTGTCCTTATAATCTTCGTTATTGGCTATAATAAAACTAACTGACTATATGGTTGATTATTCATCATACTGAAACGAACATAGATAATAGATAAACGCAAATGAACAGCACCAGTATTCAACTTCATCCCACTTGGTTAAGTCGTTTAGAGAACGAGTTTAAGCAACCCTATATGCAAGATCTTAAGTCATTTTTGCAACAGGAAAAACAGCAGGGCAAAGTTATTTTTCCACCGGGTAAGGATATTTTTAATGCCTTAAATTCCACTCCTTTTGAGCAGGTAAAAGTGGTTATTTTAGGGCAGGACCCGTACCACGGGCCTAAGCAAGCCCATGGCCTTAGCTTTTCCGTGCAACCCGGCGTAAAAATTCCACCATCATTATTAAATATCTATAAAGAGCTGCAACGTGATTTAGGTTTGGCAATGCCCAATAACGGTTATCTGCAAAGCTGGGCCGAACAAGGGGTGTTATTGTTAAATGCTACCCTTACCGTAGAGCAAGCTAATGCTGGCTCTCATCAAGGGAAGGGTTGGGAGCATTTTACCGATTGCATTGTGCAGGAGTTAAACAGCCAGCGACAGGGCATAGTGTTTATGTTGTGGGGTAGTTATGCGCAAAAGAAGGGTAAAATAATTGATCGTGATAAGCACTGTGTTTTGCAATCACCTCATCCTTCGCCATTATCTGCTCACCGAGGTTTTCTTGGTAACGGGCACTTTTCCCAAGCAAATCTTTATCTGCAACAACAAGGTCAGTCGGAAATTAATTGGACAATACCAAATATATAGTTCAAATACTGGATTGGCTATGCACTGTGGCTTGATTTTGATCAACAGCTAAAGTTTGCCAAGCTTGGTATTGACTGAGAAAAACATGGCCAGTTAGGTGACTGGTAAATTGGGTCTTTTCTAGACGGTCTAACACCGGGCCTTTTACTTCAGACATATGTAAAGTGATACCTCTACCTTTGAGCTGTTGATTGAAGTCTAAGAGCTTTTCTACAGCGGTCGAATCAATATGGTTGATACCTGAGGCCATTAATATCAAGTGTTGTAAATGATCTTTTTTTGCGGCCAAGATTTGATTAATTTGATTCTCTAAAAAACGTATATTGCCAAAGAATAAGCTTTCGTCTATGCGTAAGGTAACTAACTGATCACATTGCTCTACAGCATAGCGTTCTACATTACGAAAGTGCTCGGTGCCAGGAATAGGACCTACAATGGCTGTATGTGGGCGACTGGTGCGCCATAAAAGTAGAGCCACACTGGCCATCACACCAGCTATTACACCTGCTTCAACACCGACGAATAAAACGCTGCTAAGAGTAATTAGCATGGCCATAAAATCCTGTTTCGAATAGCGCCAAGTAAAGCGAAATTCATGTATATCCATAAGGCTCAGAACAGCAATAAAAATAGTAGCTCCCAATACTGCTTTGGGCAGTAAGGCAAATAGGGGTGTTAAAAATAAACTGGCTAAAGCAATGCCTAGGGCACTGAATATGCCAGCCATCGGTGTTACAGCACCGGCATCAAAATTGACTATTGAGCGAGACAAGCCACCAGTTACCGCAAAACCACCCGATATAGATGCCGCTGCATTAGCCGCACCTAAGCCAAGTAGTTCATGATTAGGGTTAATTTGCTGACGGCGTTTATTAGCTAGTGTTTGGGCCACAGAAATAGACTCAACATAGCCAATTAAGCTAATAATGATGGCCGCGGGTAGCAAGGCTAAAATGACATCCTGGGCTAGGTTTGGCCATTGTAAGCTGGGTAAACCAACGGCTATTTCGCCAATTACTTTTACCCCAGCTGTATTAAGTTGCCAATAACTAACCACAAAAGTGGCCACACAGGCAGCCAAAATGGGTGCCATTTTACTGATGGCATAAGCGAAATTAATGGAGCAAAAAGCACGCATTAAATTCTTTAAATAATGTCGACTCCAAAATAAAAAGCTGACAGTGGCCAAACCAACTAGACTAGTCATGTTATCAAGGGTGCTTATATTGACAATGATGCTTTGGCCTAGTTGAGGCAAGTTATGACCATTAATATTAATACCAAGAATATGCTTTAATTGGCCCAAAGCAATGACAATACTAGCACCTGTAATAAACCCTATTGACACTGGTCTTGATAATAAATTGGCTATAAAGCCCAATTTAAGTATGCCCATAATCAGCATGAGTAGACCTGACAGCATGGCTAATGTCACGGAGAGACTAATCACATCTATATTGGTTTTCTGATGGGCTATGGCAACGGCATTAGCGGATAATAATGAAATAATGGCAACCGGCCCCACAGCTAAAGTCCGGCTTGATGCAAATAGGGCATAAGCAAATAATGGCAAAATACTGGCATAAAGACCCGTAACAGGGGGTAAGCCAGCGAGCATGGCATAGGCTAGCCCTTGGGGGATTAACATCATAGTTACGACTAAGCCAGCCAGCAAATCGGCATTAAAGCTCTTTCTGTTATAGTTCGCTAGCCAAATATGGGCGGGCCAGGCGCGCCAAATTCGCTTAAAAAGATTAGGCATGTAGTTTAGGTAGAGGTCAATGTATTGATAGGGATTTTAAGATAGTGCACACCATTATCTTCTGCTGGTGGCAAATGGCCAGCGCGCATATTTACTTGCACTGAAGGAATTAACAGTTTTGGTACCTGTAACTGAGCATCTCTAGCTGTGCGCATGGCAATATATTCGTCACGACTTTTACCCGCAATATGAATATTTTTGGCTTTGGATTCAGCAACAGTGGTTTGCCACTGGTGTTCATTGCCTGCAAGAGGGTAATCATGACACATAAATAATCGCGTCTGATCCGGTAAGCTGAGAATTCGTTGCATAGAGTCCCATAGGGTGGCTGCATCACCACCGGGAAAGTCACATCTTGCGGTGCCATAATCAGGCATAAATAAGGTGTCACCAACAAAGCACGCGTCGTCAATTAAAAAGCTCATACAGGCAGGGGTATGGCCTGGGGTACTTATTGCAAGAATCTCTATATCGCCCAGTTGCAGCACGTCTTGGTCTTTTAATAGCCTATCAAACTGACTACCGTCCATAGCAAAATCACTTCCGGCATTAAACAAGCTACCAAATTTGTTTTGGACGGTTTTAATATTGGCTCCAATAGCAATTTGGCCACCTAGCTGCTGCTTCAAATAGGGCGCTGCTGATAAGTGATCAGCATGGACATGAGTTTCAAGTAGCCACTGCAAGGTTAGGCCTTGGTCTTTGATGATGGCAATAATATTATCAGCAAGGGTGGTGGCTAATTCTCCCGAATTAGGAAAATAATTCAGTACAGAGTCGATTATGGCGCACTGTTTGGTATTTGGATCAGTAATAAGATAACTCAGGGTAGAGGTCTCTGAATCAAAAAATTTGGTGATCTTGGCTTTTTGCATTATTAGCTCCATAAACAGACCGCTTATGGAGATATTATATGAATCTCTTATACATAAATCAAATTAATTATAAGGATATAATTAAATGGAATATATGGTGTTGATTTTAGATTGTTTTAGATAATTTATTTTCCTACAAGCAATAAAAAGTCGGGTTAAACCCGACTATTTAAATTGGCTTCTTGGTACTTAAATTACAAGCTATACAGCTTGTCAGCCTGATTATTTAAAGACAGTCATTTAAAGTCTTTCAGGTTTGGCATAATCACCCCGATAGAAAACCAAACCTTCATCATCATTGGTATCCATGGCCACCACTTCACCAACAATAATTTGGTGGTCACCACCATCGTAAGACGCCCACGTCTGGCATTGAAGATGAGTGACGGCACCCACTAACATAGGTACTTGGCCAATCCCATTTTCAGTGTCTACACCCACAAACTTATCTTCGTTGCTGCGAGCAAATTGATTAGATAAAGCAACCTGACTTGAGGACAGTACATTGACGACAAATTCTTTGGCATTGATAAAAGCATCGGCACTATTGGCAGTTTTGTTAATACTCCAAAGAATTAAGGGCGGATCTAAGGATACGGAATTAAAACTACTAACTGTTGCGCCGACGGGCTTGCCATCGGTATCTAAACAAGTAATGACAGTGACACCAGTTGCAAAAGATCCTAGTGCATTACGGAATGCCTTGCCGTCAATATTGTGGCTCAAAATAGACTCCTGAGATTACTTAAATGCAATACAAAAACGTTATATAAAGCATTAACTTTG
The DNA here is from genome assembly GCA_002686055.1 of Oceanospirillaceae bacterium. Taxonomy (GTDB): domain Bacteria; phylum Pseudomonadota; class Gammaproteobacteria; order Pseudomonadales; family Balneatricaceae; genus Njordibacter. Next base: position 51,499 of record NYZU01000008.1, on the reverse strand, counting down.
CCGTTATTATGCCTTATGAACAGTGCTAAAGGGCATTTTTGTCTTTGCCCTTGGTAAATTTAACTAGTGCTACAAATATTTACTTCGTGTTAACAGTATTGTTTACTGGCTATACAAGGATGAGAAGACCTTTATCAGTCGCTGGCAAGTATATAGAGGCATCTAATGAAATCAATAGCTAGTGAGCTTATTTGTTGATGATTTTAACGAATCATTGGTGAAAATATCAAAAACTGCCAACAATGTATTTTTTGCCGACCGAAGCAGTCAAATTGATCCTAGGTATGTGTAAAAAGTTAAGTATCTATGTTATTTTTTCATAGCCTATCTAGTAGCCCATTTAACAGTACTTCAAAGGGCAAATAAATTATTTTTAGATAGATGAGCTTTATAAGCTACAAACCTTTTTTCTTTGCTCAAGCATCACCCAACAAATCAAAATAAACAACGGAACAATTATGTATTTTAGAGCTACATTATGGTTATTGTTTGCAACCATGGTATCGGCAGTAAATTTAGCCTACGCTAGCAGTCAAGATAACCCATCAGTAAACAACGACACATCTATATCCAAAGCCCCTTACTATGCCGATTGGCCTAAAATTGCCAGTGCTGTGCCAAAAGATGCTGAGATAGAAACCTTTATAGCTAATATCCTTAGCCAAATGACCCTTGCCGAGAAAGTAGGGCAGATGATCCAACCCGATCTGCGCAATGTTACCCCTCGAGAAGCCAAGAAATACAAGCTAGGTTCGTTATTAAATGGTGGTGGGGCTTGGCCGAATAATAATAAATATGCCTCTGCAGAAGCGTGGGCTGCCAAATCAGATGAATATTGGGACGCCTTGGAAGATGCATATAAGGGGCGCGGTTTCCGCATTCCATTTATGTGGGCGACGGATGCCGTACATGGTCATAATAATGTCTTTCGTGCCACTGTATTCCCTCATAATATTGGTCTGGGAGCGGCTAATAACCCTGCTTTAATTTTTGAAATTGGTAAAGCTACTGCCCAAGAAATTGTGGCAACCGGACTAGACTGGACCTTTGCACCAACCGTTGCCTCTCCCCGCGATTACCGCTGGGGTCGAGTCTACGAAGGTTATTCTGAAGATCCAGAAATCATCTATCAATATGCCAAACAAATGGTCTATGGATTACAAGGTGGCGTTGACGGACTGAAAGGCGAAGACAACGTTATTTCTAATGTCAAACATTGGGTTGGTGATGGTGGCACCTTGGGGGGGTGTTGACCATGGTCAGAATCGCTACACCGAAGACTATTTACGCAATATTCATGCTACTGGTTACTTTGGTGGTTTGGAAGCGGGTGCACAAGTGGTTATGAGTTCCTTCAATTCTTGGTGGAATGTAAATAATTACGACCCGATGCGCTCTGGTGGCGCTTATTTAAACAACCAAAAAATTCATGGTAGTCAATATCTTATTAATGATGTGTTAAAAGGCAAAATGGGCTTTGATGGTGTTGTTGTTACGGACTGGAACGGTCAAGGTGAGATTAATGGCTGCTCACCCAGTAACTGCCCCAAGCAGTGATTGCTGGCAATGATGTATTTATGGTAACCAACCGTTCTGATTGGCAGCGTTTCTATCGTAATGTTATTGCCCAAGTAAAGAGTGGGATTATTCCCATGGCGCGTATTGATGATGCAGTAACGCGTATTTTGCGTGTTAAAGCGCGGGCAAATCTTTGGCAAAAACCTAAACCTTCGGCGCGAAAAAATGCAGGTGATACGGCGTTGTTAGGTAGTGCTGTTAACCGAGCACTGGCGCGGGAAGCAGTTAGTCAATCTTTAGTGCTATTAAAGAACAACAATAATGTGCTTCCTTTACCAACTGATGATGCATATCTGCTGGTGGGTAGTGCGATAAATAGTATTCAAAAGCAAACAGGAGGTTGGTCACTAACTTGGCAGGGTGACAATAATACGCTTGCTAAGGACTTTCCTGGCGCACAAACCATGCTAGGTGCTCTGCAAGCAGAAGTAGGTGCTGAAAATGTATATACAGATATAAATCAAGCTCCAGCAGGGACTACAGCTATTGTGGTGATTGGAGAGGATGCCTATGCAGAGATGTTTGGCGATATTAGCAAAGCCCAAACCTTAGAATTTTCCCAGTTAAAAGCTTCTTATGCTCAGGATTTAGCCCTTATTAAAAAGCTTAAGAATGCTGGCTTTAAAGTGGTAACTGTTTTCTATTCGGGTCGTCCACTCTATGTGAATGAAGAAATAAACCACTCTGATGCCTTTGTGGCAGCTTGGTTACCAGGTACTGAGGCTGGTGGTATAACTGATGTACTATTTGCTAAAGGCGGCAGAGATTTTACCGGGCGGTTTTCTTTTTCTTGGCCAAAACAAAAATGTTCAACCACGATTAATCGTCATGCACCCAATATTCCAGACTATCAAACGCCTGTTGATGGCTTAACTGGTGAGCTGATTGAGCAAGATGTCAATGGCGAACATAAACCACTATTCCCCTATGGTTATGGTTTGTCTTATGGCTCAAACGCAAGCGTTCAAGCTACTGAACAAGATTTGGATAATATCCATCTTGATCCACGTGACTATGGTTGTGGTATGCAAGCCCCTGATGCGGGCGTGGCAGAGTCGCCCCTAGAGATATTCGGTAAACATGCAAAAGGTGAATTTGTAGCCAGAATATCAGGCAGTATTAATGGTTGGGCTGGCGTGCCAGTTGGTAAAGGCACGACAACAATTGGTTCTGTAACCACCAAGGGAATAGATTATCAAGGTATGCAGCAATCTGCTGTAAACGTAAAGTTTGCTGGCAATACGGGTAGCTATGCTGGCAATAGTGCAGCCCAAATTTATATGCAAACTGCGGATAGTGTGGGTGGTGACTTTAACCGTTATGTAAATGCAGACAGTACCTTGGAGTTTGATATTAAAATGTTATCCAAGGCACCAGAAAGCTTGGTCTTGTCTGTGCACTGTGTCTATCCATGCCGCGGTGAAGTAAAGATAAATAGAGTTTTACCCGCTCCCGGTGATGACTGGAAAACAATAAAGGTACCCTTAGCATGTTTAGTGGAAACAGGTATGGTTTATCAAATGATGAATACGCCTTTCTTGTTTTTCACCACAGATGCAGTTGAATTTAACTTAGGTGCTGTACGCATGGTGCCGCAACCTAATGGCATACCTAATGATGCCGTAACCTGTGTCGATATGCGTGGTAAGTCACCGCCGGCGTTAACGGGAAGTAGTTACAATATTGTTAGCGATTTTGATGCCAAGATAGATATTGGTGAGCAATATAACACGGCCGATTGGGGTGGTATTCCGCATGGTGATAGTCACCTAATAGCGTCTATTAATGATCAAGGTAAGGTTTTTGCTGCTTATAATGATGATAGCCCTGAAAGTTACAAAGGCCATTTAAAATTAAACTTTGCAGCGCAAAATTTGCGTGAATTTAAGGATAATGGCTCTTTAGTATTTGATTTATTTGTTGAGTCTTTAGGTTCACAGAAGCCGGCAAATGATCAAACTGGCCTGGTAATAAAAGTGGGCAATACTGACAGTAAGACAGGTGATATCTTCGTACCACAATTGGATGGTGAGAGGTTACTGGTAGGAGAGTGGCAAGAAATCTCTATACCTATGTCACTTATTGCAGCGCAAATGACCAGTGATTTCTTTATTGAAACGATCAATCTGGTGGAAATATTTCCAGCTTGGGCAAATACCCAAGCAGGGGTGAAATTCCAGATGCAAAATATTCGTTTTAGTCAGTAACTGATCTATTGCTAAGGGCAGTCTGTAATGGCTGCCCTGCAGTGTTCTTTTGGGCATTGAAAAAGATGTTATCCCCAAATCAAATTCTTCCTGTTTTTTTCATCAATAAGCATTTATTTTCGTTGTCTTTTTCTAACTTCCTGTGCTACTTTCCCACACAGTTAAATTAAGGCCTAACAAGCAGTTAAATATTGATTAATAAATAAAAATAACATAATTAATATGGGGGGGGTTGGTAAATGCAACCAAACTTTCTTATTGTCATGGTTGATCAAATGAATGGTCCAATGCTGGATCCAGATATGATTGACTTTCTGCATATACCTAATATGCGCAAATTATTGGCTAAGGGCATAAAATTTAATAACTGTTATACTCCTAGTCCTTTATGTACACCTTCACGTGGCAGTTTTATGACGGGCATGTTGCCTTCACGCAGTGGTATTTATGATAACGCTGCCGAGTTTAAATCTACCACCCCCAGCTTTGCCCATTATCTTCGGGATATGGGCTATCAAACCGCATTGTCGGGAAAAATGCACTTTGTGGGTGCTGATCAACTCCATGGCTTTGAAGAACGCTTAACCACAGATATATATCCGGCTGACTTTGGTTGGACACCAAATTGGGAGAATCCACTCGAGCGTGTTGACTGGTGGTATCACAATCTGAGTTCAGTAACCGAAGCTGGTATTGCCGAGATTTCTAATCAATTGGAGTTTGATGATGAAGTTACTTATAACGCTAAACTCAAGCTTTATCAGTATGCTCGACGCATTGATACACGACCTTTTTGTTTAACTGTTAGTTTTACCCACCCACACGACCCATATTTAGCTCGGCAGAAATATTGGGATTTATATGACCATGGTGAAATTCCCATGCCTAAAGTTCCTTTTATTGATTATAAAGATCAGGATCCTCATTCACAGAGACTTTATGATGCTAATGACTTTAGGCGCTTTGAGGTTAATGAAGAACATATTCGTAATGCCCGACACGCCTATTTTGCTAATATTAGTTATTTAGATGACAAACTGGGTGAAATATTACAGGTATTAGAAGAATGTGAATTTGATCAAAATACCCATGTGCTTTTCTGCTCTGATCATGGCGATATGATTGGTGAGCGTGGCCTTTGGTATAAGATGTCATTCTTTGAATATTCAAGTCGTATACCGCTGGTGCTATATTCTCCCAACACCTTTTCTCCCCGTGAGGTTAATACCCCAGTTAGTAACTGTGATGTGCTTCCTAGTCTTATTGAGCTGGCGCAAGGAGATCTAAATCAATTGGTTTGTGACATTGATGGTAAAAGCTTTATTGAACTAGTTAGAGGCCATGAAGATGAGCAGCGCAGCGCTTATTCAGAGTATTGTGCCGAGGGTTCTATTGAGCCTATGGTGATGATCCGCAAGGGTGATTACAAGTTTAATTATTCGGTTTCGGATCCAGTGCAATTATTTAATTTAGTAGAGGATCCAAATGAATTAACTAATTTAGCCTCTGCTCCTGAGTACAAAAATTTAGTTGATAGTTTTACAGAGGAAATGCACCAACGTTGGGATTTGACTACTTTTAAGCAAGAAGTAATGCATAGTCAGCGATGTCGAACCTTAGTAGACAGAGCAAATCGTAAAGGCCACTTTACCCCGTGGGACTTTGAGCCACCAGTGAATGGTCGCGATCGCTTTATGCGTAATCATATGGATTTAAATATTGTCGAATCTAACAATCGATATCCAAAAGTCTAACTAACAAACAAATAGTTACGATGCCAACAACCCTTTTCGTTAGATCTTAATTAAGTCAACAAAAGGTGGAGCTAATTTTAGGAGAGGGAAGGTGCGGTTGAAGTGGCTCCCCGAGCTGGACTCGAACCAGCGACCAATAGATTAACAGTCTACTGCTCTACCAACTGAGCTATCGGGGAACAACTAACCAAAAACATTGAATTGGCTCCCCGAGCTGGACTCGAACCAGCGACCAATAGATTAACAGTCTACTGCTCTACCAACTGAGCTATCGGGGAAACACTCAATGTGGAGGCGAATATTAAAGATCAAGGGGCCTTTCGTCAAGGGCATTTTTTTATTTTATCTGAATAACTTAGGATTTTTTTTATCGACTCCTGCCAGCCAGTCTAGTAGTTCTAAAATTGGCATGATTAAGCTAATAAAAATCAGCCTCAAGAGCATAAAATAGCCTCTTATGGTAAACTTTGATGCAGATTGAAGTACTGACGTAGTTGATGCAAGGGAGTCAAGATGTCGAGCATAAACGAGCAACTTTTGCAGGCTGTTTTATCACCATTGCAGGTGGAACATCATGAGCTAACGAACGATAGCCATATGCACAGTGGCCCCGCTCAAGATAGTCATTTTAGTCTACTCTTGGTGTCCGAAATATTTGCTGGTTTAATGCCAGTAAAGCGTCACCAGCTAGTCTACGAGCTTGTTGGTGACCTCATGGGCAACCCTATTCATGCGCTGGCTCTGCACTGCTATACACCACAGCAATGGGCTACAAAGCAGGGTATGCCAGCAGCCCCTAATTGCCTAGGTGGTAGCAAATCTGACCAATAGCATGCCAGAGTATTTCTGCTTATAAGGTTAGAATATGCTTAGAAATCACCTGTGCCCGCTAATTCGGCCTTACGCTTAGTAATAAATTCCTGCAGCGCATTATCAATGGTTGGGTCTAACTCAGGGGCTTCATAGGCGGCTAATTGCTTTTTCCATAGAGCATTGGCACGCTGACGCATATCAAGACTGCCATCCTCTTCCCATTGCTCAAAACTATTATTGTCGGTCAGATTAGACATATAAAAAGCGGTTTGGAAGTTTGCTTGGGTATGGGCACAACCTAGGAAGTGATTACCCGGACCAACTTCTTTAATGGCATCCATGGCTTGGCCATTGGTGCTCATATCAATACCTTGGGTCAGAGTGTGCATCATACCCAGCTGATCCAAATCCATCATATACTTTTCATAGTCCATTACCAGACCACCTTCCATCCAGCCGGCAGAATGAAGTACAAAGTTTACCCCAGCCATTACTGTGGAATTAAGGGTATTTGCACTTTCATAGGCAGCCTGAGCATCGGGGATCTTAGATCCAGGTAGAGAACCACCACTACGGAAAGGCACATCTAAGCGACGTGCCAATTGAGCGGCGCCATAGGTCACTAATGACGGTTCTGGGGTGCCAAAAGTTGGGGCCCCTGATTGCATAGAAATAGAGCTGGCAAAAGTACCAAATATACAAGGTGCACCCGGTGCATATAATTGCACAAAGCTCATACCAGCCAAAACTTCCGCTAAAATTTGTGCCAAAGTGCCAGCACTGGTAACAGGAGACATAGCACCTGCCAAAATAAAGGGTGCAATGATGCAGGCTTGGTTATTACGGGCATAGATTTTAGCGGCACCCAACATGGTGTCATCAAACGTCATGGGTGAGTTAGCGTTAATCAGACTAGTAACAACGGTATTTTTTTCAACAAACTCGGCACCAAAAACAATCTTCGCCATATCGACGGTATCTTGTGCGCGCTCGGGAGCCGTAACTGAACCCATAAAGGCTTTATCACTGTATTTAATATGTGAGTAAAGCATATCCAGATGACGCATTTCGACAGGCACATCTACAGGCTCACATACGGTACCACCAGAATGGTGCATATAGGGTGACATATAGCCAAGTTTGACAAAGTTTTGAAAGTCTTCAAGAGTGGCATAGCGGCGGCCACCGTCCAAATCTCTTACAAATGGGCAGCCGTAACCTGGAGCAAAAACAGTGTTATTACCCCCTATCTGCACGCTTTTTTCCGGGTTACGTGCATGCTGGGTGTACTCAGCTGGGGCATTTTGCTGAATAATCTCACGGCACATACCTCTGGGAAATTTAACTAGCTGGCCTTCAACGGTGGCACCAGCTTGGCGAAATATTTCTAGAGCTTCTGGGTCATCCCTAAACTCAATCCCACCTTCAGCCAAAATAGTGTCTGCATTTTCTTCAATTTGGGCTAAAGCAGCATCATCTAAAACGGTAAAAGGCTGCAACTTGCGGGTAATATAGGCGGGCGTAGCCGTTGTTTGATTTGCTCGACTCTGTTGACGGGCGGCTCTACCGCCACCGCTACGTCGGCGTGCACGGGCTTCACTCATATTTTAGCTCCTAAAAAGATCGTTTCCCTATTAGATATAATGCTTGGGAGTATTTAAATAAATTGTGACCTCTGGACTCTTTAGGTGCTGACGGGCTGGCGACTCGCATCTACTTTAAAACGTCATTGTATGAGACGCGTTTATTTAAGTCGGTACAGCTAGCTAGTCTGGTCTACCAGTCAGCATTAAATAGAGAAATCTGCTGACATGAAATCAATTCATATTGGTTTGAAAATATCTCTTGGCTTTTAGCCGTTAATTACTTGGTGTAATAACCTGCAAAGCCTTAAAATTAGGCCTTTATTAGCAATATTGTTTACGAGAGTCACTATGAGTGAAAATATATTAGCGGCAGCCCTTAAGGATAAAGGTTTTTTGCTAGCTGATGGCGCTACTGGTACCAACCTGTTTGCCATGGGATTGCAGACAGGTGATGCCCCAGAATTATGGAATGTTGACTTTCCTGAGCGCATCAGAGCCCATTACCAGAGTTTTGTTGATGCTGGTTCTGACATTATTTTAACCAACACTTTTGGTGGTACTCACTTTCGTTTAGCACTCCATAATGCGGCCACGCGAGTAGCAGAATTAAATGCTGCAGGGGCTCAAATTGCCCGTAAGATTGCTGATGCCACTACTGATCGCCAAGTGATTGTGGCGGGTTCAATTGGTCCATCTGGTGAACTCCCTGAACCTATGGGGACTTTATCTAAAGATGCAGCCATAGAGGCCTTTGCTGAACAAGCAAAAGCTTTAAAAGACGGCGGGGCAGATGTGGCTTGGGTTGAAACTATGTCGTCTTTAGCGGAGGCTGAATGGGCCATGGAAGGTGCCAGCCAATCAGGTTTACCCATAGTTTGCACATTTAGTTTTGATACCAATGGTCGTTCCATGATGGGCGTAACGCCAGCTGATATGGTGGCAGCTGGCGATGATCATGGTCAATTACCTTATGCCTGCGGTTCAAATTGTGGCGTTGGTGCCTCTGAACTGGTCTTGGCAGTGCGCAATATGCGTAAGGCTCCAGGAGGTGATAAGGCGGTTATTGTGGCAAAGGCAAATTGTGGTATACCAGAATATATTGACGGCGCTATTCACTATAATGGTACCCCTGAGTTGATGGCGAAATATGCTTGTATGGCTGTCGATGCCGGTGCTGACATTGTTGGTGGCTGTTGCGGCACTTCGCCTATTCATGTTGCTGCTATGCGTCAAGCACTTGATGGACACACTAAAGGTCCTGCTCCATCAATAGATCAAATTGTGGCGGAGTTGGGTGAAGTTTCCAAAGGTGGAGCGGCACAATACCAAGGTGACTTAAGTGTTGCTGGTGGTTCTGCCAGTGGCATTACCACCAAGCGCCGCTCACGTCGACGCTAATTATTGCTTAGTTAAACTAATTCCCTGCCCAGCACTGCTGGGTATGGGCATTTCTCCCTGCTGGTCCTGCCATTGTCCAAGTTGGTGATGAAAATCCTCATTAAAATTAATTACTTTTTTCTGTTTTAAGTGATAGCTTAAAAACAACTTTTCGGCCGTGGCTAGGGCTTCATGCTGGTCATTGTACATTGTATGAAAAATACGTAGACGTTTACTGTCATGCTCGAGTAACTGAGTCGTGACATAGACGTTTTTCCCTAGGCCAATTTCTTGTAGATAACGCAGTTGCGTAGCAACGGTAAAAAGAGTGAAGCCTGTTGCTTTAATGGTTTCTACAGTCATGCCTAAACGATGTTGTAAAGCATCTGTAGCCTGACTAAAAATAACCAAGTAATAAGCCTCATTGAGGTGGTCGTTATAATCAATCCAGTCTTTGATAATCGTCGTTTCTAGGGTGCGCATTAGGTTGTCCTTAATCTTATAAGTAGGGTATGAGATCGGTTTGGTAGTTAACCAATGGCCTTATAGGCAGCCATACCAATATCCATCTTGCGATCTCGACTGGGTGGGTGCCCATACATAGTTTTATATTGCCGACAAAAGTTTTCATTACTACCAAAACCACAGGCAATACCAACTTGCATTACTGATAGATTACTTTCGTGTAACAATTGGCGGGCTCTTTGTAGGCGCATTTGTAGGTAACAAGAGCGGGGTGGCATGCCAAAAGCTTGTTTAAATTGGCGTTGCAAGGTACGTTCAGACACCTTTTGTATGGCAGCTAGTTCAGGCCCGTCAAGGGGATCTTCAATATTTGCAGCCATGGCATCAATAACGGGACTTAGGCGCTTCTGTTGCAGGGTATGCATAACCAGAGAATCTTGTCCTGTTCCTACTTCACTTTGGCGTTGATGAATCAGGCATCTAGCCACCTGATCAGCTATATCACGATTATGATCCTGGGTAATCTGATGCAGTACTAGGTCAAGACATGCTGAGCCGCCAGCACAAGTAAAGCGTTTACCATCATCATTAAAGATATCATTAGATAACTGTAAGTGAGGGTAGGTTTCGTGAAAAGCGGCCTGACTTTCCCAATGTAAAGCAGTACTGTGATTGTTTAACAAATCAGCAGCGGCCAAGGCATGACATCCTGATTCCAAAGCGCCAATATGAGCGCCAGTGCGGCCACGATGTTTAAGCCACTGAGTAATACTAGAGGTTACGCCAGCTTGTGGGGCATAGCTAGCACAGACAAATAACCGACCCAAGTCTTTTACTTCAGACATAGCTGTAACCGATACTGGAATACCGTTACTTGCCGTTACTGCTGTATTACTAGCACCAATAAATTGCCACTCATAGTGGTCGTCAATATACCTATTAGCTACCCGCAAAGGCTCCAAGGCACTCATTAGAGATAGCATAGAAAAGCGTGGTAAAAGTAAAAAACCAATTTTCTGAGCCATAGGCATACCTAGTCTTATGATTATTGTTTCTTGGCATATTGGCATAGTAGCTAATAATGCAGCTGGCATTCAAGATGTTATTGGCTAATCAATGCATCGACAGCAACACAGCTATGGGCTTTTACCAACAATGGATTAATATCCAATTCTCTAACAGGATGGTGTTCAATATAGCCTTGAACAGCCATAATAGTTTCTACTATAGTCTTTATATCAGCCGCATCTTGCCCTCTATAGCCTGTTAGTAAAGGTTGCATGGCAAGCTTTTGCAGTGCTGCCTGGACATCCTCTGGAGTGCAGGGCAGTAATAATAGTTGGCTATCTTTAAGCAACTCCACCAGTATCCCACCAGCGCCAACAAGCAGGTAGTTACCAAACAGAGGGTCATGGTTTACGCCGATAATTAGTTCAGCTAGCACACCTGTTTCCATGCGTTCAACCAGAACTTGGCCAGCCAATTTTTGCAACTGTTGCACAGCCGACTGTAATTCCTGTTGCGTGGTTATATTTAGATATACCCCATGCTGTTCTGTTTTGTGAGTGAGCTGGTCGCTCACTGCTTTAACCGTCACAGGGTAGCCAATATTGTCTGCAATTGTGATGGCTTCCCCAAGGTTATTAGCTAAGCCTCCTGGCGGCAAGGGAATACCAAATGGTTTAAGTACTTGCTTGGCTTTGTATTCGTTAAGTAATTGTGGTGTATTGCTTGCAGCAGGATGACTTATAACTAGGGGTTCCGGTATTGGGCGCGAAAAAGCTAGCTGTAACCCATAGGCAGCGTCGAGTGCCTGTAAGCAAATATCTAATCCAATCATAGGAATAACACCATGTGCTTGACACAGGGCTATGGCATGGGAGGGTAAACACTCGCCCAGAGAGGATAAAACAATAGCTTTATGATTTCCTGCTTTGGCGGCATCTGCCAGTGCTAAAAGAGCATCATCCCATTGTTGTGGATTGGCGCCCGGATAATTAGGCCAATCCAATAGCAATATTGTAGCGCTAAATTTGGCTGTCATCATGGCACCAAATGTATTGGTCATAGCTTGCCGATCACCCCAGATAAAGGTGTGGTAATCAAGTGGGTTAGAGATCTCCACATAGTCATTAAGTGTAGCTTTAACAGCTTGTTGCTGGCTTGCGCTTAGACTGGCAAATTCTAATCCGGTATTGGCAATTAAATCAGCCATCATGCCAGCCTCACCACCTGAGCAACTCATAGAGGCAATACGGTTGCTGGTTAGAGGCCCCATTAGACTGACTAGTTTTAGGGTTTCTAAGAAAACCGGTAGGGTATTTACGCGAACAATGCCCAAGCGTTCAAATAGGGCATCAAATAGGCTATCGGCGCCCGTTAACGAGCTGGTATGAGATAAGGCGATTTTTGCTGCAGCAGCAGTGCGGCCTGATTTAATGGCCACAATCGGGACTTTTTGGGCTAAGGCTCGCCGTGCCGCGGTGTCAAAGGCAGGCAAATCCTTGATGCCCTCTATATGTAAACCAATGGCATTGATGCGGGGATCGTCAAGCATAGTATTGATAATATCAGCTATATCCAATTGCGCTTGATTACCCAAAGTCACCATATAGGCAATGGGTAGTCCCGTCTGTTGCATAGTCATATTAAGACCAACATTGCCACTTTGGGTAATAATCCCAACACCTTCTTCAAGGGGGCTAAGGCCATGTTGGTCAGGCCAAAGGACGGCTTTATCAAGAGCGTTTATCACCCCATAGCAGTTTGGTCCAATGATAGGCATTTCCCCCGCCGCAGCCAGTAAGCGCTGCTGCCGTTGCCTGCCTAGTTCACCCACTTCACTAAATCCAGAGGCATATAGTACGGCTCCGCCAGCACCTATGGCATTTAATGCAGCAACGATATCAATACTCGCTTCGGCATTGACTGCTATATAAGCTGCGTCAGGTGGTGTGGGTAATTCTTTAACATCCTGATAACAAGTTAGGCCGGCTATTTGCTCACGAGTAGGGTGCACAGCATAGATAGGCCCTTTAAAACCCATTTTCTGGCTTTCACTAACGGCGAAATCAGCTCCCTGGGCACCAAATACGGCAATACTTTTGGGCGCCATTAAACGTTGTAAACGCAGTTTATCCATGCTCGTGTTAGATCTGATTTTCTAATGGTCGTAACATAGACCGAGAAATAATATGACGTTGTATTTCACTCGTGCCATCCCATATACGCTCCACTCTATGATCTCGCCAAATACGTTCTAGGGGCAATTCATCCATCAGCCCCATACCACCTAGAATTTGAATAGCTTCATCAGAGACCATTGCCAGCATTTCTGATGATTTTAGCTTTGCCATGGCGGCATCAGCGTCGGTCATTTGATCTTTTGTATCTTTCCATGCAGCTTGGAGGGTTAGTAGCTCAGCTGCTTTCAGCTCTGTAGCCATATCAGCTAGCTTAAAGGATACACCTTGAAATTGACTGATAGCTTTACCAAATTGTTTTCGAGTTGCTGCCCATTCAGTAGCAATTTCTAGGGCCCGTTCAGCACGTCCTAAACACATAGCGGCAACGGATAGACGGGTTGCACCTAACCACTTATTGGCAACATCAAAGCCGTTGTGTTCTTCGCCAAGTATTTGGGACTCATGAATTCGGCAGTTATCAAAATTTAATATAGCGTTGTGATAACCACGGTGGGAGACACTATTGTAACCCGGCTCAATAGTAAAACCTGGCGTACCTTTATCAACCAGAAAACTGGTAATTTTCTTTTTTGGTCCGCGGCTGGTTTCCTCCACTCCTGATGCAGCAAATAAGATCACATAATCAGCGATATCGGCATGACTAATAAAATGCTTGGTGCCATTTAAAATATAATGGTCGCCATCACGTTCGGCTCGGCACTGCATGGAGCGCACATCAGAGCCGGCATTGGGTTCAGTCATGGCTAAACATTCAAGCTTTTCTCCACGGATGGTTGGCAGCAGATAATTTGTTACTTGCTCATGTTTGCAGGCAAGAAGAATATTAGAGGGGCGGGCAACGATATATTGTAGGGCAAAGTTAGCCCGACCAAGTTCTCTTTCCATTAAGGTTAAAGTTAGTGTGTCTAGGCCAGCACCGCCATATTCTTCGGGCATATTGGCGGCATAGAGACCCATCTCTATGGCTTTAGCCTTAATTCGTTTATGGCATGCTGGGCTAATTTGTCCCACTTTTTCCACTTCGGCTTCATGTGGGTATAGCTCCTGTTCAACAAATGCTTTAACGGTATCTATAATCATTTGTTGCTCATTACTTAAGCTAAATTCCATAGTCATAACCTCACTGCTAATTTAATGCTTGGTGGAATCCTTTTAAGACTAGTAATCCTAATTAATATAAAGTGGTTCAGGCATCCGTACTGAGATGAGCTGCAAACAATCAATGCGGTAATTAATCAACTTTATTTTTAGCTAACTATGCCTGAAGGTGCTTAGTTACAACTTGATACCAAACGCCATTAAATTGACGCTTACGGGTTAAAGAATGGTCTGTTAGAATAGGCTTTAGTGTGCTGTTTTATTGATTTTATAGGATAAATAGTGACTTATAAGAAACCCTTTTCCTAAAGGAAATGTTATGGATTAAGGTTTCTTGAGTATTAAATTTTAATAGCGAAGAAGGCTAAGCTGGTGTCGTTTTTAAGTAACTAGTGTGGTTGCAAAGGCGTATAGTGCGACCCCAATATAACGCTAAGTTGTAAAGCTGTTTTGCAAATAGCGTGTAAAACTCCAAATTCACAAGGTACGATTATGTCTAAGACTTATCTTTCCGATATAGAAATAGCCCGCGCTGCTGAAAAACGCCCCATTGTAGAAGTCGCTGCAAAGCTAAACATTAGCGCTGATGATCTTGAACAGTACGGCAAAATTAAGGCTAAAATTAGCCCTGAATTTATCAATAGTGTACAACACCGTGATAACGGAAAATTAATTCTGGTTACAGCCATCAACCCAACTCCAGCAGGTGAGGGTAAAACCACCACTACTATTGGTTTAGGAGATGCCCTAAATCGTATTGGTAAGCAAGCAACTGTGTGCTTACGAGAGCCTTCTTTGGGCCCTTGTTTTGGTATTAAAGGGGGTGCTGCCGGTGGTGGTTATTCACAAGTTGTTCCGATGGAAGATATTAACCTTCACTTTACTGGTGACTTTCATGCTATTGGTCTAGCTCATAACTTGTTATCTGCTGCTATTGATAACCATCTACAGCAGGGCAATGCCCTGAAACTTGATCCACGCCGCATTGAGTGGAAGCGGGTTATGGATATGAATGACCGGGCCTTACGTAATGTCAATATTGGTTTAGGTGGGCCAGCTCATGGTGTGCCCCGAGAAACTGGCTTTGATATTACTGTTGCCTCTGAGGTTATGGCGATTTTCTGTCTGGCCAATAGCCTTCAAGAGTTAAAACAGAAACTTGGTGCCATTGTTATTGGTTATACCTATGATCAAGTCCCTGTTAGTGCTGCAGATCTAAATGTACATGGTGCTATGACCGTGCTGTTGAAAGATGCCTTTAGTCCAAATCTTGTGCAAACCTTGGAACATACCCCTGCATTTGTGCATGGCGGTCCGTTTGCCAATATAGCCCATGGCTGTAACTCTGTGTCGGCGACCAAGTTGTCAATGAAGCTAAGTGATTACACGGTAACTGAAGCCGGCTTTGGTGCTGATTTAGGTGCCGAGAAATTCCTCGATATCAAATGTCGGAAAGCGGGTATTGCACCCGATGCAGTGGTTATTGTAGCGACTATTCGTGCACTTAAGCTGCACGGTGGTGTTGCTTTAGCTGATGTAAATCAGGAAAACCAAGCAGCGGTAGCTGCTGGTGTAGAAAATCTAAAGAAACATATAGAAAATATCCATCAGTTTGGTTTGCCTGTGGTAGTGGCAATTAATAAATTTGTTACTGACACGGCCATGGAAGTGCAAACGGTGCAAGATAAATGTGAATATCTCGGTGTGCAAGTCATTGAAGCAGAGCACTGGGAGCATGGTGGTGCAGGTGCTACTGAGTTAGCCGAAGCCGTAGTTGATTTGGTTGAAAACCATAAGCCTGATTTTAATTTCTTATATGAAGAAGATATGCCCCTCTGGGATAAGATCAAAACGGTATGCCAAAAGATCTATGGTGCTAACGATATTATGGCTGATCAAAAGCTCCGCAATCGCATTGTTGCATTAGAGAAAGATGGCTACGGTAATTTACCCATTTGCATGGCGAAAACGCAATATTCTTTTTCTACTGACCCAGCTTTAAAAGGCCGACCTGAAGGTTTTGATGTGCCTCTACGTGAAGTACGTTTATCTGCTGGTGCTGGTTTTATTGTGGTTCTAGCTGGTGACGTAATGACGATGCCTGGTTTGCCCAAAAAGCCAGCTGCAGAAGTAATCGATATTGATGATAATGGTGATATTGTGGGTTTGTTCTAGGCCACGAAAGAAGTCCTGAAAAATCCAACAAAGCCGCCTTTATAGGCGGCTTTTTTATTGTTTGTCAGTTCCAGTGTTGCTTTATCACCTGACCCCGAAGGGGTATAATGCCGCTTTTCGTAATTGGCTTAAAGCTTACCATGACTGTTCGTACTCGTATTGCACCATCACCCACGGGTGACCCCCATTTAGGCACTGCCTACATTGCCTTATTTAATCTGGCTTTTGCCCGCCAGCATGGTGGTGAATTTATTCTGCGTATAGAAGATACGGATCAGCAACGAAGTACTCCTGAGTCGGAACAAGCCATTTTGGATTCCCTACGCTGGTTGGGGATTGAATGGGCAGAGGGCCCAGATATTGGTGGTCCATACGGTCCTTATCGGCAGAGTGAACGCGGTAGCATTTACCAAGACTATGCGCAACAGTTGGTGCGTGATGGCCATGCTTTTTATTGTTTTGCTACCTCAGAAGAATTGGATGAGCTGCGTCGCTATCAAACAGAAAATAAGCTACCAATAGGTTATGACGGCCGCGGCCTAGACTTATCAACAGAGGAAGTGCAGGCAAGGTTAGAGGCCGGTGATCCTTATGTTATTCGGATGAAAATCCCAAGCCAAGGTAGTTGCAAATTTAATGATATGCTGCGTGGTGAGATTGAGATCGAATGGTCACAAGTGGATATGCAAGTATTGCTGAAAAACGACGGTTTGCCTACTTATCATCTTGCCAATGTGGTTGACGATCACTTAATGGGTATTACTCATGTGTTAAGGGGAGAAGAGTGGATAAACTCAGCTCCCAAACATATCTTGCTTTATCAGTATTTCGGCTGGGATATGCCTGAGCTATGCCATCTGCCATTACTACGTAACCCTGATAAGAGCAAGCTTAGCAAACGTAAAAATCCTACCAGTATTTTGTACTACCAACGTATGGGTTATTTGCCAGAGGCGATGCTGAACTACCTTGGTCGGATGGGGTGGTCTATGCCTGATGAGCGAGAAAAATTTACCCGTCAGGAAATGTTTGAACATTTTGATATTCAGCGTGTGTCTTTAGGTGGGCCTATTTTTGATCAGGAGAAACTCTCTTGGCTTAATGGTATGTGGTTGCGTGAAGACATAAGTGACGCAGAATTTATGCAGCGAATGCAAAGCTGGGCCGTTAATAGTGATTATTTAGCCCCTGTTGTGCCGTTAATTAAGCCTAGAGTGGAAAAATTTAGTGATGTTATCCCACTTGCTGGTTTCTTTCTTTCCGGTATGCCTGATATCAGTTCTGATGACTTAGTTAACTCCAAGGTTGATAATGATCTACTGCGTAAAACCTTGCAGTTTACTTTATGGCACCTGGAGGCTTTGCGTAGCTGGGATAAAGACGATATTTTCGCTATCTGTAAAAGTATGGCGCAAAGCATGGAAGTAAAGCCTAAAGACTTATTTGCATTATTATTTGTCGCCATTACAGGTAACGCTAATTCTGTGTCCGTATTTGACGCTATGGTCATTTTAGGCCCAGATCTAAGCCGTGCCCGCTTGCGCCATGCTTTACAGTTAATGGGAACACCTTCTAAGAAAGAAGCGAAACGTTGGGACAAAGAATATCGTACTCTCTAGGAAGTAGGTAGGTCTAGAGAGCTTTAACATAGGCTGGAAGTTGTTGATTAAAAAGTAATTCTTTTTATAACAAAAGCCCTTGCAATCCTGCCTCAGGTCTCTATAATACGCCTCCATCAGGTCACAAGTAGGTTTATTAGTGATTTGATCCCACCGAATATGGGGCCTTAGCTCAGCTGGGAGAGCGCAACACTGGCAGTGTTGAGGTCAGCGGTTCGATCCCGCTAGGCTCCACCAAATTTGTATAAAAAAGGCGGTTTCAACGCATATGTTGAACCGCCTTTTTTGTTTCCAGTATGCTTATCGTGCAAATCTATTCAATGTGTTGCTAACGCTGTATATAAAATTCGGCAACGAATGCTGGGCAAAAATGGGTAAGTGGATCATCCCTGATCCTCATATCAGCGCTAGCAAGTAACCACGTAACTAAGGTATCTACATCTACACGTTGCCAACGCTAATATGAATTGACATTTTGGACAATAATGGCACTTGAGCAAACTCAATGTTGCTAATTTGTTATGTTATAACCCTTAACATAATGATATATATGAAAAATATAATATCTATGACTTAATATATTTATGTTTGAATGGTCTTTATATTTTCAATTATAAAAAATTTTAGTTCTGTTTGGTTCTGGTGGGTAAGATATATTTTTTTATTGGTCTTATATAACTATTAATATATTGATTTTTATAAATAATATTTTTTAATTAAAATTTTTCAATAGTCTTCATTAGTACGTTAATAGCAAATTAAGATCATATTGAGTATGATTTACATTTGCATTATTATGATAAAAAGTATAATTTGAGTTGGTTTTGTGTAGCTTTTTTATGTAATTTATACCTTACGGAAACTAAATAATGATAAATAATAAAATATGAATACAAAATACTTGCTAAGTTTTTTTTTGCTTCTTGTTAGCGAGTATGTTTTTGCTACCCAACTCGTTATTGGTGATTCCAGTTCCGAATACTATGTTGCACCGAAGATCGAATGGTTGGTAGATTCCGCTGAGAATTCATCCCAAGCCATGTCTTTTTCAGATATTCTCGCTTTACCCGATGGTGCATTTAATACTGGCATAGGGGAAAAGGCTAATTTAAGTCGTGATAATGATATTTTTTGGGTACGTTTTAGTACTACGAACAAAAGCGCAATAGAATTTTGGTTTTTAGAGCTAGCCGTTCCACGTGTTGGTGATTTGCTACTTTACAAGCCGCTGGCCAATGGGAATTATCAGCCTATCCGTAACGATATGTCTGTACCTTTAAAACAGCGTGCTATCCCCCATCACCATTTTATATTCCCTTTAAAAATAGAGCATGGTTCGACTAAGACTTATTATCTTCGCATCGCTAATACTAATAAAAAATTTCCTTTACCACTCTACTTAAGAGAAATATCGACTTCGGTAAACAAGATTAAAAATGACTACCATGGTTTAGGGTTGTATTACGGTGCTCTGATAATAATGTTCCTATTTAATCTGAGTGTTTATCTTTTCCTTAGACAAGAAAACTATCTATATTATGTATTATTTCTGTCTACACTTGTGTTTTTACCGATTCCAACCAATTATCTTATCTTCAATTATTTATGGCCGAGTGCCTTGGGGGTTCCTTACGCAACATTATTTTTAGCAATAGGATTGGTTACATTTACCGCTGCTCAGTTTTCGCGTTCATTTGTTAATTTGGGTAATTTCGCTCCTAAGTCAGATCTGATTTTGGCAGGTTGTTTTTGCTTAGGTCCAATTTATTGTTTGGCACCTTTTACCCATAGTAGTTTTTTACCGGAAACAAGCTTGATGTTTAGACTTGGTGTTTTTACGTTAAGTTTCTTAGGTTTGGTGGCTTTCTGGTTTTGGTTACGGCGCACATATACTTATTTCCAAAGGTCGCCAAAGAGTTTGTTATGTGTAATAGGTCTTGGGGCTATATGGTACCTAGCCGTTTATTTAGTGCCTAGTCAGTATTTTCTTCATTTGTACTACGGATTAATTCTTGGCTATTTTATTACTGTAATAACAGCTCTTTTAAAGGGCTATCAGAAAAATAAACGTGCGGCGTTTTATTTGCTTTTAGGCTGGAGCCTATTTTTTCTATTTGTTTCACTAAAACTGGGTGTAGGAATCGGTTGGCTTAATGCCAATGTCATAACTGATAATAGTTGGATGTTGGGTGCATTAATTGCCATTATGGTTTTTGCGCTTTATTTAGTTGATGACTTCCGAGCTGAACGTCTGGCTAAGGAAGAGGCGCAGAACCTGGCTATAGAAAATCTGCAACAGGCACATAAAATCAAAGATACCGTATTAAGCAATACAACTATCGAGCTGAGAACGCCTTTGAGTATTACCATGGGGTTAATTAGTCAGGTAATAGCGGATAATCGTTTGCCTAGTGACCATCAAAGACACCTGCAGTTGGCATTTGAAAGTGCCCATAAATTAGACAACCTAATCGATGATATTCGTGATGCTTCACATCTACAATATGGTCATTTAAGTCTTTCTTTAAGGCCGCTTAATGTCAATAAAGTTATTGAGCATATTTTAAAGGCATATAAACCCATCGCTAACGCTAAGGGCATTGCGCTTATCAGCCAAAAAGTATCGTCAATTACCACGGTTTTAGCTGATGAAAATCGGCTCTATCAGATTTTGTATAATTTGGTTGGTTATGCCATCAAGTTTACTCATACAGGTGAAATTGTTTTACGTATAGAGGACCTTGATCATAAGGATATGGTGTATGTAAGAATCACTGATAAAAGTATTGAGCCTGAACAATTAGGCAGTATGTCCGCACCAGTAGAGGAAGATCAAACTGCTAATAAAATTGATCTGCGTGATTCATATTTAGGCTTGTCAGTGACCCAGCAATTAGTTGATTTACACAATGGCACCTTATCCATAGACTCAATACCCGGGCAAGGAAACTGCTTTATTTTAAGTTTGCCACGTGACTGGCAATATGGTTCTGAAGTGGGCTTGGAAGCAGCAAACAAGTTATCACAATTAGCTATGCCAGATGCTAATGCAATTAAACCTTTAGGTCTACAGCAACAACCTTTTGATTTATTAATTGTCGATGATGACGATATGTTGCGTTATCTTATTCAAATGCAGTTAGTTAACTCTGGTTATCATATTCGTCAAGCTGCTAATGTTGCTGAAGCTGCAGAACAAATACATAGACGTTTGCCAGATCTTATTTTGTTGGATGTTATGTTGCCCGATATTTCAGGCTTCGAATATTGTCGTAAGTTGCGACAACAATATAGTAAGACGGTTTTATCTGTCATTTTTATTACTGGTAAGCATCAATCGGGTGATTTAACAGAGGGCTTTGATTGTGGTGCCAACGATTACATTATTAAACCTTTTTCGCGGGAAGAAATCTTACTGCGTGTAAACCAACATTTACAGTTATTGCTGGCTAATAGACGCTTACAATCCCTAAAAGTCTTTGCCACCCAAATTACTGCAATAACTGACAAGTCTGAGCTTTTAAAAAGTGCCTTTGCAATCGGTCACCAACATAGTTATGCGCAGGCCAGTGTACTTTTCCATCAAGGTCAAGCTGTGCATAGTTATCCTGATAACCCCGATTGGGACTTACCTGGAGATGACATTGATAAGTTGTTTACAGAGTCGAGTATCAACGAGTCCAAAAATGAAAATTATTGTCAAATTTTGGTACTGAATAATTTGGCTACCTCTCATGCCTTAAACATTTACAAAATAAGCCGTCAAGCATCACACTTGTTATTGTGGCGGATTGAGGATTTGCCAGATTACACTTTGTTATTCTGGCGCAAGGCAGAATTGCTTGAGTTTGACACAACTGATTTCACTTATTTGCAACATATTGCTAGTCAAATAAAAACTCATTTGAACAGTCAGGCTCAAGTCCTTGCTAAACCAAATGTTATTGAAGCCATTAACACCATTTTACAATATAAACATATTTTGGCTTACGTCACAGCTGACGCGCCATATTGTAGAGTGCATTTAGATAATGGTCGCACACTACCTTTGTTGCGTATTGGTATTGATAATTTAAATCAATACTTTGGAGATAAGTATTTACTGAGGATTCATCGATCCTATCTAGTCAATCCAAAATTTATTCATAGTATCGAAAGGCATCAGCGAGATATGAAGCTGAAACTGGTTTACGGTAAAAATTCAGCCTTATTGCCCGTTAGTCGAAAATATGCCGCCAATATAAGAAATCTTGGTGTCAAAGAAGTGAAGATTAAATAATCTGGTTCGGTTTGATAACTGTTAAAATTGGTGTACCAAATACGTCCAGTTATGCCCAAGTTAATATTTCTTCCAGAGGCTTTTTGAGTTTCGCTACACTGGGCACCGTTGCTTTATCATGGGGATGTCCAACGGTTAGTATCATCACTGGCTTTTCTGATTTAGGGCGGTTTAATAGGGTGTTCAAAAACCGCATTGGGTTAGGTGTGTGGGTTAGACTCACTAAACCCGATTGGTGTAAAGCAGAAATGAGAAAGCCAGTCGCAATGCCAACACTATCAGGTACATAATAGTTTTTGTAGCGTTTACCGTCGGCTAGTTCACCGTAGCGTTGGGCAAATATAACAATCAACCAGGGTGCAATTTCTAAATGTGGTTTATCGGCATTGGTGCCTATGGGTTCAAGGGCTTTAATCCACTCGTCACCGCCACCGCCAGCATAGAAACGTTTTTCTTCCTCTTCTGCCGCTAAGCGAATTTGCTTCTTCAGATCTGGATTTTCGATGGCCACAAAATGCCAAGGCTGATGATTCGCACCACTAGGAGCACTGCCGGCGGTTTTAATACAAGCAGCAATAATTTCTTTCGGCACAGGGCGATCACAAAAATCACGTACTGAATGCCTGCGGCGCATGGTTTGGTAATAGGTTTGCGCTGCTGCAATCATGTCAGTATCTGGCATATCGATACGGTCAGGCAAAGGAATTGGCTGGTATTTTAGATCTTTTAAGCTAAACATAAATGAGGCCTTTAGCGTTATTATTTAATAACCTACCACGGCATTTTGGCATGTTCTGGTTTTGCCGTGCAAGAGTCGTTAATGGCAACTTGCTTTTAAGGTTTTTTATGACCTTACATATCCGTAATGTATGTGGTAAAGCTTTGTATTAATACTGTTAATCGTTTATAATTCGCGCGCGCAAATATCTTCGTGTCCCTGCTTGGCGTCAGTTCCAGACACTTTGCGTTAATATTAACTACCCTGATGTAACTGACCATCAGGCAAACAAAGCGTTGTTAATCAATTGTTGATGGCAATGCGCGGAAATTATCATGAGCGAAAGCTTTGCTGAATTATTTGAAGAATCCTTGAATGCTGTTGAAATGCGTCCCGGCGCCCTGGTTGTGGGTACTGTTTTGGATATCGATGGCGATTGGGTAACCGTTAACGCTGGCCTTAAATCTGAGGCTGTTATCCCCGTAGAACAGTTCCTAAACGATACTAAAGAAGTCGAAGTTAAGATCGGCGACGAAGTAAAAGTATCTTTGGAAAGTGTTGAAGACGGTACTGGTGAAACTCGTTTGTCCCGTGAAAAGGCCAAGCGTGCTGAGTCTTGGGAAGTGTTGCAAGCTGCGTTTGAAGCAGAACAAACGATTACCGGTGTTATCAATGGTAAGGTTAAAGGTGGCTTTACTGTTGCCGTTAACAATATTCAAGGCTTCCTACCTGGTTCTCTAGTGGATGTACGTCCTGTACGTGACGTGGATCATCTGGAAGGCAAGGAATTGGAATTCAAGCTGATCAAGCTGGATCCAAAACGCAACAACGTGGTTGTATCCCGTCGTGCAGTTATGCAAGAAGCCAATAGTGCGCAACGTGATGAGTTGCTGGCGAATATCGAAGAAGGTATGGATGTTAAGGGTTACGTTAAGAACCTAACTAACTATGGTGCCTTTGTTGATCTTGGTGGTGTAGACGGTTTGCTACATATCACCGACATGGCTTGGAAGCGAATTGCGCACCCAAGCGATATGCTCAACCCAGGTGATGAAATCACTGTTCGAGTAATCAAGTTTGATAAAGACAGTGGTCGTCTATCCTTAGGTCTGAAGCAGCTGCAAGAAGATCCTTGGGCTTCTATCAAGGCGCGTTACCCGAATGGTATGAAGGTGATGGCTAAGATCACTAACCTAACTGACTATGGTTGTTTCGCCTCTATTGAAGATGGTGTTGAAGGTCTAGTTCACGTTTCTGAAATGTCTTGGACTAATAAAAACATCCACCCATCTAAAGTAGTTCAGTTGGGTGACGAAGTAGAAGTGATGATTCTTGACGTAGATCAGGATCGTCGTCGTATCTCACTAGGTATTAAGCAGTGTCAGGGTAATCCTTGGGCGGTATTTGCTGAGAAATATGCGGCTGGTGATCAGGTTACTGGCAATATCAAGACCATTACCGACTTTGGTATCTTTGTTGGCTTGGAAGGTGATCTTGACGGCCTAGTGCACATGTCTGACATAGCCTGGGATGTAGAAGGTGAAGTGGCTCTGCGTGAATACAAGAAGGGTGATGAGGTGACAGCTGTTATCTTGTCTGTAGACTCTGAGAAAGAACGCATTTCCCTAGGTATCAAACAGTTAGAAAGCGATCCATTTAGTGAGTATGTTGCCGCTAATGATCGTGGTGCTATCGTTAATGGTACTATTAAGTCTGTAGCTGAAAAAGAAGCTGTTGTTGAGTTAGCTGAAGGCGTTGAAGCTATACTAAAAGCATCTGAAATTAGCATTGATCGTGTCGAAGATGCACGTAATGAGCTAAAAGAGGGTGATGCAGTAGAAGCTAAGATCGCTGGTGTTGACCGTCGTAATCGTATTATCAACTTGTCTATTAAAGCCAAGGATATGGATGACGAGAAGCAAGCTATCCGTGATGTGAAGAACATGTCTGTGGAAGCTGATGGTCCTACCACTATTGGTGATTTGATCAAGCAGCAAATGGGTCAGTAATAACCCTTTGCTAGCAGTATAAAAGGAGTGCTTGGCACTCCTTTTTGTTTATAGAGGTGTAAGCAGAATAAATTTTGCTACACTTTATAAACTAGCCCCCAAGGTATCATGAACATCAATAATTCCCACATACAAGCTTTTTGGCAACTGGTCAGTGATAATGCACAAGAATTGTGTAGTCTAGTTAGTGACCGCGCAGCATTATCTACGGAGCTGTTAGATGAACTGCATGCTGGTTTACAGGCTATAGACCCTTGCCTGACGGTATTCTGCACCCCTGCAGACGAAGCTGCTACTGTGCATATGGTATTTGGCTGTGATGGTTATCAGCAAGGTATTGACCAAGTCTTGCAACTAGTTGCGGCGGCGCCAATTTTAGAGGGTATTAAGCCCTTAGCCTTTAGTCAACGTGACAAGCATATTCCAGATGCCATTGATTTAAATGGCTTGCTGGTACATTTGGTAGAAGTCTACTTTAGTCTACGTAGTGTACAAGGTAATTTGCATCTAGATCTGTATCTTGAGGATATCAATATTCATGCCGAGGACCTAAGGGTTGAGGCTGTACTAATGTTTCTGGAGGCGATCATTGGTGAATACGATATGATGACCTGTATTAGCAGTATTGACTGGCATGATATGCCTACCGATCCTGATGATCATGGTTTGAAACCGCTATCTGAATTACGCCAAAATTATGATGCCCTTAGACCCATCAATGCTGATTATGGTAGCCAACTGCACTAACCAATAATCTGCCACCTCAGCGCCACTTATGCTATCATGGGGCCATCTTACAAGTTGACCTGAAAGGACTTTTTGCGTGGAACCTATTTACCTGTTTACCATTGCTGGTGGCTTGTCTATGGCAGCTGCCTTAAGTGCTCGTCAGGTTATGCAAGATAATTTATCAGCCCCTAGTGATGATATATCAACGGAGCAGAGCAAGACTGCCAAGCGCTTTATGCTGGCGGGTAATTTGGCTTTTGTGGCTCTGGTATTAGCCTTGATCTATGGTTGGCAACAATTTGCTTGGTGGATTCCGGTAGCCTTTTTGATTGTCACTTTTCCTGCCCTCTATTATGTGTTTCTGCAACGCTTGTTATCCGCCAAAGTGGGGACACTTATATATTGTCTTGGTGGCTGGCTAGCCTTAATTCCAGTGCTTATTGATTGGGTGGCATAATATGTTGCTTGAGTGGTTGCCCTGGCTAACAATTGCCCTGGTTGCACTAGTCGTGCTCTGGTCTGTTAGACGTATGGCAAATAGTAATGGCAATGGTGGCTATGAAAAAAGCCTTGCCGAACAGCAGCATTTGCAGCTAGAAAATGCCAAATTAGCAAGCCAACTAGAGCAAACTCAAACACAGTTAGCTAACTTACAAGAGCTTCAAGAAAATCTGCAACAGCAATATACGGAACTGCAGCTTAACTACAGCCAGTGTCGAGAGCAATTGGCGGCTAGTAAAGCCCAATTAGAGGCA
Source organism: Oceanospirillaceae bacterium (assembly GCA_002686055.1). Classification (GTDB taxonomy): domain Bacteria; phylum Pseudomonadota; class Gammaproteobacteria; order Pseudomonadales; family Balneatricaceae; genus Njordibacter. The sequence continues at coordinate 25,131 of NYZU01000008.1, read as the reverse complement.
CAAATTCAGGCTAGTAATAAGCAGGCAGAACAACTTAAACAGTCCAAACAAGAGTTTGAGGACTTTCTGAAACAATTTGCCGAAGCCTCACTTAATAAACAAAGTGAACAGCTTAATACCAGTAATAAGCAACAACTTGATTTGATTTTGACTCCACTGCGTGAGCAACTAGGTGAGTTCCGCAAGCGGGTTGATCATGTTTATACCCAAGAGGCGCAAGATAGGCGCAGTTTAGTCGAGCAGATTAGCCAACTTAAAGATCTCAATGTACGTCTCAGTACCGATGCAATTAATCTTACTAAAGCGCTAAAAGGGGATAATAAAACCCAAGGCAATTGGGGTGAGATGGTGCTTGAGAAAGTACTCGAGCAATCAGGTTTACGTAATGGTTATGAGTACCATACGCAGGTTAATCTTACCCAAACAAGTGGCAAACGTTTACAACCTGATGTGGTAGTCCATCTGCCAGATAATAAGGATGTTATTATCGATGCTAAAGTATCTTTAGTGGCCTATGACCGCTATCATAGCACTGATGATGAGGTTCAGCGCGAGCAAGCTTTAGCAGAACATTTGCAATCTATTCGTGGCCATATTACTAATCTTAGTGGCAAATCTTATGAGGACGCGGAAGGCGTTCGCAGTCTTGATTATGTGTTGTTATTTATACCCGTCGAATCCGCTTATATGCTGGCCTTGCAAAGTGACAAGGGTGAAGCATTATTCTTAGACGCTATGCAGCGCAATATTATGTTGGTCAGTCCAGCGACATTATTAATGGCATTGCGCACGATTCACAATATTTGGCGTTACGAGCATCAAAGCCAAAATGCCCAAGAAATTGCTCGCCAAGCTGAAGAAATGCATAAAAAGCTAGTCGATTTTGTATCTGCCATGATGGGTGTCGGAACCCAGTTGCAACGTGCTCAGGATAACTATGATACGGCCTTTAAACGCTTAAAAACCGGCCGTGGTAATCTTATTAATCGGGCCCAAAGTATCGTTAAATTAGGTGGCATAAAACCGAAAAAGCCTTTGCCTGAAGAATTACTGCAACAAGCCGCTGAAAATGCAGCAGATGAAAACTTATTAGATACTCCTGCAAAGGCAGCCGACAAGGAGACTAAAGAGTGAGTTTTGACGTTGATGTTGGGGCTCGTTTAAAAGAGGTACGCACCAAGCGTGGCTTGTCCCAGCGTGAGTTAGCGAAGCGCGCGAGTGTTACCAACAGTACAATCTCCCTGATTGAACAAAATCGTGTTAGTCCTTCTGTAGCATCTCTAAAAAAAGTACTAGATGGTTTGCCTATGTCTATGGAGGCGTTTTTCAGCAATGATGAGCCACAGCAGCAGCAAGTTTTTTATAAAGCTAGTGAATTACCTGATATGGGTCAGGGTAGTATTATTAAACGTTTAGTGGGCTTTAACCACGAACATAGGGCATTATCCCTACTACATGAAATTTATCCCCCAGACAGTGATACAGGGCCTGCAATGCAGGTTTCTGAGGGGGAGCAGGCAGGTATTGTGATTAGTGGCGAACTAACGGTGACTGTTGATGCTAATGAGCAGTTGCTTGTTGCTGGAGATGCCTACTATATAACCAGTAATCAGCCTTATCGTTTACGCAATATGAATAAACAAGATTGTATTGTCGTCACTAGTAACAATACATCTCGCTTGTAACCATGTTGCAATTACAACTTTTAGGAACCTTAGGCTGTCATTTATGTGATGATGCTGAGCAAGTATTGTTATCTAGTTTGGACCTAAATTGTGTGCAAGTTGAGATCATCGATATAGCCGAATCCGATGCCTTATTTGAACGCTTTGGTATGCGTATTCCTGTGTTAAGGCATGAAAGTTCAGACAGTTGCTTAGATTGGCCTTTTCAAGGCACTGAGGTGACACATTTTGTGCAGGGGCTAAGAGCAGAATAAGCTTTGGCCCTTCTTAATTGACTGGTAAGTTAAACAAACGCTGAGCATTATTTGTTGTTTGTTGTGCGATATCGGTCACCCTCTGATGTCTAAGATTGGCTAGGGTTTGCGCGATAGAAGGTAAGTAGGCTGGCTCATTGCGACTAGACTTTGGTTTGGGGCGCATATTTCTAGGCAGTAAATAGGGCGCATCTGTTTCAATCAATAGACGCTCACTAGGAATGAAAGGTACTGCATCTCGTAGATCTTGACCTCTTCTCTCATCCGCCACCCAGCCGGTGATGCCAAAATAAATATCTAAATCAAGCAAACGTTTTAACCATGCTTGTGAACCAGTAAAACAATGTAATACAGCGCCTGCTAATAAACGTGGACGGTAATGGGCCAGCAGCTCAAAAAACGCGTCCTCAGCCTCTCGTTCATGTAAAAACAGAGGTAATGGATAATCACAACCGGCTTGTAGGTGTTTTTCAAAGCTATCTAATTGCTGCTGAGGTGGAGAAAAATTACGATTAAAATCCAAACCAGTTTCACCTATAGCAACCACTTTTGGCTCTTGCCAAAGTGTTTCAAGAGCAGACCAGCTCACGGCATCTACTTCACTAGCATGATGGGGATGAAAACCAGCTGTAGCATACAAGCTTTGCGGATATTGGTGACATAAATGAACGGCTTCCTGACTAGAGGCCAAATTTGTACCAGTGACAATTTGTTTATATACCCCTTGTGCTTGGGCGCGACTAATAACCTCCGGTAGATCTTTGGCAAACCGACTACTGGTCAGATTGACACCAATATCAATAAAGGGGTTTGCATTTTTGCTAACTGAGTCTGTAGACATAAAGATGACTATTGCTAAAGTATATTTGGGCAGAATTGTGTAAATCCTGAGCATATTAACGACTTGCCTTCCTAGTTGGCAAGCAGGATAGATTTTTTCGCAAATTAAGTGCCTAACTACTGACGGTAACCCAAGTAGATTCGGTATAATTATTCTATATAAGATCGAGTCACAACTGACTGGTTGACTAATTAAGGTTTAAATATGAATTTAATGCGGCTGGAACAGGTTCATTTGGCCTATGGCTCGGCGCCTTTGCTTGATGGCGTGGAATTACAAATCGATATGGGTGATCGAATTTGTTTAATTGGTCGCAATGGGGCTGGCAAGTCTAGTTTAATGAAAGTGCTATCGGGTGAACAGTCAGCTGATGGCGGCACTGTCTGGCGCAGCCCTGCTTGTCGAATTGGTTATTTACAACAAGACTTACCTGAACGAGAAGACCTTAAAGTGGCTGAGGTAGTAGCCATGGGCTTGGCTGATGTTTATTCTCTGCGCCAACAACATTCCAGTCTCACTAGCCAGGAACTCAATCAAGCCGGTATGCAACAGCTTGAACAAGTTAGCCAACAATTGGATGAGCTAGATGGTTGGCAAATGGAAAACAAAGTTGAGCGTATTTTATCCCGCTTGCAACTTGATGGAAGCCGACCCTTAAGTGAGTTATCTGGTGGTTGGCGGCGGCGTGTCAGTTTGGCTCGCGCACTGGTATCAGAACCAACCTTATTATTGCTTGATGAGCCTACCAACCATCTAGATTTATTGGCTATCGAATGGTTGGAACAACAATTATTAGGTTTTAATGGTGCAATCGTCTTTATCACCCACGATAGACGTTTTCTACAAGCCTTAGCTAACCGCATTATGGAACTTGATCGAGGGCAGTTGCATTACTTCCCAGGCAATTATGAGCGTTTTCTGGCTTATCGTGAACAACAATTAGTTGAGGAAGAGCGTCATAATGCGCTGTTTGATAAAAAGTTGGCTCAAGAAGAGGTCTGGATTCGTCAAGGAATTAAGGCTCGACGTACCCGTAATGAAGGGCGAGTGCGCGCTTTAGAAGATTTGCGTAAACAGCGCAGTCAAAGGCGTGAACGACAGGGTACGGCGAATATGCAGGTGGCTAGGGGGCAAGGTTCTGGCAAGCTTATTTGCGAAATGCAGTCGGTTAATCATGGCTATGGTGAACAAACGTTGTTGCGCGGCTTTAACTTTACCCTAATCAAAGGTGATCGTATTGGCTTAGTGGGCGCCAATGGCGTTGGTAAATCCACTTTACTGCGTATTCTGTTAGGGGAGTTAAAACCCCAGTCTGGCAAGGTGCAAACAGGTACACGTATTCAAGTAGCCTATTTTGATCAATTACGTGATCAGCTAGATCTTGATAAAACCGTGATGGATAATTTGGCTGAAGGGCGTGAAAGCATTGACATAAATGGCAAACAAAAACATGTGATGGGTTATTTAGGAGACTTCTTGTTTGCCCCAGAACGCGTTCGGAGCCCCGTCAGTAGTCTTTCCGGTGGCGAGCGCAATCGTCTGTTATTAGCCAAGCTATTTAGTAAGCCAGCGAATGTACTGGTACTAGATGAACCAACCAACGATCTTGATATAGAGACTTTGGAGTTGTTGGAGGAGTTATTAGCTGAATATAAAGGCACAGTGTTGTTGGTTAGTCACGACCGGGTATTTTTGGATCGTGTGGTTACTTCATGTTTGGTGTTTGATGGCCAGGGAAATATTGAGGAATCAGTGGGTGGCTATAGTGACTGGTTTGACCGTGGCGGGAGGCTACAAAGCGCCTTTGTGGATATAGATACCAGTCACAAAGAAAAGCCACAAGTTGCGAGTAAATCAGCGCCACCTGCAGTTGCCAAACAAACCAAAAAGCTGAGTTATAAAGTGCAACGAGAGTTAGATCAATTACCAGAACTGATTGAAGCTTTGGAAGTGGAATTAGCCAAGCTACAAGATGAGGTAGGAGACCCTGATTTCTATACTCAGGAACATACCCTGGTGAGTGACAAGCTAGGACAACTAAGCGCCAAAGAACAAGCCTTAGAACAGGCTATGGAGCGCTGGATGGAAATTGAGGAAATGTTAGCTTAGTTAAATCCGCACGGCTAAGACATCGCAGCTAGCGCCATGCAAAACACTATTTGAGGTGGAGCCTAACAATAAAGCTAATCCATGCCGACCATGGCTACCCACAACAATTAAATCAGCACCAATTTTTTCTGCCGCTCGATGAATTTCTGCCTCAATATGGCCATTAGCCAAAATCTTACTATGTGCCTGTAAGTCGGCACTTTTTATAAACGCTTCCATACGTTCTTTAGCATGTTCATGCAATTGTTCTTGAACGGCACTGAGGTCCATGGGTACATCACCACCATAGGCATAGCTAATTGGCTCAGTAACATGCATAAAGTGTAATTTAGCACCGGTAAGTTGGGCTAGTTCAAAGGCCTTTTTGCTAACCGGTTCGGCTTCTTCATTAAGATCAACAGCGACAAGAATATGGCTATAAGTTTGCATACGTTAGATCCTCCAGCAGTCCTGATGTAACTTAAATAATAAGTATTAAATAGTTGTCATGATTAGTAGTTAGCAGCGTTAAATATTTGCTTAATTTTCAGTCTAACATAAGGCGCTAGGTATATGACAAGTGTTACACTGATAGACCGAAAAGTGCAGTTTATTAGTTGGTGGATAGTGGTTTATGGAATATAAATGGTTAATTGTTGCTCTAGTTGTCTTGTCTTTAGCAGGCTCCATATCATGGGTTTTGCCAACGCCAGTGCAAAGGGCGCAGGCTAAAATTCGTAAGCTAGCCATGCAGCAGGGAGTGCAAGTTCGTATAGGAAAAATACAAGGACCTCGTGAACAAGGAGAAATAGCCCCCGAAAGCCAATTAGCAACATCCTATAATGTTCCACGCCCCAGTGCAGCTAGCAAACAACTAAGTAAAAATCATCATTGGGAAGTTTTTCGTGCCCGTGGCCTTAATACCAAAGGATTGCCATCGGGTTGGTGCTGGAATCGCGGGGAGGGTGCCCTAACGGCACAACAAACCCAAGCCCTATGCCTACTTATAGAGCGCTTACCAACGGATGTTTATGCCCTAGGCGCCTCTCCCGTTAACGTTGCTGCTTATTGGCATGAAAATGCGACACCTGCTGAACTTGATGAGCTGGTGGGTGTGTTAAAGGATCTTATCGATCAGTCTTTGTAAGTTTTGGTACTTCTTTTGGGCGCTTTAGCTTGTTCAAATATATTGTGTCTAGTCAGTCATAGTTGACATTAATAGGCACTAATTTTAACTTGAGAGGGAAAATAAAACGCTTGTATGAATTTTGCTCTAATACTTATCTGTTTTGGGCAATCTAACTAATAAGGAGTCCAAGCATGATCTATGCGGGCAAAGGCGTGCAGGTTGCAATGCACGACCAACAGATCGCCAAATTAACCTTTGACCTATCTGACGAATCTGTCAATAAGTTTAATGCTGCTACCCTTGAGGAATTGGCTGCTGCTATATCTGCCATCAAAGCTGATAGCAACATCAAAGGTCTAATGCTTACGAGTGCTAAGTCAGCCTTTATTGTTGGCGCTGATATTACTGAATTTCTCTCCTTCTTTGCTTACCCTGAAGATGAATTAATGGCCATGAATATGCAGGTCAATAATACCTTCAATATGCTTGAAGACCTGCCGATTCCGAGCGTCGCTTTAATTAACGGTATGGCATTTGGCGGTGGCTTTGAAGTGTGTTTGGCCGCTGATTACCGCATTATGTCTGCACAGGGTAGTGTGGCGTTACCCGAGGTCAAGCTTGGTATTATGCCTGGTTGGGGTGGCAGTGTCCGCTTGCCGCGTTTAATTGGTGTCGATAACGCCATTGAATGGATTTGTAGTGGCAGTACCAAAAAAGCCACGGTTGCCATGGCTGATGGCGCAGCTGATGCGGTTGTAGAAGCCGATGCTTTATTAGATGCAGGTGTTGATCTATTACAGCGTTGTATAGCTGGTGAATTAGATTTCACTAAACGTAAGACACAAAAAAACACTAAGCTTGGTTTGACCCCAATCGAACAGATGATGGCGTTTGAGACCGCCAAAGGTTTTGTTGCTGGCAAAGCTGGCCCGCATTACCCAGCGCCAGTGCAAGCCATTAAGACTATTCAAAAACATGCCAATATGAGTCGTGATAAGGCTTTGCTCGTTGAAGCTAAGAGCTTTGCTAAGTTATGTAAAACCTCCGTTGCGACTAATTTAGTAGGGCTATTTTTAGCTGATCAGTACCTCAAACGGACTGTTAAAAAACATAGCAAAATAGCTGCCGAAGTTAATTTATCAGCAGTATTGGGTGCCGGCATTATGGGCGGTGGTATTGCTTACCAATCGGCTTATAAAGGTATCCCCATCGTTATGAAAGATATAGCCGATCAAGCTTTACAATTAGGCTTAGACGAAGCGGCAAAAATCTTAGATAAATTAGTCAGTCGTGGGCGTTTAGATAGTCAAAAAATGGCTAAAATTCTTAATCAAATTCGGCCTACATTAAATTACGCTGACTTGGCTAATGTCGATCTTGTAGTTGAGGCGGTGGTGGAAAACCCCAAAGTAAAGTCACAAGTACTCGCTGAGGTAGAGCAACAGTTGCCAGAACATGCGGTGCTAACCTCTAATACTTCTACTATTTCCATTGACCTGTTAGCCCAAGCTTTACAAGACCCGAGTCGTTTTTGTGGCATGCACTTCTTTAACCCAGTGCATCGTATGCCCTTGGTAGAAATTATCCGGGGTGCCAAAACCAGCGATAAAACCATCGCCACTACGGTAGCTTATGCCAATGCTATGGGTAAAAAGCCTGTGGTAGTAAATGATTGCCCTGGTTTCTTTGTTAACCGCGTATTATTTCCCTATTTTGGTGGCTTTGGTATGTTGGTGGAAAAAGGTATCGACTTTCGCCGCATTGACAAACTAATGGAGCGTTTTGGATGGCCTATGGGTCCCGCTTATTTGTTAGATGTGGTAGGTATTGATACAGCTCATCATTGTCAAAATGTCATGGCCGAAGGCTTTCCTGAGCGCATGGCAGGTCAAGGTGAAGCCATTGTCAGCATCATGTACGACAAGCAACGTTTTGGGCAAAAGAATGGGCTAGGTTTTTATCAGTATGAAAAAGATCGTAAAGGCCGTCCGCAGAAACTCGTTGATGAGACAATTGTGGCTACCTTGGCAGCCCTCAATGACGCTCCAGTAACTATGGAAGATCAAGAAATTATTGATTTCCTTATGTTGCCTTTGTGTTTGGAAGTGACGCGTTGTCTAGAGGAGAATATTGTTGCCTCGCCAGCGGAAGCTGATTTGGCACTGGTATATGGATTGGGCTTTCCTCCGTTTATTGGCGGCGCCTGTAAATATATGGATACCCTTGGTTTACAGACTATATGTGAGATGGCTGATAACTTAGCTGCAGAAAGTCCACTATTTTCTTTGCCTGAATCAATACGCAGTATGGCCGCAGCAGGCGAAACTTTTTATGGCAATATGCAGGCCAAAGGCCAATAACGGGAGTAAGACATGAGTTTTCAAGCAAATGATGCAGTAATTGTTGACGGTGCCCGTTCTGCTATGGGGCGTTCCAAAGGGGGCGTATTTCGTCATGTGCGTGCAGAGAATTTATCGGCTGCTGTGATTGATGGTATTTTAGCGCGTAATCAGGCTCTAAAACCTGCTCATATTGAGGACGTTATCTGGGGCTGTGTAAACCAGACCTTAGAACAGGGCTTTAATGTTGCCCGCCAGGCGGCACTGATAAGTGGCATACCCCACACCGTTGCAGCACAAACGGTGAATCGTCTCTGTGGTTCGTCCATGGCAGCCCTGCATACGGCCGCTCAAGCTATTGCCACGCTAAATGGTGATGTGTTTATGGTAGGTGGCGTTGAACATATGGGCCATGTGGCTATGGATCATGGGGTAGATATTAATCCTGCGGCAAGCAAATACGCTGCTAAAGCAGCCATGATGATGGGCTTAACGGCTGAACTGCTTGGTAAGATGCATGGCATTAGCCGGGAGATGCAGGATGAATTTGCCGTTCGTTCTCATAAATTAGCCCACCAAGCGAGTCAAAATGGTGATTTTGCCAAAGAGATTATTGCTATTGAGGGTCACAATGCGCAAGGCCATTTACAGATGATTGATGTGGATGAAGTGATTCGCCCAGAAACCAATCTAGAATCTCTCAGTCAGTTAAAGCCAGTTTTTGATCCAAAAAATGGCACAGTTACGGCAGCAACCTCTTCCGCAATTTCTGATGGTGCCTCGGCATTATTAATGATGTCGGGAGCTAAAGCCCAGGAATTGGGTTTGCAGCCCTTGGCAAAAGTAAGAGCTATGGCAGTAGCTGGCTGTGATCCTTCTATTATGGGTTATGGCCCAGTTCCGGCCAGCAAAAAAGCCTTGCAAAGAGCAGGTGTGACTATGCAGGATATTGACGTAGTCGAACTAAATGAAGCTTTTGCTGCTCAGGGTCTGACCGTATTAAAAGATCTTAAGTTGTTAGATAGCTTAGACGACAAGGTTAATTTGCATGGTGGCGCTATTGCCTTAGGCCACCCTCTCGGTTGCTCGGGTACGCGTATTTCCCTTAGTTGTTTAACCCGCATGCAGAAGCAAGATGCTGAATTTGGTCTGGCTACAATGTGTATCGGTATGGGGCAGGGTATAGCCACTGTATTTGAACGGGTCTAAATATAACTTGGTTATAAGTACCAATTAATTGTTTATGGGTATATTGTTGCTACTATTTATCTGTTGGCTTGATCAATCTGAGTAGATAGTTGAGTGTCACAATATACCCATAACGAAGAAATTTTTTGAATATATTTATCTTAAAGGTTGATTTTTACTCCAAATAATGAAATTTTAAAAATAGATAGTGAATATTAACCTGAAAAGGACTTGACCTTAGTTTTTTGCAGTCTAAACTAAGTGCGCTTTGCACTATCACCTTTGAACTTACAACTTCGAGCTATTTACAATAGCTTGGTATGACTAGCATAGTCATAATATTTGGAACCAATTAAATGGGTAAATCCCTCGTCATTGTCGAATCGCCAGCCAAGGCTAAAACCATCAATAAATACCTTGGTAATGACTTTATAGTAAAGTCTAGTGTAGGGCATATTCGTGATTTGCCTACCAAGGGTTCAGCTTCTAGTAGTGATCCTAAAGCACGCGCTGCAGAGGCAGCTAAAGTGCGTAAAATGGCACCCGAAGATAAAGAAATATATAAAGCTGCTCGAGCTAGGCGTCAGCTTGTGCGGCGTATGGGTATTGACCCAGAAAATAATTGGCAAGCTGATTACCAAATATTACCCGGTAAAGAAAAAGTTGTTGATGAATTAAAACGCTTAGCAAAAAATGCGGATGCCATCTACCTAGCAACGGACTTGGATCGCGAAGGTGAGGCTATTGCTTGGCACTTAAAAGAAGCTATTGGTGGCGATGAAAGTCGCTATCAACGGGTAGTTTTCAATGAAATTACCAAAACCGCTATAGCCCAGGCTTTCGCTGCTCCTGGGCAGTTAAATATGGATCAAGTGGAAGCTCAACAGGCTCGACGTTTTCTTGATCGTGTTGTTGGTTTTATGGTGTCCCCCCTATTATGGGCTAAAATTGCCCGTGGCTTATCTGCTGGGCGTGTCCAATCCGTAGCAGTGAAGTTAGTAGTCGAAAGAGAGCGGGAGATTCGTGCTTTTATTCCAGAAGAATATTGGGAAGTAAAAGCAGATGTAGAAAACACTGAGCAACAGGCCTTTGTGGCGCAGGTGTTTAAATATCAGGGTAGTGATTTCCGCCCTAATAATGAAGCTCAGACAAAAACCGCTTTAGCTGAATTAGAAGCGCAAAACTTTGTTGTCCAACGCCGCACCGACAAAGCAACTTCAAGTCGCCCATCAGCACCCTATATCACCTCAACCTTGCAACAGGCAGCGAGTACGCGCCTAGGCTTTGGGGTTAAAAAGACCATGATGATGGCGCAGCGCTTATATGAAGCTGGACATATAACCTATATGCGTACTGACTCAACCAATTTGAGTCAGGAGGCCGTGGCTAACTGCCGTGACTTTATTGCTGATCAATATGGTGAGCAGTATTTACCTAAAACAGCCAATAAGTATTCTAGCAAGGATGGCGCACAAGAGGCTCATGAGGCTATTCGTCCTTCAGATGTAAATGTTAAATCCACCCAGTTGGTGGGCATGGAACGTGATGCTGAACGTTTATATGAACTAATTTGGCGTCAGTTTGTGGCTTGTCAGATGATGCCTGCACAGTTTACCAGTACCGGTATTACCATTGCCGCCGGTGATTTTCAGTTGCGTACTCGTGGTCGTATTATGCGCTTTGATGGTTATACCAAAGTACAACCCAGTGCCAGCAATAAAGAAGATGATCTGTCACTGCCTGATCTGCAAGAAGGTGATCAGATTAATCTAAAGCAATTGAAGCCTAGCCAGCATTTTACTAAGCCTGCTCCACGTTATTCAGAGGCTAGCTTGGTTAAAGAGTTAGAGAAAAAAGGCATAGGTCGTCCTTCTACCTATGCTGCCATTATTTCTACGATTCAAGAGCGTGGTTATGTAAGTGCACAAAACCGCCGTTTTTATGCGGAAAAAATGGGCGATATTGTTACTGATCGTTTGGAAGAAAGCTTTGCTGATCTGATGGACTACGACTTTACTGCCAATATGGAAAAACGCTTGGATAGTGTGGCTGGTGGTGAAACGCAATGGAAGCGTTTATTAAACGTCTTCTACCGGGCTTTTATGCGCAAGTTGAATGAAGCCGAGAGTGCCAGTGGTATGCGCGCCAATGATCCCACTGTGACCGATATTGCTTGTACCGAATGTGGTCGCCCAATGACTATACGTACAGCTTCAACAGGGGTATTCCTAGGCTGTTCTGGTTATGCCTTGCCGCCTAAGGAGCGTTGTAAGGCGACGGTTAATTTGACCTCTGGCGATGAGGTGGTCGCCGTGGATGCCGATGATGAAGCTGAATCGCGGCTGTTGATTCAAAAACATCGTTGCAAACTCTGTGGCACAGCAATGGATAGTTATCTGATTGATGCCAAGCGTAAGTTACATGTGTGTGGTAATAATCCTGATTGCTCGGGCTTTGAAGTTGAGCAAGGTGAATTCCGTATTAAGGGTTATGATGGGCCAAAACTAGAATGTGACAAATGTGGTCACGATATGCATTTGAAAAATGGGCGTTTTGGCAAATACTTTGATTGTTCAAATAGTGAATGTAAAAACACGCGTAAACTATTACGCAGTGGCCAGCCTGCACCCCCTAAAATGGATCCTATTCCCATGCCTGAACTGGCCTGTGAAAAAGTCGATGATCATTATATATTGCGGGATGGTGCGGCTGGGCTCTTTTTGGCTGCCAGCAAGTTCCCTAAAAATCGTGAAACCCGTGCACCTTTAATTGCAGAATTACTATCCGTAAAGGATCGCTTAGATCCCAAGTATAGTTTTTTGCTAACTGCACCGGTGAAAGATCCTGATGGTAATCCGAGTATTGTTCGCTTTAGTCGTAAATCCCAAGCCCAATATGTGATGACCGAAGTTGATAAGAAAGCCAGTGGTTGGCGCGCAACCTATGAGAATGGTCGTTGGGTTGAGGCTGCCAAAGCTAGCAAAGCAAAAGCCAAGAAATCTTAATGCAAGAAGCGCTTCGTCTTAGCCGTCAACAATGCGTTTATGCCAATATATTATGGCAGGATATGTTGGCTGCCTATGGCGATACAGAAAGTTCTGATTACTGGCGTCAACGGGCACAAAGGCGCGCCTATCAAGGCGCCGTTGTCTATCATCTATTGCAAGCAGGTCACTGTTTAGCTACAGCTGTGTTAAAACAGTTAGCAGATACACGTATGTTGGCTACGGCTAATCTTTCCCTACCTGAGATTTTAACCCTGTTACAAGAGCAAAGCTTTTTGTCAGCATCGGCACAAACACTGAAACAGGCATTGGAAGATGGCCATCTGGCAGCTTTACAGCAAGCGCAAGTTATCTTTACTGAAGGTGCCACTGTGGCACCAGCTCAGGCTTCAGAAAATGCTCAGATAATGACGATTGATATAGTCAAGAGTGACAGCCTAGATGACCCAGACCTATGGCCCGTAGGCGAATGGATAAGAGCTCAGCAATCTATACTTGATACGGTTCAAGCTGAGTTAGAGGAATGTTAAGCATCCTTGCTCTAATCTCTAATCTTTACCACTAAAGATGATTTAGCTACTGCGTCTAATAACACCAACGCTAAGACCTTCGATGCTTAAGCGTTGGCGATTAAGATCTACCTCAATGGGTGCATAATCTTCATTTTCTGCAATTAGCAGCACTTTATTGCCAACCCGTTGGAAGCGCTTTACAGTGACTTCATCATCAACTCGGGCGACGACGATTTGGCCATTTCGAGCTTGGTCTGTCTTATGTACAGCGAGTAAATCACCATCATAAATGCCAATATCTTTCATGGACATACCACTAACTTGGAGCAGATAGTCAGCCTTAGGGTAAAATAAACCATCTGGTAGGGCGCAATATTCACTAATATGCTCTGGCGCTAGCATTGGGCTACCAGCTGCCACCATACCAATAACCGGCAAACCTTGATCCTCCGGCTCATCCATATCTGGCACGCGAATACCACGGGATGCACCAGCTATAATCTCAATGGCTCCCTTACGTGCCAACGCTTTTAAGTGGTCTTCCGCAGCATTGGGTGATTTAAAACCCAGCTCTTGGGCAATTTCGGCCCGCGTGGGCGGATAACCGGTATCAGTAATATGGTCACGAATACAAGTTAGTACCTGATCCTGACGTGGGGTAAGTTTTAACATAACGGCCTCTCACGATAATGCCGACAAAAATTTATTCCTGTGATAAACTGTGTATTTATACAGTTACTGTATATATTAACAGTTAAATTCTTGCTGGCAAGCTTTTTTTTCGGTTGCTCAAATTTGTGGTGTGGTTAGACTAGACCTCAAGCATGGTTGTAGCTGCAGTCAGTATTCACTGACTCTATTGGATTATTGTGTGACACAAGCTAAAGAAATCAAAACCTCGATACAAACCCTGTATCGCCAATTAATTACTGGTTTAGAACTTAAGCCTCGCTGGGGGCAAAAACAAATGATTGCTGCCATAGCCAATCATCTGTTAGCTATTAAACAAGATAGTGATGGCTCTCGCTTGGGTGAAAACCCAGCTTGTATTATTGAGGCGGGGACAGGTACCGGGAAGACCCTTGCCTATGTCGTAGCCGCCTTACCTGTGGCCCAAGCATTGGACAAGAAGCTGGTTATCAGTACCGCTACTATTGCTTTACAAGAGCAAATTATGGCCAAGGATTTGCCAGCTATTAAACACCATGGTCAGTTAGATTTTAACTATCTATTAGCTAAGGGACGGCGTCGCTATGTGTGTTTATCCAGACTAGATGCTGTTCTCTCCAACCATAAATCTATTGATCCCAATCAGGCTTTGTTTGAGGATGAATTAGCCCTGCAATTGGATAATGATCAGCAGGTTCTCTATCAAGATATGCTGAGCGCCATTGGTGATGGTCAATGGGATGGCGATCGTGATGCTTGGGAAGATGCTTTGCCTGAAGATCATTGGCGGCCGGTCACTACTGACCATCGAGGCTGTACTAACCGCCGCTGCAGCTTTTTTAATGAGTGTCCATTTTTTAAAGCCCGAGCAGGCCTTGAGCAAGTCGATTGCATCGTGACTAATCATGACTTAGTACTTGCCGATTTACAGCTCGGTGGTGGGGCTATATTACCTGCTCCTGAAGATGCCATATATGTGTTTGATGAGGGCCATCATCTAGCCGATAAGACCTTACGCCAATTTACCCATCAACAGGGTGTTAGGCAATTACTGCGTTGGTATTCCCAAGTTCGCACGGGGGTAAAACGCTTTGCTAAAGATTGGCAGGGCGGTGGCCATGGCGCGCGTTTAAGCATCAATATTCAAGAGCATCTCCAAGGTCTTGATACGGCAATGGTTGAGCTGGAACGTTTACTTGAACAGCCGGCTTTTGCCGCCCAAGATGATTATCAACAAGTAGCTAGTATGCGCTTTGCTAATGGTGTTGTGCCAGACGCCTTACGCACACAAGCGGCGCAATTATCCTTACTGACCAAACGCTTAATTCGCGATCTTGATAGTCTACATGAAGTGGTAGATGAAGTAGTTAAAGGTGAACAAAATGGTTTAGAAGCGAGTTTGGCCGAGACCTATTTTGCTGTCACTGGCGCTTGGGCTCAGAATAGCCTCTCCCAAGACTTATTATGGCAATCATATGCGACCCTTGAAGAAACTGGGGAAGTGCCAATGGCGCGATGGTTGCAGCACTGGCAAACACCAGAACGGGTTGATATCGAACTCGCCTCGAGTCCCATTTTGGCCAACAAACTATTACAACAGAACCTTTGGCAACGCTGCTTTGCTGCTGTGATTACCTCGGCCACACTTATGGCTGTGGGACGTTTTGATCAGTTATTGATGCACACAGGCTTAGGTCAGGAGAGTACAATGTTGGCTCTGGCTAGCCCTTTTGATTTTTCAGCTTCCTCTATCACTGTGCCTGAAGACGCCGTTGAACCAGGCATGGAGGAGCATTTTGTACAAGCCTTGATTAGTGCTCTGCCAAAACATTTAACAACCCATGAAGGTAGTTTGGTGCTGTTTACTTCGCGGCGGGTGATGCAGCAAGTGTTTAGTGGTCTGCCCAGTCGTTGGCAAGATATGATTTTGCAACAAGGTGATTCATCCAAACAGCGACTATTGGAACAACATCGACAGCGTATTGATGATGGTGAAGGTAGCATCCTGTTTGGTTTAGCCAGCTTTGCTGAAGGTATCGATTTGCCCGGTGACTACTTAACCCATGTGGTCATTACACGCTTGCCATTTACTGTCCCTGATCGCCCAGTGCCAGCCGCTTTAGCGGAGTGGATTGAGGTAAGCGGTGGTAATGCATTTACCCAACTATCTGTCCCAGAAGCCAGTGTAAGACTTATTCAGGCAACGGGCAGATTATTGCGCAATGAGAATGATAAGGGGCGTATAACGGTCTTAGATAAGCGTTTGATTAGCAAGCGTTATGGCAAACAATTGCTTGATTCCTTACCGCCTTATAAGCAACACTTAAGCTAGGCTTTTGGGTTAGATTTGTATACCAGCTACAAAGGCTCTATACTCCGTGCCAAAGACTGGTAAATGCCCATCAATTTGGATCTCGATTTTGCAACTACAAAACCACCCAGAAGGTAGTCCTCAGGCCAAAAAAAGTAAGCCGAAGAGTTCTCCACGACAAGCCAAAAGTCAACTCGAAGACTGGACACTTGAGGATTTTCAAGTGCCGCAAGCAGAGGGCAAATTACGCTTTCATGACCTAGACTTACCCGATGAGGTGATGCAAGGTGTGCAAGCTCAAGGTTACCAATACTGTAGTCCGATTCAGGCTTTGACCTTGCCAGAGTCTTTGCAGGGTATGGATATAACCGGTAAGGCGCAAACGGGTTCTGGTAAAACGGCGGCATTTTTAATCTCAATTATTACTGATCTGCTGGATTTTCCTATTCAAGGACCACGTCGCTTGGGTACCCCGCGGGCTTTAATTGTAGCGCCGACCCGGGAACTTGTTATGCAAATAGCCAGTGATGCCGATCAACTTACTCAATTTACCGATGTGCGTGTGCGGCAGTTAGTCGGAGGAATGGACTTTGAGGTTCAGCAGCGGCAATTACGCAAAGGGCATGTGGATATTATGGTCGCTACCCCTGGCCGTTTGTTGGATTTTTGTCGCCGCGGGCATGTTAATTTACGTGAAGTAGAAACCTTGGTACTGGATGAAGCAGACCGTATGCTAAGCATGGGCTTTATTCCTGATGTAAGAGCAATTATCCGGCAGACACCAAAGAAACAGGATCGACAGACATTATTATTTAGCGCCACTTTCTCTGAGCAAATTTTACGTTTGGCTGAGCAATGGACTTTTGAGCCTGTGCATATTGAAATTGAGCCAGAGAACTTGGCTGCTGAAACTGTTGACCAACGTTTCTTGTCAGTCTCTTCCTTTGATAAATACCGGGTTCTTCTAAACAGTTTAAAGGACGGCAATATTGAGCGTGCCATTGTGTTTGCTAATCGTCGTCATGTGACCCGTGAACTGGCTGAACGATTGCAGAGAGACGGTATTGCTAGTGCTTTGCTATCTGGCGAAGTAGCACAACAGAAACGGGTTAAGACTTTAGAGCGTTTTCGCACCGGTGAAACCCCAGTCATGGTGGCTACAGATGTTGCTGGGCGAGGCATTCATGTAGATGGCGTAAGTCATGTATTTAACTATGACTTGCCAGAGGAATTGGAAGACTATGTACATCGCATAGGCCGCACAGGGCGTGCAGGGGCTTCAGGTATGGCAATTAGCTTTGCCTCGGAAGATGATGCATTCTTATTACCTGATTTAGAGGCTTTACTGGGTAAACCCATTCACTGTGAGCCTGTCCCCGAAAAACTTCTGGAAGAGTAATATGACAAGTCAACACCGCGTGTTGGTTATTGGTGGGGGTAGTTTTGGTACTGTACTTGCTAATATTGTTGCTGAAAATGGCTATCCCAGCTGTTTGTGGGTACGCGATGAGCAGCAAGCGCATAATATGCTGCATAAACGCATCAACGAGCGCTACCTGCCTAATTACCATCTACACTCAGACTTACAAATAAGTACTGATTTACCAGCGGCCATTGCCGCAGCAGATACCATCTTGTTTTCTGTTCCCAGTAAAGTGTTTCGCAGTGTTTTAGATCAAGTTAAAGACCATATTAAGCCTGAGCAGTATCTAGTTACCACTACCAAAGGTATAGAGCCAGAGCACTTTCTGTTAATGAGCCAAGTGCTAGAAGTGTATTTTCCTAATAATCCATTAGGCGTAATATCTGGACCTAATTTAGCTAAAGAAATTGCCGCCAGACATTTAGCAGGCACAGTGATTGCCAGTGAAAATCAGGATTTACGTCAACGCCTGCAAGATTTATTGCAGTGTACCTACTTTCGGGTATATGCCAGTAATGACCGTTATGGTGTGGAATTAGGTGGGGCCCTTAAAAATATTTATGCTATTGCTGCCGGCTTGAGTGCGGCCATGAATATGGGTGAAAATACCCGTAGTATGCTAATGACGCGAAGTCTAGCTGAGATGAGTCGTCTGGCCGTGCAAATGGGCGCTAACCCGTTAACATTTTTGGGCTTAGCGGGTGTGGGTGATCTGATTGTGACCTGTAATTCCCCTTTAAGTCGTAACTATCGGGTGGGTTATGCCCTTGGGCAAGGCAAAAGTTTGGCTCAAGCAATTGAGGAATTGGGCGAAGTGGCAGAAGGTGTGAACACCTTGTCACTAGTTAAACAGCAAGCCGAAAAATTGGCTTTAAATATGCCTTTAGTAGATGCCCTCTATGCATTAGTTTATGAGGGCGCTGAAGCCAAATCAATGGTGACACTGTTGATGGGGCGGGATCAAAATTCTGACGTTGAGTTTGTGTTGCAACGCAGTTAAGGTAGTTACTGCAACAGCGTGTTATGGCTATTTTGTGTAACACAGGGTTATTGAAATAATTGTTTACGAGAATTAATCATATGCAGGCATTTTTAAAAAATCTTACCTCTGAAGCTTTTTGGTTACGTTTGGTATTTATGCTGTTGTTTTTGGTTTTGGCTGAAATCGCAGTGTCTATTTTGACTTTATTAATCCTAGTACAGTTTGTTTATCGCTTGTTCAGTGGTAATTTACAGGCTGAAATCTATGCCTTTAGCAGTAGCTTGGCAACCTTTATTTTGCAAAGTTATCAATTCTTAATTTATCAAACAGAACAGAAGCCTTTTCCCTTTAATGATTGGCCAACGGCTGCATCAAAACCTATGGCCGAAGACAAGCATAGTGATCTAACACCTGATGATTGATCGCTTGTATGCAAGGCTAATTGTCACTGACTAAATGGCATTGCTAAATGGCATTGATAGTAAAGTAAAATGCTATTTCTTATAGGTATGCAATCTGGTAATCAACATTTTTGAGCTTAACATATGCGTCTTTTACTTATGCGTCATGGCGAAGCGTCTTGGCAAGCCGCTGCAGACAGCCAACGGCCTTTGACTGAATATGGTCAACAGCAGGTGATACAGCAAGCAAATAATAAGGCAATTGATTGGCAGGGCTTTGAGCAATTACTTGTTAGTCCTTATTTAAGAACTCAGCAAACAAGTGCTTTGCTGCAAGAATATTTAGGTTATCTGGGAGCTATGACCCTAAATAATAACATCACACCTGACGGTCAATGTGAGACTGTACAAGAACTTTTACTTAGTCTGCCTCAAGTTGATACCATACTGGTAACCCATCAACCTCTAATAAGCAGCCTTATTGGCTACTTTTGTGATGGTGATATATTTGCCGGTGAACCCATGATGCCAGCTTCAATAGCCGTATTATCGGGTTCAGTATTTGCCCGCCAGTGTATGCAATTGGAGACTCTTGCTCATGTCTAAACCCCTGTGGCAGGCGTTTAATAAACAGGCTGTAAGCCAAGGTGATTTGAGCTATCAGTATTGTGCTTTTGGTGAATCTGAGCATGAACTGAGTATTGTGGCTATGCATGGTTGGTTAGATAACAGTGCTAGCTTTACTCCTATGCTTAAGCATCTAATGCAGCAAGATATCCCAAGGAAAGTCGATTTTTATGCATTAGACTTTGCTGGTCATGGCCATAGTTTTCATCGCCCAGCTGGCTGTTTTTATACTATCTGGGACTATGCTATCGACGTAGTTCAATTTATTGAAGCTAAAGGCCTAGATAAAATCATCTTGCTAGGCCACTCTATGGGTGCCTGTGTAGCGCCTTTGGTGGCTAATGTGCTACCTGATAAGGTAGTGTCCATTTTTGCCATTGAAGCCCTAGGCCCTTTATCTGGGCCAGTTGCAGAAACGCCTCTACAGCTGCAACAAGCCGTTACTGCGCAACTGCAACAACAACAGCGCAAACCAAAGGTCATAGCGTCTCTTGAAACGGCCATTAAAGCTCGTATGAGTAGTAGGTTTAGTGTGCAGGAGTCTGCTGCAAGCTTATTAGTTGAAAGGGCTATTCAATCTACCGAAGACGGTTTTATTTGGCGCTCAGATCGACGCGCCACATTGCCTTCTCCAGTACGTTTTAGTGAGGAGCAGGTGCAAGCCATATTAGCCGCTTTATCATGTCCTGTTACCTTAGTGGTAGGCGATGACTTGCAAACCAATAAAGCTTTTCAAATAAGAGCTCAGGCGGTGACTCACTTAACTTGGATTGCCTTACAGGGTGGCCATCATATGCATATGGAAAATCAGGCGGTTAAGTGTGCAGAAATATTAATAGAGTTGCTACTGCAGAGGGCATAACAACGATGCATAGCAGACTCTGTTGATAATACAGAGTCTGGTCACTAAGTGAACTTAAGAAGTGATAAGGGTTAAAAACTCAGCTCGGGTACGAGCATCTTCACGCATCTTACCCAGCAATACAGAGGTTTTCATATTCGCATTTTGTTTTTGCACACCCCGCATCATCATACACATATGCTGTGCTTCGATCACCACACCAACACCTTTAGCATCGGTCACTTGCATAATAGTATCGGCAATCTGCTTGGTCATATTTTCTTGAATCTGCAAGCGACGAGCAAACATGTCCACAATTCGCGCAACCTTTGATAAACCTAATACTTTGCCAGAAGGCAGGTAGGCCACATGACATTTGCCAATAAAGGGTAAAAGATGGTGCTCACATAGGGAATAGAGTTCAATATCCTTAACAATGACCATTTCTTCATTATCAGAGGGGAAGAGTGCTCCGTTGATTACTTCATCTAAACTTTTACTGTAACCATTATTTAAAAATTCAAATGCTTTTGCTGCTCTTTTAGGTGTGTCTTGTAGACCTGGGCGGTCTAAATCTTCCCCAATAGCTGAAATGATTTTTGCAAATGCTTGTTCCATGATTAATCCCAAAATAATCCTCGAAATAAGGGCCGCACAATACTGTAACTGGCATCAAAGGTAAAGGTTGGCTATGTTTTTTCCTAATATTAAATCAGCTTTTATATGATTTAATCTTTAGTTTTAGGCTGTTTTTTTAATAGTACATAAACGGCACCTGTGCCGCCATCTTTTGGTTGCGCTGAACAAAATGCCATCACTGTTTCTATTTGCTGTAGCCAATGACTAACATGGGATTTGATTAATGCTGTGCCCATATCCTGCAAATCGCCTTTTTCATCGCGATAGCCAGTACCAGCTTTACCATGCACAATGCGTATACAACGATCATTATGTTTTAACGCTTCTTGAATGGCCCACCATACTTGGTCGCGAGAATGCTCCACATTGAGTCCATGCAAATCTAATGTCGCTGCAGGACGAAAATGACCTTGTCGTAAGCGCTTTAGAGTAGCCCTATCTAGGCCTGGACGATAGTGAGTCAGGCTTTCTTCCGACGCTAATAATTCAAAGCCTTCGTCACTAAGTGCAGCACCCTGCTGGGTGGTAGCCGTTGCCGCCGCGCGGCGTGCAGATTTATTAGTGGCACTATCATTAGGAGCATAAGTATTGTATTTGCGACCTGAAGGCTTTAAACGGGTTACTTCGCCAACTAATTTACTAAAATCATTATCATTAGACATGGTGTATAAACTTTATCCTCACATTAGCATAATGGTAACCATAGATAGCATGGCTTACAATGGCGTTTTTTAGACACACTAAATAAGCCTTAGTCAGTAAGTTGCTTAGGGGAAAATATGACAGTTACGGTGGAACAAGCGATTAAGGATACCGAGCAAGCATTACTCGATGCTGAGGTGTTTTTTGGTCATGGCACAGATAATGCTTGGGACGAGGCCGTTTTTCTTACCCTTGGTGCTTGTCAGCTTTCCCTGGATAGTGATATTGAGGTATTACAAAACACTCTGACGCAAGACCAACAGCAGCAGCTTTATGCATGGCTAAAAAAACGTATTGATGAGCGTGTGCCTTTGCCTTATCTACTGGGTTATACCTGGTTTGCTGGGGTGCAGTTTGGCGTAGCGGAGGAGGTGATTATCCCTCGTTCCCCCATAGCAGAGTTAATTGTTTCGGATTTCTCACCAATGCTATCAATCACCCCGGAGCGAGCTTTGGATATTTGTTGTGGCAGTGGCTGTATTGGTATAGCGATGGCTTTGCAAATGGATATTCCTAAAGTTGATATGGTGGATATATCACCTGCTGCACTGGCCTTGGCACAGCAAAATATTGCCGCCTATGATCTGCAACAAAGAGTACAGGTGTTTGACTCTGATGTGTATGCCAGCCTGCCAAAACAGGCGCGATATGATTTGATAGTTAGTAATCCTCCTTATGTCGATGCCAAAGATTTTGCTGCTATGCCGGCAGAATTTGCTCATGAACCTGAGTTGGCTTTGGTATCAGGCAGTGACGGATTACTTTTAACAGCGACTATATTAGCTGAGGCGGCTAACTGGTTAACTGAACAAGGCTTATTAGTCATCGAAGTTGGCAATAGTGAGGTGGCCTTAAGAGCACAATTGCCTAAGGTACCATTTGTATGGATAGAGTTAGAGAATGGCGGTAATGGTGTGTTTTGCTTAACTGCAGATCAATGCCGTGAGTGGCAACAAGATTTTATTGCTTGGCGGCAGTCTAAATTGATGGTGAAAGGCGCTAACGACGGCTGACAGACTGAGTCTGGATCAGTTATAATTCAGCTACTATTTTGACACTGATTTTATAAATCAGCGTCAGTGAGCTTAATTGATAGGAAACACTATGGCTGGCAATACATTTGGTAAATTATTTACCCTGACAACCTTTGGTGAAAGCCATGGTCCGGCGATAGGTGCCATTGTTGATGGTTGTCCAGCTGGTTTGCCCATATCTGAAGACGATATGCAGGTTGATTTGGATCGTCGTAAGCCAGGTACCTCAAGGCATACCACCCAACGTCGTGAAGCTGATAGGGTGAAAATTTTGTCAGGTGTGTTTGAAGGAGTTACTACTGGTACACCTATTGGTCTAATGATTGAAAACACTGACCAGCGTTCAAAAGACTACGGTAATATCAAAGACCAATTTCGTCCAGCCCATGCTGACTATACCTATATGCATAAATATGGTGTTAGAGATTATCGCGGCGGTGGTCGCTCCTCAGCGAGGGAGACAGCTATGCGAGTTGCGGCTGGTGCCATTGCGAAGAAATTTTTAGCGCAGCAGGGAATTCATATTTATGGTTATCTGTCGCAATTAGGGCCTATTCCCTTAACTTGCCCAAATCCAGAAACTGTTAATGACAACCCGTTCTTTTGTGGACAGCCAGAAATGGTTTCAGAACTTGCTGACTTTATGGATGCCCTGCGCAAATCGGGGGATTCTGCTGGTGCGGCGGTTACGGTTATTGCCACGGGTGTTGCACCTGGTTTAGGGGAGCCTGTATTTGACCGTTTAGATGCTGATTTGGCCCACGGTCTAATGAGTATTAATGCCGTAAAAGGTGTTGAAATTGGTGCTGGCTTTGCTGCCGTCGAACAACCGGGTACCGAGCACCGCGATGAAATGACCCCAGACGGCTTTATGTCAAACAATGCCGGCGGTATCTTGGGGGGCATAAGCAGTGGCCAAGATATTGTTGCTCGTATTGCTCTAAAACCAACTTCTAGCTTGCATTTACCTGGTCAATCCATTGATATTCATGGTAACCCCGTTGAGGTGGTGACTAAAGGGCGACATGACCCTTGTGTGGGTATTCGTGCTACACCTATTGCAGAAGCTATGGTTGCCTTGACCCTAATGGATCATTTCTTACGTCAGCGTGGTCAGCATGGCAGCCAGCCACATGATGTGCCACTAATTTAGTGACCTGAGACTATCATGAAAAATTGGTTTATAGGGCCTGCTCTTACCATTTTTCTTAGCTTGCCAGTACAAGCAGATAGTATTCGCCTTGCTACCACCACCAGTACCTATAATTCGGGTTTATTGGATCATTTATTAGGCCATTTTCGGCAGGTTAGCGAAACCGAAATCCAAGTGCTTGCTGTAGGCACAGGCAAAGCCCTGCGCTTAGGTGAAAATGGCGACGTTGATCTGGTTATGACCCACGCTCCCGCAGCCGAAGCTGAATTTGTTGCAGCGGGTTTTGGTATCCAGCCATTAGCCGTTATGCATAATGATTTTATTATTGTCGGACCTCAGCATGATCCTGCTAAGTTATATGGTTTGCAGGATGTCGGGCAGGGGTTACAGGCCGTAGCTGATGCACAACAACGCTTTTTATCGCGCGGTGATGATTCTGGTACCCACAAAAAAGAATTGCAATTATGGCGTGGTCTGCCGGCCGAATTAGGTTTCCCTGGCTATATGGAATCAGGTCGGGGTATGGGGCATACTTTGCAAATGGCCTCTGAGCTGCAGGCTTATACCTTAACTGATCGCGGCACTTGGATTGCCATGCGTGATAGGCTTGATTTGCAAGTGGTCTTAGAGGCTGACCCTCTACTGATAAACCCTTATCAAGTTATATTGGTAAACCCCCAACGCCATCCCCATGTAAAAGCCGATTTAAGTAGGCGTTTTCAACAATGGTTAGTCAGTCCTAGGGGGCAGGCAGCCATTGCGGATTTCCGCATTAATGGCGAAGTACTTTTTGTACCTTCTGCTGGTAATTAAAGGCGACTCCATGGACGAACTTTGGCACACATTAATTCAAGCGATTGCGCAACTAGCTAGCGGCGATGAGAATTTATTGGGCATCGTGGGCGTGTCTTTTAGCGTGTCTTTGTCGGCGTTACTAATTGCCTTAATACCGGCCCTAAGTGTCGGTTTTGTATTGGCTTATTATCGTTTTCCAGGCCGCTGGATAGCCATTAGCATTGTCAATAGTTTGTTGGCAGTACCCACAGTTGTTGTTGGCTTAGTGCTCTATATGTTGTTATCACGGGCGGGGCCTTTGGGTGATTATCAATTGCTTTTTACCCAGCCAGCCATGGTTATTGGCCAGATTATATTATGTTTCCCAATCCTTGTGGCCATGAGCTTAAGTGCCTTTCAAGCGGCTGATCAACGGGTATTAGAAACGGCGAGAACTCTAGGTGCTAATCGTATACAGGCCTTTAGAACGCTATTATTTGAGGTACGTTTTGCGTTAATGGCAGCCGTTGTAAC
>NYZU01000007.1 GCA_002686055.1 Oceanospirillaceae bacterium | reverse complement strand
TTGATGTAAAATTCAAAAGTACACAAGTTTACGCGTGTGTAGCTCAGCTGGATAGAGTACCTGGCTACGAACCAGGCGGTCAGAGGTTCGAATCCTCTCGGGCGCGCCACATTTTAGATAAACCCTTTGCTTTGCAAGGGGTTTTTCGTTTATAGGGCTTTAACTCTGTTGACACATCTGCTTTCCAAAAGATAGAAATGGATTTTTGCAGGAGCTAGTTTTACAAATCTTGTTTGCTACATCCAATAATTTCTCCAGTTCGGGTGCGGTTTCGTGTGTTGTTTTGTGTCCATTACGATGACTTCATCACACTTTATATTTTCTTTTGTAATAAATCCTAAACGAAATATTCAACCAAAGGTGTGCTTAATATCGTAAAACCTAATCTAGGTTGGCTAGCATCTGACATGTTGCAAGCGCTGGTGTTGATAATTACTTACTAGATTGCCACTGTATTGAAGTTGTGCTAGAACTCAGCTTTGCATACCAATTCATAATGCAAACATAAAACCGAAGATCGGAAGATCGTATAAACTAAAAATTGATAAAAAACCTTTTGCAAGTGAATTTAAATATTGATATTGTGTTTTGCATTCGTATTCAAATAATTTTTTCGTCTTTGCAAGCGTATGCATAGTTTTTAGAAAATTCAAACAACATAGAAGACACGTTCATGGCAGAAATTCAGTTAAAAAATATCACCAAAATTTGGGGTGACTTTGTAGCTGTACAAAATTTTGATACCACCATCAGAGATCAAGAATTCTTGGTGCTTTTAGGACCTTCAGGTTGTGGTAAGACAACAACGATGCGCATGATTGCAGGTCTTGAAGATCCTACTTCTGGGGATATTCTGATTAATGGCAATCGTGTTAATGATCTAGAGCCTAAAGATCGTGATGTGGCCATGGTGTTTCAGTCATACGCCTTATATCCAAATATGACGGTTTATGACAATATTCGTTTTCCATTAAAAATTCGTAAAGTCCCAACGGAGCAGCATCATGAGCAGGTTATGAAAGCTGCAGTCATGGTTGAACTGGAAGAATTTTTGCATCGTAAACCAGCAGAATTGTCTGGTGGTCAGCGCCAGCGTGTGGCTTTGGCACGCGCCATTGTGCGACGTCCTCAGGTCTTCTTGATGGATGAGCCTCTGTCAAATTTGGACGCTAAGTTACGCGTTTCTACTCGTGCTCAAATTAAGAATCTATCCCATGAGCTCAAGGTCACCACTATCTATGTGACTCATGATCAAGTTGAGGCTATGACTTTAGCAGATCGTGTAATTGTTATGAAAAACGGTGAAGTTCAGCAGATGGGTACGCCAAAAGACATTTATAACACTCCTGCTAACACCTTTGTGGCTAGTTTTATAGGCTCACCGGCCATGAACTTGATTGAGGGTGTGGTTGAAGATGGTGTGTTTAAGGCTGGCGGTGTTGCTATTGCCGGTATCGCTGCTAAAGATGGTGACTACACCATTGGTTTTCGCGCCGAAGACGCCAGTGTGGTGGATGCCGGTGGAGAAATCAGTGGCCAAATTTATTCCCTTGAACTATTGGGGGATGCAACCACTGTGTCACTTCGCATTGAAGGTAATTTGGTTACGGTTAAAGCTGACAAAGAATACAACGCCAAAATTGGTGATCTGGTTAATTTCTCTGCGCCCATGCGTATATGTCATCTTTTTGATAAAGCCTCTGGGCGACGAGTCAAACTATAAAGTTTTTAAAAGTCACCTATCGTTGTGATAGGGGGCAGTTAGTTCCTAAAAATAACGGAGAAACTCAATGCAAGCAAAAACAATTAAAAATCTCGCATTAGCTAGTGCTTTGACACTTGCCAGTTCAGGTGCTTTTGCAGCCTGTTCGTTTAATAATGATGTACAGTTAAAGTCACTTAGTTCCGGTTTTGATGCCTGGAAGGCAGTTACTGGTGCTATGGCTGAGTGTGGTAATTTTACTCCAACTTTAGATAATGACTTTAAAGAAAAGCAGCCTGATGCTTTTGCAGCCAAGCCGGCTTTATATCAGATTGGTGGTGTAAATAACGCTACTTTGGTGCCACTATTGAATGCTGATACTGTTCGCGCCTTGGATGATTTAGTAGCCAAGTACGGTTCTCACCTGCAACCAAGTCAGCTAATCAAAATTGATGGCAAGATCATGGCTGTGGCGATGATGGTGAATAATCAGCACTTGATGTATCGCCATGATATTCTCGCTGATTTGGGCATTGCTGAACCTAAGACCTATCAAGATGTATTAGCAGCAGCTGCAAAGATTAAGGCTGCAGGTGTCGTTGATTATCCATTGGGCGGTACATACATGACAGGTTGGAACTTAGGTGAAGAGTTCGTCAATATGCACTTAGGCTTTGGCGGTAGTTTGATTGGTTCTGGTAACCAGCCTGCTATTGACAATGCTCAAGGAATTGCAACCTTAGAAATGATGAAATCCTTGACTGCTTACATGGATCCAGAATTCCTCGTTTCTGATTCTACTTATGTCCAGAAGCAATTTCAGTCTGGAAAGATTGCGATGGCTAATCTTTGGGCGTCTCGTGCGGCTGCTATGAACAACGCAGAAGAAAGCCAGGTTGTTGGTATGGTTAAAATGGCCTCTGCCCCAGTGATCTCTGAAACGGGTATTCCTGCATCCACTTTATGGTGGGACGGTATCGTTATCGCCTCCAATATTTCTGATGCTGAAGCGGAAGCAGCTTTTAAGGTAGTGATGGAAGGCTTGGATACAGAAATGGTTAAAGCTAACAATGATAAGGCTGTTTGGTTAATATCTGGCTACCAGCCAAGTGCTGCTGCTGAAGGCGCTATTGCTACTGCAATGAATGGTGCAAAGCCATATGCTGCTGGTGGCCCAGAAGGTATTATGCACGGCGTTCTGGGTAGTGGTCTCGCCGATTACCTGACTGGTAAGAAAGATGCCGCCACTACACTTGCAGACATTGAAGCTGCATACACTAGCAAAGCTAAAGAAGCTGGTTACCTATAAGTTCCTGGTTTAGGAATTTAAGCCTAGGGCTGTCCAACTGGTCTTGTATCGGGGTGGACAGCCCAACAAATTTTAAAGAATTTTTTTGGTGAGTATTAAACGATGAAGTTTAAGACTTTTGCATGGTTTGTTGGTCCATCATTGTTGATGATGCTGCTGTTTATTTTAGCGCCTTTAATAAGCGTATTTTGGCAGAGCTTTAATCTGACTCAGCCGGTCATGCAAACTCAAATGGTAGAAACGTGTACCCCTGGTTTCATAACGCAGATTTGTGTCACTGAGGAAAAGACGATTCCTGTTTTAGATGATGAAGGTAATATGGTTACTACCACAACCTTTGTTGGTTTTGATGTTTATCGTGAACTATTACAACCCGAAAAAGCTTGGCAGAAAATAACTGCTGGGGACTGGAGAGGTTTGCTGCTTATCGATTTTTGGGGGGCCTTACGTTTTACCCTAACATTCACTTTCATTACTTTACCGTTGGTGATTGGTCTAGGATTAGGGCTAGCTGTTGCCGTTAATTCTCTGGTTAAATCACTGCGGGGCTCAGTTATTTTTATTACCCTGCTGCCATTTATCATCACCCCTGTCATTGGTGCCTTGTCGATTAAATGGTTGTTTATTGGTGATGGCATTCTAACAGCTGCCCTTGAATGGTGGTTAGACAAAGATATTGCGATGTTTGCTGAAGCCTGGACTATTGAGTTTTTAATGTTGTTCTATCGTGTCTGGCACGCAGCACCTTTTGCCTTTGTAGTGTTCTATGCAGGGCTCCAAACAATAAATAGTGATTCTTTAGAAAGTGCGGTAATAGATGGTGCCAGCCGTTTGCAACAACTTTGGTACATTGTTATACCACACCTAATGCCACTTATTGTGTTCGTAAGTCTTATTCACCTCATGGATGCTTATCGTGTGTTTGAAGAAATTGTTGGTTTCTCCAGTCAGAGCCACGTTATTTCTCTGCAGTGGCTTACCTATGAGTTTTTGGTTCCAGACCAAGCGGGAAACCGATCTGTAAGCCGGGCTTCTGCAAGCGCTATGCTAACTATGATTGGCATTATCTTCCTGTTAATTTACCCACTGCGTAAAACCTGGAAGCAGTATTATGGAGGAAATTCATGAGTCTGCCCACCTACAGGCAATTACCCTTATCGATGAAATTATTCGCTTATGGTTTTGTTGCAATTTGGTGTTTAATCGCTGCTTTTCCGATCTTATGGGTCGCTGTTATTAGTTTTAAACTACCTATTGATTCTTTTGATCATAACCCCTTAGTGGTCTTACTAGGGCCTAATACGGTGGCTGCTGGGAAAGGCATAAGTGTTTTTGATTTGGTGATGTTTATTGGGCTAGTCTGGGCCTTATTTCGCGTATTAAAAAGCAAATTTATGATTTGGGGTCGTCACTCTGGCTTTGCCGCTTTCCCACTGTTGGGGTGGGCGTCAGTGTCGCTTGGTTTTATGCTGTTAATTGTTGTTACCTTGTTTATGGTGCTGCCAGGTATCTCGGCATTTGTGAATCCAAATTTAGGTTTCCTTGGACAAGGTATTATCGGCTTTACCTTGGAGCACTATGAAGCCATTTGGGTGGAGCGAGAGTTTTATCGTAACTTCATAAACTCTATGGTGGTAACTTTTGGCGTAGTCACTATTTCTCTTACTATTGGTACTTTAGCCGGTTATGGTTTAGCGCGTTCAGGCACAAAGTTGGCGTTCTGGCTGTTGGTTGTGGCCCTGGTGTTTCGCGCTCTACCTCATTCCGTATTAGTTGCAGGTTATATGCCGGTATTTATTAACTCGGCAGAAATATTGGCGCCAATATTCGGCGATGCTGCGCCAACTTTTTATGGGCAACCTCTGGCAGTCATTGCTGTCCTAGTCGCCATAAACCAGCCTTTTACGATTTGGATGTTGCGCTCATTTTTCCAGAATATTCCGGTTGAACTTGATGAATCTGCCCGTGTTGATGGTTGTAATCATATTCAAGCATTTCGTCATGTCATTATGCCGGTGATGTGGCCAGGGGTGATAACCACAGGGTTATTTAGTTTTTTATTAGCCTACAATGATTTCTTGGTGACTTCTTTATTACTAGACATGCAGAACCAAACAATGGTTCCAGCTATTGCTAACTTCTTTAATATGGAAACGACGTCTACGGATCAAGTTCAGGCTGTTGCCGCTGCTGTGTCAATTATTGCCCCATTATTTGTTTTGGTTATGGTATTCCAGCGTCAGATTGTCAGCGGTTTAACGGCTGTGGCTGTTAAAGGCTAAGGGTAGTTGATTAGGCATCTATGTGAATCACATACTCATTAATTTTTAAGGTACAAATATGAAAGGCACAAGACCTGAGCAAGCGGCATTGAGTCGTGATACCGATATGAGTAAAACAGCTGAAACTCAACGTGTAATTGAGACCATGGTTGATGGGTTAAATGATCATCGTATTGCTGATATCGGCGAGTTTTTTAGTAGCGGGTTTCGTTGGATGGGCAATCAGGGCTGTGGAACTAAAATCGGCCTTAAAGAGTTCCAAGATAACTGGCAAAAACCATTTCAAGCTGCTTTTTCCGATAAGGTTTGTATCGACGAGGCACGCTTATACATGGGTGAGTGGGCAGCCGCTTTTGGTCGTCAAGAAGCAGTTCACTCTGGCACTTTTATGGGAGTCGAGTCAACGGGTCAAAGAGTTGAAATTCGTTACATGGATTTTTGGAAAGTAGTCGAT
Organism: Oceanospirillaceae bacterium; assembly: GCA_002686055.1. Taxonomy (GTDB): domain Bacteria; phylum Pseudomonadota; class Gammaproteobacteria; order Pseudomonadales; family Balneatricaceae; genus Njordibacter. Next base: position 39,990 of record NYZU01000007.1, on the reverse strand, counting down.
GGGAAAATTGTAGATAACTGGGTCATGGTTGATTTTCCCTTCGTGTTGGCACAGCTTGGTGTAGATGTTTTTAATGGTGAAGGCTGGGAAGCTTTTGATAAGGGCGATAAACAGCCCTTACATCCTGGTCATTAACGAGAATAGATAAGTGAGGCAATGATTATGGCAATTGAATGGTTAAAAAGCGCCAAAGCTGATGCAGAAAAAGCCGCAGATGATGCGAAGACGCGGCTAGTAGTGGAACAGACTTTAGCTAAGATTGAAACTCATGGGGATAAAGCAGTTCGTGAGTTGGCAGAGAAGTTTGATAACTATACGCAAGAATCATTCCGCTTAAGTGATGAAGAAATCCAAGCCATTATCGCTAAGGTCTCTGATCGCGATATGGAAGACATTAAGTTTGCTCAAGAACAGGTTCGGAACTTCGCTCAAGCACAAAAGGATTCCATGCTGGATATAGAAATTGAAACTATGCCTGGAGTTATTCTTGGTCATAAAAATATTCCCGTGCAGTCAGTGGGTTGTTATGTACCAGGGGGAAAATTTCCCATGGTGGCCTCTGCCCACATGTCTGTTGCTACAGCAAATGTTGCTGGAGTGCCTCGTATCATTGCTTGTACCCCACCATTTAACGGTGAACCAAATCCCGCAGTGATTGCAGCTATGCATTTAGGTGGTGCTCATGAGATTTATGTGTTGGGTGGTATTCAAGCAGTGGGAGCTATGGCAATAGGTACAGAAACTATTGAACCAGTGCATCTGTTAGTGGGTCCAGGTAATGCATTTGTGGCAGAAGCCAAGCGTCAGCTTTATGGACGCGTTGGTATCGACTTGTTTGCTGGGCCAACGGAAACTATGGTTATCGCTGATAACACAGTTGATGGCGAACTGTGTGCTACTGATTTGCTTGGCCAAGCCGAGCATGGCTATAACTCCCCAGCTTGTTTGGTGACCAATTCACGTAAACTAGCAGAAGATACAATGGCTGAGATTGAACGTATTTTACAAATTTTACCAACCGCTGATACGGCGGCAGTAAGTTGGCGTGACTATGGTGAAATAATCCTCTGTGATAATTACGAAGAAATGTTGGCTGTATCAGAAGACAAAGCCTATGAACACGTTCAGGTGATGACGGATCGTGATGAGTGGTTCCTCGATAATATGACCTGCTACGGTGGTTTGTTCTTGGGTGAACGTACTAATGTCTCCAATGGTGATAAAGTCATCGGTACAAATCATACATTGCCAACTAAAAAAGCGGGTCGTTATACGGGTGGCTTGTGGGTTGGTAAGTATCTGAAAACCCATAGCTATCAAAAAATCACTACCGACGAGGCAGCCGTGAAGATAGGCGAATTTGGCTCTCGATTGTGTATGTTGGAGGGTTTTGTTGGCCATGCTGAACAGTGCAATATTCGTGTGCGTCGCTTTGGCAATAAAGACGTGCCCTACGGCACAGGAGCCGAATAAGACTTAACTAGGGACGATAGTTGAGAAATAGTATGAATAACAAGCTGCGTTTGCAGCCTCTTTTTGACGCCATGTCTGGCTTTTCTGTTGCTGAAGTAAATGGGCAAATGCAAACATTTTTTGCTGCCGATGCTGTCATAAACATGTGTCAGCCATGGGGACAGTTGCAGGGACCACAGGCACTTTATGAGGAAGTTTATACGGGCTTGTTAAAGGCAATGCCGGATCTTGAACGGCGCGAATTCATTGTAATGCAAGGTATCTGCGATCATGGTGCTGAGTGGGTAGGATGTGCTGGTAATTACGTGGGTACCTTTGTGGCGCCTTGGCTAGATATTCCGCCTTCGGGGCATCTAACTTATATGCGTTACCATGAGTTCTATCGCATTGAAACGGGTAAGATAGTTGAAGTGCAGTCCATATGGGATATACCGGAAGTCATGATGCAGTCTGGCGCTTGGCCAATGGTGCCGGCGCTAGGGCGTAATATGTGCATACCTGCACCAGCAACTCAAGATGGATTAAACATTGAAACTAACGAACAGTTAGCGCAACAGAGCAAACAAATCGTACTAGATATGCTGGCGGCCCTAGTTAAGCACCCAAGCCAGGGCGGTCCAGAAGTGATGGAACTAGAAAAGTTCTGGCACAAACGTATGAATTGGTATGGGCCTGCCTGTGTAGGAACTTGTCGTGGTATTGGAGGCTTTCGGAATTGGCACCAGATCCCGTTTTTGGCGGCTATGCCGGATCGAGGCCAGGCAGATGATGAATTGGTTTTTAATTTCTTTGGCGATGGTAATTATGCAGCTGTTACGGGCTGGCCAAATATGAAACAGACTATCAAACATGATGGTTGGTTGGGTATTACTCCGGCTGATCAGCCGATAACGATGGCTAGTTTAGATTTCTGGCGCATGGAAAATGATAAGATCCGTGAAAATTGGGTCATGTTTGATGTATTGGATATATACCAACAAGTAGGTGTAGATGTAATGGCGAGGATGCGTGAATTTAACAAAGCGCGAGTGCAAGGCCAATTACTATATCCTATTGGCAGTGTTTAGGCTGTCACTTTGGTCGTAGAAGTATTTTTATGATGTATGATTTTAGTGAAATTAAACAGTTAATCCGGCAAATGACAGCTACCATGTACAGCTTTAATGAAGTTGATGTACGTAGAGCTATGCGTGAATTGTTTAGTGATCAATGCATCATCCATATGCCTTACCCATTAGGCGATATGCAGGGAGCTGATGAACTCTATGACGAATGTTACGGGCCTTTGTTGGCAGCCATGCCAGATTTGGAACGTCGTGATTGGATTCTGATGGCTGGTGAAAGTGAGCATGGTAGTATTTGGGTTGGCTGCGCCGGCCATTATGTTGGCACCTTTGTGGCGCCATGGTTGGATATTTTGCCAACGGGGCATTTAACGCATATGCGTTTTCACGAGTTCTATAATTTCGTGGATGGAAAGGTAACTGAAATTCAAACCTTATGGGATATTCCCGAAGTTATGATGCAAGCTAAGGCCTGGCCTATGGCGCCTTCACTGGGATTGGAGTTCTATATACCTGGCCCTGCCACGCAAGATGGACTATCTATCTCTAACCAGGATGCTGCTCAGCCGCTACGTAGTCGTCAGCATATCATTGATATGCTGACCCATATGAAGCGCCATCCAACACAAGGTGGCCCTGAAGTGATGGCAATGGATAAGTATTGGCACGATCGAATGAATTGGTATGGCCCTGCTGGCATCGGTACCGGTAGAGGTATTGATGGCTTTCGTAATTGGCATCAAATTCCTTTTATCAATGCCATGCCAGATCGCGGCCAATATATGAACGAAATAACCTATCAGTTCTTTGGCGAAGGTAATTATGCCGCTGTTACTGGCTGGCCTAATATGATTCAAACCATTACCCATGATGGTTGGATGGGTATCGCACCTAGTGGCCAAAAAATTACCCTGTGCAGTTTGGATTTTTGGCGTATAGAGAACGGCAAAATTCGCGAGAACTGGGTAATGGTGGACATCCTTGATGCGTATCGCCAATTAGGTGTTGATGTATTGTCACGCATGCGTGAATTTAATAAAGTGAGGGTTCAAGGTTCTATCCCATTCCCTATTGGAGATTATTAATGCAGTTACCAGAATCCCCTAGTTTTTCTTTAGCCGGAAAGCGTGCGCTCGTTACTGGTGCGTCATCGGGTATTGGTTTAGCTTGCGCCGTGGCGTTGGCACGCGCTGGTGCAGACATTACTGTGGCAGCTCGACGCCTAGATCGCTTAGAGGATTTGGTAAACAGCTTGCAAGCAGAAGGGCTTCAGGCACAGGCCATTGAACTAGATGTTAGTGATGTTGAGCAGACGGCCCAAGCGGTTGCTGCAGTTGGAGTTTTTGATGTCTTGGTGAACAGTGCTGGTATGGCTAAACATAGCCCAGCCTTGGAAACATCAACCTCTGATTATGATCAGGTGATGGGCATTAATTTACGTGGTGCCTATTTCCTAACTCGCGAAGTCGCCAAGGGGTTAATTGCAGCCGGAAAATCGGGTTCTCTAATCAATATCAGCTCACAAATGGCTCATGTTGGTGGCATTGATCGTGCTGTTTATTGTGCAAGTAAGTTTGCGGTCGAAGGCTTCACTAGGGCCATGGCCATTGAGTGGGGTGAACATCAGATTCGTGTGAATACGGTATGCCCAACTTTCGTTAATACAGAATTAGCTAAACAAACATTTAGCAATCTGGAACGTAAGGCTTGGGTGGAATCAAAGATTAAACTAGGTCGGATTGCTGAGGTACAAGATATTATGGCAGCGGTGCAGTATTTAGCTACTGATGCTTCCAGTATGGTAACGGGTACAAGTTTGATCGTTGATGGCGGATGGACGGCAGATTAAGATGGCTATAGTTACTTCTCAAGATGTTGCTAAGCTCGCTGGAGTAAGCCAATCTGCAGTGTCTAGGGTTTTCACCCCCGGCGCATCGGTGTCAAAAAAAATGGCTGATAAGGTGCGTCTAGCGGCTGATGAATTAGGTTATCGACCTAATATTTTGGCGCGCTCTTTAATTACAGGTAATAGTCGCATTATTGGTGTGGTTGTATCTTATCTAAATAATCAGTTTTATCCCGAGATTTTAGAGATTTTATCGGCAGAATTACGCAAAAGCGGCTACCACCCGCTAATGTTTATGGCCTCCGACAATGATGACATGGACGAGGTAATGGCTGAAATTCTAGATTATCAGGTTGACGGTGTCGTATTGGCATCTGTGAGTATGTCATCGGCCTTGGCTGATCGCTGTAAAGCAGCTGGTATTCCAGTGGTATTGTTTAACCGCTATTTGGAAAAAGACAATTTTCATGCGGTTACTGCTAATAACTACCAAGGTGGCTGCAAGGTAGCAGAATTGTTTATAGCCGCTGGCCATAAACGTATCGCCTATGTAGCTGGGTGGGAGGAAACTTCAACACAGCGAGATCGTGAAAAGGGTTTTGTTGATACCCTAAAAAAAGCTGGTATTGAATTATTTGATCGTCAAGTGGGTAACTACAATTACGAAGAAACTCTATTGGCCACACGCAACATGTTTGCCAATGAAACCCATCCCGACGCGGTGTTTTTTGCCAACGATCATATGGCCTTTGCGGCAATGGGTGTGATCGAGAAAGAGCTAGGCTTTCGTGTACCAGACGATGTCGCCATGGTGGGGTTTGACGATGTACCTTTGGCTAGTTGGCCTATATTTAATTTAACTACAGTACGTCAACCAGCCAAACGTATGGTCGCTGAAGCGATAAGATTGCTGTTTGATGCAAATAGTGCATCAGCACAGCCCATTCATATTGAAGTAGATGGCCCTTTAATCCTGCGTAACAGTACCAAAGAGCCACAAGGATAAAAACATGATGAAAGGTTTTAGCCCTAAATTTAAAGACTTTCCCGATTACATTATCGGTATTACCAAAGAGATTTGGGAAGACCGCGGTATTGATACCTTAAATGAGTATTATGGTAAAGACATTGTAGTTCGCTCGCCGCCATCTATTGTGGTTGGTAATCAAGGGGTGATTGGGGCCACCATGGCAACCTTGGCTGAATTTCCCGATCGAACTTTGTTGGGTGAAGACGTTATTTGGAGCGGCAATGAAGACGTAGGCATGCTGTCCTCCCACCGAATACATTCTACTGCTACCCACCTAGGTGATGGTGTTTACGGTAAGGCCACAGGTAAACAGCTGAGATACCGAATTATTGCCGACTGTTATGCCATCAACAACGCCATTACTGATGAATGGTTGATTCGTGATCAGGGTGCCATCGTTAAACAGATGGGCTGGGATTCTAAACAATACGCGATTGATCTGATTGCACGCGAAGGTGGCCCAGAGAACTGTGTAAAACCATTTACACCCGAGATCGATATTGAAGGTCCCTATAAAGGTAAAGGTAATGATAACGAGTGGGGACAGAAGTACGCTGACATTATCAGCAGCATGATGAATGCCGACATGGCTACCGTTGAGCGTGAATATGATCGTGCTTGTAATGTGGCTTACCCAGGTGGTTTAGAGGATATTTCCTATCCTGCCATTGATCGCTTCTGGATGGGGCTGCGTGCGAGTTTTCCTAATGCCAAATTCACAATCGACCATCAGATTGGTCGGGATGACCCAATGATGCCACCTCGCGCGGCAATTCGTTTTAGTTTACATGGCAAGCACGACGGCTGGGGTATGTTTGGGCAACCCACGGGCAAAGAGGTATTCATAATGTGCGCCGCTCATGCCGAATTTGGTCCATGGGGTTTACGAAAGGAATATGTCTTGTTTGATGAGACCTCTGTGTGGAAACAGATTGCTCTACAAACAGGCTAGTAAAGCAGGCTGGGCTTCAGTCCAACTTAAAGAGTCGGGTTAAAACCCTAACGAAAAGAATAACACTGAGAGCCCATTATTCAAACTTCGAGTCATACAAATGGAACAACCACAAATCGTACGTTACGGTGAACTGCAGCCTTGTCGCAGTGCATTCATTGATGCTCACACACCGGGTTCGGATCAAAAAGAAAACTTTACCATTATTGGTGCCGGCGTAGCTGAAAGCCATGATCAGCACGTACATATAAAAGCCACGCCTGGTTTTAATATTGGCGCTGCAGGTCAGCCGCCAAAATGTTTTAACTCCTTACATTACCATAATACGGCGGAGGTGTTTTTCGTACTTAAAGGTAAGTGGCGTTTCTTCTGGGGAGAGCATGGCACTGCGGGTGAGGTAATCATGGAAGAAGGGGATATTTTTAATATTCCGACTCGCGTGTTCCGTGGCTTTGAAAACGTTGGTAGCGACTATGGCATGATCATGTCCGTGCTGGGCGGTGATGATTCCGGTGGTGGTGTGATTTGGGCTCCACATGTGTTGGAAGCGGCAGCAGCCCACGGTCTCGTGTTGGCTGAATCAGGCGCTCTGTATGACACTAAGAAAGGTGAGCAACTTCCAGAGGGTGAAAAGCCAATGCCGAAGCTCACACGTGAGCAGGTGGCAGAGATTCCAGAAGTGTCGGCATCCATTGTTATTCCTAACTATGTTAAACGTTACTGGGACATGATGGCACTATCCAAAGATGCACCATGTAATGTAATTAGTGAAACGGGTATGATCAAAGACAAGACCGGCTTTAATGTGGAGTTGCTCAGTCGTCATTCGATTTCTGCTGATAGCTATGTGAACCCACAACATGAAGTACTAATGCCTATGCGGGGTTACTGGAAATTGAAGTGGGAAGGCCACGAAGAAATCCTGAACCCCGGTGATACCTGTTGGGTGCCACCAGGTCTAGCGCACTCTATCGAAGCTTGCGTAACGGGTGAATCGAGTCTGTATCGTATTAGTAAAACTGACGACCCTGCAGGTCTAACCTGGACTGCTGAGCAAGGTTCTATTAGCTAACAAAGCGAGTTGTTCTGATGTCAGAAACTTTAGTTTTATTGCCTGGTATGATGTGTGATCGACGTTTGTACCAGCCACAAATCGACTACTTTTCCATCAGCCGAGAGGTGATAGTGGTAGATTTTGGTCTAGCGAATACCATGAGGGCAATGGCTGAGACTGTATTACAGCAAGCTCCCGCTAAGTTTGCTCTTGCTGGTTTGTCTATGGGTGGCATTGTGGCCATGGAAGTAATGCGTATTGCACCTGAAAGAGTGACTCGATTAGCCTTGCTGGATACTAATCCACGGGCCGAAATACCTGAGGTGCAAGCGGCTCGTCAACCGCAAATGGAGGCCGCTGCTTCTGGTGGCCTAGAGCAAATTATGCGCGAGCAAATGATTGCACGTTATTTTGCTAGTAATACAGATACCTCCCAACTTACGGAAGATGCAACTGCAATGGCTTTAGATTTAGGTGCTGACGTATTTGTTGCTCAGTCCCAGGCCCTTGCCACCCGTCCTGACCAGCAAAATACCTTGGCTGAAGTGATCGTGCCAACCCTCATTCTGATGGGTGAGGAAGATCTGCTATGCCCTAAAGATCGGCATGATCTTATGGCTCAATTGATGCCTCATGCCAACTACACCATTATTCCAGATGCGGGTCACATACCCTGTTTGGAGCAACCTCAACTAACTAACCAAGCCCTTGTAGCTTGGTTGCAAGCAACTGGTTAGAACTATGATGAGTGACAGTTTATTGGCGCTACTGCAACAAGTAGACACCCCCACCGTATGTAATGCAATTGAAGTGGCACAAGGTAAGCGAGGTTTTAACCAGTTTACTCGTGGCACCATGCTTAGTTCTGCACCAGAAGAGGGCTCTGTGGTAGGTTATGCTCGTGTGTCTCAGATCGCGGCTATTGATCCACCAACGGAAACCTCTGAAGTGATTAAAGCCCGTCGTATGGCCTATTACAAGTATATGTCGGAAGGCCCTCGTCCCGGCATTGCCGTAGTTGAAGATGTTGATTTCCCTAATGCCGTAGGCGCTTACTGGGGAGCAATCAATACCACGGTCCACAAAGGCTTTGGTTTAGGTGGTGCCCTTACCAATGGTGTCATGCGAGATTTGGGTGATTTACCTGATGGTTTTCCTGTCATTGCTGGCTCTATAGGCCCTAGTCATGCTTTTGTGCATGTGCGTACTATTGGTGAGCCAGTGAATATTTTTGGTATGCAAGTAAAAGAGGGCGATCTAATTCATGCTGATGGTCATGGTGCTGTGGTGATTCCGAAAGACGTGATTCCTGTCTTGGAAGTGTCCATTAAAAAACTGCTGGATACAGAGAAGTTAGTGTTGGAGCCCGCCGAACAAGACGATTTTGATTTCGAAAAATTTGAATCTGCTTGGACGTTGTTTGAAAAAAGTCGCACATAGAGGTTTTTGAATGTTTCACTCAGAAAAGCAATTAGTTAGAGATTATTATCAACAGTTAGATACTTCTTTGGTAGACAATATAGCTGATAGCACTGCTACCTATATTGCCGATGATTATTTATGGCGGGGCTATCATCCATTTAATGAGCAAAAAGATTATAGCCAAGTAGTCGCTTTATTCTGGCAGCCCTTGCGGCAGTCTTTTAAGCACATGCAAAGACGTGAAGATATCTTTATGGCTGGTAAAAACCGTTTGCCAGATAGTGATGGTGGTGTCTGGGTTGTTTCTATGGGCCATTTGATGGGCTTGTTAGACGAGCCATGGTTAGGTATTCCTGCGACTGGCAAAATGACCTTTTTACGTTATTGTGAATTTCATAAGGTTGCAAACAACAAAATTGTTGAATCAGCCATGTTTTTTGATATCCCTCATGTCATGATGCAGGCAGGGCTTAACCCTTTTCCGCCTATGACTGGTGCTCAGTTGGTGCAACCAGGGCCCATGACTCATAATGGGTTAATATATGACGAGTCAGACCCAGCAGAGGGTGATAAAACCATTGCTGCGATTGATTTTATGGTAAATGATATCGGTAACTGGCAAAACGATATGTCTTTGGTTGATGAACTGCGTCGGAGTTGGTGTGAAGATATGATTTGGTGGGGCCCTACGGGCATTGGCGCTACCTACACCATTGAACGTTATGCTAAACAGCATTCAGGACCATTTCGTGCAGGATTTAAAGATCGTATCTTTAATGGTCATATCTGCCGCATGGCCGAAGGCGAATTCGGTGGTTTCTTTGGTTGGCCTAATCTTACCCTAGAACCTACCGGTGGTTTTATGGGCATGCCGGCTACGGGTAAGCCGGGTGACATGCGCGTGATTGATATCTATCGTCGTCAGGGCGATAAATTGGCTGAGAACTGGATCTTTATCGACTTTTTACACTTTTGGAATCAGCAAGGTCTGGATATACTGCAGCGTATGACGGATGTGCCCAGAACATAATAGGAGCTACCAATGGCCTTGGATAAGGATGCTGAATTACGCTACGAAGATTTTCCCCTGCGAACCTACGATAAAATTCGTTACGTCGACACGGACCGCCAAGGCCATGTTAACAACGCCATGTTTTCCACTTACATGGAAACGGGCAGAGTAGAATTCATGTCCGACCCAGCTATGGGGGTATTGGATGACAATGCCAGCTTTGTTATTGCCAATTCCAACCTTAATCTATTAGGCGAAATTAACTGGCCCGGTACCGTTGAGATAGGTACCCGTGTGGTACGTATTGGCAACAGTTCCGTAACCTTAACCCAAGGTCTGTTTCAAAATGGCAATTTGGTCGCTACGGCGGATACGGTAATAGTTCAAATGAATGAGGCGACCCGGAAATCACACCCGTTAACTGATTTTGCTAAACAATCATTTTCAACTTTCATGTAAACACTTTCCGTTAAAGTGGTTTGGTTATTGTGCTAATTCAGTTGCCGAACTTTTGCCGGAGTCAGTTGTGCTTAGTTATGCTCAGTGAGGACAAATGCAACGAACGCCCTGTTCTGAAAGTGTTGATATTACTAGGTTCGTAGAATTGACTAGCTAACTACGAACCAGGCGGTCAGAGGTTCGAATCCTCTCGGGCGCGCCATTTCTTCTCTTGTTTTAACTATGTTTTTGGGCTTTTTCAGCCATTTATTTCATTTCTTTATAGCTTGTTTGTTTGCAACAACGCCCTCAGTTTAGTTGGCGCTATTGGTAATTTTTGCGCCCAGACTTAACTACTTTCTAGTTTGTTGCATTGCCCTACCGAGTAGCTGTTCCTTTGTTATCAGGAAGCAATACTCGGTAGCCATAAAACAATACTGGGGAATGCCACTAACAAGGCAATAGTGACTGCATCAGCAATAAAGAAAGGTGTCACACCTTTAAATACATCCTGCACAGAGATATCATCACGCACACCGGCGACGACATTGAATGACTACCCAAACCAGGAAATATCAAACACATTAAATTTTTTATGGGTTAAACAGCCCCTTCACTTCAGGCAAACAAGAGCCACAATTGGTCCCACATTTTAGTTTTGCTTGCAGTGCTTCAAGACTCTTACAGCCATTTTCAATGGCACTATTGATTTGGGCTTTACGCACTTGAAAACAGCTACAAATAACTGGGCCAGCATCAACCCCAGTAGCCGGTTTTAGGGCCAGAATATTGGATCTGTTCTCACTGTTTATGGGCGCTAACAAGATTTCTTCTATCCAAGCCATATCCGGTAACGCATCTTCTTTAGCCACCACCATTAAGCTTTGTAATTGCTTATCTTTGATCCAAGCATAGCGTTGATCACCTGATAGCCCGTCCCCAGCGGCTATAGTAGGATGACCAAGTATTTCTTCACTCCATTGATGTAACTCATCAGCCCTAGACTCACTAGCAAAATAGTAAATAAAGTGCTGGGGCAAGGGGGCTTTAGACCAATAGGTGAAGTGAGCTAATTGATCGTCAGTAAGGGGTTTGTCTGTAACCAAGGTACCATAGACTTTGGCTCTAAATGGCTGGATCGCAACACGACCTTGTTTTGATTCAGGTTGGCCAGAAAAAGGGTCGGTTTTGGGTTCGATTAATTGATTAATACGAGCGTTACTGGCAAATCTATCGGTCCAGTGCATGGGTACAAAGAGTTCTCCTTGGCGTTGCCCCTTGTCTAAATGTGCCCGCACAACAATAGTGCCTTGTGATTGATGTTGTAAGCAGAGTAACTGGCCCTCTTTAATGGATAATTTCTTAGCATCAGTTGGATTGATATCCACAAAGGGTTCCCGACGATGTTGCATTAATTTAGCCGCACGCCCCGTACGTGTCATGGTGTGCCATTGGTCGCGAATTCGCCCGGTGTTCAGAATAAAGGGCATGGCCTTATTGGGCGGTTGCTCTGGTTGGCGATGGCTTATGGAAAGAAAACGCGCGCGGCTATCAGGTGTGGGGAAAATGCCATTATTCAGGATGTGGTCACAACCATTTGGATGGGCACTGGTGACTGGCCATCTGAGTGGTGTTAAAGCTTCATATTGCGCATCCGTTAATGTGGCTAAGGCGCTTATATCAAATAGCCGCCGGCCATTGTTTTTAAAACCACTCAGTGCCGCATGCTCGCGGAAAATATCTGCTGGGCTAGTAAAGTCAAAGGCCTCGGCAAAACCCATATGACGAGCCACTTCAACTATAGCCCACCAATCATGCTTGGCTTGGCCTGGGGGGGGAATAAAGCCACGTTGGCGGCTAATAAGGCGATCAGAATTGGTAACTGTGCCTTGCTTTTCACTCCATGTGCTAGCAGGTAAAACAATATCGGCATAATCCAAGGTGTCTGTTGCTGCCATGGACTCGGAGACAATGACAAGGTCAGCCTTGGCTAAAGCACGTTTAATCTGATTGGCGTTGGGCATGCTGACCACTGGATTAGTGCCCATAATCCAGACTATTTTGATAGCGCCTGTTTCTAGGGCATGAAAAAGATCCACTGCCTTGGCGCCCTCAGTCTTGGCTATATTAGGCGCTTGCCAAAACTCTTCAATACGTTGTATGCCGACGGGATCACTAAAGTCCTCATGGGCAGCTAACTGATTGGCTAGACCACCGACTTCTCGACCACCCATGGCATTAGGCTGACCAGTTAGTGAAAGGGGTCCCATTCCGGGTTTGCCAATGCGCCCAGTAGCTAGATGACAATTAAGAATGGCATTGACCTTGTCTGAACCACTGGAGGATTGATTTATGCCTTGTGAGTAAAGGGTAATCGTTTTGTCGTAACGAGCAAATAGTTCAAGAAAATCCTGTAAGTCAGTAGCGGATATATCTAATTTAGTTAACAAGTCTGCTTGATCAAAAATATCTTCTTGAGCAGTTGTTAATGCTTGCTCAAAGCCATTAGTAAACTGATCTACATAGGCTTGGTTAAAGCTAGTCGAATCGGCAATATAGGCTAATAAAGCATTAAATAGCAGGCTATCACTACCTGGCCTAATGGCAAGGTGCAGGTCAGCGATATCTGCGGTGGCGGTTTGTTTAGGGTCAATGACCACTACTTTAAGGTCAGGATTGCGATTTTTGGCTTGGCAAATACGCTGATAAATAATGGGATGGTTCCAGGCTGCATTTGAGCCAACAAAGACAATCAATTCAGCGGCATCAAAATCCGTATAATTACCCGGTACGAGGTCTTCGCCAAAGGCTCGTTTATGGCCAACCACACTGGAGGCCATACAAAGTCGAGAATTGGTATCTACATTGGCTGTGCCTATATAGCCCTTCATAAATTTATTGGCGACGTAATAGTCTTCCGTTAACAACTGCCCTGATAGGTACATAGCCACGGAGTCTGGACCATATTTAGCTACAGACTGACTAATGGCTGAGCTTATTTTGGCAATAGCGACATCCCAGGAAGTCCCTTGGCCGTCGATGCTGGGCTCAGTTAAACGATCGTGTTTACCTAAGGTGTCGGCCAAGTTACTTCCTTTAACACATAACTTGCCATAGTTTGCTGGATGCTTGTTATCACCAATAATACTAATGTGATTCGTTTGCTGTTCTATAGTGATGCCGCAACCAACACCACAATAAGGACATGTCGACTTAATGGTCATTATATTACTCAAAATAAAAAAACCTGTCCCACCCCCAAATCTTGAGAGTAAAACAGGCTTCATTGCCAAAAATTGTTATTTAATTGTAAGCAAGATTTACACCAACTGCAGTTTTCTACTAAAACAAGGCTAAATAGGTTATTTAAATTAATAGGCGCCCAATTACTGCACCATTTGTGGGCACGGATGTTCCAAAATTGGGAGCCTATAGATACTCATGGCTGAGTAAAGAGGCTAGAGAAAATAGCTTAAAATAATTAACTGATTGATTTATATATAAATTTAAAACATGGCATCTTATTTGCAATACATGTGACAGTACATTTAGGTGACACTCTCACCAACTAAAAGCAAAGGCGCTACACAATAAGGGAAGCATTCTTCACTTTCCTTATGTGCGGCGCCTATTTTTTTTATTAAGGAGCTAAACATGAAGCTACACAAATTTGGCAAGCGACTAGAGACATTTTCATTGGTCGCATGCTTATCACTGGCCACTTCGGCTTTTGCTGAAATCGGTTATCCGGAAAAAGAAGATCTTAAGTTTGGCTTTATCAAACTGACAGATATGGCACCTTTAGCCGTTGCCTACGAAAAAGGGTTTTTTGAAGATGAAGGCTTATTTGTTGAGCTGGAAGCCCAAGCCAACTGGAAAGTACTTCTGGATCGCGTAATTGATGGTCAGTTGGACGGTGCTCATATGCTCGCTGGTCAGCCATTGGGCGCGACCATTGGTTACGGTACTCAGGCAGATATTATCACCGCCTTTAGTATGGACTTAAATGGTAATGGTATTACTGTATCCAACTCTGTATGGGAAGAAATGAAGAAACATATTCCCGTGGGCAGTGATGGAAAGCCAGTTCACCCAATTAGCTCCACGGCCCTTAAGCCAGTAATTGAGCAATACAAAGATGAAGGTAAGCCTTTTAATATGGGCATGGTATTCCCAGTATCCACGCACAACTATGAATTGCGTTACTGGTTAGCAGCAGGTGGTATTCACCCTGGTTTTTATGCGCCTCATAAAGGTGACACCTCAGGACAAATTGATGCCGATACTTTGCTATCTGTTACCCCACCGCCACAAATGCCCGCCACTTTGGAAGCTGGCACTATCTCAGGCTATTGTGTAGGTGAACCTTGGAACCAGCAGGCTGTATTTAAAGGTATTGGTGTACCGGTTATTACCGACTATGAAATCTGGAAAAACAACCCAGAGAAGGTATTTGGTGTTTCCAAATCTTGGGCTGAAGAATACCCCAATACTCACCTAGCCGTTGTGCGTGCCATGATTCGCGCTGCTCATTGGTTGGATGAAAATAATAACGCTAACCGCCCAGAAGCGGTGGAAATTCTTTCCAAGCCTTATTACGTGGGTGCTGACTATGACGTTATTGCTAACTCCATGACGGGTACCTTTGAATATGAGAAAGGGGATAAGCGTGAAGTTCCAGACTTTAACGTATTCTTCCGCTATAACGCTACCTATCCATACTACTCAGATGCGGTTTGGTATCTATCCCAAATGCGTCGTTGGGGTCAGATTGCAGAGCCTAAGAGCGACGAATGGTTTATGGAGATGGCGAAAAAAGTATACCGTCCTGATATCTATGCAGTTGCTGCCCAGTCACTGATTGACGAGGGCATAATGGATGCGAAAGATTTCCCAGACTTCGGTACTGAAGATGGTTTCCGTCCACCACAGGATGATTTTATTGACGGTATCGTTTTCGATGGTACACAGCCTAATGCCTATCTAGAAAGTCTAGAGATTGGCCTAAAAGGTGATGACCAAATCTAAATTATGATTGCCCCAGCTCTGCTGGGGCAAGGGGTTGCCCTATGAGTACATCAAAACTCACTTTACAGACGGACAAAAGTGCAAGCATGTTACAAAACTTAGACGAAAAGTTTAATAACTTTTTACGCATCGTTGCCTTACCTATTATTGGTTTGGTGATTTTTATGCTTATTTGGAATATTGGTGCCAAACAAGTTGACACTTCATTAGGAAAATTTCCAGGCCCTGTTGAAGTATTGCAACAATCACAAAATCTTATTTCTGAGCATTTAGAGGAACGCGCCCGCGCTACCGCTTTTTATGAAAGACAAGAAGAGCGAAATGCCAAGCGCTTAGCGAAGGATCCAAATGCTCCGGTAAAATGGCGTGAATACAACGGTCGACCCACTTTTATTGACCAAATTGGTACGAGTCTAATTACTGTACTTGCGGGATTTATTCTAGCAACCCTGATTGCTGTGCCATTAGGCATATGTATTGGCTTAAGTAGCTCGTTAAATTCAGCGCTGAACCCGATTATTCAAATATTCAAACCGGTATCGCCACTAGCTTGGCTGCCCTTGGTCACTATGGTGGTAAGTGCGGTATACGTTAGTGAAGATCCCATGTTTGCCAAATCCTTTATCACTTCTTTGATAACGGTCAGTCTCTGTTGTCTATGGCCGACACTGTTGAATACTTCCGTTGGGGTATCAAGCATTAGCAGTGATTTACAGAATGTATCACAAGTACTACGCCTTAATTGGTTGACCCATGTGCTTAAAATTGTCTTACCTTCATCCGTTCCCATGATTTTTACCGGTATGCGCTTGTCTTTAGGTATTGCTTGGATGGTATTGATTGCCGCAGAAATGCTCGCGCAAAACCCTGGGCTTGGTAAGTTTGTGTGGGACGAGTTCCAGAATGGTAGCTCCAACTCATTGGGTCGCATTATGGTTGCCGTGGTAGTCATTGGTCTAATTGGATTTTGTTTGGATCGCATGATGTTAATGCTACAACGTTGGTTGTCATGGGATAAAACATCGGTAGCACGTTGAGGAATTAGTTATGAATAGCAAAGCTCACCTAGAAATAAGCGGTGTCTCAATCGAGTTCCCAACGCCTAATGGGCCTTTTCAGGCACTCGATAATGTCAATTTAAAGATTAAAAAGGGTGAATTTATCTCCCTTATTGGCCACTCTGGTTGTGGTAAGTCGACAGTCCTCAATATTGTTGCAGGGCTGTATCAAGCCACCAAAGGTGGTGTTCTCCTTGATTCAAAAGTGGTGACCGAGCCTGGCCCAGAAAGGGCAGTTGTGTTTCAGAACCATTCTTTGCTGCCATGGTTAACAACTTACCAAAATGTTGAACTGGCTGTAAAACAGGTATTTAAAGGCAAGAAATCAAAAGCCGAAATGAAAGAATGGATTGAGCACAACCTTAGCTTAGTGCATATGTCACACGCCTTGGATAAACGCCCCGATGAAATATCTGGTGGTATGAAACAGCGTGTGGGTATTGCTCGAGCGTTAGCGATGGAGCCCAGTGTGTTACTTATGGACGAGCCGTTTGGCGCTCTCGATGCCTTGACCCGAGCCCATCTGCAGGACTCGCTTATGGAGATTCAGGCCACTTTGGGTAATACAGTTATTATGATCACCCATGATGTGGATGAAGCTGTACTCTTGTCCGATCGTATAGTGATGATGACCAATGGTCCATCAGCTACAGTTGGTGAAGTACTGGATATTGAACTGGAGCGCCCAAGGGACCGTATTGCTCTTGCAGATCATGAGAAATACAACAGTTACCGTCAGCAAGTACTTTCCTTCCTGTACGAAAAGCAAAAAAAGGTAGAGCCGATTAATCCGGCCCAAACTAATCTCTCCAAAGTGGCTAGTAAAGCTGATGAGCCTAAACAAGTCTCTGCCTAAAGTTGACAGCCACAAACACTTTGAACTGATTGTGATTGGTAATGGTCCGGCAGCCCATAGGCTGCTATGTGACCTTGCCAGTCATGGCCATATACCGAGTTCGATTGCTGTTGTTGGTGAAGAACAACGCCCTGCCTATAATCGCATCATGTTGTCGCCTTTATTAGCTGAGGAAATTCCACCTGAGCAAATAGAGTTGACTTTGCCTAACGCTATACTTGCTGTTACCAAGCAAATTGTGGGTCGACGAGTGCTACAGATTAATCGTCATAAATGTTGGATTGAAGATGATCAGGGCACCCGTTACCAATATCAAAAACTTGTTTTCGCAACGGGCGCAAGTCCCGTCAAGCCCAGCCTTGAAAATAGGGATGCCGAAGGGGTAATGACCTTTCGTAATACTCGCGACGTTGAGTTAATGCAGCAAACCGCTTTACAAGCTAAGCAAGCGATCGTTGTAGGTGGTGGTTTTCTTGGCTTGGAAGCAGCTGAAGGGTTAAGAAAATTGGGTATGGCAGTAACCTTGTTACACCGTTCAGACTACTTGCTAAACCGACAGTTAGATGCCAGTGCCAGTAACTTATTAAGACAAGTCTTAGAGCAACGTGGCTTAGATATAAAAACCAATTCGACCATCAAGCATATCCATGCGCCAGCAGGCAGAGTGACCTCAGTAACTTTAGACAATGATACCCAGCTCAATGCTGACTTGGTGGTATTTGCCTTAGGCATTACGCCCAATAGTGAGCTTGCTAAAGTATCGGGTATGGCGACTAATAAAGGCATTTTAGTTGATGCAGGTATGCAAACCTCGGATAACAATATTTATGCTGTGGGTGAATGTATTGAATTTGAGGGCAATACATATGGTCTGGTAGCCCCTATTTGGGATCAATGTAAGGTGTTGGCCGCAAGATTGGCAGGCCAAATAGCAAACTACCAAGATAAGCCCATCGCCACGCAACTTAAAATCAGTGGTATTGATCTTTATTCTTGTGGCGATATCTCGGCTACCGATGAAACAGCCTATTATCTTGATGCAGAGCAACAGGAATACCGGCGCTTCTGGTATGCGGAAGGGCAACTAGTGGGTGCCATCCTGTTTGGTAATACCACTATGAGTCCACAAGTAAGTGAACTATTCCAAGCCACCGACCCAGTAAATGCTCAGGCATCCCAGAGCCTCGCTTTTGGCTAATTATCTTTAAAGCATAAACAATCGTCCCTATTTGTCCTATTTTATAATGTGTATTAGTGTGACTAATCACGAAAGCATTGCCAAAATTCAGCTCAAAAGATAACCTTTATTCTTGTACGCCAATGGCGTCTTGTTACCAAGATATTATTTGTATTACCAAATTGAAGGCTTTATGAGTAAGCAACAGGCTTCTTCCCAAATTTCTGCGCGACATTTTGTTATCGCTGCGAAACATGCGGAAACCTACAACCTGAATAATCTAAAACTCAGCCTACAGTGGGTGGCGTTAATTAGTGAGTTAATTTATAACTTGCAGCATGAGCGTGGCCTTAGCAATATTTACCTAGTTACCCAAGATAAGTCCAAACAATATACTTTGTTTGATCAAGCGCAGCTTTCAGATAAGGCTATTACTGAGTTTCGCCAGGCTTTCCAATCCCTTTACGAGCAGTCCCAAAAAGATGTGATTAGCCCGGCACTACTCAATGCTGTGGGCGAGGCATTTTGGGCAATTGATGCTATATATGGTTTGCGGGAACGGATAAAAACCTTCGCCATTCAGCCAGCCGATTCTACTCAGGAATTAAGTTGGATTATTGAAAAGCTAATTCAAGTTATATTTGAAGTGGCCTATCTAGCATCGGACCCTAAATTAACCCGTGCCTTAAGTGCGCTATTCCATCTTATTCAAGGCAAAGAATTAGTCGCACAAGAACGTGGCTGGACCGCCATAGGTTTTGCCCGTGGTTATTTTGTTGAACGTCTACAAGAGCGATTAAAACAACTCACTGAGAAAATTGATGAAGTCTTTGAGGGTTTTCAACAAACCGCGACGGATGATCAACAAGCAAGATTTTCAGCCCTGATAAAAGGCCCACAACATGAAGTCTTAAATCGCCTAAGAGACGTGCGTAATAAGTTGTTTAGCAAAGCTGATATTGATCCGCAAATTGCCGAAGAATGGTACACCAAGGCAACGGATTATATGGATCAGCTGCATATTATTGAGCAGGCATCATTGCATGAGTTACAAGTTCTTTGTGATGAGCGCATTAAGTCTGCCTTGCAAAATAATAAGACTATTGAAAAGCAATTATCCCTAGCTATAAATAGCGACGTAACTCTGTCCGTATCCAATCCTTCACATCCAATATATAAGGTATTGCACGATCAACGTAAAAAAATTGATATCTTGGAAGCGGATCTTAAGTCTGCCCGTGATGCTTTAAAAATACGTAAATTAACTGAGCAGGCCAAAGCGATTCTGCAAGAAAATCTAAAATTAGATGAAGCTTCTGCTCATCGTCAGTTACAACAAAGTGCGATGCAGCAGCAAGTGCCAGTACAAGTGATGGCACAAAGAATTATCGAAACTTTCAAAAAGCATAAGCCATAATGCACTAAAATCGGGCGCTAGATAGTGTATCTGTCCACCCGTGAGCAAACAAAGTGCGTGTATGGCTGGTTAAAAAAAATTTATTTCCCTAATTGTTTGTTTTATATGCCTTTATGTTTTTTGGCATGTGGCTTGCATTATATTAGGTGAATCATAATCCAAGACAACGACGTCCTCCGATCACAGCAATGTGATCGGTTTTTTTTGTGGGCGCTGTTTTTATAAATGAGAGGGGTTTCTCTAGATGAGTCTTGCTACAACTATAAGCACAACGAAGGTGGTAGTCGTAGGTAATGGAATGGTTGGCCATCAATTTATCGAGTCACTTTTGGCCAGCGAAAATACAGATCAATTTGAAATACATACCTTTAGCGAAGAACCCAGACTGGCCTACGATCGTGTTCATTTAAGTGAATATTTTGTTAACCGTAATGCCGATGACTTAAGCCTCGCCGACCCACAAAGTTACGCTACAGCAGGGGTAAAAGTATATTTGCATGATCGTGTTGAGAGCATAGATCGTGGGGCGAAAACCGTAACCTCCACGAAAGGGCTTACGGTTAGTTACGATAAGCTTGTTTTAGCCACCGGTTCCTATCCCTTTGTACCACCTATTACTGGTAATGATCGACAAAATTGCTTTGTTTACCGCACCATTGAAGATTTAGAAGATATTACCCAAGCAGCTACTAGCGGGGCTAAAAAAGGCGTTGTTATTGGTGGTGGATTATTGGGTCTAGAAGCAGCCAAAGCCTTAAAAGATTTAGGCTTAGAAACTCATGTGGTGGAATTTGCCCCACGTTTAATGGCAGTGCAAGTTGATGATGATGGCGGCGCCCTGCTGAAAAAGAAAATTGAAGAGCTTGGGGTAAGTGTTCACCTATCTAAAGCCACAAATTGTATTACTGATGGTGAAGCATCCATTCACAAGTTGGAATTTGCCGATGGTACAGAATTAGAAACAGATTTAGTCTTGTTTTCTGCTGGTATTCGTCCCCAAGACGCCTTAGCTCGTGACAGTGAGCTGGATGTCGGCCCTCGTGGTGGAATAATGATCAATGATCATTGCCAAACCTCAGATAAAGATGTTTACGCCATTGGTGAATGTGCCCTGTGGCAAGAACGTATATTTGGCTTGGTAGCGCCAGGTTATGCTATGGCGAAAACCGCTGTCGCCCACCTTGTTGGTAATGAAGTGCCTTTCTCAGGTGCTGATATGAGTACCAAGTTAAAGCTTATGGGGGTTGATGTTGCGTCCATTGGCGATGCCCATGCGGCTACTCCCGGTGCGCAATGTTATACCTACAAAAATGACCCCAATGGTGTTTATAAAAAACTAGTCGTCAGTCCTGATGGTAAACATGTAATAGGTGCAGTTTTAGTTGGTGATGCCGAAGAATACGGTACCTTGCTGCAATATTGTTTAAATAGTATTGCTTTACCTGCTAGTCCCGAATCATTAATTCTGCCGAGTATGGGTGAAGATGTCGGTGGTCTAGGTGTTGATGCGTTACCAGAAACGGCGCAAATTTGTTCCTGTCATGATGTCAGTAAAGGGGATATCAGCGCCTCAGTGAAGTCTGGTTGCTGTTCTGTTGGTGACGTAAAAAGCGATACCAAAGCCGGTACTGGTTGTGGTGGTTGTGTGCCCTTAATGACCAGTGTGGTGAATCATGAACTGGAGGCCCTTGGCGTTGAGGTAAATCGTGATATTTGTGAACATTTCCCTTATACCCGCCAAGAGATTTATCATTTGATTCGGGTCGAAGGCATTAAAACCTTTAGCGAAATGTTAGAAAAGTATGGCCAAGGCCAAGGCTGTGAGATTTGTAAGCCAGCCATTGGTTCGATTTTAGCTAGTTGCTGGAATGAGTATGTGCTAAAAGACCAGCATGTCGGTCTCCAAGATACCAACGATGCCTATTTAGGCAATATTCAAAAAGATGGTACTTATTCTGTTGTGCCTCGGGTTGCCGGTGGTGAAATTACCCCGGAAAAACTTATTATACTGGGTGAAGTAGCCCGTGATTTTAATCTCTATACCAAAATTACAGGTGGCCAAAGGGTTGACCTGTTTGGTGCGCGACTACATCAGTTGCCAGATATTTGGCGGCGTTTGGTTGCGGCTGGATTTGAAACAGGCCAGGCCTATGGCAAGTCAGTGCGGACGGTAAAATCATGTGTGGGTAGTACCTGGTGTCGTTATGGCGTAGATGACTCTGTTGGTTTGGCGATCGATATTGAGAATCGTTATAAAGGTGTCCGTGCCCCGCACAAAATAAAGTTTGCGGTATCTGGTTGTACGCGCGAATGTGCTGAAGCCCAGTCCAAAGACTTTGGTGTTATAGCCACAGAAAATGGTTGGAACTTATATGTCTGTGGTAATGGCGGCATGAAGCCAAGGCATGGTGATCTGTTCGCGACAGATTTAGATCGGGAAACATTAATTCAATATATTGATAGATTAATGATGTTCTATATACGTACCGCTGATCGACTGCAAAGAACCTCCGTATGGATGGAAAATATGGAAGGTGGTTTGGATTATTTACGCGAAGTTATTATCGATGACAGTTTGGGTATTGTTAATGAGCTCGAGAAAGAAATGCTGCTTAATATCGAAAATTATCAGTGTGAGTGGGCAACCACTATCGAAGATCCAGAAAAGCTGAAGCGTTTCTCTCACTTTATTAACTCCCCTGATAGTGACGAAAATCTTGTTTATGTTTCGGAACGGGGTCAGCCGCGTCCGGCGACGGTTGATGAAAGAGCTCATTTAATCGCCAAAGCAGGCTAAAGGAGAATATGATGACTTGGATCAAAGTATGTGCATTAGACGATATTGTCCCCAATAGCGGTGTGTGTGCGAAAATCAATGAGCAACAAGTGGCGGTATTTCGCGAGGCGGAAAGTGACCAAATTTATGCCATTGGTAATTATGACCCATTTAGTGACGCAAATGTATTATCGCGGGGTTTGATGGCGCAATTAGATGATCAAGTTACCGTTGCTTCGCCGATGTATAAGCAGCATTTTAATCTGCAGACAGGTCAGTGTCTTGAGGATGAAACTGTATCCATTCCCGTATATAAAACTCAGGTTATTGATAATATGGTTGTCCTTGAAGCCAAATAGCAGCGGCTTAAGTGCCACTGTTATTTGGTCACTATAAATTAAGCGGTTAGCCATTAGAAGATATACACCATTAGGATATTCTTTTGCGGCTAGCCGGTTAACTTGCCCTTGAAGATGATGGCTAAAATACAGATACTCTGGACTAGTACTCAGCTTCAATTAAACGCCCTTCAACTTCACGTTATTTTTTGCCTAGTCGGCATACATAATTAGCAACAAACCCCCTAATCTGCTGATCTGCGAATTTAATACATATCAGGTGGATCTGATTTTTTACAATGTATATGCATTAAACTCTTAATGCTTTGCGGTTTAATTAATGATCTCAGTGGGTTAAAAAGTATTACTATCTGTCTGATAAAAATAGTTTTTCTATTTATTTGAGTATTTTACGTATTCCTTTGTTTTTTATGAAAGCAATTGTTATGCTAGAAGAAGGACAAAGGGTTATTCAATAACCGGTCTCCTTGTCCGAAGGCGTAGGCTTTATGACACTTTATTCGATGAATGTCGTATTTAGTTAAATACTATGTCGTAATCAATAATTGATTTATTTTATCTATATGAGACCCTTTGAAATACGCAATAGAGTGTAGGCATTAGAACTTAGTTAGTAAGCAAATTTGGCTTGCGACCTTTATACCTGTTGATAACCAATAGGTTGGTAAATAGCTTATGTAGTAGATACTCTTTGCGTCTCTTTTTGGGGCTGGATAAAAACAATAATTAGGAGTATGTATGAATAAGTATGTAAAAGGTGTTGCCGTTGCAGGTGCATTCGCTCTGTCTCAAGGTGCCATCGCTAGCTGTGGTGAAATTACCATTGCGGAAATGAACTGGGCCTCTGCCGAGTTGATGGCTAATGTCGATAAAATCATTTTAGAAGAAGGTTATGGTTGTGAAGTGGAATTGGTGCCAGGCGCAACAATGACTACTTTTGCATCTATGAACGAAAAGGGTCAACCAATGGTTGCTCCTGAGCTGTGGGCTAACGCTGTTGCAACTCCTCTAAATGCAGCTGTAGCTGAAGGCCGTTTACACGTTGTGAATGAAGGCCCAATCGTTGGTGCCGGTGAAGGCTGGTTCGTGCCTGATTATTTCATTGCTAACAATCCAAATATCAAAACTGTGATGGATATTCTTGAGCATCCAGAACTGTTCCCAGATGCTGAAGATCCTTCTAAAGGTGCCCTTGTTGGTTGTCCAGCAGGTTGGGGTTGTCAATTAGCTACGGCTAACCTATTCCGCGCATTTGATATGGAAGCCAAAGGTTGGAAACTGGTTGATCCAGGTTCTGCTGCTGGTCTAGACGGCTCCGTGGCTAAGGCTGTTGAGCGTGGTGATAACTGGATGGGTTACTACTGGTCACCAACTGCCTTAGCAGGTCGTTATGGTCTAGAAGCTATCGACTTTGGTGTTGAGTGGGGTGGTGCTGACAACTGGGATAACTGTATTGTTAAGCCTGAGCAAGAATGTGCTGATCCACAACCTTCCTCTTGGACTGAGTCAGTTGTAAACACTGTGGTAACAGATGAGATCAAGTCTCATGGCGGTGCTGCAGATTACTTCAGCAAGCGTACCTTCCCAGGTGCTGCTATGAACGGTATGTTGGTATATATGGATGACAACCAAGCTACTGGTGAAGATGCTGCCTTTGCTTTCCTAGAGCAACATGAAGATGTTTGGGGTCCATGGGTATCTGCTGACGCAGCTGCCAAGATCAAAGCTGCTCTATAATTAGGATTGGCATTAAAATATAAGGCCCACACCAATTGGTTGCTGGGCCTTTTTTATAAATACTTGATGGCTACATGGTTATAGGCATTTAATTAAAAACCTGTTGCATAAGCCCTTGCGGCATATGATTGCAGATTAGGAGTTAAGCATGGATTTTCTATCTGAATTTCCGGAAATGGGACGTCAGGACCTGCGTGATCTTAAAAAAGGTATTGACCAGTCGTTTCGGGAGTTTTCTCGTGCTAATGGTGACAGTATAGAAGGGTTCTTTGAGCCTTTGCTACATTTTATGGTGGGATTGGAAAAGTTAATGCTTACTATTCCATGGCCATTTATGATTTTGATATTTGCAGCCTTAGCATGGCTTGGCTCTCGTAGTCTATGGCTGGTGTTGGGGACAATTGCCTCATTCCTACTTATTGGCTATCTAGGTATGTGGGAAAATACCATGGCTACGGTGGCTATTATTTCTGTGGCAACCATTGTCTGTATCGGTGTTGGTATTCCCATAGGGATATTAATGGCGCGCTCTGATCGTTTGCAGACGGCGATTACTCCGATACTGGATGTAATGCAGACTATACCGAGTTTTGTATATTTGATTCCAATTATTATGTTATTGGGTATTGGTAAGGTACCTGGGTTGCTAGCCGTATGTGTATACGCTTTACCGCCCATTGTACGCTTAACAAATTTAGGTATTCGACTGGTGGATAAAGAGGTTTTGGAAGCAGCTGATGCCTTTGGTGCTAGCCCTAGACAAAAACTTTTTGATGTCCAAATTCCATTAGCATTACCGAATATATTTGCTGGGGTAAACCAAACTATTATGATGGCCTTAGCCATGGTAGTTATTGCCTCTATGATTGGTGTTAAAGGGTTGGGTGTGCCGGTTTTACGAGCTATATCTAATCAATATTTAGCTTTAGGCTTAATGAATGGTTTGGCGATCGTCGCCCTAGCGATTATTTTCGATCGTGTATCTCAAGCATATGGCAAGCGGTTGCAGAAGCACCGTCAAGGAGGCCACGGTGTCTGAAGTTAAGGTTTCCATAAAAAATCTATATAAAATCTTTGGTAGTAATGGCAAAGCCATGGTGCAGCATGTAGAAAACGGCTGTAGCAAGGCAGACCTGTTAAATGACTACAAGCATGTGTTGGGTTTATCAAATGTTAATATCGATATTCCAGCACGAAAAATTCAAGTGATTATGGGGCTGTCTGGATCAGGTAAGTCAACCTTGATTCGTCATTTAAACCGTTTGATTGAGCCCACCTCGGGTGAAGTCTTAATCGATGGTGAAAATGTTCTGGCTATGTCTGATGAGCAGCTAAGAGATTTTCGTCGCAGTAAAATGTCTATGGTGTTTCAAAAATTTGCTTTGTTGCCCCATCGGACGGTACTAGACAATGTATGCTATGGCTTAAAGGTTAAGAAGCTGCCTGTGCCAGAGCAGCATGAGCGAGCTCAGCGTTGGATCGATCGAGTGGGCCTTACTGGTTTTGAAGCTAATTTCCCGGCGCAATTATCAGGTGGGATGCAGCAACGGGTTGGTTTGGCCCGGGCCTTAGCCACAGATGCAGAAATCCTCTTGATGGATGAAGCTTTCTCGGCTTTGGACCCTTTGATCCGTAACGATATGCAAGATATCTTGCTGGATTTGCAAGAAGAGCTGCATAAAACCATTATCTTTATTACCCATGATTTGGATGAGGCTCTGCGCATTGGTGACAATATTGTTATTCTCCGTGATGGGGCAGTGATCCAACAAGGGACGCCACAGGAGATTGTGCTTAATCCAGCTGACGACTATGTGCGTGACTTTATCAAGGATATAAACCGAGCTCGGGTATTGCAGGTGTCAGCGGTTATGGAAGAAGGCACTAGCTCTAGTGATCTAACATTAGATCACAAGATGATACTAGAAGACGCCTTGCCGATGATGTCTGATTCTGGTGTAACAGAAGCCACGGTTACCCGTGATGGCGCTGCCATTGGTAAAGTGACTTTAGGCGATATGATTGGCGGTATAGCGCGGCCGAAAGGCCATGGTCAATCAGAAACCACCTATCGTTAAATCATAGTATTTACCGATATTAGAAAACCGCCTCCTGGGGCGGTTTTTTTATATGTGTAGAAATTATTTTTTCGTGCCTAGTCGCTGCTCTCGCTGCCAGATATATAGCCCAGCTAACAAAATAATAACTGAGCCCAAAATGGTAAATCTATCTAGTGAGTCGCCAAATATAAGTACCCCAGCCAAGATGCCGAATAGTAAACGGGTGTAACGGAATGGGCTAACTGCGGAAACTTCGCCAGTGCGCATGGCTTTGGTGACAAAAATAATAGCAAAGCTAGCCAGTGACACCATGCCTAGCAGGTATACCCAGGCGATCATTGGGGGCCAGCTTGGTGCTGGCTCAAACAGCATAAACACTAAGCCAGCAAGGGTTTGTGCCATAGTGCCAAATACTGCTAAACGCACAGATGAATGATGTTTAGCGGCTAAGCGTGAACCAATATCACGCATCGCCATCCCCATCACGGCTAGTACGGCGAACAGTGAGAATATATCGAAGCCATCGGTACCTGGCCGCATAATAATCAACATGCCACAAAAACCTAGCAGGACAGCGCTTAGACGCTGTATGCCTACTTTTTCACCCAGAAATACAAGGGAAAATAAAGTGAGCAACAGTGGCAAGGTTTGCACAATAACAGTGACGGCAATAAAAGAAGAGTAGGTAAGTGCCATGACCATAAATACTGTGGCCACTGTTTCGCCAACAGATCTAAGCATAACGGGAGGTTCAAATATAGCACTGCTAAATAAGGGTTCACCTTTGCGGGCTAACATAATCCAAAATAGAATTGTGCCGCCAAGGCCCAAAGCCAAAGTAATTACGCCCGTCGAAACATACTCAGAAGCCATTTTTAGATTAGCATCAGCAAGCGTAAAGCCCGCCATGCTTAGGCTCATCAGGAGCATACCTTTAACATTGTCAGATAAAGTTTTCACAATTTATCCTGCGGCCAGTGGGAACAGCAAAGACTAACTTTAAAATGCTATGTAGGCAATGAAAAAAAGCGTTTAGTGACGAGTATTTAAAAATAATTACATCAGCAGGTTAGGACTAAGACAAGTTATTAAAATTGGCCCTAATGACCTAACGATATTGGCTTATTGTGTTCATTTCAAATGACGCGTATATTTAATTTTTGTCAAAAAACGGCTTTTTTTGACAAAATGTATGCGCTTACATTTTTTAAAATAACCTTGTCTTGTAGGGCTTTTTTGATACTATTGAGATATTAAAATGTAAGCGCATACATTTATTGTGTTCTTGCAGAACTAACTTAAACAGTTAAGGTGATCAATATGGCCATTAATTATGTAAAGCGAGCAGCAAAATCTCCAGCTACAGGTGAAGATAATACGCGAGCTATTGTGTCGGAGATGCTGGCAAATATCGAACAGGGTGGCGAAGAAAGATGTGCCCAGTATGCCCATGACCTAGATAAGTTTGACGGTAATATTGTGGTCACTCGCGACGAAATTGATGCAGCCGGTGAAAGACTCTCACAACGTGTTAAAGACGATATTCGCTTTGCCCATGAGCGGGTTTCTAAGTTTGCCCAGCACCAACGTCAAGCCTTAACAGATTTTGAGGTGGAGTTATCCCCTGGTTTATGGGCTGGTCAAAAACAAATTCCTGTGCAAACAGCCGGTTGTTATATTCCTGGTGGCCGTTACTCTCATGTTGCTTCCGCAGTTATGTCTGTAGCGACAGCTAAAGCCGCAGGGGTAAACCATGTTATCGCTTGTTCTCCACCTAAGCCAGGTGGTGGTGTGAACGATGCTATTTTGTATACAGCTGACTACAGTGGTGCGGACACTATATTGGCTTTGGGTGGCGTACAAGGTATTGCTGCTATGGCCTTTGGTTTATTTACTGGGCGTCCAGCCGATGTCTTGGCCGGCCCAGGTAACCGCTTTGTCGCAGAAGCGAAGCGTATGTTGTTTGGTCGTGTGGGCATTGATATGTTTGCCGGCCCAACTGAAATTGGTGTATTGGCAGATGCAAGTGCGGATCCACGTATTGTGGCGAGTGATTTGGTTGGACAAGGTGAGCATGGCCCGGACTCCCCGATGTGGTTAATCAGTTTAGATCTAGAATTAGCAAATAAAGTGATCGAGATTGTACCGACTTTGATTGAAGATATGCCTGAACCATCGCGCTCAGCTGCTCGCAGTGCCTGGGCAGATTATGCCGAAGTAGTGGTATGTGATACCCGTGAAGAAGCGGTGCAGGTCAGTGACGAATACGCCGCTGAACATTTGGAAGTACAATGTGAAGACCTAGATTGGTGGGTAGATAATTTATCTAACTATGGTTCTCTATTTGTGGGTGAGGAAACCACGGTGACCTATGGTGATAAGTGTTCTGGTACCAACCATATATTACCAACCAAAGGCGCTGCCCGTTATACCGGTGGTCTGTCTGTAGGTAAATTTATTAAAACTTGTACTACCCAGCGTATGACCAAAGAAGCTAACCGTGAGGTGGGTGCAACAGCAGCACGTATTTCCCGTTTGGAAGGTATGGAAGGTCATGCACGTTCTGGTGATGATCGTTTACATAAATACTTCCCTAATGAGGAGTTTGATCTTGGCCACTAATGCCTTAGAAGCTTTTAGTCTACACGATAAGGTAGCCCTAATAACGGGCGCCTCATCGGGTATCGGTGCCCAGCAAGCGCGAGCACTTGGAGCTGCTGGTGCGCATCTGGTTTTGGTGGCGCGCAGTGAAGATAGTTTAAAGTCGTTGCAGGTCGAGCTTGCAGCTAAGGATATTAAGGCTAGCTATATTGCCGCTGATTTACTTGATGAGCAGCAGTGGGACAGTGTCGTTGAACAGGCGCAGTCCTGCTATGGGCGAATAGATATTCTGTGTAATACAGCGGGGGTTAATCTTCGTCAAGCGGCTGAGCAAGTAACTAGTGAAAGCTGGGATAAAACACAAACATTAAATGTAAAAGTGCCTTTTATGTTGGCGCAAAAGCTAGTGCCAGCTATGCAAGCTAGAGGCTGGGGTAGGATTATTAATGTTGCGTCCTTGCAATCTGCAAGAGCATTAACTAATGGTATTGCCTATGGCGCTTCAAAAGGTGCCGTAGCCCAATTAACCAGAGCTATGGCTGAGGCTTGGTCAGCTAGTGGGGTTGGTTGTAATGCGATTGCACCGGGCTTTTTCCAAACGGGTTTAACGCAAGCTGTGTTTGACAGTTCTGAAATAGTTGAGAAGTTAGCTAAACAGACAGCCATAGGGCGCAATGGTGACCTACAAGACCTTGATGGTATTACAGTCTTTTTAGCTAGCCGCGCAGCAGATTATATTACTGGTCAGGTTATTTATGTGGACGGTGGTTTTACTGCGAAGTAAAAGGGCACTGATTTTTAGCCGGAGGAACTGATGATGAAAGCACTTGTTTATACCGATACACAAGTTATGCAATATCGAGATGAGCCAAAACCAGAACCGGGCCCCGATGAGGTTCTGCTTAAGGTAGCTGCGACGGCCATTTGTGGCTCTGATATGCATGCTTATCACGGTTTGGATGAAAGGCGTGTGCCGCCATTGATTTTAGGCCATGAGGTATCTGGCTATGTGGTGGGTGGTGAATTAGACGGTCAGTTGGTGGTAGTCAATCCATTACTAACTTGTGGTCAATGTAATCATTGCTTATCCGGTCGCACCAATCTTTGTGCCGAGCGTGAGCTTATTGGCATGTATTTAGCCGGTGCCTATGCCGAATATGTGGTAGTAAAACGCGCCAGTCTAATTATCCCCAAACAACCTATAGAACCTTGGATTGCCAGCTTAACTGAGCCCACGGCGACGGCTTTGCATGCTATAGCGCAAATTGAGCGTATTAGTTACCGCCCCATATCAGAGCAGCGGGTCTTAGTTATTGGTGGTGGCGCGATTGGTCTACTAGCGGCCTTAGTCTTGTCGGCTAAAGGGTGTTTAGATATTGCTTTGGCGGAAACCAATGCCCTGCGGCGGGCGACCGTAGAACAGCAAAATGTTGCTCAGGTTTTTGATCCCTTGTCAGATTCAGCCCCAGCTCCAGGTGCTTATGACATAGTGCTTGATTGTGTGGGTAGTGGCGCTACCAGACGCATGGCTTCAGAACAAGTGATGGCGGGGGGAATCGTTTCCCATGTTGGTTTACAAAATGCAGACGAGGGCTTGGATACGCGCCGTCTGACTTTGCAAGAAGTCACCTTTTTAGGCAATTACTGTTATACCAAACAAGATATGCAGGCTTCCCTAGATATGCTGATTGATGGTCGTCTCGGCGACTTAGCATGGGTAGAAAGACGGGAACTCAGCTCAGGTATTGAAGCCTTTAGTGACTTACACCATGGTCGTGTTGCAGCGGCAAAGATTGTATTGCATCCAGACGCTATGTTTGGCTAATAATAGGAGAAAATAAATGAATAACAGTGAGCGCATTTGGGCGGCATTAGAGACCAATCAGGTTGATACCGTAACTTATTTGCCTTGTAATAAGATGAACGCGTTAATGTCCCATAAACCAGCAACCATGGATGTATGGGATATTACCAAGGAATCAGCAGGCCTAGGTTTGTGTTTTGGTCGTAGTTTGGGCGGTAAGCGTACAGCGATGATGATTCAAAATACTGGTTTAGGTAACTTGGTCACTGAGCTTTACACCATGCAGAAGCTTTATCAAGCAGGCCTACCTATTTTTGTTTCCTGGCGTGGTTATTACAAAGAACCAATCGAAGCGCAAATTATCTTTGGTGGCAAGGTTGAAGACTTGCTGAATGCTATTGATGTGGAATACCAGATTTTAGCCAAAGCAGAAGACCTAGATAACCTTAATGCAGAAGTGGCTGCTTGTTTTGAAGAAAACAAGGTAAAAGTATTCCTAATGTCACCTGAAGTATGGGAACAAAACAATCCAGACTATCATCAGTTTGGTCATCCACGCATTGAGCCAGTAACTGTTGATGTACCTGCTTATCAAGGCACTCCAAGTGTTAACCGTTATCAGGCCATTGGCCAGATTATGCCAACTATTGATGATAGGGATATTGTTATTTCGCAAATTGGTTTCCCCTCCAAAGAGGTATACAACACCATGGACCGTGACACCAACTTTTATATGTTGGGTGCCTTAGGTTCAGCCGTGGAGGTAGGTATCGGCCTAGCACTATCAGTACCTGATCGTCATGTTTATATTATTGATGGTGATGGCTCTATGTTCTTTAACCCGAATCAGTTGATAGATCTAGCGGCTATGCAGCCTGAGAATCTAACCCTGATTTGTTTGGATAATGGTAGCTGGGGTTCCACCGGTAACCAGCCAACACTTAGCTCACAAGGCTTTAACTTGTCTGGCATCGCCAACTCTATGGGCATTAAGTCTCAGGCCATGACCGATGATAAAGAGGCCATGCAACAAGCTCTGCGTGATAAGAAGCAATTTGTGCACTATTTTATCGAAGCGGGTAATGATAAAGTGGGCGGTGAGATTCCGCTGACGGCCTTAGCTATTAAGCAACGCTTTATGGATGCTATAGCAAGCTAGTCACTAATTTAGGAGAATAAACGATGCCGGCGGTAGAAAATGCCCATTGTATTGCTGACTTAAAACAGTTAGCCCGCCGGCGTATTCCTGAATTTGCTTTTGATTATATCGAAGAAGGCTGTAACGCCAATATAGCTATGCAGGGCAACCGTAGAGCCTTGGATGGAGTGCAATTACAGCCCTACTATACTGATGCTTATGCCAAGCCTCAGTTACATACCAAACTGTTTGGTAAACAATACGACCTACCCTTCGGTATTGCCCCTTTGGGTTTAAGTGGTCTGGTATGGCCCCAAGCGTCGGTAATGCATGCCAAGACCGCACAAAAAACCAACACCCCATATGTTCTAAGTACGGTAGCTACAATTAGTATTGAAACGGCTGCTGCTCATGCTGGGGATAATTTATGGTTTCAACTCTATCCGCCTGCAGACCGAGAAATCTGTCTAGATTTATTAGCGCGAGCCAGGTCTGCTGGTTGTGAAAATTTGGTAGTGACAGTCGACGTACCTACTCCAGGGCGGCGTATTAAAGCCATTAAAAGTGGCCTTAGTGTGCCACCTAAAATCACCCCCACCAGTGTCTGGCAGTCATGCCAGCGCCCCCTTTGGAGCTTGGCGACAGTTACCCATGGATTACCACAGTTTGCTAATTTAACACCCTATATGGACAGTAAAACCATGGCCATGAAAGATGCCGCTGAATTTATTCGTACTAAATTGCGTGATGTAGTGGATTTGGCTTGGCTAGAATGGCTACGGGAGCACTGGCAGGGTAATCTGATAGTTAAAGGTATTCTGACTGCCCATGATGCCAAAGCGGTTATGGAAATTGGCGTTGATGGTATTGTGGTATCTAATCATGGTGGCCGGCAGCTGGATGTAGCGCCTTCCCCTGTGCAGGCTTTGCCTAATATTGTTGCTGCTGTAGATGGTGGTGTAACAGTGATGGTGGATAGTGGGGTTGAGTCTGGTATTGATGTGGCTCGTTACCTTGCTTTAGGTGCACAAGCGGTATTTGCCGGTAGAGGCTTTATGTATGGTGTGGCAGCCGGTGGTCAAGCGGGTAGCGACCGATGTGCAACCCTGTTGCAACTTGAGCTAGAACAATTGATGTCTCAACTCCATTGCCCATCACCACAAGCATTAGCTAAACACTTATGGCGCTAATATTGGCTTTTTGAAGTAGGGCACTAAAGCTGTTTATAAACTCACCGTACTCTTTTATATCAGTGTTACCATATTTTATGGATAATAACGCAGAGACTCTCTCAGTACCGTATTGGTACTCAACTTAATACTTTTATTATTAGTATCGCCAGCGCGCATTTTAAGCAATAGCCCGGCTGCAGCTTGACCCATACGGCCGTGAGGTACATGAACTGTAGCTAAAGTTGGGGTCACTATTTCAGCGATATCAATATCGTCAAAACCGGTTATAGAAATATCCTCGGGAACGCTAATATTCATCTTTCTTGCTTGCATTATTGCCCCTACCGCCAGTACGTCATTACTGCACAATATAACACTAGGTTTATGGTTAAGTTGCATCAATTCAGCAAAAGCTTGCCCAGCCAGTGAAGGCGAATAATTTGAAGCGCATGATTTTAAATTTAATTGCGCACCTTCAACCTCCTCAATGGCTGCTTTCGCGCCGGCTATACGATCCTCTATGCGATCATTAAATTGAGTCGGACCAGCAATCATGGCAATATCTTTATGCCCCATTTCCAAGACTGTCTGGGTGAGTTCCCGCATGGCGGCATGGTTGTCAAAGCCCACATACAAGTGTTTACCATCCCAGCGATGGTTCCAAGCGATTACATAAGGGATATTGCGTCTAGCTAAGAAATCATAGGTACTTTGTGGCCTTGCCGTGCCAATAAGTAATAGGCCTTCTGCTCCTTGACCAATTAAGGTACGGATATTTTCAAACTCTTGCTCATGATCATAACTCGAGGTGGAGATAAGTAATGTAATACCGGCGTCTGCCAACACTTCCTGAAAGGCCTGTATCCCCTTAGCAAAAATGGCATTTTCCATGGTCGGTATTATGGCCCCCATGGTGCGCGATGTTTGGGAGGCTAAATAACGACCACCAAAGTTGGGTGTATAGCCAAGTTCTTCTACCGCGGCGCCTACTTTTTTTCTAGTCTTTTCAGACACCCTTTCGGGAGTGTTTAAAAACCGCGAAACAGTGGCAGTTGATACGCCTGCCAGTCTAGCGACATCATCCACTTTGGGTTTGGATCCTTCAAACATATATAGAAAACCTAAATATTAAAGCAGTTAGTAGTTAGTATACCGATTAAACGAAATATGACCTAAAGATAATTCTATGTGAGTTTATATTAATTTATGTAAGCGATTACATCTAATTTTATATAATTTGTAAAGAACCTATAATAAAGACAATAAGGCTACAAAATAATTCTCCTTTCTTATGGGGTATTTTTTCTTATGACTGGCCTAATGAATCAATAAATGTGGCTCTATGGCTAGCTCTTAGCTTTGTTTAGACTTTGTATGGTATATGGGCCTGCCATACCTTTTGTCAGGCATTATTATTAATCCTTTATGCAGGTATGTCAGCAATGAAAATGACCACAGAAGAAGCCTTTATAAAAACCTTACAGATGCATGGTATTGAGCATGCATTCGGTATCATTGGTTCTGCCATGATGCCTATTTCCGATTTATTTGAAGACGCCGGAATTACCTTTTGGGACTGTGCCCATGAAGGCTCTGGTGGCATGATGGCTGATGGTTATACCCGTGCAACCGGCAAAATGAGTATGATGATTGCTCAAAATGGTCCTGGTATTACCAACTTTGTTACTGCCGTGAAAACCGCTTATTGGAACCATACGCCACTCTTGTTAGTAACCCCACAAGCAGCCAATAAAACCATTGGTCAGGGTGGCTTCCAAGAAGTTGAGCAAATGGCTTTATTTAAAGATATGGTTTGCTATCAGGAAGAAGTTCGTGATCCTTCCCGTATTGCAGAAGTACTAGACCGTGTTATTGCCAATGCCCACCGTGCCTCAGCACCTGCACAGATCAACGTACCCCGCGATATGTTTACCCAAGTGGTAGATATTGAATTGCCGACGATGATTGATTTTGAATTGCCTGCCGGCGGTGAGTCAGCAGTTGCTGCCGCTGCAGAGATGCTATCTAACGCCAAATCCCCCGTTATTCTTAATGGTGCTGGTGTGGTTTTATCTGATGGTGGTATTGCTGCTTCAATGGCTTTGGCAGAACGTTTGGATGCGCCAGTATGTTGTGGTTATCAGCATAATGATGCCTTCCCTGGTTCCCACCCACTATTTGCTGGCCCTCTTGGCTATAACGGCTCCAAAGCCGGTATGCAACTAATCAGTGAAGCTGATGTAGTATTGGCCTTGGGCACGCGCTTGAATCCATTCTCTACTTTACCTGGCTACGGAATTGATTACTGGCCAAAGAATGCGCGCATTATTCAGGTTGATCTAAAGCCTGAGCGTATTGGTTTAACTAAGCCAGTGAGTGTAGGTATTGTTGGTGACGCTGCCAAGGTAGCCAATGGTATCTTGGCACAACTAAGTGACAATGCCGGCGATAATGATCGTGCTGCTCGTCAAGCCCGTATCGCAGAAACCAAAGCCAACTGGGCAACTGAACTAGCGGCTATGACCCATGAAGACGATGATCCAGGTACCACTTGGAACGAACGTGCCCGTGCAGCCAAGCCTGAATGGCTAAGCCCACGTATGGTTTGGCGTGCTATTGAATCTGTATTACCTAAGGAAGCCATTATCTCTTCTGATATNGGTAATAACTGTGCCATTGGTAATGCCTACCCAACCTTTGAAGAAGGTCGTAAATATTTAGCCCCGGGTCTATTTGGCCCTTGTGGTTATGGTTTACCTTCTATTATTGGTGCCAAGATTGGTCGCCCTGATACCCCAGTGGTTGGTTTTGCCGGTGACGGTGCCTTTGGTATTGCGGTAACTGAACTAACCGCCATTGGCCGTGAAGAGTGGCCAGCCATTACTCAAATCGTAATGCGTAACTATCAGTGGGGTGCTGAAAAGCGCAACTCTACGCTATGGTTTGATGATAATTTTGTCGGTACAGAGCTAGATGAAAATGTTAGCTATGCTGGCATTGCTCAAGCCTGTGGCTTACAGGGTGTGCAGGCGCGCACTATGGAAGAGGTCAGTTCTGCCCTAAGCCAAGCTTTGGTTGATCAAGCAAACGGTAAAACCACCTTGATTGAAATTATTATCAACCAAGAGTTAGGTGAGCCTTTCCGTCGTGATGCGATGAAGACCCCGGTTAAGGTAGCAGGTATTAATCGTGAGGATATGCGTCCACAAAAAGGTGCATAAGGTTTAGCACTAAGCAAAAAAAAGGGCGTATCTTTCGATACGCCCTTTTTGTTAGGGGTGTTAGGGGGTTAAGTTTTACTTACCGCCTTTGAATTCAGGATAGGCTTCCATACCACATTCAGCGATATCGACACCTTCGTACTCTTCTTCCTTAGATACACGTAGACCAATTACCGCTTTGATAATTGCCCAAGTTATTAGGCTAGCACCAAATACCCATACAAAGATGGTAGCAGCACCAATCAACTGACCAATTAGCAGAGCATCTGGATTAGTATAAGGTACTACTAGTAGACCAAACAAGCCAACCACACCGTGTACTGAAATAGCACCAACTGGATCATCTAAACGCAGTTTGTCTAAAGCAATAATAGAAAACACTACTAAGGCACCACCGATACCACCAATCACGGTGGCTTGTACAGGAGTAGGGAAAGATGGTTCAGCAGTGATTGCTACTAGACCAGCCAAGGCACCGTTTAGAGCCATAGTTAAGTCAGCCTTACCAAATAGTAGCTTGGCAACGATCAAAGCTACAATTAGACCGCCAGCGGCAGCAGCGTTAGTATTCATAAATACCACCGCAACAGAGTTAGCACTTTCTACGGAAGCAGTAGCCAGTACAGAACCACCGTTAAAGCCAAACCAACCCATCCACAAGATAAAGGTACCTAAAGTAGCTAGAGGTAGATTNGCACCAGGGATTGCACGAACCTGACCGTCAGGGCCGTATTTGCCTTCACGAGCGCCAAGTAACAATACACCTGCTAGAGCAGCGGCAGCACCAGCCATATGCACGATACCAGAACCGGCAAAGTCACTCCAGCCATAATCGCCAAGGGTGTACATGCCAAATACAGATGCGCTACCCCAAGTCCAAGATCCCTCAACAGGGTAGATTATGCCAGTCATTACGACACAGAAAGCAAGAAATGCCCATAGCTTCATACGTTCCGCAACAGCACCCGAAACAATCGACATAGCTGTAGCCACAAACACTACTTGGAAGTAGAAGTCAGCTGAGGGTGCGTAAGTAGCTGGATCATCTGCGCCAGTAACACCATCACCTACGATGCCACTTAGGAAGTAGCCGCCTTCATACATAATCGCATAGCCACAAACCAAGTACATAGTACAAGCGATTGCAAACAGGGCAACGTTCTTAGTTAGGATTTCAGTGGTGTTTTTGCTGCGAACAAGTCCTGCTTCTAGCATACTAAAGCCAGCAGCCATCCACATTACCAATGCGCCGCATACCAAGAAATAAAAGGTATCCAGTGCATACTGAAGTTCAAAAATTTGGTTTTCCATGATATTGGTCCTGTATTAAAGGGCTATGCTGCCGGTTTCACCAGTACGAATACGTACGGTTTCCAACAACGGTGTTACAAAAATTTTGCCATCGCCGACTTTGCCGGTAATAGCTGCTTTCTGGATAGTGTCCAAAACTTGATCGGTCTGCTCGTCATCAACGGCAATATCCAATCGTGTCTTAGGAACAAAATCGATCGCATATTCTGCGCCACGATATAGCTCAGTGTGACCATGTTGGCGCCCAAAGCCCTTAACGTCGGTGACTGTCAAGCCCTGAATGCCTAATTCGGCCAGAGCTTCGCGTACATCATCCAACTTAAAAGGCTTAATGATGGCTGTGATTAGCTGCATACATACTCCTGTTATTTTCGTCTGATCGCACTTTTATTAGGCGACCACCATTAAATGGTATCAGGCATAATGCACGTATCGTGCCAAAATGGTTTTTTTAATAAAAACAGTAGGTTATAAATGATTTAAGTAAAAGGGTGTAAGTGTGGAATATTGTGTGTGCAGGTTTGGTGCGGCAAATGCACAAAAAAAGCACCATTGCACCAACTTAGGGCAAAAAGAGGTTTTTAAGACGTTAGAAGCAGATAAAATTGGCTAATTATTGCGGCAGCGACAATAGAAAGCCCCGCAGGGAGGCGTTTTTTCTTAATAAGCAAACGCAGACGACGTAAAACAATATGATGGCTGCGGCCAGTTAGTTCCCAGCGGCGCAAAAAAGCAAACTGCAGAATCAACATAATGGGTAAGAGGACAACAAAGACTAAACAACAAGGCCAGCCAAGTATTAAACCAACAACCAATAGCAATTTGGCTTCACTGGCAGAAATCTTGCGCCAGCGCCAAAACAAAATACCCACAGCAAAAAATCCAGCACCGGTTAACAGATTGAAGAACCAATCATCTGGTTGCATCCAATAGAGCTGTACACCCCAAACCACCAATAAGGCAAACATGCCCAGATTAGGAACATGCAAATGCCAAAAATCGCGGTGCGCCAAAAAAATAAGCAGCAAAATATTTAAGCCGGCAAAGGCAAAGCTCATAGTCAATGTTTCTGTGTTAATAACGTCGCAACAGCATACGTGAGAAGCAGGGGTTGATTCAAGTCACCTAATACAAGTTCTATAAAGTTTGTCATCATTCTCTATCTTAGCTGATAAGTTAGTTATTGATGCTGCTGGTCTGGCTAATATTATAAAAATACATCTTAGTTCTAGCTAACAATTTCCTGACATCCAAAGCTTGTTGTATAATGCTGCGTCCCGAACACAGGTGTATTCCATGAGCAAGAAACTCTATATTAAAACCCACGGTTGCCAGATG
Source organism: Oceanospirillaceae bacterium (assembly GCA_002686055.1). GTDB lineage: Bacteria > Pseudomonadota > Gammaproteobacteria > Pseudomonadales > Balneatricaceae > Njordibacter. Next base: position 646 of record NYZU01000007.1, on the reverse strand, counting down.
AATGAATATGATTCTGGGCGTATGGCTGATTTATTAGGCGAAAGTCACGCGATGGAGCTGACAGAGGTGCCTGAAGAGGCGGACATTCTATTATTAAATACCTGTTCGATTCGGGAAAAAGCCCAAGAAAAGGTTTTTCACCAATTAGGCCGTTGGCGCAAACTAAAAGAAGCCAATCCCAAGCTAAAAATTGGTGTGGGCGGTTGTGTTGCCAGTCAGGAAGGTGAAGCTATTTCCAAGCGGGCGCCTTTTGTGGATATGATTTTTGGCCCACAAACTCTGCACCGTTTACCGGAAATGATTGAAGCCACGGATGCTGGTGCTGTGGGTGTCGTGGATGTAAGTTTCCCGGAAATAGAAAAGTTTGATCGTTTGCCAGCGCCCAAAGTCGAGGGTGCAGAAGCCTTTGTCTCTATAATGGAAGGCTGTAGTAAATATTGTACATTCTGTGTTGTGCCCTATACTAGAGGTGAGGAAGTAAGTAGACCACTTGATGAAATACTTTTTGAAGTCTCAAATCTTTCCCGCAAAGGAGTGAAAGAAATTGTACTACTTGGCCAAAACGTCAATGCTTATAAAGGAATTAGAAATAGAGATAAAAAAACTGTCACATTTTCCGATCTTATCAGATATGTCTCTAAAATAG
>NYZU01000006.1 GCA_002686055.1 Oceanospirillaceae bacterium | reverse complement strand
AAATACCGCAGCCAGACCAACAAAGCTATGGAGCATAGCAACGAGCTCTGGCATTTCGGTCATTTCGACCCGTTTGGCTAAATAAATACCAATGGCGCCACCAATTAACATGGCGATCAAAATATAGGTTAAACCTGTACGGAGGCTCATAACCTTAGGCCCTAGAAGGGTAGCAGCCAAAGCAATACCCATACCCACGATGCCATACCAGATACCGCGTTTAGCTGATTCCTGTTGGCTTAGACCCGCTAAGGCCAGAATAAAAAGTACGGCGGCAATAATGTAAGCCGTTGTAACCATTCCTGCTTGCATTGTTTGTCTCCTACTTCTGGAACATCTTTAACATACGCTTAGTGACAAAGAAGCCACCGGCAATGTTAATGGTTGCGATTAACACGGAAATCAGTGCCAAAATAGTCACTAGATTTAATTCGTCACCAACCTGCAATAGCGCCCCAACAACAATAATGCCCGAAACAGCATTAGTGATAGACATTAGAGGCGTATGCAGGGAATGAGAGACATTCCATACGACGTAGTAGCCAATTACGCAGGATAAAATAAACACCGTAAAATGGCCCAAAAAAGCAGCAGGGGCATACAAGGCGATCCACGCTACCAAGGCTAAGCCGGCTGCACCTAATCCATACTTTAATCCTTTGGGCATTGCCGCCTGTGTAGGTGCCTCGCTAACACTTGCTTCCTCTTGCTTAGGGGTAGGTGCTGCCGCCACTTGAATGGGTGGTGCAGGCCAAGTAACTTCCCCGTCTTTGGTAACCGTGACCCCACGTTGAACGGGGTCTTCAAAGTCTACTTTGAGATTGCCATCTTTTTCTGGCGTTAGCAGTTTCAAAAGGTTAACTAGATTGGTGCCATATAATTGGGATGCCTGCCCTGGTAGGCGTGCAGGCATATCGGTATAGCCAATCACCGTAACCCCATTATCAGTGGTAATAACTTCTCCAGCTTGGGTTAGCTCACAATTGCCACCGCCTGCCGCAGCCAAATCTACAATTACTGACCCAGAAGCCATACTCGCTACCATTTCAGCAGTAATAAGTTTAGGAGCTGGTTTGCCAGGAATCATGGCCGTTGTAATAATAATATCGACATCCTTTGCCTGTTCAGCAAAGAGGGCCATTTCCGCTTCAATAAAGGCCTTGCTCATTACTTTGGCGTAACCATCGCCAGAGCCACTTTCTTCTTCTATTTCAACTTCTAAAAACTCAGCGCCCATGGAATTGATTTGTTCTTTAACCTCAGGACGGGTATCAAAAGCACGGACAATCGCACCTAGACTCCCAGCCGCACCAATAGCGGCTAACCCAGCAACACCAGCACCAATAATCAGTACCTTGGCGGGAGGCACTTTACCTGCAGCCGTAATCTGGCCAGTAAAAAAGCGGCCAAAGTGATGGGCAGACTCGACCACAGCACGATAGCCAGCAATATTGGCCATAGAGCTAAGTGCATCCATGGACTGGGAGCGTGATATGCGCGGCACTGACTCCATAGACATCACAGTCATATTGCGTGCGGCCATAGTTTTTAATTGCTCTTCGTTTTGTGCTGGTGCAATAAAGCTAATTAGATGGGCGCCATCTTGCATTAGTTCTAACTCATTGCAGCCCAGCAGAGGGTGGTCTTGGATAGGGTTTACTTTTAGTATCAGGTCACTTTGATAAACACTTTTGGTGTCGGTATTTATCTGCGCGCCAGCGTCTATATAGTCCTGATCATTAAAGTTGGCAGCCAATCCCGCACCGGCTTCGACGCAAACGTCATAACCTAGTTTTAGGAGTTGGGTAACGGTCTTTGGGGTGGCGGCGACACGAGTTTCGCCAGCCATTGGTTCCTTCGGAATGCCAATAAGCATAGTGGGGTACCTACGGTGTTTGCTCAAGTTAGTTTTGTAATAGTTCTATGACAGATAGTTAGTGTTTGTATTGCCTTATTAACTGACACTTAAATTTAACCAGCTGACAACTTTATCCTATTACACTTTCAAACCAGTGTCATGCATCAGATCATAAAAAATGGCTTTATATTTCATAAAGTTTTCATCTTAAAAGTTAGGTATATAAATTAAGATNTTTTAGCTAACTATTTTGGATAAATTTTCAGCGCTTTTTAAGTCATAATTGTCCTACTTGTGGTATTAAAAGAACGACAAGACTTTCCATTCCTATAGCTATAAGGCACACTGTATAAGGATATTTTGGCATTAAAAAAAGAGGTAGCTTGTGGCGCAATTGTATTTTTACTATTCAGCAATGAACGCGGGGAAATCCACATCCCTTTTGCAGTCGGCCTATAATTATGAGGAAATGGGCATGCAGCCTTTATTGCTTACGGCTGCCCTCGATGACCGTTTTGGCGTTGGCAATATCACCTCCAGAATAGGGCTTACAGAAGAAGCTGATTTATTTAGTAATGATACTGATTTGCTTGACCATATAGCTAACAAACACCAACAGCAAAAAATTGATTGCGTACTGGTTGATGAAAGTCAGTTTTTGACCCGTGAACAAGTGTTGCAGTTGACCAAAGTAGTCGACCAGTTAACTATACCCGTCTTGTGTTACGGTATTCGCTCTGACTTTCAAGGTGAATNATTTACTGGTAGCCAGCATTTACTCGCTTGGGCCGATAAATTAATCGAAATCAAAACGGTGTGCTGGTGTGGCCGTAAGGCCACTATGGTAGTGCGCAAAAATGCTCAAGGTGAGGTGGTTACCCATGGTGAGCAGGTGCATATTGGTGGCAACGATACTTACCAGTCCTTATGTCGCAAGCACTTTGCAGAATTTCATTGGCCTAGCGCAGAACAATAGTCACTACCTATAATTAATCAGGCATTCCTATGAGTAGTGATGATATCAACTACAAAAATAACCCCTTGCATGGCTTGGGTCTAAAAGCCTTAGTAGAAGAAATTGTAAACCACTATGGTTTCGACATTCTCTATGCCTACATACAACTAAACTGTTTTAAAACCAATCCTAGTATTGACTCCAGCGTAAAATTTCTCAAAAAGACCGCATGGGCTAGAGAAAAGGTAGAGGCATTTTATTTATATCAGTATAAAAGCTTACCCAAAGCGCCAGCACGAGAGTTTTCTATTGCCCCACGAGATCGTATTATTCCTAATGACCATAGTGCTGGCCAACCAGCCCAATTGACCTTAGAAGATGCCGCTCGAATGCAATCAATACGTGAGGAGAAAGCGGCTAAATATAATCATACTGGCAATCACAAACGGCACAACAATAAACCTAGACGATTCGATTCAATAGCGAAATCACACAACATATCTGGCAATGCAAATAGTCCAACTAAAACCAGCACCAATTTTGATCCATGGGCTAAGGCAAAGAATAAAATAGATAATAAAAATGAATAGGAATAGGTGGGGAATTAACAATACAGATAATTGGTTTTATTAACCTTTACCACTGAGTTCTTCGATATTCTTAAAGGTTTGCTCAAACCCACATTTGCGGCATTTTTTGACAGTGGTTGTGGTTATTTTATTACCAGAAACAGCATGATCAACGTTGATTTTTTCGTATTTAAACCAGGATTTGCACTCTTTACATTGCTGCCTTCTGGCAAGATCTGGAAGGAAAAACAACAACAGGATGATTAAACCGCAAAAGAATAAGAAGTACTCTAAATAGCCCATACTCAAATTTCCTTAAAAACCTTAATTATTTTGATTTACTTTGCGTCTTTGCAGATACTTGATGTTTTACCAATAGGAAGGTGGTGCCAACTGGTGTGCTTATATTTGCAATTTATTCTGTGCTTAAAGGTCTTTAAGCAAGGATGATGGAGATACTTTAAGAGCTCTAGATATTTGCTCAATTTTATCTAGAGTAGGACTTTTGGTGCCACGTTCAATATGATCCATATGGCCACGATCTATATAGGCCAAATTAGCAAGTTCTTCTTGCGTCATATTGCGAGAGGTGCGAATTTCACGAAGTTTATTTCCAAATTTGCAGGTTAGTGAATCCATATAAAAATCTATTTTAGCCATGAAGTTAAATCTGGTAGTTACTTCCATGTAACCCCAAGCCATTCTATTTTTAACTCTTATATACGTCCACTTACTATAAGCCCCTTGATGGCATAATATTGAATTTAAGAATAATTCTTAGGTCAGTAAGCTTGTATATTGTGGCTCAATGCTTTAGCGATTTTATATTTGATAAATAAATATACCCCCATTATGTACTCGATTGAGTATCAAAAATGATAGTTTTGGGTATATTTTTGATGTTGAGTTAAGAAGGAGCTTATCTCGGAAAAGTATTCACTATCACGGATTTAATTGCTACATAAAAAGGTAGCTCTTAAAGGCGGCCAACAAAATATAAACCAGCATATAAAAAGGCGGCAAATAACTCTGCCGCCTTTAAACTCTATTGTCCCGATCATACAAGACAAGTCTTATTGCACTAGCTGCTAGCTTTAGTAAAGCTGATTTGTTGAATTTCTGAACCCGGCTTAACAAAGTTGATATCCAACTGGTAGAAGCCTTTTTCAAGCCTCACTTGCAGGCCTTCTACTGTTACCGATTTACCATCGGTGCCATTGACCGGTAGGGACATGCTGAATGTGCCGTTAAAGCTTAGGCTACAAGATGACTGGGCCTGTGAATTGCGGGCATACCGCATCATTGCACTGCACTGGTATACTCCGTCTGCCTCCACTGCAAGTGTATAAGTTGCATTGCTTTTGATATTGCAGTTAAGAGGCTTATCAATAGGCATTACCTCCTCAATGGCGGGGCTTTTATGGGCCTTAAATACTTTGATCGGGTCATAAGGCACAAGTGGGCGATCCATAACCGGTGCATTGATAATAAATCGGCAGATATTCATAGCGCTACGTTGAACTCACCTATACTTAATGAACCTGCTTCCAGTGCTTGCATAGTGTCGTCATTCATGGGATTGCTTTCGGCGCCATCGTTCTCAACCACCATATAAAGGTCATTTTGCGCCCGCACCATAAATGAAGTGAAGGTTCTATCCTCTTTACCCGCACTAACTGGATCATTCATCTTCGCCCACCAGTCGGTCATAACAATACCAGTAAAACCCCATTCGCCACGGAGAATAGTGGTATTAAGGTCATAATTAGACGCTGTCCAATGGCCGTTCACAGGATTGTAGGCGGTCATAATGCTAGATGCACCACCTTGCTTAACTGCCATTTCAAAGGGCTTGATATGGATTTCACGTAAGGCTCGCTCGGACATAACGCTATCAGCATCCACACGGGCCGTTTCCTGATCATTGGCAGCAAAGTGTTTAATTGTGGCGGCAACGCCTGCTTGCTTCAGGCCACGCGTTTGTGCAGCAGCCATAACGCCGGTCATCAGAGGGTCTTCGGAAAAATATTCAAAGTTGCGGCCATTCAGTGGGTGGCGATGAATATTAATGCCTGGCCCTAATAGGGTGTCAATCTGGTTTGCCCTTAGTTCTTGGCCAACCAAGTTAAATAGCTGCTCATTAAGCTCCTTATTCCAAGTACAGGCAAGTAGAGTGCCGATAGCAACCTGAGAAGCCTCATGGCCACTGTCCATACGAATGCCAGAAGGGCCGTCTGCGGCAGCCGCTACGGGTATGCCAAGCTTAAATAGGCTGTCTGACACGCCACCAAAGGCGGCAGCCGTGCCCGGAGTCACCTTGGCACTACACATACCTTCGCCTCTAACGATGGTGGCCAATTGCTCTGGCGTCATCTGCGCGACAAAGGCTGCCAATGAGGCTTTGCCTTGTTGCACATCCTGCAGCTTAATACCCTGATCACCAGTGATCTTATGGGTTTCTGGCATATTGTCCTGCATACGCTGGCTTAGTGAAATAGTCCGCTGAGGCACTGGTTCATGGCTTTTGGTATAAAGTCCATGCTCATTCTGCACGCCAGGCTTTAAACGCTGAAATGGACGAATAGGCGCTAAGGCTTCACTTAACTGTTCCACCAGCAAAAGCTTATCCAGTTCATAAGCTGCATTCACTTTTTCAGCCTGACGCACGCTTGCACCTAAATAAAATTGGTAACAACCTTGTTCTAATACATAACAGCTACGATGTCCCGTAGCGCCACTATCGTCATAAGATGCCAATGCAGCAAGGGCTACGGATATGCGCACCTGTTCACTTGCTCCAGGTTTTAACACAGACGTTTTAGCAAACCCGACTAATGCTCGAGATGGCTGGCCAAGGCGTCCCTGTGGTGCTTCCATATACAGCTGCACAACCTCTTTGCTGCTATATTTATTGCCCGTGTTAGTGACCTTAATATCAAACTGCAGGGTGCCGTCGCTACCACTGCCTACTTCCTTATAAGAGACCAGTTCACGTTTAAATTCCGTGTAAGAAAGGCCACTACCAAAGGCATACTGTACAGCTTTAGGGTGAAAGGTTTCAAAATAGCGATAACCGACATAGATATCTTCTACATAGGTATTGTAATCTTTGCGACCAAAGTTAGCGGCAGAGGGGTAATCGGCTAGCTTATGGGCAATGGTGTCAGTTAAGCGGCCACTTGGCGACTGCTTGCCAGATAGAACATCAGCCAAGGCGTGCCCGCCTTCCATACCTGCGGCCCAACTATATAGTACTGCTTTAATTGACTGACTATTTTCAAGCGTATTGAGCCAAGCCATATCCATAATATTAGTAGTGTTAAAAATCACCACCACCTTGTCGAAGTTATGGCATACCTTGGTTACCATATCCATCTCGATATCAGTTAGCTGATAGCTACCTGCTTTATCAGCATTGTCTTGGTCCTCACCAGCTGTGCGGCCGATAAAAACCACCGCTTTTTGGGACTCTTTGGCAGCCTGCTCGACCAATTTATCGGTGAGGGGCATCTCTTGTTGGAACCATATCTCAGCAGCCCAGCCACCACCACCGTCATCAAACGGATTTTCACCAATCCACTCTTCATATACACCCACCAGTGTCTCGTTTAGCCTAATATCAGGATTAGCCCGCAAACCCTCAAGGGCATTCACAGCATAGGGAACATTTACCGCACCACCCGAACCGGTACCACTGCGGTAGGTGTCTATCTGGCAGCGCCCAAACAAGGCGACTACCTCATCTGCTTTAAAGGGCAGCATAGCTTGCTTATTTTCTAACAGTACAATACCTTCAGCCGCCGCCTGACGGCTGACTGGAATAAGGTTTTTCTGGGCTTCAATAATGGCTTGTTTGTTTATATTTAGGTGCTTATAAATATTCAGTTTCTAAGGGTATGGACAGATAGATTATGAAAACGATTTCATAAAGCTATTTTACTTGAATATTATGCTGAGAATCTATTGTTTATTAGGGAAAATACAAAAGATCTTGCGGGTAGTGTATTCAATTGGTCTGAAGCTATATTTAGCTACTCTTTTAGTAGTTCTGTCGTGCAAAGTATTTATGATTAGGTGAATCATTCTGTATAACAGTTAGTACTGCATGGCTTAGCGCAGGACGTAGTACCGAGAAGAGATTTAAAGATAGGAATTACTAGCGGCAATGGTCCCCTCGGTAGGAATCGAACCTACATCTAAGCCTTAGGAGGGCCCTATTCTATCCATTGAACTACGAGGGGGCGGAGGGATATTACGCAAGCTCGATAGCGAAAGCAACAGTCATTTGTTGCTAGGTTGTCGCTATGATCATATTCGCTAAATGCTAGGGTTAAATTTAGCACAAAATAAGAATTGTGATTACTCAGTGCTTGGGTCTTCAACTAGATAAGGTTGCATACTTTCTAGAAAGGTTTCCATAAACTCCATAGCTAAAATAGAACGTGGGCTATGGCGAGGGTAAAGCACTGCCATGCGATATAGCATATTGGGGGTAAACGGGCGGATAACTAAGCCTTTATCCTCGTATTCATAGGCATCAATTTCATTCACAATGGATACCCCCGCACCGGCAGCAACCATAAGGCAAGCTGAACCAAATTGACGAATCACCGCCAGAGATTTCATTTGCACACCACAGGCCGTAAATTCGGTTAATAGATCACGGGTAAAGGTGGAGTCTGACTTAGGGTGGATTAAGCGCTCACCATCCAAATCTTCTGGGCTGATCTCAGATAAGGCTGTTAGTCGATGACCGGGGGGTAGAATACAGACAGTACGCATATTTAGGTTTTGATGAATGACCGCAGGGTGGCCCTGAAAAGCTTGGGTAATACCTATATCGTATTGCTTATTGATCATCCACTCGAGTATATACTCGGGTCTATCCGGCTCTACGGAGAGTATTACATTGGGTCTGGTTTTTAAGAAATTTGCCAAAATACCCGGAAGCTTGGTGGTCGCAAAGCCAGGTAAGCAGGCAATACCTAAATGACCTGACTGCCGCAAATGCATATCTTTAGCCAAGTTTTCAAAATTAGCTACACCATCAAGTAAGCGGTTAGCTTCCTCCAATAAATAACGGGTTTCTTGGGTTGGCACTAACTTACCATTTTGACGATGGAATAATTCAAAGCCAATGGATTCTGAAAAGCTATTAATTAGGCGACTAACTGCCGGTTGGGAAATATTCAGCGCGGCAGCTGCTCGGGTATAGCTGCCCATTGAGGCAACGGCTTTTAAAGCTTCTAATTGTCGTAGGCTAGTTGTCATTAGTTGGCCTTTTTATATATCTAAAATATGTCTAAACAGTCAGTTGTCTAACAGGAAATGCTTATTAACCAGTAATACAATTAAAAAATATAACATTATGTTATAAAAAATATCAATAAAAATCTATTGTATTATATTTTTTGGTATGGCTTAATGAAATCTGGCCGTTTCCAAAACTTGTGTTTGGTTGTGCCTAAATATAAAAATAAATTATCTACTCCAACGGAGGTATTATGAAATCCAAAATGACTAAACTTCTTGCGGCCGCCGCCTTGGCGAGTATGTCGTCAGGTGCTATGGCTGTAACTGAAGTACATTGGTGGCATGCCATGGGCGGCACCAATGGTGAACGTGTTAACAAAATTTCAGCTGATTTTAATGCGTCCCAGTCTGACTACAAGGTCGTACCTGTTTATAAAGGTAACTACACCGAAACCATGACAGCCGCTATTGCTGCTTTCCGTGCCGGACAGCAACCCCACCTAGTACAGGTATTTGAGGTGGGTACAGCTACTATGATGTCAGCTAAGGGTGCGGTTTATCCAATCGAACAGTTGATGGCTGATGCCGGTGAGTCTCTGGATAAGAGTGACTATTTACCAGCGGTTATTTCTTACTATCAAACATCTGATGGTGAATTGCTATCTATGCCATTTAACAGTTCTACACCTGTTATGTGGTATAACAAAGATGCCTTAGACAAGGCCGGTGCAGCGGTACCAACAACTTGGGATGAAGTGCGCGGTGCAGCACAAAAACTAGTTGATAGTGGTATGGAATGTGGCCTGTCCTTCGGTTGGCAGTCTTGGGTGAATATTGAAAACTATTCTGCCTGGCATGACCTAGAATTAGGTACCAAAGAAAACGGCTACACCGGTTTCGATACCGAATTCACCTTTAATAACAGCCATGTTGCAAACCACCTAGATCGTATCGCTGATATGTCTGAGGGCAACCTGTTTGTTTATGCCGGTCGTCGCGGTGACAGTCTCCCTCTATTTACTAATGGTAAGTGTGGTATGTGGATGAACTCATCTGCTTATTACGGCAGTATCAAGTCTCAAGCTGAGTTTGAATTTGGTCAAACAATGTTGCCATTGGATACCACTGTAGCCAGTGCACCTCAAAACTCCATTATCGGTGGCGCTACTTTATGGGCGTTAGCGGGACATGAAGCTGATGAGTATAAAGGTTTGGCTAAGTTTATGACTTACTTGTCTTCTGCTGACGTGCAAGCTTGGTGGCATCAGGAAACTGGTTATGTGCCAATTACCACAGCTGCCTATGAGTTATCTGAAGCCCAAGGTTTTTATGAGCAAAACCCAGGTACAGATACAGCGATTAAACAGCTAAGCTTAAATGCACCTACTGCGAACTCTCGTGGTTTGCGTTTCGGTAATTTCGTTCAAATTCGTGACGTAATTAACGAAGAAATGGAAGCGATTTGGGATGGATCAAAATCAGCTTCTCAGGCAATGGACGCAGCGGTAAAACGCGGCAATGCCTTATTAAGAAAGTTTGAGCGTTCCGCTAAATAATTTTCTTCCTCGTTGTATAGCCCTACTATATCCTTTGGGTATAGTAGGGCACTTACCAACTCGAGACTTATTGGATGCTTAAACGAGTTCATTTTCCATCATCCCCTTTGCCATATTTATTGGTTGCACCACAGGTAATCATTACTTTGGTGTTCTTTGTATGGCCGGCAAGTCAGGCCCTTTTTCAGTCTTTTTTAATGGAAGACGCCTTTGGCCTTTCTTCTGAATTTGTGGGTCTAGAGAATTTCCAGCTATTGCTCGAAGATGAGCAATATCTAAATAGTTTTGGCCGCACCATATTCTTTTCCTTTTTTGTTGCCGGACTATCTATGTCTTTCGCCTTAATATTAGCGGCCTTTGCTGATCGCATTATTAAAGGCGCTACAACCTATCGCACGCTGCTTATTTGGCCTTATGCAGTGGCACCTGTATTAGCTGGTGCCTTATGGTTGTTTATGTTTAACCCTACCTTGGGTGTCTTTCCCTACTTATTAAATTTTATGGGGATACAATGGAACCATTATCTAAATGGTGATCAAGCCATGTTCCTAGTGATTATGGCGGCAGCTTGGAAGCAGGTGGCTTATAATTTCTTATTCTATTTGGCTGCTATGCAGTCAATACCACGGTCTATTATTGAAGCGGGAGCAATTGATGGGGCTGGCCCCATGCAGCGTTTTTGGACTTTAGTGTTCCCGTTAATTGCACCGACCACATTTTTCCTCTTGGTGGTCAATATTGTGTATGCGTTTTTTGACACTTTCGGCATTATTCATGCCGTTACCCAAGGTGGCCCAGCTGGGTCAACCACGATTTTGATTTATAAAGTATTTAATGATGGCTTTGTTGGTTTGGACTTGGGTGGTTCTGCTGCCCAATCAGTGGTACTGATGTTTTTGGTTATTGCGATGACAGTGATCCAGTTCCGTTATGTTGAGAAGAAGGTTGACTACTAATGATTGAGAATCGGCCCATTTTCACTTTTCTTACCCATTGTGTTGTTCTGCTGGGGGTATTGCTGGTGGCTTTGCCCATCTGGATTACCTTTGTAGCGGCTAGTCACGATGAGGTGCGCATGTTGCAGAGCCCTATGCCTATGCTGCCCGGGCCATATTTATGGGATAACTTACAGAAAACCCTCTTTGGTGCTGGTCTGTCGGGTACAGAGACTGCACCTGTGTGGCGTATGTTGCTTAACAGTTTGGTAATGGCCTTAGGTATTTCTCTCGGTAAGATTGCTATTTCATTAACTTCAGCCTATGCCATTATTTATTTTAAATTCCCGTTTCGGATGGGCTTTTTCTGGTTGATTTTTATTACCCTAATGTTGCCTGTGGAAGTGCGTATTCTGCCTACCTTTGAGGTTATCGCTAACTTAAACCTGTTAAATAGCTACTGGGGCTTAACTATTCCCCTTATTGCATCGGCGACGGCAACCTTTATGTTCCGGCAGGTATTCTTAACTATTCCTGATGAGATGCTGGAAAGTGCGCGGATTGATGGCGCTGGGCCAATGCGCTTTTTCTGGGATATTTTGCTACCGCTCTCGCGCACCAATATTGCCGCTTTATTCGTAATCTTATTTATTTATGGTTGGAACCAATATTTGTGGCCATTGTTGATCACCACGGATACAGATATGACGACCATAGTCATGAGTATTAAACAAATGCTGGAGGCGGCGGAGCAATCGCCCCAGTGGAATATAATTATGATGACTGCGATGTTGGCAATGTTGCCACCGATTATTGTAGTTATCACCATGCAGAAGCTTTTTGTAAAAGGCCTGACGGAAACAGATAAATAGGAAGACCCACTATGGCTGAAATACAACTCGACAAAGTAACCAAAAGTTACGATTCCAATGAGGTTTTGCACAATATAAATGGCCATATTCAAGATGGTGAATTTATCGTGATTGTGGGCCCCTCTGGTTGTGGTAAATCGACTTTATTACGCATGATTGCCGGCCTAGAGAAAGTCACCACGGGTGATATCTCTATTGATGGCAGTGTCGTAAACGATAAAGAGCCAGCGGATCGTGATATCGCTATGGTGTTTCAGAATTATGCCCTCTACCCACATATGACCGTGGCTGAAAATATGTCATATGGTTTAAAAATTCGTAAGCTGCCCAAGGACGAGATTCGTCAACGGGTTGAAAAAGCTGCTGATATTTTGGAGATAAGAGAATTTCTGGATCGTAAGCCCCGCCAACTTTCTGGTGGCCAGCGTCAGCGGGTTGCTATGGGACGCGCTATTGTGCGTGAACCAGCTGTGTTTTTGTTTGATGAGCCGTTATCAAATTTGGATGCTAAGCTCAGGGTACAAATGCGGGTAGAAATCCGTAAGTTACAACAAGATCTTGGCTTAACCTCGATTTATGTTACCCATGATCAGGTCGAAGCGATGACCTTGGGTGATCGCTTGATGGTGTTAAATGATGGCTATGTAGAGCAATTTGGAACGCCAATAGAGCTCTACCAACACCCGCAAACTGTATTTGTTGCCGGTTTTATTGGTAGCCCCGCGATGAACTTTATTCCAATAACCAGTGGCGATGAGGCTTCATCCAATACCTTGCCAAATGGCGTTACCACCAAGTTTGATATTCAGGGTGGTAATAATATGCTGTTGGGTATCCGGCCTGAGCATTTTGTTGAAAGTAACTCTGGTGATTTTCAAGTAGAAGTCAATATGCTTGAGCATTTGGGGGCTAACACCTTGCTTCATGGGGTCTTAAAGGATACGGATATTACCTTGGTAGTAAGCTTGGATGGCTTTAGAGATCTGGCTGTTGGGGATGTTATGGGCTTTTCTGTGGAGCCAGATAACCTGCATTTCTTTGATGCTGAAACACAGCAAAGGGTAGGTTAATGCATAGCGAATCATTACTAAAGGCACTGCATACGCAACCTGACATGATATATGTTCAGGGGCATCGTGGTGCCCGAGGTGTATTACCCGAGAATACACTGGAAAGTTTTGAATATGCTTTATCTTTAGGTATTCAGTCCCTTGAGCTCGATGTGCTAATGACGCAGGATAATGTTCTTGTTGCTACTCATAATAGTGCTCTGCACCCAGATACTACGCGGCATTTGTCGGGTGAGTGGGTGAATGAAGATGCCTTTCAAATTAGAAACTTAACCCTGCAGGAATTGCAGGACTTTAATGTGGGTGCCTGTCGCCCAGAAAGTAGCTACCAACGTCGATTTAAGGATCAACAGAGTCTAAATTTTGCTGCTATACCAGCCCTGACTGATGTATTTCAGTTGCTTCTACTGCCAGAAAATAAATCAGCCTGGCTGAATGTTGAGATCAAATCAGATCCAACAAAATTTTACCAAACGGCGCCCGTTGAGCTAGTTGTGCAACAACTTACTGATGCTATAGAGGCGTTTGGTCTTCAAAAACGTGTGGTGGTGCAAAGTTTCGATTGGAATTTATGTTTAGAAATGCAGCGCGTGGCGCCACATATTGCGACATCATATCTGACTAGTGTTGGGCCTGAAGATGAGTATGGAAACAATAATATTTATCCTGACTCTGTATGGATGGGTCCATTAGCCAATGCGCATTTACACAGTTCTTTACCTGAAGTGATTGCTAATGCCGGTGGCAAGATGTGGGCCCCTTATTTTGATAATCTAACATCGGAAGAAATGACCATGGCCCGTCAATTAGGTCTAATCACCTATGCTTGGACCGTAAACGAGCTTGATGATGTCGATGCCATGATTGCCCTTGGGGTTGATGGCATTATCACAGACTATCCCTTAATGGTTTTGGAGCATTTACGTGCCCAGGGCAAAGCTGCCGCATTAATTGCTTAGTTAAGCTGTTTCAGTAAATTTGTATAAGTAAGCCCCCATCCCTTGTTTTGATGATGACGTCAGACCTAAATAAGGCTATGATGCGCCCCTAATTTAACGCTTCATAGGGAACCAACTATGCTTAACGTCAATTCTTACTTCGATGACAAGGTCAAATCCATTGCTTTTCAAGGCCAAGAGTTAGCCACCACCGTTGGAGTGATGGATATTGGTGAATTTACCTTTGGTACCAGTCAATTTGAAACCATGACCGTGATTGATGGTGAGTTGGAAGTCAAACTACCAGGTGCAGACAATTGGCAGCGCTTTACCAATGGTGAACAGTTTGAAGTAGCCGCCAATACCAGTTTTGATGTTAAAGTAGTGCGGCAAACAGCTTATCACTGTACCTATGCCTAATATTGTCAGCCGCTGTCCCCATTGCTTAAAAACCAATCGCGTACCTATTGAGCGGGTAAGGGACAAAGCTGTTTGTGGGGCCTGCAAAAGGCCCTTATTTGATGGCAAACCCGTTGCCGCCTCCAGCACCAACTTTGATGCCCTTGTGCAAAGTTATGATAGGGTAGTGGTCGATTTTTGGGCCACTTGGTGTGGACCTTGTGTGGGCTTTGCCCCCGTATTTGAGCAAGCTGCTAACGCAAAATCAGGGCAGTTGCGTTTTATAAAAGTGGATACGGAAGTAGAGCCTATGTTAGTTACTAAATATAATATCCGCAGTATTCCCACTCTGATTGCATTTAAAGCTGGAAAGCCCATAGCTGAAATAAATGGTGCGCTGCCACAATAGCAATTCGAACAATGGCTTAATACGCTAATTGACCATTCATAATACTGATTACCTTTAATCCAGTTGTCATATCTATTATTCATAATCAAAAATAATGGACTGATTTTATTTTCTGTATAGTAGACGTATAAATTTCTTCTATACTAATTATATCTAGTTGTTTAATAGTAGAAATTTTGGCTCTTTTTCGGCTGGTTATAGCCAGTAATCATTTTTATTTATATCTTCGAAAGAAAATTTTTTCCTTAAAAACCTAAAAATTATAAATTTTAACTAGACATAGTGTTCGTTCGAATGCTATAAATATTCTAAAGAATATATTGTCTTGTCTTTTATCAAATTATCTGCGCCAGACAAAATAATAATTAGAGCTAAGAAAATGGCCTTATCAACGCGTCAAAAACAGATTATTAATCGTTTGCATGAAGTCAATGGTGTGCTTTCTAGTGCCGATATTACGGCCTTGTTTAATGTGACGATCCAAACTATTCGCAAAGACCTCAACGAATTAAGTGAGCTCGGTCTCGTGCGCCGTGTGCATGGTGGCATTAGCTTACCCAGTAGTAATCAAAATGTGTCATTTAGCAATCGTACGGTGATGAATTTAGCGTCAAAGCAGAATATTGCCCGTAAGGTGGTAGAGCTATTGCCAGAAAATAGCAGTATTTTTCTTGGTATTGGCACCACGCCACAGCAAGTTGCTGTTGCTTTGCTGGATCACCCTGGGCTGACAGTCGTTACCAATAATATCAATGTCGCCCTTACCTTGTGTCATAACGCCAATATTCAAACCCATCTGGCCGGTGGCAAGGTGCGAATTAATGATCAGGATTTAATGGGATCTGATACCACTGATTTTATGGCTAAGTTTAATATTCAATACGGTGTTTTTGGAGTGGGGGGACTCAATCAAAAAGGCCAGTTGCTGGATTTCTCTCCGGAGGAATCCCATATCTCGCGCACCATTATTGACAATAGCGCAACCAGAATATTGGTTGTTGATCATACTAAATTTGAGCGTTATGCGCCGGTTATTTCCGGTGTGCTCAACGATATAGATTACTTAATTATGGACATTATTTCTGAACCAATTTACGAACTTTGTAAGGACCTTGATATTGAAGTATTTGAGGTTGGCCCTAATGCCGGAGGTGAAGCATGCTAAAGGTAAATGGCTTGTCCTGTAGCTACAATAACCAACGCGTTGTTGATGATATCAACCTTACTGTGGAAGACGGTGAATTTGTTGTCTTACTTGGCCCCTCAGGTTGCGGCAAATCCACCACCCTAAAAATGATCGCTGGTTTGGTAGAACCAGAGGTCGGCCAGATTGAGTTGGATGACAATGATATTACTGGGTTGACACCTGGCCAGCGTAAATTGGCTATGGTATTTCAGTCCTATGCGTTATTTCCACACTTAACCTGCCATCCGCCTTCCCACATCAAGCTACATTGGTGTTTACTGATGTTGATGAAACCTTAACTTGGCAGGGTAGGCTGCCTGTGGAGACCTTTCAGGCATTATTTGCTTTGCAACAGTCTGGCATTAGGGTGGTGCCAGTGACTGGCGCTTGTGCTGGTTGGTGTGAGTGTATGTTACGAACCTGGCCAATAGATTCCATAATTGGTGAGAATGGTGCTTTTTATATCGATCGGGATAAAACCGGCAAGTTGAATTATACCTTTGCTTTGCCGCAAGCGGAGAGAGAGGCAAATAAACACCAATTGCTTCAGCTTCAGCAAAATGTACTGCAACAATTCCCCATCGCACAACTGACTACTGATCAGTCATTCCGTCTTACGGATATGGCTTTTGATATCGGTCAAGATTTTCAGATGGAACGTTCTGCAGCGCAGCGTATCGCTGAATTTTGTCGCGCGGCCGGCGCTAATGCTAAGGTGGGGCCAATACATATCAATGTATGGCTGGGACAATATACCAAGGCTTCTACTTCTTTGGACTGGTTATCACATCATAATGTTGCCTATGAGAACACAGTTTTTTGTGGTGACTCACCTAATGATGATAGTATGTTCGCCAGTTTTCCTATCACCATTGGAGTTGCTAATGTAGAGCCATTTCTGGATGAAATTGAAAAACCACCAACCTATATAACCAACAGACCAGGTGGTTTTGGCTTTGCCGATTTAGCTGCCTCTTTGTTGCATAAGGCCACCTAAACAAAAAGCCAGAACACCCCGAGGTCTGGCCAAATGATGTGCAAGATTAAGCTGAGAGAACTATGCAAGCACTGTCCCAACTGCCACTGGAAGTAGCGCGATCAATTAACTATGTTTTTGCTGATATTGATGACACCATCACCACAGAAGGGCGCTTAAGTGCTGCAAGTTATTCGGCTATTGAGCAGTTAAGTGAAGCCGGTATTCAGGTGATACCCGTAACAGGCCGGCCGGCTGGTTGGTGTGATCTGATTGCTCGCTTTTGGCCTGTGGCCGGGGTAGTAGGTGAAAATGGTGCCTTTTATTATGCTTATCAACATCAAGCCCGCTCCATGCTTAGGGTATTTGCGGCAACAGATCAGGAACGTGAGCAAAATCGCATTAAATTGGCTCGTGTGCGGGATCAAATTTTAGCCGAAGTGCCTGGTGCTGCGGTGTCGGCTGATCAGAATTTTCGTGATACAGACCTAGCTATCGATTTTTGCGAGGATGTGGCGCCCTTGGCAGACCAAGATGTATTGCGTATTAAGGCTATTTTTGAAGCCGCGGGTGCGGTGGCAAAAATCTCATCTATTCATGTTAATGGTTGGTTTGGTGAGCACGATAAATTAACCATGACCCAGCGTTTCTGTCGCGACGTTCTGCAGGTTGAGTTAGATGATCTAATGGATAAGGCCATTTTTGTTGGCGATAGTCCTAACGATGCCCCCATGTTTGCACGTTTTAAGTATGCTTTTGGCGTGGCCAATGTGAAGGACTTTAAAACCATGGATGCCTTTCCTAAGTGGGTTGCTGAAGGGCATGGGGGAGAGGGCTTTGTAGAGATTGCCCAGCGCCTACTAACTGCGCGAGGCTCTTCCTAGGCTTCTGCTCTTAGGCCTCTTTTTTTTGGCCTCTTTAAGACCCAAGCATCCGACAATTTGTCGGATGCTTGTTCGATTTTTTTCGTTTTCTTATTTCTCTATGTGTGTTTTGCGTAAACTGTGGTGGTTATGGCCTATGGTTTTCAGTATGCATAGGCAGTGTTACAATGCTTGCCAACTAATGATTTGGTTAGCAAAGAGGAATAAGGGCAATGAGTCAAAGTCACCGTCATGCCTTGATTTTAGAAAAGATTCAGGCCAGTGGTTTTGTGAGTATCGACGAGCTTGTGGAAACCTTTCAGGTTACTCCGCAAACTATTCGTCGTGACCTCAATCAGCTTGCCTTGGAGCAAAAAATAGCACGCCACCATGGTGGTGCCGGCATTGAAAGTAGTACTGTAAATACCTCATACCAAGACCGTAAAGCTATGAACCTTGAGGCGAAGGAAAAGATTGCTGCGGCCTTGGTTAAGATCATTCCCGATGGCGCCTCTTTGTTTATTAATATTGGTACCACCAATGAAATTATTGCCCGGGCATTACTTAATCACCGTAACCTTCAGGTAGTTACCAATAATCTGCATGTAGCCTCTATTCTAGGCTCTAAAGAAGATTTTTCGGTGATTATTGCGGGTGGTGAGGTTAGGCATACTGATGGTGGTGTTATCGGTGAAGCCACAAGTGACTTTATAAATCAGTTCCATATGGACTTTGGTATTATTGGCATAAGTGGCATTCTCTCTGATGGTTCTTTATTGGATTTTGATTATCGTGAGGTGTTGGTAGCACAAGCCATTATAAAGAACTCACGCCAAGTGATATTAGCCACTGATCATTCAAAATTTGGTCGTAATGCCATGGTTAGGCTTGGCAATATAGGCCAAGCCGACCACCTATTTACTGATACTCCACCGCCAGAAGAAATTATGGCAGCATTGGATGAGTATCAGGTTAATTTGCATATGGTGTAAAGCCTACAAGAAGCCATTCTCTGTCCTTAAAACCAAATATTCTTTTTCTCTATAAACCCCTTGCCAACTAATCCAGTTAAACTTCCTTGTTTGTTTTAAAATGTTCGAAAATGTTTGAAAATATTCCTTTTTAAACTTATAATTTCACCTAAGGAAATGACACAGAGCGGCTGTGCATTTTAGTTGCAACTACAGGTGTATAAAGTAAGTGGAAAACCAGTCAGATATATTCGATTTAATGGTTGTTGGTGGCGGTATTAACGGCGTTGGAATCGCCTTGGATGCGGCGGGTAGAGGGTTGCGTGTAAGCCTTTGTGAAATGAATGATCTAGGGGCGGCAACATCGTCCAACAGTAGTAAGTTAATTCATGGTGGTTTGCGTTATTTGGAACATTATGAATTTCGCCTAGTTCGTGAAGCCTTAGCCGAACGTGAAGTTTTACTGAATAAAGCCCCACATATTATGTGGCCTATGCGCTTTCGCTTACCACATCAACCCCATTTGCGTCCGGCCTGGATGATCCGTATAGGTTTATTCTTATATGATAATTTGAGCAAGCTAAAAACCCTAACTGGGTCGGCTGGCATCAAATTTGATGCTTCAAGTCCATTAGTTAAAGAAATTAAGAAAGGCTTCGAATATTCTGATGCTTGGGTTGATGATGCGCGGCTGGTGGTACTAAATGCAGTTGCTGCTAAGGAGAAGGGTGCTAGTATCCATACTCATACCCGTTGTGTTCATGCCGAACGCAAAGCTGACCTTTGGCATATCACCCTAGAAGATCAAATCACTGGCGCACAGCAAGTATGCAAGGCTAGAGCTTTAGTAAATGCTGCTGGCCCNTGGGTTGCTGGNTTTTTNAAAGATGCATTGACTGAANAGGCGCCCAAACAGATACGTATGGTCAAGGGTAGNCATATAGTAGTACCCAAATTACATGATCAGCCGGAAGCCTATATTCTCCAAAACGAAGATGGCCGAATTGTATTTGTTATTCCTTATGAAGAAGGTTTCTCCCTAGTAGGCACAACGGATGAAGATTACAGTGGGGCACCTGAAAAAAGTCGTATATCTGATGCTGAAATTGACTATTTAATAGCCATAAGCAATAGTCATTTTAAGCACAAAATTAGCCGCGATGATATTGTCCATACTTTCTCGGGTGTGCGTCCTTTAATTG
The DNA here is from genome assembly GCA_002686055.1 of Oceanospirillaceae bacterium. Taxonomy (GTDB): domain Bacteria; phylum Pseudomonadota; class Gammaproteobacteria; order Pseudomonadales; family Balneatricaceae; genus Njordibacter. The sequence continues at coordinate 25,760 of NYZU01000006.1, read as the reverse complement.
ATGACGAATCCACAGATGCTCAGACTGTAACTCGTGATTACAGTTTTGAGGTGGATAACCCAGATGGTGCAGCGCCATTGATTTCTGTATTTGGTGGTAAGATCACCACCTATCGTAAATTATCTGAAAGCTTGGTAGATAAGATCACTGAGTTTTTCCCAAATATGAGTGGCTCTTGGACACACAGTGCGCCTCTACCCGGTGGCGACTTTGATGGCCCTTATCAACTTAAGTTAGATCTGCGTATTGCTTTCCCTTGGCTGCCATACAGCATAATAAGTCGTTATGTGCGTTGCTATGGCACCTTAAGTTATGCCATTTTGCAGGATGCAAATTCTATCGATTCCCTAGGCCGACATTTTGGTGCTGGTTTGTATGAAAAGGAAGTTGATTACTTAGTACAGCATGAGTGGGCTCGAACCACCGACGATATTATCTGGCGACGCACTAAATTGGGTTTGTTTCTGCAAGCTGATGAGGTTGCAGACTTAGCTAGTTATCTTGCGGCTACGGATGAGGCTAAAAAAGTATCGACGCAGTCCCAAGTTGCCTAAAGTTGCATTAAGTCTTACCCATTTGGTGTGGAGTTGATTGGTGCCTTAACAAGCTGTAATTATCTAAACAAAACGCATAGATAAATCAATTGACTTACAGTCTTTAGTTAAAGCACCAATAGAAATATAATCCACACCCGTTTCGGCAATGGGCACTAGGGTGGCTTCAGTAATACCGCCTGAAGCTTCCAGATTTGCCTTACCACCAGCTAGTGTCACGGCAGTGCGCATATCATCCAGATTAAAGTTATCTAACATAATAGTGTCTGCGCCGGCATCAATGGCTTGTTGTAGTTCTGCTAATGTTTCAACCTCCACCTCTACAGGTTTGCCTGGTGATTGAAGGCGAGCCGTTTGCACAGCTTGGGTAATGCCACCACAGGCCGCAATATGATTCTCTTTGATAAGAAACGCATCGTATAAGCCAACACGGTGGTTATAACAGCCACCACAACTAACAGCGTATTTTTGCGCTTTACGCAGTCCGGGAATAGTTTTACGCGTGTCTAATAACTTGACCCCTGTATGGGCAACCATACTGGCGTAATGGGAAGATATTGTTGCTGTACCTGATAGGCATTGTAGAAAATTTAATGCACAACGTTCAAAGGTAAGCAGGCTTCGAGCTGAACCTTGAGCCTCAAATAATGTTTGCTTGGCTGCCACGCGGTCACCATCGGCAACTTGCCAGTCAATCTGAATAGTTGGGTCGACTTGTTGCGCAACTTCATTGACCCAATCTTGACCACAAATGGTGGCTGCTTCACGAGTAATAACACGAGCAAGTGCTTGTTCATTGGCTGGAATAAGTGCTGCAGTTATATCACCAGACCCCAAATCTTCATGCAAAGCTGTAGTTACATTTGCAATTAAATCACTTTTTAGGTTTTCGCTCATGGTTTGCTCGGTTATTTGGGTTGATATAATTGAGGGATGGCATTTTACCATAGCTGTAGCAGGGGGCAATTGCCATCAATTTCGAGTGTCATAAAAAATCGTAAATACCCTGTAACATCAAGGCTTTCGGGGCTTTTCAAGGCAACTTATATTCTTTGTTAGTGAAAACGAGTGTTAAATTTGTTTCAACTAATATAGAATAAGCCCCCCAGCATTTGCTGCTTGGAAAATAGTTTTATTTGTAAATATATTACAAGAATGTAAAAAGCAATGCCCTTGGTGGCCGTTTTAAGTACATTACTGTAATATATTTACAAAAATTAATGACCCATTTAATCTCATTTGGGTTGTTGATCGGCAAAAGCATATGGCTAATGTAACCCTAACAGCCATACATAAATAGCTTTTGCGCAAGGCTGGTCTTCATAAGGGGCCAGATAAAGCAAATATTCCCGTAGTCATCCTGCGGGTTATACATAGCAGGAGAAGTTTGTGAGCTCCACAACTGATATCGATCCTATTGAAACACAAGAATGGCTAGATGCCTTAACGTCTGTCATTAACAACGAAGGAGCCGATCGGGCTCGCTATATTCTAACTAAATTGGGCGAAAAAGCCCGCGCTGAAGGTGCCGCCCAAGAAGGTGCCTTAACCACCCCATACGTTAATACCATATTACCTAAAGACGAAAAACGTATGCCTGGCGATTTATTTATGGAACGCCGCATCCGTTCTCTTATACGCTGGAATGCCATGGCCATGGTTATTCGTGCCAATGACAATGATGATGCTTTGGGTGGCCATATCTCCAGTTTTTCCTCCTCTGCTACTCTGTATGATGTTGGTTTTAACTACTTCTTCCGTGGTAATACTGATAAGCAAGAAGGTGACCTAATATTCTATCAAGGACATATTTCACCGGGCATTTATGCTCGCTCCTACCTTGAAGGCCGTCTAACTGACGAACAGATGGACAATTTCCGTCGTGAAGTTGATGGCAATGGTTTATCTTCCTATCCTCATCCTTGGTTAATGCCTGATTACTGGCAGTTCCCAACTGTATCTATGGGTCTAGGCCCAATTCAGGCTATTCATCAAGCTCGCACTATGCGTTATCAACAAAACCGTGGTCTAGTTGAGCAAGGTGACCGTAAGGTATGGGCCTTCCTTGGCGATGGCGAATGTGATGAGCCAGAAACCTTAGGTTGTATCTCACTTGCTAGCCGCGAAAAGCTTGATAACCTGATATTTGTTATCAACTGTAACTTGCAGCGCTTAGATGGTCCTGTTCGCGGTAATGGTAAGGTTGTCCAAGAATTAGAAAGTATCTTTAAAGGCGCTGGCTGGAATGTCATTAAGGTGCTTTGGGGCCGTCATTGGGATCCACTATTCGAGAAAGATACAGACGGTTTATTGCAGAAACGCATGGACGAAGTTGTTGATGGTGAGTTGCAAAACTATAAAGCTATGGGCGGTGCCTATACCCGTGAAAACTTCTTCGGTTCAAGTCCAGAACTAAAGGAAATGGTGTCACATCTATCTGATGAAGATATCATGAAGCTTAATCGCGGTGGCCATGATCCTTATAAAGTTTATGCTGCTTATCATGAAGCTGTTAATACCAAAGGCCGCCCAACAGTTATTTTGGCACAAACGGTTAAAGGTTACGGTACGGGTCAATCTGGTGAAGCCAAGAACCCAACCCACTCACTGAAAAAACTAGGTATGGACGACTTACAGTCCTTCCGAGATCGCTTTAATATCCCTCTTGATGATGATCAATTAAAAACCGTTCCTTACTATCGACCCCATGAAGATTCCGCTGAGATGAAATACATGCGCGCCCGTCGTGATAGTTTGGGTGGTGTGATTCCCTCACGTAGAGCAGATTTTGAAGCCCTAGAAACGCCTAAGCTAGAAGCTTTGGGTAGTCAGTTGAAATCCACTGGCAAGCGTGAGATTTCTACGACCATGTCATTTGTGCGTACTTTAACTACCCTAGTTAAAGACAAATCCATTGGTCAGCGTGTGGTGCCCATTATTCCAGATGAAGCACGTACCTTTGGTATGGAAGGTATGTTCCGTCAGCTAGGTATCTACACAGCTGAAGGGCAGAAGTATGTGCCCCATGATTCTGATCAGATTATGTATTACCGCGAAGATCAAGCGGGTCAAATTCTGGAAGAAGGTATTAATGAATCAGGCGCTATGTCGGCTTGGTTGGCTTGTGCGACTTCGTACAGTAATAACAACTATGCCATGATTCCTTTCTATATCTTCTACTCTATGTTTGGTTTCCAACGTGTAGGTGACTTAGCTTGGGCCGCTGGAGATAGTCAGGCACGTGGCTTCTTGATTGGTGCCACGGCGGGTCGAACCACCTTGAATGGTGAAGGCCTACAGCATGAAGATGGCCATAGCCATGTCATGGCTAACTTGATTCCTAACTGTGTCAGCTATGATCCAACTTATGCCTATGAGTTGACGGTAATCATTCAAGATGGCATGCGTCGCATGTATGAGGAAAAAGAAAACAAGTTCTACTACTTAACCGTAATGAACGAAAACTATGTGCAGCCAGAAATGCCTGTAGGTAGTGAAGAAGGCATTATCAAAGGTATGTACTTGTTGTCAGAAGTGAAGCCGCGCACCAAAAAACGTGTGCAGCTATTAGGTTCTGGTACTATTTTGCGTGAAGTAGAGGCTGCCGCTGCCATTTTGGCGGAAGAGTTTAGTATTGGCGCTGATGTTTGGAGTGCTACCAGCTTTAATGAGCTAGGTCGTGATGTCCAAGCCACCACGCGTTGGAATATGCTCCACCCGGAAGCGGAACCACGTACAAGCTATGTGGAAGAATGCCTATCAGGTCGCACTGGCCCAGTTATTGCCGCCACTGACTATGTTCGCGCTTATGCTGAACAAATTCGTGAAGTTGTGCCCACTACTTACAAAGTACTAGGTACTGATGGTTATGGACGCAGTGATAGCCGAGAAAAATTACGGGAGTTCTTTGAAGTGAACCGCTACTACATTGTTGTAGCGGCCCTTAAAGCACTGGCCGAAGAAGGTGTGGTGAAGTCTGCTGAAGTTAGCAAAGCCATTAAGAAGTTCAACATTGATAGCAATAAGACCAACCCGGTTTTACTGTAATCATCCAGCAAGGAGAACGCAATAATGGCAAATATTAATGTAACTATTCCTGATCTGGGTGGTGCAAAAGACGTCGAAGTTATCGAACTTTGTGTGGCCGTCGGTGAAACGGTTGCCGAAGGTGATTCTTTAATCGTCCTGGAAACAGATAAAGCATCAATGGAAATTCCATCACCTAGTGCAGGTGTGGTAAGTGCGCTGCATGTCAGCGAGGGTGGCATTTGTAACGAAGGCGATCTACTGGCTGACTTACAGGGTGAAGCTGTGGCAGAAGCCGCGGAACCAGCCCCTGCGCCAGCAGCAGCCCCGGCACCTGAGGCCGTGCCAGAGGCACAACCACAAGCAGCGGAGCCTGCTGCAGTGGCTAGTGCTGAAGTTGAAATCCTCGTACCGGATATGGGTGGTGCTAACGATGTTGAAGTTATCGAAGTAGCCGTTGCTGAAGGTGATGAAATCGCTGAAGGTGATACCTTAGTTGTCGTCGAAACTGATAAAGCGTCTATGGAGCTACCCGCTACCACTGGTGGTATTCTGACCAGTTTTAAATTGTCTGAAGGCAGTAAAATTAATCAGGGCGATCTAATGGCCGTGGTACAGGCTGCTGTTACTGAAAGCGTGCCTGCTCCTGCATCTACCCCCAGTCCTACTCCTGAGGCTGCTCCTGAAGCCGCACCTGTTGCAGCAGCACCCTTGGTAGAAGAAACAACTAGCGCCGAAGTAGAGATACTGGTGCCCGATATGGGCGGTGCCAACGATGTTGAAGTGATTGAAGTGGCTGTTGCGGAAGGTGATGATATCGCTGAAGGTGACACCCTTGTGGTGGTAGAAACTGACAAAGCTTCTATGGAACTGCCGGCCACAGCCGGTGGTAAGCTAACCAGCTTTAAATTAACTGAAGGCAGTAAGATTAATCAGGGTGACCTGATGGCCGTAGTGCAATCATCGGTTGCTGCGCCTGCTCCAGCTCCTGCGCCTGCGCCAGTTGCTGAGGCACCAGCGGCGAAACCAGCTGCTCCAGCTGCACCTGCCGTTACGCCTCAATCGGCACCTCCAAAACCAGCTACAGCGCCTGCTGCTGTGCCTGCTAATGGTGGTAAAGTCCATGCAGGTCCAGCTGTACGTATGTTAGCCCGTGAATTTGGCGTTGATTTGGGACAAGTTGCTGGCACTGGGCCGAAAAACCGTATTCTAAAAGAAGACGTACAGGCTTTTGTTAAGCAACGCTTAAGTGCGCCTGTGGCTACAGCCAGTGCTGGTGGATCAATTGAGAAACCACCTGCTATCGACTATAGTCAATTTGGTGACATTGAGAAGGTGAAGATGAGCAAGATTCATCGTCTCACTGCTCAGAATATGACGCGAAGTTGGTTAAATGTGCCCCATGTTACCCAGTTTGATCATGCTGATATTACCGATCTTGAAGCTTTCCGTAAGGGCTTAAAAGCTGAAGCAGAGCGTCGTGGTACTAAGGTTACACCGTTACCATTTATGCTGAAAGCATGTGCTATGGCATTACGTGAATTCCCACAATTCAATGTTTCTTTGGATAATGATGGTGAACATCTGATTCAAAAACATTATGTCAATATTGGTGTGGCTGTGGATACCCCAGCAGGTCTAGTAGTCCCAGTATTACGTGATGTTGATAAGAAATCCATCTGGGAGCTATCAGCTGAAGTGATTGCTATGGGTGCCAAGGCCAAAGACAAAAAGCTTATGCCAGCTGATATGCAAGGCGGTTGCTTTACTATCTCTAGTTTGGGAAGTATTGGTGGTACTTCATTTACGCCTATTGTAAATACTCCTGAAGTGGCAATTTTGGGTGTCTCTAAGGCCGATATGCAACCACGTTGGAACGGTAGTGAGTTTGAGCCGCGTTTGATGATGCCTCTAAGCCTTTCTTATGATCATCGTGCCATCAATGGCGCTGATGCTGCTCGCTTTACTAGCTATTTAGGCAAAGTTCTGAGTGATATTCGCCATTTGGTAATGTAGAGCACTTAGACTAGATTAACTAGTTAATCCCTACTTAAAACGGCAGACCGGATTTATCCGCTCTGCCGTTTTTGTTGCTCTTGGCATTTTTTGCTAGTGCTTATGGTTTCAACACTATTGGCTCAACTATTGGCTCAACCATTGCTCTAATATGGCGTTAAGCATTTGGGTATTGTTGGCGTAAATCCTGGCAAATTTGTTTATGGGCAGCACAGGGTAAATGCATGATGGCGCCTTGTTGAATAATAAAGCCATTGATAGCGTCAATTTCTGTTGGTCTTTTAGCTAAACAATCTTGCAACATGGATGATTGGTTATCTGCCGTTTGTTGCAGAACTCGCAAAGCTTTTTGTAACAACCCTTGAGGTATGGGCGTGATATGGCAGCGACTCATCACATCTTCTGTTTCTATACATAATTGCTCCAACCGCAAGCGACCTTGCTGGTGATCAATTAGATCGCCATTTTTGACTTGATACACGGCAGTTAGCGCATTGATCACACTATTTACAGCCAGTTTATGCCACATAGGTGTAATAATGTCTTGATGCCAATGTAACGCCAAGGTATCAGTTTCACTAACACTTAGGGAGATAAGTTGCGCGATAGGGGGTGGTGGGTTCTGAGGTGATAAGTGAGCACTAAAGGCACCAATTTGTGTACTACCTGTGCCGGCGCGAACCACTTGCCATAAGCCTTTGCGCCAAGCGCCGTCAGTAGTCGTGGCACAATAAATATTGGCTTTTGGTAACAGTGATTGCAGGCTTTGGGCAGTGCCCATGCCATTTTGTAGTAGCAATATATTGACTTGTGGATGCAGTCGTTTGCGCCAAGCCTTGATTGCCCCAAGGGTAGCGTAGGTCTTGGTACAGATCAGTAAGTTGGTTATGGTGCCGCCTGACATACTGGGGAATATGCTAGCAGGTCGACTAATATGGGTTACTTTACCTACCGTGACTTGTATACCCTTGGCTTGCATTTGTTTATGCTCTTCTTGGGTACGTGCCAATAGGGTGACTGGTAATTGCCATTGCTGCATATTATGGGCCCATAGGCAGCCAATAGCGCCAGCACCTAAAATATGCCAAGGTTGATGCAGTTGTTTGCTCATAGAGGGAATTTACTGTTGCCCAAGTTACGCTTAAGGTAAAATTCTGTGTCACAGTCTAACCTATAAATTGTATTAGAACAGTTAAATAAGTTGTAGGAGTTTAAATATGCCCTCATTTGATGTGGTTTCTGAACTAGATATGCATGAAGTGTCTAATGCCGTTGATCAGGCTAATCGAGAAGTAGGTACGCGTTTTGATTTTAAAGGTGTGGATGCCAAGTTTGAGCAAGGTGATGGGCAGGTAATTATGCATGCAGAGGTTGATTTTCAATTACAACAAATGTTGCCAATACTGCAAGCAAAGCTGATTAAACGCGGTATAGATACCAAATGCCTTGAGGCCAAAGATATTGAGACGGCAAATTTACGTTGTCGACAACCTATCTTATTACGCTCTGGTTTGGATAAAGAGTTGGCAAAAAAGATTATAAAACTAATCAAAGACAAAAAGCTTAAAGTACAATCCCAAATACAAGGTGAACAAGTTAGGGTAACGGGCAAAAAACGTGATGACTTGCAGCAAGTGATCGCTGCTTTAAAAGAGGCTGATTTTGATCTGCCTTTGCAATATCAAAACTTTCGCGATTAATCTGGCCAGAGTTACTATTATCATAGGGGCTATTTATGCCCCTTTTATTTATTATTTCGAGTGCTTACTTTGCTTCTGGCTTTACTTCTTTAGGTTGCACCATGGCCAAGCCCACCATCATCAGGGTTAGCGCGAGCCAGACTAGGGTAGAGTGCTGCTCAGCAAACACCATCATACCTAAAAATACCCCAGATAGAGTCACAATATAAGCAACTTGGCTGGCAAACACTGCGCCTGTGCGGCCAACTAGCCAAATATAGGCACCATAAGTGATGACATGTAATAAGCTATTTAACAAAATACCCCATTCCACACTGGTCCAATGGGTATTTAAACTCACCCAATTATCTGTAGCAAGAGCTAGGGGGCCAGCAATCAAGGCGCCAACAATGGAAGCACCGCGTAAGGCGTTTAGGGCATTCATATGAGTGGGTGTTGACCGCACTAGGTAATTCCCTTCAATGCCGTAGCACAGGGGTGCCAGTAGGGCGATTAGTACCCAGATGGCCATACTGGCGCTGGGTAATGATGTTTTGGGGCCAAGTACCAATAACATGGCTAGGCCACCAAGACAGATACCAAAAATGCGGCCTAGTTGCGGTTTTTCACTCCCTAAACCTAAGGCAATAAGCAGGGCAAACATAGGCACTGTAGCCAAGGTGAGGGCCATTAAACCAGCCGGCAAATGGGCCGCAACAGTATACGAAATGGAATTAGGTATGAGGGTGCCAATCAGGGCTAGAATAATATAAAACTTAATATCCTTTAAGCTTATTGGGAGGGGGGATCTACGTATCCAGCCAACGACAGTTAAAATCACTGCACCAATCGTCATTTGCCAAAAAGTCAGGCCTAAGGCGCCATGACCAGTAGAAACGATATGTTTAGCCAGCAAAATAGTACTGCCCCAGATAGTGCCTAATATAAGCAGTGCCATAAAGGCAATTGGGGGCGACAGTTTTGATTTCATAGCCGCTATCCATAATTAAAAGATGCATGCTATAGCAGCAAGGTAGTCCCTGTCTATCCTATGGGCGCCATTGATATTGTTTCATATCAACCTTGTGGTGCTGTAGGTGGATATTTTCAGATACCAGTAACTGATGTTGGCGTTTGTAGTTATGGCTGTTGACACTAAAGGCCAATTTGCCACTGGCAGTGACGACGCGATGCCATGGTAGGTTTGAGTCGGCCGGTAAATGCCGCAAACAATAACCTACCCATCGAGCAGCGCCACTTCTACCTGCTAAATGGGCTAATTGCCCATAGCTTGCAACCCGCCCGTGGGGAATCGCAGCAATCATTTGATATAACTGTAATTTGGCCAGTTCTTGGTTATCCATAATACTCGTCAAATAGATTCTTTAGTGTGTATTCGAGGTTTAGGCATTTATCTTATAAGTAATTTAACACTACATAGTAAGGTGGTTATATAGTTATCAAGTTTAGTCAACATTCTTACTATCTTAAGTATAATCTTTTCCCTAGTAGAGTTTTATTATCGGCTTTAAACCTTATATAGTAAGGCATGCAAGCAAAGGGCTAAAATCATTATGCGTTTCTTATTTCTACTATTTATTGTTGTACCCATTGTTGAGATTACCGTTTTAATTCAGGTAGGCCAATGGATTGGTGCTTTGTTGACTATTGCTCTAGTGGTATTAACCGCCTTTATTGGTATCAATATGATTCGTGCCCAAGGTTTAGCTACTTTAAACCGAGCCAACTGGCGCATACAATCAGGCCAATTGCCTGCTCAAGAAATGGTTGAGGGTATCTTTTTAGCCATCGGTGGCGCCTTACTACTGACCCCCGGTTTTATTACCGATGCTTTTGGTTTTATGTGCTTATTCCCACTTACACGGGGCATGATGGCTGCTGCCTTAAAAAAACATTTTGTGGTTTTAGCTACGGGTGCCCAAGGCAGCAATCACTTTAGTGGCTTCGGCTCACAAGCTTCTGATGACCAAAATGATACTATTATTGAAGGCGAATACGAGGATCGCACAGAGCGCAATGATCCAACTAAAAACGACCGCCTATCATAATCTAAACTTCTGACACCAGTTATGATATGTTAAAGCTAAGCATTAGAATAAAAAAAGCTGCAGTTAGAGTAATCTAGGCACTTAAAATATGTTTAATCTGTATCAACTTGGTTGAAAACCCTAAAAAAATCCTTTTTTTTCTATGTTAGCTATTGAAAAGGCCAATACGCCCCATATCTAGCAAGACAGACACATTGGTATTGCTATAAGAAACCTTTGTGAGTGATATTTAAACCCGCTTCAAAATAATGAAGCTAAACAAAAAATTAGGAGTAAAAGCGAAATGAGCATCCGTCCTTTACACGATCGCGTGGTTATTCGTCGCCAAGAAGAAGAAGCGACTACAGCTGGTGGGATCGTATTACCTGGTAGTGCTGCAGAAAAGCCTAACCAAGGTGAAGTTGTTGCAGTTGGCCCAGGCCGTGTAACTAGTAATGGTGAACTGCAAGCCATGAGCGTGCAGGTTGGTGACGTGGTTCTATTTGGCCAGTACGCTGGTAATAATACCGTGAAGATGAATGGCGAAGAGCTATTGATCATGAGCGAAGGTGAAATTTACGGCGTAGTTGAATCTTAATTTCAAATTATAAATCTGGGTAAAAAACCTAACATTTTTACAGGAAAGAAAAAAATGGCTGCTAAAGAAGTATTATTTGGTGATTCCGCTCGAAGCCGTATGGCTCGCGGTGTTAATGTATTGGCCGATGCCGTTAAGACCACTCTGGGTCCTAAGGGTCGCAATGTTGTATTAGAAAAATCCTTTGGTGCACCAACTGTAACCAAAGATGGTGTCTCTGTTGCCAAAGAGATTGAATTAGCCGATAAATTTGAAAATATGGGCGCGCAAATGGTGAAGGAAGTTGCTTCCCAAGCCAACGATGCTGCAGGTGACGGTACAACTACAGCCACGGTTCTAGCCCAATCAATTGTTAATGAAGGCCTAAAGTCTGTTGCTGCTGGTATGAATCCAATGGATCTAAAGCGTGGTATCGACAAAGCGGCTGCTGCAGTAGTAGAACAAGTGTCTGCCATGGCTATCCCTTGTGCCGACTCTAACGCCATTGCTCAGGTAGGTACTATCTCTGCCAACTCCGACAGCACCGTGGGTACTATTATTGCTGATGCTATGGAAAAAGTGGGTAAAGAAGGTGTTATCACTGTTGAAGAAGGCACTTCCTTGCAAGATGAATTGGACGTTGTTGAAGGTATGCAGTTCGACCGCGGTTACCTATCGCCATACTTCGTGACAAACCAAGACAATATGACGGCCGAATTGGAAAATCCTTTCCTATTATTGGTCGACAAGAAAATTTCCAATATCCGTGATTTGCTACCTACCTTGGAAGCTGTTGCTAAATCTAGCCGTCCATTGCTGATCGTGGCTGAAGACGTTGAAGGTGAAGCCCTGGCTACTTTGGTGGTAAACAATATGCGTGGCATCGTGAAAGTATGTGCTGTTAAGGCACCAGGCTTTGGTGATCGTCGTAAGGCTATGTTAGAAGATATTGCCATTTTGACTGGCGGTACGGTTATTTCTGAAGAAGTGGGTCTATCACTAGAAACCGCGACTATTGAAATGCTGGGCCAAGCCAAGCGTGTACAACTAAGCAAAGAAAATACTGTGATCATCGATGGTGTTGGTGAAGTGGCTAATATCGAAGCACGTGTTAACGCCATTCGTGCACAGATCGCTGAAACCTCTTCAGACTATGACCGTGAAAAACTGCAAGAGCGTGTGGCTAAGTTAGCTGGCGGTGTTGCTGTAATCAAAGTTGGTGCTGCTTCTGAAGTAGAAATGAAAGAGAAAAAGGCGCGTGTTGAAGACGCACTGCACTCTACTCGTGCAGCCGTTGAAGAAGGCGTGGTTGCCGGTGGTGGTGTTGCCCTAATTCGCGCCCTACAAGCTGTAGAAGGCCTAGAAGGTGACAACCCAGATCAAACTGTTGGTATTAAACTGGCTCTACGTGCTATGGAAGCACCTATGCGTCAAATCACTAGCAACTCTGGCGATGAAGCCTCCGTTGTCGTTGATAAAGTGAAAGCCGGTGAAGGCAACTACGGTTACAATGCGGGTACTGGTGAATATGGTGATATGATCGCCATGGGTATTCTAGACCCAGCCAAAGTAACCCGTTCAGCCCTACAAGCTGCCGCCTCTGTGGCTGGCTTAATGATCACAACCGAATGTATGGTTGCCGATGAGCCTGCTCCTGAAGGCGCCGCTGCTGGTGCTATGCCTGATATGGGCGGCATGGGTGGTATGGGCGGCATGGGTGGCATGATGTAATCATCGATCCATGATGCTAACGCCTTAAGCGTTACCAAATAAACCCGTAGCTGCAAGGCTGCGGGTTTTTTTATGCCTGCTAGAACATCTATAATGTGTATGGTCATTAGGTAATGCCAAAAAAAGTAACTTATGTCCTTAACAATCATCAGATTATTATCAATATGGAGCAACCAGTGGTGTATCGTGAATACGGTGATAAAGATGGTGAGTTAGTGGTGTATTTTTATAGTGCTCCGGGTGCTATGGAGGAATGCGTGGTATTTGATAGATATGCCAAAGATCATAATTTGCATATCGTGTGTTTTGATCGATTTGCTTTGGATAGCTCCCTAAGTCGTGAAGATTATTTTCACCATCTAGCAACGCAAATAGATAAGATGGCGGGTGGCAAACAAGTTGCTATTGTCGGTTTTTCAATAGGCACCTATATTGCTCTTGAGGTTGCTGCACTGCTAAAGGAGCAGGTTCGCCAAATATACCTGGTTTCATCTGTAGCACCTCTTTACTCAGGTGACTTTTTAGACCATATGGCGGGTGGTTTAGTATTTAAACTAGCTATGCGTAAACCATCGATCTTTTCCTTGCTAACGCAATTTCAAAGTATGATTGCGAGGCTAGCGCCATCAATGCTAGTCAATATGCTGTTTGCCACTGCTGCTGGAAAAGATAAGGAATTAATCCAACAGAGTGACTTTAAAAAACATATTATTGGTGTGTTAAAACAGTGTTTTAAGTATCGTGCCAAGGGCTATATTAGGGATATAACATACTATGTAAAGTGGCGTGAGCAAAAGGAATATAATACTAGTATTCAACTTTGGCATGGCACTGAAGATAATTGGTCACCACCTGCTATGGCAGACTCACTTGCCAATACCATTACAAGTAATGTTAGTGCTGAGAACATGAAAGAGTTGTCTCACTATTCTTGTTTAGATGAAGCAGCCCCAAAAATTTGTACGCAACTTTCAAAAGGTTAATTTTTACAGCTTTATTTGTAAGTTTAGTTTTTACCTATGTCCATTTATTATCAGAACACTATTTCCATTTGAGCTATAGTGGCGCTTGCTGTTTCCTGATATGCTTCGCCTTTGTCTATATAATTATTAACGTTTATGTCCCCCGTATTATCTGTTCAAAATCTTAATAAGATATATAAAGGTGGTAAGCAGGCTCTAAGTGATATTAACTTGGATGTGGCTAAAGGTGAGATCCTAGCTTTACTCGGCCCTAATGGCGCCGGAAAGACCACACTGATTTCTATTATTTGCGGTATTGTGAATGCGTCTAATGGCAAGGTGCTTGTAGGCGGTTTTGATAATGTAAAACAATTTCGTCAGGCACGTAGCTTGATTGGTTTGGTGCCTCAGGAACTAACTACAGATGCCTTTGAAACGCCTTGGGCGAATCTTAATTTTAGTCGCGGTTTATTTGGTCTGCCTGCTGATCCAGCTAAGGTAGAACAGGTGCTACGTGATTTATCTCTATGGGATAAAAAAGATAACCGTATTATGACCCTTTCTGGGGGCATGAAACGACGTTTACTGATTGCCAAAGCCCTAGTGCATGAACCACAGATTCTATTTTTGGATGAGCCCACAGCGGGTGTGGATGTAGCCCTACGCCAGGATATGTGGCAGATGGTTGCACGCCTACGCGAGCAAGGGGTGACGGTGGTATTAACCACACATTATATTGAGGAAGCCGAAGCTATTGCTGACCGTGTTGGGGTAATCAGTGGCGGTAAGTTGTTACTGGTCGAAGATAAAGACACACTTATGGCCAATATGGGGCAAAAGCAACTCCAGGTTGATTTAAAAACACCCTTAACGCTGCTACCAGAAAGCCTATCTGCTTTGGGCTTTAGTTTGGAAAAAGAGGGGCAGCAACTACTGCTGCGCTATGGCGGCAAAGGTGAGCAGATTGAGGTGGGTGCTATGTTGTCAGCGATTCACCAAGCGGGTGTGGAAGTTGCTGATATTCATACGGCCCAATCTTCATTGGAAGAAATCTTTATCGAATTGCTACAGGAGACAGTATGAACTGGCGCGCTATCCTAGCCATCTACAAGTTTGAGATGGCCCGTACCAAACGCACTATAAGCCAAAGTATTATTTCCCCTGTATTATCCACATGTTTGTATTTTGTGGTGTTTGGAGGTGCTATTGGTTCCCGTATCGAGCAGGTTGATGGGGTTTCCTATGGCGCCTTTATTGTGCCGGGTTTGATTATGTTGTCGATTATGACCCAAAGTCTTTCTAACGCCTCCTTTGGTATTTATTTCCCCCGCTTTTCTGGCACCATTTATGAGATGCTGTCGGCTCCTGTGTCTTTTTGGGAGGCCACTGTGGGTTACGTTGGTGCGGCGGCGACTAAATCAATGATGATTGGTTTAATCATTTTGGCTACGGCTGGTTTTTTTGTACCCTTAGAGATAGCCCATCCACTATGGATGATTACGTTTTTGGTGCTAACCAGTATTACCTTTAGTTTATTTGGCTTTTTAATTGGTATTTGGGCAGATAACTTTGAAAAACTGCAATTAATACCGTTATTAGTTGTTACCCCCTTGGTGTTTTTAGGGGGCGCGTTTTATAGTATTGAAATGTTACCCGAGGCTTGGCAAACAGTCAGCTTGTTTAATCCAGTGGTATATTTGATTAGTGGCTTTCGCTGGAGCTTTTACCAAATATCTGATGTTGGAGTGGGAGTCAGTTTGTTAATGGTGATGGTATTTATGGCCATCTGCCTAGGTTTGATTAGTTTTGTATTTAAGACCGGTTATCGGTTAAAGCACTAAGGAAAAATATATGTCTGAATGGTTGCGTGACAGCCTGTCTTTTTGTCGCACTTACTGGTGGGCCATAGTCGCCATTGTAGTTCCCGTAGCAATAATGCGAGAGTTTTTGCTGGCTAACCTAGGATGGTATGAAATGGGTACAGGTGCCAGCACTGAGTTATCGACACTACTAACAGCGATTGGTGTCATTGTTATTTTTGAGTCATTTATACAAATTAAACTGATCCTTTTGGTACAGGGTGTTTTGGCTAAACAAAACCTTAGCTTTTCCCAACGCAGTAGTCGTGCTTTAGTGGCTTTATTGCCATTTATTTTTATGCAAATCTTGATTAGCTTTGGCGTTATGGCGGGCTTGTTAGCCTTTATTCTGCCTGGTATTTATGTGTTTGTGCGCTGGGTTTTGGCACCTTACTTTTTGTTAATCCAAGGTCAGGGTGCTTTAGCAAGTCTAAAGAGTAGCTGGAAATTTAGCCGTGGCTATACCTGGGATTTATTCTTTGGTTTACTGATTACTGCTCTGGTTAGTGCCATTCCAACCTTGTTTATCTTAAATGGTGCCAGCGGTGGTAATGTGATTTTAAGTAATGCTGTATTAAGTATTTTAAGCAGTATTCTAAGTGCTTGGTCAGTGGTTCTGTTCTATAGAGCCTATGATTATGTGCAGTCTAATCCACGCTTTATTGACTAGCTAATCAGCAATATATAGCAATACTATTTTTTTTATGTTGCTATATTGTATTTCTATAGCATATTTATTGAGGCCTATGGTTAAGCTTGAGCAGGGCTTGGCTGACGGCCTCAGTTACCTCACAACTGGCTAGTTTAGCGAAATCATAGTAAACGATAAGACTTTTAGCTTGGGCTACTGGCCGATCTAACTTTTCGCTAAATATAACCTGCTCTAAGGCGATCTTTCTGGAACCTGTTTGTTCTATATTGGTAGCGATATGCAGGGTGTCAGGGTAGGTAACGGGGGCTAGATAATCGCAAGAGATATTGGCCAAAATGGGGCCTTTGCCTGTGTGCTTAGCATCACTGAGCATGCCCAACTCTGCAGATAAAGCTAAACGGGCATCCTCTAGATAACGGATATAGGCCACATTGTTTACATGCTGATAGGCATCCATTTCGCCCCATTTAACCACAATGGGTGTACTATGGTTATAATCCTGTTGCAGCTGTTTAAGGTTGCTCATTTGTGTTTCCTATTTTAAATAATTTGTGCGGTTTATGACGATTTAATATATTCGCCATTATTATCCTTTAGACACCACAAATTAGCAGTATCCCATGCTACAATTCTAGTCCCTGACTGCTTGGTTTTGTCTCAATTATTGCCTGGCAATAGAACTCTGATATTTTACTGGCCTGATTACACTATGAAATTGATCCTTGATTTTCTCCCTATTGTTATCTTTTTTGTTGTCTATAAGTTTACTGGCGACTTAGTCACGGCCACGGCGGTATTGATTCCTGCCACCATGATACAAATTGCCTATATCAAGTGGTCCACGGGCAAAGTTGAAAAAATGCATCTCGTCACCCTTATTATGGTGATATTTTTTGGTGGTCTAACCGTATTGTTAAAAGATGGTGTATTTATTAAATGGAAACCCACTGTAGTTAACTGGTTATTTGCTGTGGTATTTCTTGGTAGTCAGTTTATTGGTAAAAAAACTGTGGTTCAGCGCATTATGGAGTCAGGTGTGAAAATGCCAGAACACGCATGGCGTGGTTTGAACTTGGTTTGGGTTGGCTTTTTCACCGTTATGGGGCTGGTAAACTTATATGTCGCCTTTAACTTTAGTGAAGAGGTTTGGGTAGACTTCAAATTATTTGGCATGCTGGGTCTAACCATAGTATTTATCGTATTGCAGGGCTTCTATATGGTAAGGCATATGGAACATAAGCCCGACAGCAACAAAAGTGAGGAAGAATAACCATGTTGTTTATGTTCTCCGCTCAAGATATACCCAATAGTTTGGCAAAAAGATTAGCTGCCCGCCCAGATCATTTAGCCCGTTTAGCTGAATTAGATAAGGCTGGCCGGCTTGTCTTAGCAGGGCCTCACCCTAATCAAGAGGGTGAGGGTTTTACGGGTAGTTTGATTGTGGCTGAATTTGACGATTTGCCGGCCGCTGAAGCATGGGCACAGGCTGATCCTTATCAGCTAACAGGTGTCTATGAAAGTATGCTGATCAAACCTTTTAAGCAGGTATTTCCAGAGGCCTAGTCTGCAAGTGTTTTTTGAGGAGTATTCGTAATGCGTATTTTGTCCCTAATATTGGCCATCTTGTTAAGTAGCCATGTTATTGCCAAAACCGAACAAGTAGAGTTAGTGACCACAGAGGGGGTTATTAAGCTAGAGTTATACTCGGATAAGGCACCTAAAACAGTGGCGAACTTCTTAACTTATGTTTCTTCAGGCTATTATAAAAATACCCAGTTTCATCGGGTTATTGCGGGCTTTATGATTCAGGGCGGTGGCTTTGATTTGCAGGGTGATCGCAAAGCAACACAGGCACCAATCATCAATGAGGCAAATAATGGTTTAAGCAATATGCGTGGCACCATTGCTATGGCGCGAACCAATGATCCTAACAGCGCTACTTCACAATTTTTTATCAATCATAATGATAATGTTTTTCTTGATGCTAACCCTAGTAATGCTGGCTATGCTGTGTTTGGCAAAGTTGTTGAAGGCATGGATGTGGTGGATAAAATTGCTGCCGTACCAACCACCACCAAAGGCTTTATGCGTGATTGGCCGGCAACCCCAGTGTTGATTTTGCAAGCTAAACAATTGGATTAGTAGCACCGAGCTTAAATAGTGGCCAAAAAAATATTATTTAGTGATCCACAGGCATTATCTAATGCCGTAATTGATTGGCGCGCTGAAGGGCCTTTTGCTAGTAACTTTGACGATATTTATGCCACCAAAGGCGATGCCGTTAAAGAAAAAACCCATGTTTTTCTAAATCCAAATAACTTATCTCAGCGCATGGCTGAACTACCAGCTGATAAGCATTTAAGTGTGCTTGAGTTGGGTTTTGGTGGGGGCTTAAACTTTCTCTTAACTTGGCAACTATGGCGCCAGCAAAGAGCCCAGGTTCGACAACCGGCAAGGTTAATCTATACCAGTATCGAAGCCTTTCCAATGAGCTTGCAAGATTTGCAGAAATGCCAGCAACAATGGCCAGATCTGGCGGCTTTAGCGACGCAATTACAATCCCAGTATCCATTGCCCATTAAAGGTTTTCATTGCTTAGAATTTGGTGATGTCTCCCTGTACTTGATACTTGGCTCGGCTGAGGAAGCTTTGGCACAAATACAAGGCAGGGTTGATGCCGTTTATCTTGATGGCTTTAATCCTGCTAAAAATCAGGATATGTGGGGTCAAAAGGTACTGCAACAGATTGCTAACCTGAGCCATGCTGACACAACCATTGCTACCTATAGCGCTGCTAGACTGGTGAAAGATAACCTGGCACAGGCTGGTTTTGAGGTATCAACTGAAAAGGGTTATGGCCAAAAGCGTGATCAGTTAAGTGGTGTGTTTAAACCATCATTGGTTCATACCAAACCAACTTATCTATCTCCTTGGCAACAAGCTATTAAACCATTACCTGTTGGTGCCAAGATTGCTGTGATTGGGGCGGGCATTAGTGGTTGTTATACCGCTTTGGCACTGCAAAAACGTGGTTATCAGGTACAACTTATTGATCAAGGTGACCAAATTGCGCCTGCAGCTTCCGGTAATCAGCAGGGTATCTTGTATGCCAAACTACCTGATAGTGTCACCCTAACTGGGCAGTTCCATCAGCAAGGTTTGCAATATAGTTTGCAGCGTCTGAATGAGGATTTAGACCCACAATATTGGCAAGCTAATGGTTTGCTGCAATTGGCACAGAATCAAAATGAAGCCAACCAGATGCAGCGTGTTATAGCCCGAGATTTTCCCTCTCAATGGCTCAACTTTTTTGATGCAGGGCAGGCTACAAAAGTGGCAGAGCAGCGCCTAGATCAGTCCGGTTTATTCTTTCCCCAGGCTGGATGGGCTAGTCCTCGGGATTGGTGTCAGGCACTAGTTGGCCAACTACACCTAAGTCCCTGGCTAAATACTTGTCTAAATGATTTAAAACAAGTTAAAACACAGTGGAAGTTGGGCTTGCAGGGTGACCATTCTGGGGTCGAAATATTTGATGGTGTGGTACTTTGTAATGCCAATGATGCCAAACTTTGGTTGCCTGATTTAGATTTGCCCTTAAAAGCCATACGCGGTCAAGTCACTTATGTGCCTAGTCAAGATGCGCCTGCCAAAGTCGTTTGTGGTGATGGTTATGTCACGCCGCCTATGGATGGCTATATGGCCATAGGTGCAAGTTATAATCTGACCAGCAGNGATAGNGCTGAAACAGCATCGGATCACGAGGACAATATGCAGCGTTTAAAGCAGTTATTGCCCGATACCAAGTTAACCGCTAAAGATATTTCCCATGGTTGGGTTGGCTTCCGTGCCACTACCCCGGATTATTTGCCCATGATAGGGCAGTTGGCCAATGGGGAGGCTATGTTGGCCAACTTTGCCCACTTACGAAAAGACAAAAATTACCGTTTTGATAAGCCCATGCCTTGGCTTGCCGGTTTATATATNAATGCNGGNCANGGNTCNAAGGGNTTGATTACNGCACCACTTGGGGCAGAACTACTNGCNGCACAAATAAGTGGTGANCCATTACCTGTGAGTCAATATGTGGCAGCAGGATTAGAGCCCAATCGTTTCTTTTTACGTGATATGATGCGGCGTAAACGTTAGTTAGAGAATAACTGTATGAGTCCCGATGCTATTAAGTTAAAAAAGTCAGAAAACCTGTTACAGCTTACCTATGCTGATAATAGCTATGAGCTGAGTGCAGAATATTTGCGGGTAATGTCTCCCAGTGCGGAAGTCAGAGGGCACTCTCCTGATCAGGCCCAACTGCAGACCGGCAAAAAATATGTCAAATTTGAGGGTGTTGAGGCCGTAGGACATTATGCTATTAAGCTAGTCTACGATGATGGACATGATTCAGGTCTTTATACATGGGACTATCTCTATGATCTATGTCTTAATCAAACGCAGTATTGGCAAAGTTATTTACAAGATTTACAACAAGCAAACCAAAGTCGTGATCCCCATGAAAGTGTTGTGCAGATTATGGGTTAACGGACCTTCCTATGAATACCAATAGTATTGCCCAATTTAATATTCAGTTTGATGCCGTCGAGGACCGCTTACAACTGCGTGTGCTCAGCAGAGATAATACGGAAATTCGAGTTTGGTTAACTCGCCGTTATGTTGATTTGTTGCTTAATACAATGCCGCAACAACTGTCAGAGAATAGTCAGCAAAAATTACAAGCATGGCAGCCAAATAAAGGTGATAGCCTGACTGAGCAAGGCTCTGATGATGTGCGTTTTGACGAACAATATCTAGGCTCAGATAAGACTGAGCGGCCATTGGGAGACGAGCCCGTATTGGTGTCGACTATTGCTTATCGCAAGCAAGAAAATGATTATCTTGTCCTTATCTTTGGTCAGGCTGACGAAGAGGGCATAAAAATGCAAATCAGTTTATCCGATGATTTAGCAGAGAATTTATGGCAGATGCTGGCTGAGGCGTGTCGAATAGCTGAGTGGCATATCTCAATTAAGACCATAAATGATAGTCCAGCGGAGCTTTATACAGAGAATAATGTTCTGCATTAGCTTCAAAACAAGCCTTGTAATAATTGCCAGAATTAATACACTATAGTAAAAATAGCTGAGAATTTATTACTATGTTGCAATCATTCTTTCCTAGACCCCCTTGGTTTTTTATCAGTGCACTTATCTGGAGTGTGGTAACGATCACTCTCTGGTACATGTATGGCGATGCCATGGCCGCTGTCTTGGGATTCCAATTACCAGCAGAGGATGCGGCACCAGTTATCGGCTTGGGACACTTTGTTACCACTGATTTTATTTGGTTCTATTGTTACTACACAGTGGCAGTGGCACTATTTTATGGCTTCTGGCGCTGGTATCACCCAACTCAATGGCAAGACTGGTCAATTCTTGGTAGTGCTTTGATTCTGTTTGGTACTTACTTCTCAGTACAAGTATCAGTAGCCTTAAACAACTGGCGGCGGCCATTCTTTGACGGTGTGCATGGTGCTTTGGCAGAGCCCGATAGTGTGACAGCAGACTATCTATATGACCTGATTATTGTGTTTGCTGAAATTGCTTTTCTAGCTGTTAGTGTGTTTGTCTTTACCCGCTTCTTTGTAAGCCATTATATTTTCCGTTGGCGCACGGCCATGAACAACTACTATGCCAGTCGCTGGAGTCAATTACGCCATGTAGAGGGTGCCGCTCAGCGGGTACAAGAAGATACCATGCGCTTTGCTAGCATTATGGAAGGCCTAGGTGTGGCCTTGGTGGACTCGGTCATGACCCTAGTAGCCTTCTTGCCGGTACTTTGGTCACTATCTGAATATGTTAAAGAGTTACCTATCGTTGGTGAGATAGCNCAACCATTATTCTATGCCGCTATNTTCTGGTCTGTATTTGGTACTTTCTTCTTGGCNTTTGTGGGTATCAAANTACCCGGNNTAGAATTTAAGAANCAACGGGTTGAAGCGGCTTATCGTAANGAATTGGTNTACGGTGAGGACTATGAAGATCGTGCTGAGCCCCTNACCNTAGGTGAGTTATTTAATAATGTTCGCAGAAACTATTTCNGACTTTATTTCCACTACCTATACTTCAATGTTGCGCGTAGCTTTTATCTGCAGGCAGATAATATCTTTGCCTATATCCTACTTATTCCAACGATTGTAGCAGGTACCATTACTTTTGGTATTTTGCAGCAGATATTGACGGCTTTTGGTCAGGTGAGTAATTCATTCCAGTATTTGGTTAACTCCTGGCCAACCATTGTGGANCTCTTGTCCGTATATAAGCGTCTGCANTCNTTTGAAAAAGCCCTTGATGATGAGCCTTTGGTGAAACTCGATCAGGCCTATGAGCAATTTGGGGAAGAGTAGTTAGGGCAAGCGTAACTAATTATTTACTAAATGTGTTACTAATCTATACCCAAGACAAGTAGTGTCTTGGGTATAGTTATAACTACTATTAATTAATTTATCCGCATTTTAATTAGTTGGTCTTAGCCAGACTTCCGATAGGCTATTTTGGATGCCTTTAGAACTACTCTGGCGGAGTTAATCCACAACCTCTTAAAATAACCTGCTTNACTGTCTTAGCCGCCTCATCAAAATGCNCTTGTTGCAGTGTATCCGTGCCTAATGATTGTGTTACTTGTNGNGCAAAATCAGCGTAATGCTGAGTCGANCCCCAAATCATAAACATCAGNTGGGTGGGATCAATGTCATCCATTTTGCCGACCTTGATCCAATGCCTAAAGATGCTTAAACGGCTATCNAGCCAAGTGGTATANTTCTCTTGTAAGAATTCNTGTAANTGNGGNGCNCCACTCAGCATTTCTTTGGCAAAAACCCGTGANTCTTGGGGGTGAGTTCGAGANAAATCAATTTTCGCATCAATATAACGGCATAAGACAGTTGCTGGATCATCAGCTATAGTAATATCGTTAAGAACTGTGTCCCACATATCCAAGATATTGCCTAGCACAGCAGTATAGACACCGAGTTTATTTTTAAAGTAATAGTGCACATTGGCTTTTGGTACCCCAGCTATATCGGCAATAGACTGCATACTTGTGCCACTGTAGCCATATTGAGAAAAGGCTTGGATGGCTGCATCGAGCATGGTTTGTTCACTTTTTTGACGTATTTTGCCAGGTTTGTAGGGGCCACGGGGCATGGTTCTATTTATCATGGTTATTTCTGCTTGAGGTTGGCACAAGGCTTTTGGTGATTGTATCAGATTTCCTAGCAAACCTTAAAAGTTGACCAAATAGACAAGATTTGTGAAAATACGTCTATAATATGTAGTTTCAAGGCTGAGAGAATGGAAATCCTATTAAATAATCAGACCCTAGCCATTGCTGAAGAACACTATCGCAAGCCACTCTTAACATGGTTGCGTGAACAGCAGCAACTGCCTGCAACAAAAGAAGGTTGTGGGGCCGGTGATTGCGGCGCTTGTACTGTTTTGGTTGGACGTTTACATAACGGCAAAGTACATTATGAAGCTGTTAATGCCTGCATAGCCCTGCTTGGTAATTTGTCCCAATGTCACTTGGTCACCTTGGATGGCATTAGTNANGGCAATAAACTGCAACCGGTGCAGCAGGNTTTGGTTGACTTTCATGGCAGTCAGTGTGGTTTTTGTACCCCAGGTATTGTGATGGCTATGATGGCTTGGTGGCTTAATACACCAGCTAACTCCATGCAAACTGATAAGGAAATAAAGCAACATCGCCATGATATAGAAGAGGCTTTATCGGGCAATCTGTGCCGCTGTACNGGTTATCATCCCATACTTAAAGCCGCCNCAAGCCTTGCACCTTTCACCTTAGGTGGTGAAATGGATAAGGCNGATTTAGTNGGGCTCACCGGCAAACAAATTATCAAAACNNTGGCTGGATTAAGTCCATCCGTGAAGCCCTTAGCATACCAACAACCCTTTACAGAACAGGAGTTAGCCCTAGCCATTGATGCGATGCCTGAAGCCACATTTATCAGTGGCGGTACAGATTTGGGCTTGGAAGTGACTCAACAGTTAAATACCCGAGATGCTTATATTGATTTATCTCAAGTAACCGAGTTGCAGCACATTCAGCGTCATGAAAATATGCTCCATATAGGCGCTTCGGTTACCTACAGCCAACTATTTGATTACCTGCAAGGTGATAATGATCAAGCAAGTTATGCTTGGCAAAAAATATTACATGTATTGGGCTCCCGACAGGTACGCAATAAAGGTACTTTAGGTGGCAATATTGCCAATGCCTCTCCCATTGCCGATACCCCACCTTTATTACTGGCTTTACAAGCCCAGTTAATTCTTCAACAAGGCACTAAGACAAGACAGGTTGAGCTAGCCGATTTCTATACAGGTTATCGGCAAACGGTTTTAGCNACGGGTGAATANATTCGGGAAATCTTGGTTCCTNTGGGTGATCAACAAGTGCATATAGAAAAGATATCCAAGCGTTATGAAGATGATATCTCTGCNGCCTGTATAGCCATNGTTTATAAACTTGAGGATGGCCATATCAGAGACTGCAAAATTGGTTTGGGTGGCATGGCGGCAACGCCCGTATTAGCTGAACAGCTGCAAGCTTTCTTGGAGGGTAAGCTGCCAGCTGCGATCAATAGTAAAGATATCTTAGCTGGGCTAAAAAAGGATGTAAGCCCCATGAATGATGTGCGTGCCAGTGCCGCTTATCGTTTGCAGGTATGTGCCAATATACTCTCTTTCTGGCTACAACCTGAGAATCACCAACAAGCAGGAGGTTGGGCATGAGAAAACTACCTCAAGTTGAGCAGGATGCTACCCTGACTAGTGCCAGTTCTAATGTTGTTGGTGCCAGCAAGGCCCATGAAAGTGCTTATTTACATGTTACGGGNCAAGCTCGTTATGTTGACGATATTCCCACGCCNGCNAACTGTTTATCNGCTTATATTGGCGGGGNTNANGTCGCNAGNGGNNGCATTACTAANGCTGATCTTAGNAANGTNTGGCAAGCCCCGGGNGTGGTAGATGTTATCACCGCAGATGATATTCCNGGNCATAGAGATATAGGCCCNGTGTTTCCTGGCGACCCCCTTTTGGCTGAGGGACAAGTGAGTTTTATGGGTCAGCCAATATTTGCCGTACTGGCTAATACCAGAGAACAGGCACAGCAGGCGGCTAAACAGGCCGCTATACAAATTCAGGCCAGAGAGCCTATTTTAAGCCTTGAGGATGCGCAATCTGCCAACCGCACGGTACGGCCTAGTCATAGCTTAACTAAGGGCGATGTGGCTGCAGAAATGCTTAAGGCTCCATGTCAACTGGATATCGAACAGCAGATTGGTGGCCAAGAACATTTTTATCTAGAGGGGCAGGTTGCCTTAGCCCTGCCGCAAGAGGACGGTGGTGTCCTAGTCTATAGTTCTAGTCAACATCCATCGGAAGTACAAAAGTTGGTGGCTGAAGTGTTGGGTATCCCAATGCACTTGGTCGTGGTCGATATGCGGCGTATGGGTGGTGGCTTTGGTGGTAAGGAAACCCAAGCCGCTCAATGGGCTTGTTTGGCTGCATTATTCGCAGTGCGTAATAAGAGACCAGTTAAATTACGTCTAGGCCGTAGTGATGATATGCAATTAACTGGTA
>NYZU01000005.1 GCA_002686055.1 Oceanospirillaceae bacterium | reverse complement strand
TTAGGATAAGCTAGCCACTGACGCATGGTCTTTTCAGCCACCTCGTCAGACACTACTGCTAAAGGTTGACCGGAAGCATAGGCTGTCATTAAGGTTTCTGCCGCCCGTTCAAAGTAATAGAGTTCATCAAAGGCATGCGCAATCGTCTCACCAGTCACCATCACCCCGTGATTACCCATTAGCAAAATAGATTTATCACCTAGCATGGTGGTTAGCCGCTCAGCTTCATCACCTAGCCCCATACCATTAAAACCTTGATCAATGGCCACACGTTGATAAAAACGCATGGTATTTTGATCAATGGGCAACATTTCTGGATTCTTTAGACAAGATAAAGCGGTGGTATACTTTGGATGAACATGCAATATGCAGCGAGCTTGTGGCAAATTACGATGCATAGCTGAATGAATAGCAAAGGCTGTAGGGTCAACTATTTGTCCCATATGTTTTGGAGACTGGTTGGCATTTAACAGCAAAACATCACTAGCTTGAGCTTTTGACCAATGCCGACCGTAAGCATTCATAATAAACTCGGAACCATCATCAGACACTGCAAAGCTAAAGTGATTAGCAATGGCTTCATGCCAATTATGGCGAGCCGCCCAGCGCATGGCCGCAGCCAGATCAATTTTCTCAGCCCAATATTCCATATTGGGTTTAATTGGTGAGGTTAAAGAGACACTTGTTTTTGTCATTGTTATCAATCCCTAAAGTAACAGTGTGGCTATACTGTAGCTAAAAAGCATAAAGTGGCTGTTTATTATTTACAAGGGGTGATTCTAAATCTCGAACATTAAAAAAGCCCCTGCAGTTTTGGCTATAGGGGCTTTTTCGTATATGGTGGTGGTTTGCTTTTAGGTTTTATTCTCTTAGTCCTTGCCACCACTGCTCTTGAGGTAACTTGTCTAAACTAAAAGTCTCTCCAATTAATGGAGTTGCAATAGTCACATTTTTCTTTGTAGCTTCTTTGACTGCTCTGATTATAGGGTCATCCCACATATGCGGTGCAAGATCAAATTTGGACCAACCAATAGGGAAATATACCTTTGCTTTTAAATCAATACTGGCTTGAACACTTTCTTCTGGCATCATATGCACTGTTGCCCAGGCTTGGTTATAAGCGCCCGTATCAATAAAAGCGATATCAAAGGGGCCATACTTTTCGCCAATTTTTTGGAATTCCTTAAAGTAGCCACTATCGCCACTAAAATATACATTTTGATTATCAGATTTGATTACCCATCCACCCCATAGCGTTGAACTCTGATCAGTAATCCCCCTGCCACTAAAATGCCTTGAAGGGACTAGTGTGAATTCAATATTTTTATATCTACTGTTTTCATACCAATCCATTTCAATAATTTTTGCTTCACTAACGCCCCATTTCATAATATGTGCTTTCACCCCTAAAGGGACAAAAAACATATCCACACTCTGGGCAAAATCTTTTATGCCTTTGTAGTCTAGATGGTCATAGTGATCGTGAGAAATAACGACCACGTTGACTTTAGGTAAATGCTCAATATGTATTGGATGTTCAATGGGAAAGGGTTTGCCTCCAAAAGGAAGTGGTGTTGCGCCATTAAACACGGGATCGGTTAATATTGTCAGGTCATTAGTCTTCATAAGAAAAGATGCATGGCCTAACCATGTATATGTACCATTCTTAATATTAGCGTTTTCCAGTTTTTTAGAAGGTAGCGGTTTAACAGGGTTTTTATCTTCAGGAGAAAAAAAATAATCCATAATAGAATAGCTTTCTTCATCAGATTCAGTCATCAGATCTGTTTTGACAAGATTATGGAAATGCCCATCATGATAGTGTTTAGATTGGCTAATCTTATTTAAGCTGTCTGCATTTGGAGCATCCCCAAAAGTTGGGTGGAGGTTCATAAATAAGGCAACAACAATGACAAGAGTCAATACTGGAGTTAGTGTCCATAGTAATATCTTTTTCGTATATTTTATGATTTTATTTTGCATATGATTCTTTAGAAATTATCTTTCAGAAAAATTCAAATTCTTTAATTTAATATAGTGGGATAACACATCAATATCTACAAGCAGTATAAAGCACCTAATACCTAATGTCGCGGATGTGACAAGGAAGTGATTTATAATCATCATATACGAAAAAGCCCCCGACGCATCAGCGACGGGGGCTTCTTCATATATGGCGGTGAGGGAGGGATTCGAACCCTCGATACGTTGCCGTATACACGCTTTCCAGGCGTGCTCCTTCGACCACTCGGACACCTCACCAATTGAGGCGCAAATTCTATTGGTTTCAATGCCAAAAAGCAATGCCTTTTTCCTTTATTTATCAAGATATTCAAACCACTAGCGAGGTATTTTTCAGGTACCCTTTGGGGCCTTTCTATGGCACTAGGTATAACCGTTTAAGCAGTTGATTAAGAACAAAAGCAAATGACTTTGGGTGCAGGAATAAAAAGACTATCTAGAAATAAAAAAGCGACCTTAGTGGTCGCTTTTCCAGAAACTAATATAATCAGCCGAATCAACTTCGGGGGTTTTTCTAGCAGGATTTTTGGGTGTACCCAAATAGATATAGCCAAGCATCTGTTCTTCATCAGTTAACCCCAGCTGCTTTTGAATTTGCTTGTCTTCTGCTACCCAGCCTGTGCGCCATACACCACCTAAACCTTGGGCATAAGCCCCATGGAGTATATTCTGACCAGCACAAGCTGTGGTATGCACCTGTTCTGATGCAGGCACCTTTGGATGAGGTCGGGGGCAAGCTACTAGCACTAATAGCATAGGCGCACGGAGGGGCATATTACGGGTTTTAAGGCAGGTTTTTTCATCAGCATCTGGATTAATCTCCAGTAGGCGAGATAAAAATAGTTCACCTAATGCCTCTCTCTCCTGCCCTTCAATAAGAATAAAACGATAGGGCTTTAAACGACCATGGTCCGGTGCCCGCATAGCGGCTTGCAGCATGTTTTCAATTTGCTCAGGAGAAGGTGCAGGCTCTTCTAGCAAAGGCGACGATGTACGATTAAGAATACCTTCTAACATCTCCATAAATTACTGCCTCTCAGTACGACAATTGGGCGGATCTAGGGGTCTTGTTGAGCGATAAGGATTAATATCCAAACCACCTCGTCTTAGATAGCGAGCATAAACAGTTAACTGCTTGGGCTGACACTGGGCCATAATATCCAAGAAAATTTGCTCAACACACTGCTCATGGAAATCACCATGCTGGCGGTAAGAAATAATATACTCAAGTAAGGTAGAACGGTCTAAGGTAGCGCCTTCATATTCCACCACTAGCGTAGCCCAATCAGGTTGCCCGGTAACCGGACAGTTACTCTTTAATAGGTGGCTATGTAATGTCTCGGTGCGATATTGGTCTTCGTGTGCAGCTAGTAAGCTAGCATCAGGTTCGTAAACCAAGGTCTCAATTGGACGCTCATCAATACATTCACCGGGTGTTGCCATAATAGGCATGGCCTGCTCATTAAGCCCAAATAAGCGCACCTGCATGGGCGCACCAGCCGCTTCACTAAGATCTTTTTGCATCATCTGCTGGACTTTATCACGGCTCGCAACGATGGTTTGGTTAAAGGAATTTAAGTACAGCTTAAAGGATTTACTTTCCACAATATTAGGGCTGTCACCCGGCAAGCGGAATTCACCTATAGCCATTTGTGGGACACCCTGCTTATTTAACCAAGAGATCTCGTAGGCATTCCAGATATCCACCCCATAAAAAGGCCGCTTGGTAAAACTGGGGCGCCAAGGTTCTTTACGTGGAATAGGAAATAGCAATGCTGGTGAATATTGGTCGACATACTCACTTTTATCACCTAAAGGCGATGCTGCAATAATTTTTTCTTGATCCATTTACGTTTATCTACCACTAAATTTACTTTACTTACGAATGCCCTTGCCCGTATTTAACAAGTGCATGCTGTAAGCAAAGAGTACAACAATAAAAAACCCAATCACCGCAAACGCCCAAGCCACACTAATATCTGAAACGCCTAAA
Source organism: Oceanospirillaceae bacterium (assembly GCA_002686055.1). Classification (GTDB taxonomy): domain Bacteria; phylum Pseudomonadota; class Gammaproteobacteria; order Pseudomonadales; family Balneatricaceae; genus Njordibacter. Next base: position 29,917 of record NYZU01000005.1, on the reverse strand, counting down.
ATACCGTAGCGGAAAGCATTCACCATATACAATATGGGGTTGGCTTGAGACACCGTCGCCCAAAAATCGGGTAACAGGTCGATGGAGTAAAACACACCGCCCAGATATGTCAGGGGCGTCAATACAAAAGTTGGAATAATCGAAATATCATCAAAACTATTCGCATAAATAGCATTGATAAAGCCACCCAAACTAAACAGTATTGAAGTCATTAAAACAACCATCACAATTATAGCAAAATTGTGAATACTCAAGTGAGTGAAGAATAAAGATAAGGTGGTGACTATCAAACCCACTGCTAAGCCACGGGCAACGCCGCCAGTAATATAGCCAGCTAAAATAACCCAGTTTGGCGTTGGTGATACCAGCATTTCTTCGATATTGCCTTGATATTTGGTGCTATAAAAAGACGACACCACATTACCGTAGGAGTTAGTAATCACGGCCATCATAATCAAGCCGGGCACCACAAACTGCATATAATCAAATCCACCCATAGGGCCTATGCGCTCACCAATCAAATTACCAAAAATAACAAAATACAGCACCATAGTGATAGAAGGCGGAATAAGCGTCTGTACCCAAATGCGCATAAAACGTTTTATTTCTTTGCGGACAATGGTCATCCAGGCAATATAAATTTCTGTTATCGACATGCTTATGCCCCCGTTATCTCAGTCTGGTTGTTTTGCACCAAATCAATAAATAACTCTTCTAATCGATTGGTCTTATTACGCATACTGGTCACTTGCACACCCATATCGGAAAGGGCCTCAAAAACCTTATTTAGGTTTTGTTGGCGATTAATGGTGACTTGGAGTTGTTGTGGGTTTAATAAATGGGCACGATAATCCGATGACTCGGGGAGCTTATGTAGTTCCTCAGCTAAATCCAAGATAAAGGTTTCTGTATTTAATTGGCGTAAGAGGCTTTGCATGGAAGTATTTTCAACAATCTTTCCATGATCAATAATCGCAATATTACGACATAAGCTTTCTGCCTCTTCTAAATAATGCGTGGTCAGTATAATCGTTGTACCTTGGGCATTAATTTGTTCAAAAAACGCCCACATAGAACGTCTTAATTCAATATCAACACCCGCTGTTGGTTCATCTAGGATCAATAGCTTAGGTCTATGTACAAGAGCTCTAGCAATCATTAAACGACGCTTCATACCGCCTGATAAGGTTCGTGCAGCTTGCTTATGCTGGTCCCATAGTCCCAATTGTTTAAGCAATTCTGTGGCACGTTGCTTGGCTTCAACTTTGGGGATGCCATAGTATCCCGCTTGTTGCACCACTATATCGATAACCCGCTCAAACATATTAAAGTTAAATTCTTGCGGCACTATACCCATTAATTGTTTAGCTGCACTTAAGTCAATATCAAGATCATGGCCAAACACACGCACTTGGCCTTGGCTTTTATTCACTAACGAGGAGACCACCCCTAAGGTGGTGGATTTACCCGCTCCATTAGGTCCCAGTAAAGCGAAAAAATCCCCTTCTTGCACAGCTAAGGAAATGCCTTGCAGAGCGGTAAAACCATTGTCATAGGTTTTATAAAGTTGTTCAATTTCTAGTGCGTAAGACATAACATTGCCGAAGATTATTTAGTGACTCTAAGTATGGGGGTGGGACAGTCAAATTAAAAGCTACCAGCGGATGTAAATTCACTTTTTGGCAGGCATAATACAAGCCTATTAAGATCATATATTACAAGCATAAAATATTTTCTTGTTTATTGAGATTGGTGTATGCATTACCAACTACAAAAGCAACTTGATCGCGCACAGCACTCGCAACAAGCCTTAATTCAAGTCAGGGTACTGAATACCCAAGGCTCTAGCTACCGCAAAAGTGGGGCACGGATGCTAATTAACGAGGATGGTCAACAGTTTGACCTGATTAGTGGTGGTTGTATAGAAACTCATCTTACACGACATGCTAAGCAGGTAATGATAGATGGCAAGCCTAAATCTCTAGACTATGACTTTAGTGATCCTGATGCACCGGAATGGCTTATCAGTGTTGGCTGTCGAGGAAAAGTTACCTTACTTATCGAAAAACTATCACCCGCCAACGACTATGGTAGTCTTGCCCTTTATTTGCAGGCACGTCAAGAACGACATACCAGTTGGTTACTAACAGATATGCTTACCGGCCAAACTACGCGTTTACTAGAGGCCCCAAAGGCATCAGCAGAGACCATTATAGAAGCTGTTAAACCGGCACCGCGCCTCCTTTTAGTGGGAACCGGACCGGATACAGACGCAATTATAGACTTAGCCAGAAAGTTAGATTATCTGGTGCAAGTTATTGGATGCCAAAGCCAATCCCTGCAGGCTTTTCACCACCGCTATCCACATTTGGCAGAGGCTATTGAAGCGCCTGATCTCGACGCTTATTTGGCAGCTAATCCAGTGGATTATGCTCTTGTCATGACCCATAACCAAGCCCTTGATGCCGCCTATCTAAGCCAGAAAAGCCTTGCCAAACTGTCTTTCGTAGGACTTTTGGGGCCAGCAGAGCGCAAACAGCGGGTTATAAACCAAATGACTGGCCCAGCACCCTTAAATCTATTGGGACCTATAGGTTTAGATCTAGGTGGGCATGGCGCTCAAGCTGTGGCCTTATCGATTATGGCGCAAATTCAGGCTCTTGAGTTTCAGACGTCAGCTACTCCACTAGCCAATAAAAAGACAGGCATTCATGACTGATCAGAAGTTTATATGGGTGCTACTGGCCGCTGGTGGTTCAACACGCCTAGGGCAGGCTAAGCAATTATTAAGTTTAGGTCAGACTACCCTTATCCATCATCAAACTTGCACTTTGTTAGCAACCGATTTGCCTGTATGTGTGGTGTCTGGCGCAGAAGAATTAAGCCCCTACCTGCCCCAACATAAACATCTTACCTTAATCCACAACAGTAAATGGCAAGCTGGATTAGCAACCAGTATTCAGTTAGCTCAATCTCATTATCCTGGGCACCATATAGGCTGGGTACTTGTAGACCAATATGGGATTACCACCAAAAGAGCTAGGGCATTTTATGATTACTGGCAACGGCGATCTTGCCTAGCTTTAGCAAGTCAATACGACACTGAGCCAAAGGCTTGGGGTGTACCCGTCATCACGCATAAAAAACTTATGGCGACAGCAGATTTAGCCGCTTTAGGACTTAAACCCTGGCTACAGGCTAACCAGCAAGCTATCTCTCTAGAATTCTTTTCCTGGCCAGAAGCAAAACTAGATCTAGATACACCAGAGCAATGGTCCAAAGTAAAACAACAAGCCAATTGGCATAAGATCACATCTGTTTGATTGTCTTCCAAGACGATAAAAAAATTGACCTGCAATTTTTTTGAGCTTTAATTAAGATGCAAAAAGCATGCTTATGCTTAAACAGACACGATCATTTATAAATCGAAACCTTATTTGTAAGTGATTTTTTAATTATTGCTAGGCAACTTTATACTCAAAGTAACAACGTATATATATGATTCTAATGATTTATTTTAAGGTTGTGGTTGTCTTATCATGCACTGAACACGGATAGAGATATGAATTTAGCAGTGATACAAGAACCGGGAAACAATATCCAGACGGCCATCAATATTGGACACAGCCTAAGGGCTGCAATAGCAGATCACAGTAATGGGGCAATGGGGTATCGAGAATATCAAATTCTGGAATCTATAATGAGTGAATATTTAGGCCAAAGACAAATGGTAATGGAACAGGGTATGCGACTAAACCACCTCGGTTCCCGCTATACTTTGCATAAGTCCATAAAAAAGCTTATTGCACTTGGTTTTGTTGCTATTGAGGAAAGTCAGGACTCACGTTTACGACCCCTAGTACCCACTGAACAGGCCCTTACTTTATTTACTAATATTAGTGACCGTATTCGTACATTGGTTAATAAATAATTAATCATAAATCAACGAAATCAATTAGTTAAAGTGACTTACCACTATCAAACACAGCTTTGGTATGTTGGTAAGTCATAATCGTTTTTTAATGCCCTAAAGAATAAATCACTTACGGTCAAAGAAAGCATTGACCCGGGGGCATTCTTACTATATTTTGCGCAAAAATCAGAAGCAATTCTGTAATGGTTTGCGGGCGGCCTTAACAATGCGATCTCTTAGTCAATTTATGCCACTACTCTTTAGCTGTGCCCTGTTGCTAACAGGTAATGGTCTATTGTTTATCGTTATACCTATGAGTATGCGTATAAATGACGTCGCTACTGACACGATCGGTCTGGTCATGTCCTTATACTTTGTGGGTATGCTGTTTGGTTCTTTATATGGGCGCAAAATGATCGCTCGGGTTGGGCATATTCGTATATTTGCAGCCTGTGCTGCGATTGCCACTGTCAGTGCCCTATTTTATTCCATTTGGTCTTCTCCCCTAGTATGGGGGCTGTTGCGAGTTATTGCTGGGCTTTGCAATGCCATATTATTTATGACCATGGAAACTTGGCTAAGTGATAGTTCCAATAGCCAGAACCGAGGCACTGTGTTTGGTGCTTATCAATTTGTGGTTTACTTTGGCTTATCCGTGGGTCAGTTAATGCTGGCCCTCGCCTCACCACAGGATAATGTCCTCTTTATCTATGCCGCTGGTTTATTAAGCTTGGCCATGCTGCCAGTTTTATTAAGTAAGTCTGGTGGCCCACGGATTACTGAGACCCAAGCCATGGGATTCTATAATTTGCTTAAAACTTCTCCACTTGGGGTAGTGGGCGTCTTTATGTCAGGCATTAGTTTGGGCGCACTTTATAATATGAGTACCGTTTATAGTGCTGATATTGGCATGACCAATAGTCAAATCGCTGCCTTTATGGGTGCTACTATGGTAGGTGGTTTTCTCCTGCAATTCCCCGTCGGCAAATTATCTGACATATTTGATCGCCGGACGATACTAGTACTGACTTTGATTTTGGCTTCATTTTCCGCTATTGCTTTACCATTTTTGGCTGAACAACAAGCCATGATCGCCACCATTGGCGCAGCCGTATTACTCAGTGGCACTCTGGCCTGTGTATACCCAATCGCTTTAGCTGATGCCTACGATCGTATGCAGCCCCATGAGATGGTGGCTGCTAGTGGTAAGCTAATATTAGCTTACGCTGCAGGTGGTGCAATAGGGCCATATACAGCCTCTATTGCTATGCAAAACCTGGGCTCTAGCGCCCTATTTGGTTATCTAGTTCTGGTTAATTTAGCATTAATGGGATTTGTTCTTTATCGAATGGCCAAACGGGCACCCGTACCCGAGACCTTACAGGAAGCCTTTGTTGTTCAAGGGCCAACCCCATTAGCCACTGATCTTGACCCTCGTACTGAATTCCAAGGTGTTGAGGAAACCAGTGTTGCAGCGGATACAGCCATGAGTTTGGCTGAGGAAAGTCCAGAGGACTTACTCGATATTGTAGTCAATATCGCCCAGTATAGTCCTGATGATGTGGCCAATATAGCTGCCACAGCAGCCTATTATTATCCAGAACAAGCAGCGCAAATAGGCTTATATTTATCCCGGGCGTTACCCGAATCACAATTGGATATTATTAGCCAAACAGCTGGTGCGGCACCCCAAGCAAGTGCTCGTTTGGCTGAGTATATGTGTGAAGAAATTCGTAATCAAAGCCTAAACCCGTTATTAACTAGTAAAGCGTTAATTCAATTAACTCGACAAATGCTAGAGCAGGCACCACTTGAAGCGACAGCCATTGCGACTATTGTCGCCCAAGAAGTACCGGATTCGATGCCCGAAATGGTGGCAGAAATTGCCTTAATAGCTGCCGAGGCGGCACCAGAGCAACGTATTGAAGTAGCAACTTCGATTATCCAAGAAATTCCTGAGGCCAGCGTGGAAGTGGCAACCAGTGTTGCGGAATCGATTGCTGCCAGCCCTGATGAAGAGTTACATACTTTTCTGGCAGCTGAAGAGGATGAGAACTATCTTGGCGAAGCGGCTGAATTTATGGCTACTGTTGCTCAGGAAACACCGGAACAAGCAGCCGAAGTGGCAACTGTACTGGTAGAAACAGTACCCGAGGAAGCGGGGCAAGTGGTTGAATCCCTAGCCCAAGTAGACCCAGAGCAAGTAGAAGAGTGGGTTGAAGAAATAGCTGAAGCAGTGCCAGCCGTTGCGGAAGAGATCAATGAAGCAGTAGCCACTAGCCTAGCTGCGGAAGAAAACAACCCAACGTAAATTCTGAAACTCTTAATTTGGCCAGTCTTTTAATAACGCTTCAAGCACAGGTTTATTGGCTTTAGGTAATGTGTAGGCTTGGCATGCTTGTGCATTCACCCACTGTAAAGGCTGCCCTTCTGCGCCCTTAGGTGTGCCAGCAAAGCGATTGATAATATAAAACCGCAAACTTACCTGCTTATCAGGATAGTCATAGGTAATATGCTGAAATAATTGGCAATCTTGGGGCTCAACTTGCACCCCCAACTCTTCCTGTAATTCTCGACATAAGGCTTGTTCAGGGGTTTCACCAACTTCGATCTTACCACCAGGAAATTCCCACTTGCCACCTTGATGCTGATGATCTGCACGTTGGGCTAAAAGAATATGACCCTTACCATCAACAAGAATCCCAGCTGCTACATCCACTCTCGCCATTAGCTTAGCCTAACTCCGGTAATCAGCATTGATACGCACATACTCATAGGTGAGATCTGTGGTCCACACTGTTTCTGTGGCGTTTCCACGTTTAAGATCTACCCGAATGGTGATTTCATCTTTATCCATTACTGCCTGACCGGCCTCTTCCGTATAACTTTCGGCCCGACCGCCATTGGCCACCAATAACTCATCGCCTAAATATATAGTTAGGTTATCAACATCTAAATCCGTAATGCCTGCATAACCCACGGCAGCCAGAATGCGCCCCCAATTTGGATCAGCAGCAAAGAGTGCTGTTTTGACCAAGGGAGAATGGGCGATAGCATAGGCTACATCTAAGCACTCTTGACGGTTTTGGCCACCTGCTACGGTAATGGCAATAAATTTACTAGCACCCTCACCATCACGCACAATGGCTTGCGCTAGGGTTTGCATTAAACTAACTAAAGCTTCTCGTAATGCTTGGTAATCGGCTGTGCCGGATTCAACTGTCAAACCACTGGCACCAGTGGCAACTAACATACAAGAGTCATTAGTCGACATATCACCATCGACAGTAATGCGATTAAAACTTAATTCAGTAGCATCCCGAACTAGCTCTTGAGTCATAGCTTGGGAAAGACCAATATCTGTTGCCACATAAGCTAACATGGTCGCCATATTCGGCCGAATCATACCCGAGCCTTTGGCAATACCGGTTAAGGTGATTTCCGTGCCAGACAGTTGCAGCTTTACACTGGCCCCTTTAGTACGGGTATCGGTGGTGAGTATGCCTTCAGCAGCATCAGACCAGCCATCCTCAGTCAGATTGGCATAGGCCTGGGGTAAAGCATTTAGCAAACATGGCATAGGCAAATGCTCGCCTATTACGCCAGTAGAAAAGGGTAGAACCTGATCAGCAGAAACAGCCGCTAGGTCAGCTACAGCAGCACAGGTTGATACAGCATCCTGCATGCCCTGTTCACCTGTACCAGCATTGGCATTGCCCGTATTAACAACCATTAATAACGGCTGTTGGGTGGCCAAATGTTGTCGACAAATATGCACTGGTGCGGCACAAAAAGCATTGGCGGTAAACACACCAGCCATAGTACTACCTGGCTGCGCCTGCATAATCACTAAATCTTTACGCCCAGGTGTTTTAATACCAGCGCTGGTGGTGCCTAATTTAAAGCCAGCAACGGGAAAATAATTAATTTTCTGTTCTGCGCCAACAGCCATATTATGTCCTTATATAGCTAAGCCAGTTTGCCACAACAATGTTTATATTTTTTGCCAGAACCACAAGTACAAGGTTCATTACGCCCCACCTTCGGTTTGGCTTTTGCTACTTTAGCATCAGCTGCAGCGGCAGATTGGGCAGTGCGTGAGGCGGCTTGAGCTTGAGCATGCTGAAACTCCATAGCTTGCTGAGCAGCAGCACGACGCTGGCGTTCTTCTGCTTCAATTTCTTCGGGTGAACGCACTTGCACATGAGATAGAATACGAATCACATCTTCTTTAATGGCAAACAGCAAATGTTGGAATAATTCAAAGGATTCGCGTTTGTATTCCTGTTTGGGGTTTTTCTGTGCATAACCACGTAGGTGAATACCTTGGCGTAGCATATCCATGGTTGCCAAGTGCTCTTTCCAGCGCGCATCGATTACTTGCAGCATTACTTGTTTTTCAAACGTACGGATTGACTCAGCACCTACTACAGACTCTTTCGCGGTGTACTGCTCAGCGATCGTATCCAGTATCTTATTGCGCAGGGTATCCTCGTGCAGACGATCGTCTTCATCGAGCCATTTTTGCACCGGAATCTGCATGGCAAATTGCTTAGTTAAAGATTCTTCTAAGCCAGGAACATCCCATTGCTCTGCCAAACTTTGTGGCGGAATATAACCATCGATATTACTGTTAACCACTTCTTCACGAATGTTAACAATAACCTCACTAATCTGGTCGGCGTTCATTAAGTCATTACGCTGTTCATAGATAACCGAGCGCTGATCATTGGCAACATCATCATATTCAAGAAGTTGCTTACGAATATCAAAGTTACGGCCTTCTAACTTACGCTGGGACTTCTCCACAGCATTACTCACCATGCGGTGTTCGATGGCCTCCCCTTTCTCCATACCCAGCTTTTGCATTAGTCCCTTAATACGCTCAGGGGCAAAGATGCGTAGGAGATTATCTTCCAAAGACAGGTAGAAACGTGACGAACCAGGGTCACCTTGACGCCCAGAACGGCCACGTAGCTGATTATCGATACGCCTTGATTCATGACGTTCGGTACCAATAATATGCAAGCCACCTTGAGCCAATACCAAGTCATGGCGTGTTTGCCACTCGGCCTTAACAGCATCTTTTTGCTCAGCCGTTGCTGAGGCATCCATGGCTTCTAATTCTGCTTCCAGCTTACCGCCTAACACAATATCGGTACCACGGCCTGCCATATTGGTGGCAATGGTCACGGCACCGGGACGGCCAGCTTGGGCTACAATATGGGCTTCTTGTTCATGCTGCTTAGCATTCAAAACATTATGTTCGATACTGGCTTTAGACAGGGCCTGAGAAATCATTTCCGACATTTCAATGGATGCAGTACCGACTAGAACAGGACGTTGCTCACTAACACAGTGACTTATATCTTCGATAATTGCAGCAAATTTTTCTTCCAGAGTCAGGTAAACAAGGTCATTCATATCCTGACGTTTTACATCTACATTGGTTGGGATAACCAATACATCCAAACCGTAAATTTGATGTAGTTCAAAGGCTTCGGTATCAGCTGTACCGGTCATACCGGCAAGTTTACTATACAAACGGAAGTAATTTTGAAAGGTTGTCGAAGCCAAGGTTTGGCTTTCTTTTTGAATCTCTACCCCTTCTTTGGCTTCTACCGCTTGATGAATACCCTCAGACCAGCGACGGCCAGGCATGGTTCTACCCGTATGCTCATCAACAATCACCACCTGACCATTTTGCACGATATAGTCGACATTCTTCTGGAATACCACATGGGCACGAAGGCCAGCATAAATATGGTGCAACAGGGTTAAATTACTTGCGGCATATAAGCTATCACCGGCTTGCAATAACTTGGCCTCTACCAGCAATTCTTCGACGTAAAGATGCCCTTCTTCAGTCAGTTCGATGGCGCGTTGGGATTCATCAAAAGTATAGTGTCCCGATGGCTGCTCATCACCTTCAACTTCAGGCTGTTTATCCAGTTTCGGTATGAGTTTATCGATGGTTTGGTAGATGGCCGTATTGTCTTCCACCGGACCAGAAATAATTAATGGGGTTCGCGCTTCGTCAATAAGGATGGAGTCAACTTCATCAACAATAGCGAAATTTAGTGGGCGCTGAACTTTGTCGGCGACACTAAAGGCCATATTGTCGCGCAAATAGTCAAAACCAAACTCATTATTCGTGCCGTAGGTGACATCACAGCCATAAGCAACCCGCTTTTGCTCGTTATCTTGACCACCCAGAATAACCCCTACACTTAAGCCAAGGCCTTCATATAAGGGACGCATCCATTCAGCATCACGATTAGCAAGGTAATCGTTTACCGTGACCACGTGCACACCATTACCAGGAATAGCATTTAAATATACGGCTAAGGTAGCCACTAAGGTTTTACCTTCGCCCGTGCGCATCTCAGCTACTTTGCCTTTATGCAAAGCCATACCACCAATCATCTGCACATCAAAATGGCGTAAACCCATAAATCTAACGGACGCTTCTCGACAGACGGCAAAAGCCTCTGGTAATAGCTTATCTAAGCTTTCACCGGCTTCAAAACGTTCCTGAAATTCGCCCCGCTTAGCAGCAATTTCGCTATCTGACATACCTTGGCATTGGCTTTCCAAGGCATTAATGGATTGGACTATTTTATTAAGTTTCTTAACTTCGCGATCATTTTTGCTGCCAAAAATGGACTGGAGAATATTAAACATTGCCTTCTTTCTTTTTCATTATGTGTCAATTGATGGCTTGTTACTCGGACTAAATACAGGATAGCCTATGGAGTGGAAAATATGGATCGCCATTTATAAATTTATCATCATGTATTATGGGGATTTTCCCATAATTTTAAAGCCTTTTTTGCCATATAAGCCCACCAAGCGGTGAAGATTTTGGCCTTACCTAATAAAAGACAATAAAAAAGCCGGTTTGTGTTAACTAAACCGGCTTTTTAAATACTTAATTTGTACCAATAGAGAGGCCTAACAGATGAATCTAGGCAGCTGCAGGTGCCATATAAGCAATGGGTGCTGAATTTTCATCATCAAAAGTGACCACTTCCCAAGACTCTCTATTGGCAACTAACTCACGTAACAATAGGTGGTTTAGACCATGACCTGACTTATAGCCTTCAAACTGACCAATTAAGCTATTACCAAGAAGATAAAGATCACCAACGGCATCGAGTACTTTGTGTTTGACGAACTCATTTTTGTAACGCAAGCCATCTTCATTAAGGACGCGGAAATCATCAACGGCAATGGCGTTATCCATACTGCCACCCAAGGCCAAATTTTTTGACCGTAGGTATTCGAAGTCACGCATAAAACCAAAGGTACGAGCTCGGCTCACTTCTTTGACATAGGAAGTACTAGAAAAATCCAGATAAGTAGTGCAGTTATCTTTCTCAAATACAGGATGATCAAAATCTATGGTAAAACCAACACGGAAGCCTTCATAAGGCAACAATGTGGCTTTTTTATCCTCGTGCTCAGCCTGAATAGGGCTTTTAATACGGATAAACTTTTTCGGTGCATTTTGTTCTTCTACACCGGCGGATTGCAATAGGAAAACAAACGGTGCCGAACTGCCATCCATAATGGGCACTTCTTCGCCACTTAGCTCTACATAGGCATTATCGATACCCAAGCCAGCAAAAGCTGACATTAGATGTTCAATTGTGCAAACACGGACACCATCCTTGACCAGGTTTGTGGAGAGTGTCGTATCACCTACATTGTCAACATTAGCCTCTATGGTTACAACTGGATCCAAATCTGTGCGACAAAAAACGATACCTGTGTTGGCTGGAGCAGGCTTTAAAGTCAAATAGACTTTTTTGCCAGTATGGATACCAATACCTGTAGCGCGGATCACATTTTTGAGAGTACGTTGTCTAACCATTTCGCCATTAACCTTGACTTAAAATTCGGCGCATATTATACACTAAAATTGTGCCCCCAAGGGGAATATGCTAAACAATTTACACAAGGTCGGGCGAAGTTTTTGCATTTAATCCGCCTGTCGGCGCAAAAACGCTGGAATATCCAAATAATCTATCGTACCCGCCGCATCACCTTGTGATTCAGCTGAACCTGCTGCCTCTGACGACTCACTAGTTGTCTTGGCTGAATGGTCTTTATAAGCCCCATCAGTTGACTGTGATGAAGTCGACATAGGATTATTGACCACAGCACTTACGGATGGTTCATTCTTTTTTGCTGATGAACCCCCTAAACCTGTCGCCACTACTGTCACTTTTAATTCATCGACCATTTCAGGGTCAATAACTGTGCCGATAACTACTGTGGCATTTTCAGAAGCAAACTCTTCCACAGTTGCACCGACTTCGGAAAACTCACCCAGATTCATATCTAAGCCAGCGGTAATATTAACCAAAATACCTTTGGCACCATTGAGGTCAACATCTTCTAGAAGAGGGCTACGAATAGCCGCTTCAGCCGCTTCCCGGGCACGATCTTCACCCTTACCTACGCCAGTACCCATCATGGCCATGCCCATTTCTGACATCACTGTCCGTACATCAGCAAAGTCAACGTTGATCATACCTGGACGGATAATCAGATCAGCAATACCTTGCACCGCGCCAAGCAGTACATCATTAGCTGTACTAAAGGCATTTAGCAAACTGCAGTTTTTACCCAAAACAGGTAATAGCTTTTCATTCGGAATGGTGATCAGGGAGTCAACGTGCTCTGATAATTCCTTTAGACCCTGTTCAGCGATGGCCATACGCTTACGGCCTTCAAATGGAAATGGCTTGGTCACTACCGCAACGGTAAGAATACCCAACTCACGCGCCACTTCGGCAACAATGGGCGCTGCACCTGTACCGGTACCACCACCCATACCGGCAGTAATAAACACCATATCTGCGCCACGTAGTGATTCCGCGATGCGGTCACGATCCTCAAGGGCAGCTTCACGCCCTACTTGTGGGTTAGCGCCTGCACCCAGACCTTTGGTAATCTGCGTACCTAGCTGCACAACTGAACGCGACTCCAAGCCTTTTAATGCTTGTGAGTCAGTATTGGCACAGATAAAGTCTACGCCTGTCACTTCACTGGATAGCATATGCCCTACGGCATTACCACCGCCACCACCAACGCCAATAACTTTAATTACCGCATCTTGTGGTACATTATCAACTAATTCATACATGTCCATTTTATGCTCCTGGTCTTATTATCATATAACCCGTACGGCTCCAGTTCGAACGGGTATAGACACTTCCCTAACATATCAGAAAAGTGTTAAAAATTCTTCATTATCCACTCTTTTGCCTGTGTAAAGATGGATCCCTGTTGCCCTAACTTTGCCTTTGACATACGTTTATTGCCAGCATCCACTTGTTGCTCACTGGCATAATGTAATAGCCCTAGGCTAGTGGCAAAATTAGGCTCATCGACTAAATCCATAGCACCGGCTAATGGCTTCGGTTTTGCCAAACGTACTGGCATATGGAAAATCTCTTCTGCCAACTCTACGGCCCCTTCCATTAGGGCCGTGCCACCGGTTAACACCACACCTGCTGCCAACGCATCTTCGTAACCACTGCGACGCAATTCTGCCTGTACTAAGGTATAGAGTTCTTCATAGCGTGGTTCGACAACCTCAGCCAAGGCCTGACGTGACAAATCCCGGGCTGGTCGTTCACCCACACTGGGGACTTTTACGGTCTCGGTTAAATCGGCTAATTGGGCTAAGGCACAGGCATAACGTACTTTTATATCTTCCGCATGCACAGTCGGAGTACGGAGGGCCATGGCAATATCATTAGTCACCTGATCGCCAGCTACTGGGATCACAACGGTATGGCGGATGGCGCCGGCTGTATATACCGCAACATCAAGAGTACCAGCACCCATATCAATAAGACAAACACCTAACTCTTTTTCATCTTCAGTCAGTACAGCATGACTTGAGGCGAGTTGATTAACCACCAAACCGTCCATGCGCAGATCACAGCGAGTTAACGATTTTTCGATATTCTGGGCAATATTGCGGGAGCCAATAACAATATGTACTTTGACTTCCAAGCGAACCCCAGACATACCTAATGGATCACGAATGCCATCTTGGCCATCAATAACATATTCTTGCGGCAGGATATGGAGAATTTTTTGATCGCTAGAAATAGCCACAGCTCTAGCTGCATCAATGACCCGATCAACATCAGACTCACTGACTTCGCCCCCTTCAATGGCGACTATGCCATGGGAATTAAGGCTACTGATATGATTACCACCTATACCCACTGTCAGACTATCAATTTTACATTCAGCCATAAGTTCGGCTTCTTCGATAGCGCGTTTGATGGCCATTACGGTCGATTCTATATCGACAATCATACCGCGCTTTAAGCCTCGGGCTGGCTGGCAACTGACACCGGCAATACGTAGCTCTCCTTGCGCAGGCACCTCTGCCACCATAGCTACCACTTTTGAGGTACCTATATCGAGGCTTACCAGCATGGGAGTATCACTTATATCAGCCATATTTCGTTAACTTATGCTCGCTTATCCAAGCTGTTTTAGTGGCTAGCAGACAGCCAAAAAGGCATGACTTTTAACCAATTTTTCCATGTACCTGATTATCCCATATTTCGGCATAAATAGGCACCGATTTTTACCTTTAAATGACCCTTATTACTATCTCTTGGGTCAACTCTAAAAATACGCTTCAAGGGCTTCATTTTGCAGCCATTAATGCACTAAATTAATTCCTATAAAGACTCCGCTTGATCACCTTTTAAAGCCACCGCCACACCATGTGGATAACGACCGTCAATGCGCGCAATGGGCTCTGGCAAGTCAGCTAAATCTGTATTATAAATCTGTACTAAACGGCGCAGACGCTGCATACCTTTATCACGCCCTAACAGGATCTCAATATCATTATCTAAAACTAAATCCACTGCCCCACGTTTAGCCATATATAAACTATCGATAGAAAGATTTTCGGGGGCTAAAACGGCATTCATAGCGCGAAAATTATTGGCCATATTTTGTGTTTGCTGAGCTGGGCCATCAAGCATGGGTAAAGTAGCCAAATCGGCCACTAAATTTAGGTCCAAATTTAATACTTGCCAGTGATGATTTAAGACCTGATTTTCACCCCAGCGTGCAACAATAATCTGTGGGCTTACTTCCACCATAAGTCGATCGGGCCATACTCGCGATACCACCGCATCGTCTACCCAAACATTGCCTTCAACTTGGTCTTTTACGCCATTTAAACTAACTTCGAAAAAACGACCTAAGTCTTGGCTTTGTAACTGCGCCACTATTAATTGTTGCTGACTCTGAGGAATATCTCCTTGTAGTACAACTTGTCGAATAGGCTGGTTTACCCATGGACTAGCATAGATCCAACCCCAATATAGAGAGCCACCTATAACGCCCAATAGCAGCAAGCGCCATAAGATAGAGTTAAGCCAACTGGTCATTTTAGAGTCCCCTTTTTTTATGCCGCTGTATGGCTAAATTTAGTATCACTACCACGAGTTGTTCATAGCTTAAACCGGCCTGTTTAGCCGCCATGGGTACCAAGCTATGACTGGTCATGCCGGGTGATGTATTAACTTCTAACAACCAATTTTTACCTTGGCCATCACGCATAACATCTATGCGCCCCCAATCTAAACACTCAACTGCTTCAAAAGCCCTGACACACTCTGCCTCTAAAGCCATTTGCTGGGCTGCAGACAAAGTGTTTTCAAAGCTGTATGAGGTATCATCCGAGTAATACTTAGCCTCTAGATCATAAAATTCATTGTTGGTTTGCAGTCGAATAGCTGGCAAGGCACGACCGTTTAAAATACCAATGGTGTATTCTTCACCAACGATTAATTTTTCAGCCATTACTTGCCGATCAAACGCTTTAGCATCAGCATATGCAGACTGCATATCTTCAACGCTAGCCGCTATATGGACACCTAAGCTTGAACCTTCATGAACTGGCTTTACGACCAAGGGTAATCCCAGTTCATTGGCGACCTCGACTAAATCACTTTTATCATCCAGTAGACGCCATGGGGGAGTAGTTATATTACTTCTCTCCCAAACCATCTTAGTCATTAATTTATGCATACCTAACGCAGATGCCATCACGCCACTACCGGTATAGGGCACACAAAGGTATTCTAGAACACCCTGTAAAGTACCATCCTCTCCACCCGGTCCATGCATGGCGATAAATGCGGCATCCATAGAAGCTTGTTGAAGTTGTTGCAACTGAGTTAGGCCGGATGCCAGGGCTTCAGGCCCAGCCAGATCAACGCTAAAGGCATCGACACCCGCAGCCAATAAATATTGCAGCACCTGTTGTCCACTTAGCAGTGATATCTCTCGCTCGGCAGAATCACCACCGTATATAACCCCAATACGGCCAGTGGGCACGGTTAATAAATCCTGCCACTCGTCTGCTAGATTGATGGTTACATGGTTAACGTTCATTTTGTCTCCTGTTCCATGCTGGCCAACAGGGCGCGAGAAATTTGACCAATATCTCCAGCACCTTGAGTAAGAAGCAGATCACCATCCTGCAGGATATCTTCCAGTACCGGTGCGACCGCCGCGCCCCTTTCTACAAACACTGGATCCAAAGCCCCACGGGCTCGGATACTACGACATAAACTACGGCCATCGGCACCAGATATAGGTTCTTCACCAGCAGGATAGATATCCATTAATACCAATACATCAACCCGTGACAACACCTCCACAAAGTCTTCATAAAGATCTCGTGTTCGAGTGAAGCGGTGAGGTTGATAAACCATCACTAAGCGGCGATCAGGCCAACCTGTGCGAATAGCTTCGATAGTTGCGGCCACTTCTCGAGGATGATGTCCATAGTCATCTACTAAGGTAGCTGTACCCGTTTTGGCAGGATATTCACCTAGCACTTGGAAACGGCGACCGACCCCCGTAAAGCCAGAAAGCCCAGCTTCGATCTGCTTATCCTCGACTTCTAAATCAGTAGCAATAGCAATAGCCGCCAAAGCGTTTAAGGCATTGTGACGGCCTGGCATTTGCAAGCTAATTTGTAAATCTTCATGGCCTTTTCGAGCCACTTTAAAGTGGGTCATCATGCCATCTTGCTCTAATTCGTAGGCACGAATATCAGCGTTTTCATCAAACCCATAAGTAATTGTGGGCCGGCTTATTTGCGGCATTATTTCCCACACGACAGGATCGTCAATGCAGACAATAGCTAAGCCGTAAAAAGGTAAGTTATGTAAAAACTCAATAAAGGTTCGCTTGAGACGCCCAAAGTCACCTTCATAGGTAGACATATGGTCAGCATCAATATTGGTCACAACGGCGGTAAGTGGTTGAAGGTGAAGGAAAGACGCATCGCTTTCATCGGCTTCTGCCACCAAATAACTGCTACTACCCAATTGGGCATTGGTACCTGCACTGTTGAGCTTGCCACCAATAACAAAAGTAGGATCCAAACCACCAGCCGCCAAGACAGCAGCGGTCATTGAGGTCGTGGTGGTTTTACCATGGGTACCGGCAACGGCAATACCATGCCGATAGCGCATTAACTCTGCCAGCATTTCCGCCCTTTGAATAACCGGAATTCGGTGTGCTCGTGCTGCAGCCACCTCAGGATTATCATCACCAACAGCAGTGGATGCTACCACGACATGAACGCCACGGACATTGGCTTCTTCATGGCCAATCATAATGGCAGCACCTTGGGCTGCAAGCCGCTCGGTTACGGGACTAACACGGATATCTGAACCACTGACTTCATAGCCCTGATTAAGCAGTACTTCGGCTATGCCACACATGCCCACACCGCCAATACCCACAAAGTGGATTTTACGCATACGGCGCATTTCTGGGATCACATATTGATGGGCTGGGGTTACTTTAACCACTGACGGCCTCCATACATTGTTTTGCAACAGCTGCCGTTGCTTGAGGTTGAGCCACACTTAAGGCTGCCTGAGCCATTTTTGCTCGTAACTCAGGCTGGGTTAATAGGGGCAATAAAGCTTGTTCTAGACTGGTCACTTGCATTTGCGCCTGTGGCATTAATAGGGCGGCACCGGCGGCAACCAAAATTTGAGCATTGGCTGTTTGATGGTCATCCACGGCATAAGGATAAGGCACCAAAATGGCTGGCTTACCAGCAGCAGCTAGCTCACTGACAGTTAGGGCACCAGCTCGGCAAATAATAATATCAGCGGCAGCAAAAGCGGCTGGCATATCATCAATATAGGCATCTACTTGCCCTTGCACTGATGCTTGCTGGTAAGCTTCTTGAGTGATTTGCAAATGTTTTGGTCCACACTGGTGACGAACCTGCAAAGCTATTTCAGCAGGCAGTGTGGCTAGCACCTTGGGGATAATTTGATTTAAAGCCAATGCCCCCAAACTGCCACCCACCACCAGTAAATTTAGACTTTCTTGACTAGCTTGTTGATCACTGTGAGCAGCAAAATCAGGGCGAATTGGATTACCAACAGTCAATACAGACGCATCTTTAAAAGTACC
Source organism: Oceanospirillaceae bacterium (assembly GCA_002686055.1). Lineage (GTDB taxonomy): Bacteria > Pseudomonadota > Gammaproteobacteria > Pseudomonadales > Balneatricaceae > Njordibacter. Next base: position 11,502 of record NYZU01000005.1, on the reverse strand, counting down.
CGCAAAAGCTTGCATTACCCGCCATGACAAGGGACGAAGTAGTTTATTGGTAAGCCCAGCGACGGCATTTTGTTCATGAATTAATAAAGGTGTTCGTCTTAAAAATGTTGCCAAGCCCCCAGGACCAGCAATAAATCCACCCATGCCTAATACCACATCGGGTTTTAGGCGACCCAGAATTAACCAAGCTTGCCATAGGGATTTAATTAAACGCCATGGTGCACCCAATAAAGACAACATACCTTTACCGCGCAAACCGTTAATATCAATACAGTGCAGTTGATAACCTGCTGCTGGCACCAAACGCTGCTCTATACCTTTGCTAGTGCCCAGCCAGTCAATATGCCAGCCTTGTTCACCCAAATAAGCCGCTGTACTCAAAGCTGGATAGACGTGTCCCCCAGTACCAGCAGCCATTATTAATATACGTGGGGCTTTAGGGTTGGTGTTCGACATACGGCCCCTCCCCATTGACAAAGTCTGCAGGTTCATCGGCTGCTATGGCTTCAGCCTGCATGCGCTGGTTATCAATTTGACGTCTTTGCACAAGAGTCAGTAAATAGCTATTTTCAACACTAATACGTAATAAAATGCCTACTATACCGGCACAAGCAATCATGCTACTGCCACCATAGCTGACAAAAGGTAAGGTTAAGCCTTTAGTGGGCAACAAACCCAAATTAACCCCAATATTAATCATGGCCTGGGCCGCGATTAAAAACACTAAGCCGTAGCATAGGTAGGCTGCGTAGGGCCGCTGTAAACGTTCGGCTAGCTGGCCTACTTTTAAACCCCGCACAATCAACACTGCATAAAGTGCGACTACGGCAATGGCACCCATGGCGCCCCACTCTTCAGCTAAAACCGAATAGACAAAGTCTGTATGAGCTTCAGGCAAATAAAATAGCTTTTGCATACTATTCCCCAAACCTTCCCCAAACCAACCGCCACGACCAAAGGCAATTTGCGCCTGAGTTAACTGATAGCCAGCCCCAAATGGATCCTGCCATGGCTCCAAATAAGTAAGCAAACGCTTCATACGATAGGGTGAAAACATAGCTATGGCAGCTATAACTGGCAACAGCACTAGTGCCACTGCCAGCAAATGCAATTTGCGCATGCCACTGAGGAAGAACATACCAACCACGGCTCCCATTAACACCACAGTCGCCCCAAAGTCAGGCTCCAACAATAGCAGACCACTAAATACCATCATGACCAGCATGGGTTTTAAAAAGCCCACAAAATTGGTTCTGACTTCAGCCTGCCGCCGCACTAAATAGCCTGCCATAAAGGTGACCACAGCTATCTTGGCAAACTCAGAAGGTTGCAAGCTAAATGATCCTAAAGGTATCCAACGCACACTACCATTTACTTCTCGCCCTAAACCCGGCACCAAAACAATGATCAGACTAAAAGCGCCTAGGCCCATTAGAAGTGCGCCATGCTTTTGCCAAAATTGGATAGGAATAAATAAGCAACTACAGAGGGCAATTAACCCCAAGAAGATAAATACGCCCTGTCGCTTACTCTGATAAAAAGGATCCGCATATTTGATTGCCGCTACATCAATTGACGCTGAGCTAATCATAATAAAACCAATCACCATAAGCGCAATAGCGGGGATCAACAGTGATTTATCAAGGCTTTGGCCTTGTAATAATTGCCATTGCTGCTGTAACCAGTTCATACCTGAGCCTCCACCAGTTGGCAAAAATGTTCGCCCCGCTTTTCAAAACTCTCATAGGCATCAAAACTCGAACATGCAGGTGAAAGGAGGACTAGATCACCCGGTTGAGCAACTGCTCTAGCCTGGGCTAATGCCGCTACCATATCGTCGGTACGGTAAGTTGCTATAGCGCCCGTTAATACCCGATCGATATCCTCCCCGTCTTGACCATATACCATAGCCGCCCGACCAAATTGCTGCATTGGCGCCTTTAATTCTGCAAAATCAGCTCCTTTGCCAACACCACCGGCCAGTAACACAACCTTGCCTGGGATAGTTGCACCAAGGCCTTCAATGGCGGCCACTGTGGCACCAACATTAGTACCTTTGGAATCATTAATATAAGTTACGCCATCTTGAGTGGATACATATTCACAGCGATGAGCTAAGCCTCGGAAACTTCTTATGGCCTCTAGCATCGATTTATGAGGCAAACCGATACTGTCGCCAATGGCTAGGGCAGCTAAACAGTTGGCAATATTATGGCGCCCAGTCAGAACTAGCTCGCTGGTTTTAAGCAGGCGTTTAAAGCCGATGCTGATCCATTCTTCGTCAGCACTCCCCTGCAAACCATATTGTTTTAGATCGGGAACGGATAAAGTAAATTGGCGACGCTCAACATGATCGGGCACTAAAGCTAGTGTTAACTGGTCATCAGCATTCTCTACAACCTTTTTACAGCCCTGAAAAATACGGTGCTTGGCTTGGTGATAGGCCATCAAATTATTGTCATAGCGATCCATATGGTCGGGGCTAATATTCAGCACACAGGCCACTTCAGCACCAAGCTGGTGAGTTGTTTCTAGTTGAAAGCTAGATAACTCCATGACATAAACTTGAACCTTTTCGTCGAGAAGCTCTAGGGCAGGCGTACCCAAATTACCACCGACAGCCACACGCAAACCAGCGGCCTCCGCCATATCGCCAACTAAGCTGGTGACGGTACTCTTGGCATTAGACCCTGTAATAGCAACGATAGGCGCTTGGGCCGCCGCAGAAAACAGATCAATCTCACTACGTACAGGCACTCCATGACTAATAGCAGCCTGTATGGCTGGCTCCTGCTTAGGCACCCCTGGACTTAAAACAATCGTATCTGCTGCACAACATAATTCACTATCAAAGTCACCCAAATGCACTGGCATATCGGGCCAAACTTGACGCAACTCATTAAGATAAGGCGGTTTCTCACGCGTATCAGTGACGACAACTCGTTGGCCTTGAGCAGCCAAATAGTTGGCGCAGGCAAAACCCGTTTTGCCTAACCCCATTACTAGGGTATATCGATCACTGCCAATAAGTTGCATATTGCCTATAATTCCTTCGTTAACGTAACTTCAAGGTGGCTAAACCAATCAATACCAAGATCACGGTAATAATCCAAAAACGCACAATAATACGTGGTTCAGGCCAGCCAGATAATTCAAAATGATGATGCAAAGGTGCCATGCGGAAAATGCGCTTGCCCGTTAGTTTATAAGAACCAACTTGCAAAATAACCGAAAGGGTTTCTGCCACAAAAATACCCCCCATAATCAATAGCACCAGTTCTTGTCGAACAATAACGGCAATCACACCTAAGGCCGCACCAAGGGATAAGGCGCCCACATCACCCATAAATACTTGTGCTGGATAAGTGTTAAACCAAAGAAAGCCCATCCCAGCACCAACCATAGCGGCACAAAATACCACCAGTTCACCTGAACCACGAATATAGGGAATATGTAGATATTCAGAAAAAACAGAGTGCCCTGTTAGGTATGCAAACACACCCAGCGCTGCCGCCACTAATACAGTGGGCAGGATGGCCAAACCATCAAGACCATCGGTCAAGTTTACCGCATTAGAGGTGCCCACAATGACAAAATAGGTGAACAATATATATAGCAAACCCAATTGGATGCTAACATCTTTAAAGAATGGCACAATTAGCTCCAGTTCCTGGGGATCTTGGGCACTATAAAATAAAAATAATGCCGCACCTAAGCCTGCCACGGATTGCCAAAAATATTTCCAGCGGGCAATTAAGCCACGGGAATTTTTCTCAATTACTTTGCGGTAATCATCAACCCAACCAACAATCCCAAATATGCCAGTGACAAAAATGGTTACCCATATATAACGGTTACTCAGATCGCCCCATAACAAAGCACTAATAATAATGGCTACCAAAATCAACGCACCGCCCATGGTGGGCGTACCGGCTTTGACTAAATGACTTTGGGGCCCATCATCACGAATAGCTTGGCCGATTTGCCTAATCTGCAAATGCTTAATCATAAAGGGGCCAATGGCCATAGCGATAAATAGTGCTGTTAATACACCCATAATGGCGCGCATAGTTAGGTATTGGAAGACTCCAAATACACTATAAAATTGGGATAGATATTCAGCTAACCATAAAAGCATGGGTTATTGATCCTGTTCTAATAATAACTTCACAACGCGTTCCATACGACTCGAGCGCGAACCCTTTACCAAACAGCTTAAATAGCTCTTGGGAAGAGTTTGCAAATAGGGCATTACGTCCGCTTGTGACGCCACAGCAATGGGGTGTTGACCACCTTCAGCAGCAAACTGATTGACTGCTGCCGAGACCCGTGACCCCACGCCAATAAAATAGTTTATTCCAGCTTGGGCCGCATAACTTCCAAGCTCTTTATGCAGACCATAGGAAGCCGTGCCAAGTTCCCTTAAATCACCTAAAATTAAACAGCTTTCACCTGTCTGTTTAGTCAATACATCAATAGCGGCTTTGACAGAGGCTGGGTTAGCATTGTAAGTATCATCGATAACTAAAACATCATTAGCCAACTCATGGCGAACAAGGCGGCCCTGATAGGCTTCGCAGGCCTGCAAACCAGCTTGAATTTGCTCTATTGATAGCCCTGCTGCCGCTGCCGCTGCCGCCGCAGCCAGAGCGTTAGCAACATTATGCCGACCCGCAAGGGGTAAATGTACAGGGCATTGTTGGCCATCAATATTAAGTTCAAAGTCACTACTTTGCGCGCCCACAATTAATTGTTTGGTATGAACTCGAGCAGAGGCCTTGTCAATACTAAATGACCATACTTGGCGCGCTTCTGCCAACTGTAACCAATAGTTATAATTAGCATCATCAAGATTAAGTACAGCCTGTCCCTGTGCATCTAAGGATGAGACTATTTCACCTTTCGCCTTGACCACACCTTGCACACCACCAAAGCCCGATAAGTGAGCATCTTGAGCATTATTTAAAATAGCGATCTGTGGGCGACCAATACGACTGGTATAAGCTATTTCACCAATATGATTAGCACCTAGTTCTAGCACTCTATAATCGATACCTTGGGCTTGCATATTCATAATGGTAATAGGCACGCCAAAATCATTATTGAAATTACCTTGCGTCACTTCCACGGAGCCTGCCTCAGCTAGAATATGACCCAACATTTCTTTGACCGTTGTTTTACCACTACTACCAGTCACCGCCAACCAAGTACCAGACATTTGTTGGCGCCGAAAACTAGCTAATTCAGCCAAAGCTATGCGTGTATCAGCCACTCGCATTTGCGGTAGATCAGAATCAATATCGGTACTTACTAAAGCGCCAACAGCCCCTTTCTGCTGAGCCTGAGCAATAAATTCATGACCATCAAAGTTAGGACCCACCAAAGCAATAAATAAATCACCTGCTTGTAAGGTACGGGTATCTGTTGAAATACGCGTAAAGCTGACATTTTTTGTCACCTTACTAGCCTGCAAAGGTTCTGCTAATTGCTCAAAGGCCAATTTCATGAACTCAACTCCTGTAACAAACTGGCCACGACTGCGCGATCACTAAAATGATGTCGCTGGCCAGCAATCTCCTGATAAACTTCATGTCCTTTACCGGCTACTAAAACAATATCGTTTGCCTTGGCCTGCCCCAAAGCAAATTCCAGAGCCTGTTTACGATTATTGATCACTGTTACTTTGCCATGATCAGTAAAGCCAGCCTGAATTTGTTGGGTAATAACCGTTGCATCTTCATAGCGCGGATTATCGTCGGTTACTACGATATTGTCCGCCCACTGTTCAGCTATTTTGGCCATTAATGGTCGTTTACCTTGATCACGATCACCGCCACAACCAAATACACACCATAATTGCCCAGAGTCTAGGTGTTGTCGGGTAGCCTGCAAAGCTGCCCGCAAAGCGTCTGGAGTATGGGCATAGTCAACAATAACGGTTAGGCCAGAATCACTAAGGTATTTTTCCATCCGTCCAGGAACTGGATTTAATGCACAAAGAGCAGGTTGAATAGCAGCCAAGCTATAGCCCTTAGCTAATAGCACGCCTAGGCAAGCTAATAGATTACTTAGATTAAATTCACCATATAGATTGGTCACCAACTCTAAGCTACCCAAGGGAGTATTGATAATGGCTTCGAGGCCATGGCGAGTGTAGTTTACCTCTGCCACACTAATAGCCACCTGCCCTGCTTGGGAGCGAGTACTATAAGTCCAGAGGCGAACATCAGACGCTATCTCATCAATCAAAGCTTGACCAAATTTATCATCAATATTGATAATGGCCTGACGCAGTCCTGGCCAGCTAAACAATTTCGCCTTTGCTTGAGCATAGGCTTGCATGGTGCCATGGTAATCAAGGTGATCCCTGCTCAAATTAGACAATACGGCAATATCAAATTCACAGCCATATACCCGATGCTGATCTAGGCCATGGGATGAAACCTCCATAGCACAGGCCTGTGCATCCTGATCTAGCATTTCTGCTAACAAATTTTGCACCGTTACTGCATCAGGTGTGGTATTTGGGCCAGCTTGCAAATTATTTAGTAAGCCATTACCAGTGGTACCAATCACCCCACATGTAAAGCCCATATTATTGTGGGCTTGGGCTAAATAATGGCTAATACTTGTTTTGCCGTTAGTACCAGTAATACCCATAAGATTTAGCTTAGCGCTTGGCTGAGCTAATATTTGCGCCGCTAATTTGCCTTGGTGTTGCGCTAATTGTGTTACCGGAATAATAGGCACAGTGAAGTTGGATGCCTCAAGCAGTTGTAACTGCGTGTCATCAATAGCCACCGCAGCGGCCTGCTTTGCTTGCGCTTGAGCAACAAAACTTTGTAATCGCTGCGGGTCCCCTACGCAGGCAATAAACAGATCACCTGCTACCACCTGCCGGCTGTCCGAAGTAACGCCTGTGACATGCACGTCAGTCGTCACTGGGTCCCAACCCAGTGTCTTCCAGACCGCTGCCAAACCCTTTGCTTGCACACCCAACTCCACTGTTATCCTTGATTTGGCGCCAGATTATCTGGCGCCACATTTAATAAACGTAAACTTTCGGCCATAATGCGACTAAACACGGGAGCGGCCACTTCACCACCGTAATATTGTTCGCCTTGGGGTTGATCTACCACGACTACACAAACCAGTCGCGGCTGACTAGCCGGCGCCATACCTGCAAAAATAGCGGTATAGGCTTCGTCTTCATAACCCCCTGCCTGACCGGTTTTATGCACGGTACCCGTTTTGCCAGCCACTCGATAAGAAGGTACTTGTGCCAAGGTACCTGTGCCGCCCAGATTAGTGACCGTTTCCATCATGGCCACCACCTGCTGTGCCTGCTCCTCAGGCATAATTCGTTCTGCTTCAGGCACTGCGTCTAATTTGAGCAGGGATACGGGACGCTTCAGTCCATGGCTAGCCAACACAGAGTAGGATGCCGCTAGCTGCATTGGCGTTACGGCAATACCATAGCCATAAGCCATAGTGGCCAGATTTAAGGGATGCCACTTAGCATAATTGGGGAGTACCCCTACACTTTCACCAGGAAAACCACTGCCTGTATCTTGGCCCATACCAAAGCTATAGAAGGTATCGCGTAAACTATGTTCTGGCATGGACATTGCCAATTTGGTAACCCCAACATTACTTGATTTAGTAATAATGCCGGTCATATCCAAAACCCCATAATTACGATGATCACGGATACTCTTGCCTTTAACCCGCACAAAACCGGGGCTAGTATCGACTTCACTATCAAGGGTATATTGACCACTCATCAAGGCTGCTGACACGGTGAGCGGCTTTACAGTCGAACCAGGTTCCACCAAATCAGTCATAGCCCGATTACGGAGACTATCTATAGCCATATTTTTACGATTATTGGGGTTATAGGATGGTTGGTTTACCATGGCCAGCACTTCACCCGTCTGCACATCCAAAATGACGGCTGCCGCTGATTTGGCCTGATGGGCTTGTACCACAGCCTTTAACTCTCGATAGGCCACATACTGCATACGTAAGTCGATACTTAAATGCAGGTCTTTACCCGGTTCCGCGGCTTGTAAAATACGTAAATCTTGTACCGTTCGCCCTTGGCGGTCTTTTTTAACTAGTTTGCGGCCATTTTGCGCCTGCAACCAATCTTCATAGGCCAATTCCAAACCTTCCTGACCACGACCGTCAACATTATTAAAGCCAACTAGATGAGTAGCGACTTCTCCAGCGGGATAATAGCGCTGGAATTCACGCTGACCGTATACGCCCTTAATGCCTTTATCAAGAAGAGCTTGGGCTTGATCTGGATTCATTTGACGACGCAAATACATAAATTCTTTATTGCTCATAGTCGTTAAACGAGCATTAAGCTTGTCGATATCCATATCCAGTGCAATGGCTACTTGTAACGCCTCATCGGAGCCTGCAAGCAATTCCTGGGGCTGTGCCCATAGACTAATAACTGGGGCACTCACAGCCAAGGCCTTACCATGTCTATCAAGGACCATGCCGCGATGAGCAACCAAGGGCACCGTGCGCTCCATACGCGCATCACCTTGGCGCTGTAAAAAATTTCTCTCGGTAAGGTTGAGGTCAATTAAACGCCACACTACCAGCCCTACTGCAATAGCCATCAGTAGCCAAATAAAGCGTAACCGCCATGGGTATTCAATCTGGTTCATGGNTGCCTCGCCATAATGACATCGGTGGCCATAGGCACTCGCATTTGCAATTCATTACTGACCAAGTTTTCAACGCGGCTGTAGGCGCTCCAAGCACTTTGCTCCAGTAATAATTGGCCCCATTCTTCTTGCATAGCATCGCGCTGTTGATTCATTTGGTGTAGCTCATTGACTAAGGCGCGTTTTTCAAAGGAACTGTAAATAACCAATTGAGCACTAGCTACTAAGCCAGCCAAAAAGACAAGGCTCAGCAGTAAAATATAGGTCTGGGCTTTGCGGCTGGCTTTGAGTAGCAGACCGTTTAAGGCATAGCTTATATCTTTCATGCTAATTTCTCCGCAACACGCATAACAGCACTGCGGGCTCGTGGGTTTACTTGCACCTCGGCTGTGCCAGGCTTGCGGGCTTTACCGAGTAATTTCAAACGCCGCTGCAACATATCTTCAGTGACGGGTAAACCATGTGGCAGATGGTTATCACCCTTGGCTTGTTGGCGCATAAAGCGTTTAACAATCCGGTCTTCCAAGGAATGAAAGCTGATAATAACCAGACGCCCACCCGGCTTTAATACTTCTAGAGCAGCGTCTAAACCATCTTCAAGATCGGCTAGTTCACGATTAATATGAATACGTATACCTTGGAAGGCGCGGGTGGCAGGATGCTTACCTTTCTCCCATTTCGGATTAGCTTCACTGATAATGTCAGCCAGTTGTTTGGTTCGTGTCAGTGGTTGTTTGTTGCGTTGTTCGACAATAGCTCTTGCCATACGTCGCGAGAATCGTTCTTCGCCATAGTGGTATAGCGCATCAGCAATCTCATCCGCTGCAGCACGGTTAAGCCAATCTGCTGCAGACTCACCTTGGTCTGGGTTCATGCGCATATCCAGAGGACCATCTTGCATAAAACTAAAACCACGCTCTGGATCATCCAGCTGTGGTGATGACACACCGAGATCTAAAAGAATGCCATCGACCTTGCCGAGCCAATTACGCTGAGCTGCAATCTGCTGTAAATTAGCAAAGGAAGTTTGGGCAATCTGTAAGCGCTTGTCTGTAGCTGCCATGGCCTTGGCTGCGCTAATAGCTTGTGGGTCTTTATCAAAGGCCTGTAGTTCACCTTGGCTACTTAAGCCTTGTAAAATAAGACTACTATGCCCCCCTCTACCAAAGGTACCGTCTATATAGCAACCGTCAGGGTTGTGAAGCAGTAGCTCTACAGCTTCATCCAACAGAACTGACTTATGTTTGTAATTGTCTGCCATAATTAACGCAACGACTTCAGTTTTAGTTATAGTGATAATTCGTGCAAGGCATCTGGCAATTCACTAGTTTTGCTAGCTATCTGCAGATACTCGTCTCGCCGATCATTCCATAGAGACTCACTCCACAACTCAATTTTTTTACCTTGACCAAGCAAGATTGCCTTTTTCTCCAGTTGTGCATAATCCCGCAACACAGCGGGCAAGAGGATACGGCCATTGCCATCGAGTTCAACATCAGTAGCATGACCAATCAATAAACGCTGGATACGTCGAGCTTCAGGATTGAAACTGGGTAGCTGTTCAAGCTTAGCCTGAATAAGCTCCCATTCTGGTAAGGGATAAATCATTAGGCAGGCTTCTTCCGTATCGATGGTAATAACCAACTTGCCCGCAGAGACAAGGGTGCACATATCACGAAAGCGCATAGGCATAGCCATACGACCTTTCGCATCTATGTTTATTGTCACTGCACCACGAAACATAAAAGTTACCTTTTTAAGCCTGTAAATGGGCAATAAAACCACTTTAACCCACTTTTCTCCACTATCAGAGTTTATTCATGGTGGGGCAATATTGCAAGTAATTGAGCAAATTTATTGTGTAAAGNCATTGCCACAAAATATCATGGATCAATGGCTTTACTGGAGAGTTGATTTACCTGACAGATGACTGGAGGCTAGGTGAAGGTATTACGGCAATGCTATGGCTTTTATTACCGGTTTTTATAACTAACTTTTGTCCAATTNAATAAGCTAAACAGCTCATCATTGATCATGGCAAATCCGGCTTTATCAGCAAACTATGACCATGTAATTTTAGCCATTGTTTGGCTTCAGCATAATCTGGACAATAATCAGACACCATCTGCCAAAACTGGCGGCCATGATGCATAAACCGCAAGTGACACATTTCATGCACCANAACATAGTCAAACACATACTCAGGTGCCATGACCAAAGGCCAATTAAACTTTAATTCACCATTACTGGAACAACTGCCCCACTGTGAACGAAAACGTCTAACCTGAATAAGGCTTGGGCAATTTTTCAAATCAGTACCCATGGCTTGCTGCCAATAGGCTACTTTCGCTTTCGCTAATGCCAAGGCCTCAGTTTTGTACCAGTTTTCTAGNAAGCGCCATTGGCAAGCCTTACTTACCTGACGTGAGGTGATAGTCATCATTAGTTGCGTGGCCGTAGGCGTAATTTNATGGTGCTNGGAGGTTTTAAGNANNAGNTCTAATTGTTTGCCANGTAAAGGCCATAATGCGCCTGACTCAAGCTTGCGTTGTGGTGGCTTGGGANCAGCCANCTGTTCAGCCTGCTTAGCTGCAAGCCACTCCNCCCTTTCTAACACCATGGCGGTGAGTATATCNTNTGCAAGCCCATAAGGAACTTGCAGAGTAATAANCCCATGCTGCACTTTAAAGCCAATTGTTCGTCTGCGCTTNCTCACCTTGACACAACACTCAAGCTGCNCAANACGCCAGACTGGTATGGACTCAGTAATAGAGTTAGAGGCGGTTAAAAATCTAGGCATCTGGCTTAGCATAAGCAA
>NYZU01000004.1 GCA_002686055.1 Oceanospirillaceae bacterium | reverse complement strand
ATCTGCCATGGATTGGTATTTACAGGCGCATTTTCCACCGCCACCCGCCATAAAGTTTGCTCAGGTGCTACCACAACCTGCTTTTGTCCAACTAGATTATCCGCACTGTTAATATCTTCTGCACTCACTTGAGCGGCGGAAAATAGGCAGCAACTTGCTAGTATTAATGTGAATAACCAATGATAGGCCATATGTATCTTCATAATTTGATATCAACTAGTTAAGTCATAGCTTGGACTTATATTAAAACATAAAAAAAGGTGCGCCTTATAATCAAGGCAGCACCTTATTAGGTATTAATTAGAACCCACACTCAAGCTAATATTACTGCTCAAGTAAAATACGCAACATACGACGTAGCGGTTCTGCTGCACCCCATAACAATTGGTCACCAACGGTAAAGGCAGACAGATACTTAGGCCCCATATTAAGCTTTCGCAACCGCCCTACTGGCGTTGCCATGGTGCCCGTAATCTTTGCTGGCGTTAATTCTGCCATGGTGGCCTCACGATCATTAGGTATGACGCTAACCCATTCGTTAGCACCAGCCAACATATCTTCGATTTCATCCATAGGCACATCATTATTCAGCTTAATGGTAAAGGCTTGAGAATGACAGCGCATAGCACCAATGCGCACACACAGACCATCGACAGGAATTACACTTTGCTCTAAGTTGCCAAGGATTTTGTTGGTTTCAGCATGGGCCTTCCATTCTTCTCGGCTCTGACCATTGTCAAGCTGAGAATCAATATAAGGAATCAAACTACCTGCCAAAGGCGCACCAAATTGGCTAATATCATTCGCATCAGCACGAATGGCAGCAGAGACTTTACGATCAATATCCAAAATAGCCGAAGCTGGATCGGCCAACTCAGCACCTACAGATTGGTTGATATAACCCATCTGGTTAAGTAATTCACGCATATGCCGAGCACCACCACCAGAAGCAGCCTGGTAAGTCATGGCTGATAACCATTCAACCTGATTATTAGCAAATAAGCCACCCAAGGCCATCAACATAAGACTGACAGTACAATTGCCACCAATAAAGTCTTTTTTGCCAGCCACTAAGGCCTGATCAATAACGTCACGGTTAACGGGATCAAGGATAATCACACTGTCATCGGCCATACGCAAACTTGAAGCCGCATCAATCCAATAACCTTGCCAACCCTCTGCCCGCAGAGGACCAAAAACAGATTTTGTGTAGTCACCACCCTGACAGGAAATAATAATATCCATGGTCTTTAAGACCTCAAGATCATGGGCATCCTGTAATACGGGAACATCAACACCATAGTCAGGGGCTGCCTGACCGGCCTGAGAGGTGGTAAAAAATACTGGCTCAATATGCTGAAAGTCATTTTCTTCCTGCATACGTTGCATCAGCACAGAACCCACCATGCCCCGCCAGCCTACTAAACCTACACGCTTCATTTTAAACCTCATCTACAATAAACATTAGCCAATTAATTGGTCCTAAGAGCCAGTATAGTATGCTGGCCTAATGCTTATATTTAAAAAACTGTTACCCCTCATTTAAAGGGGAAATTATTGTGACCTTAAGTATAGGTCAAATAGCCTTATTTCTTGCTTCAATAAGCAATAATTTAAGGCTCTCAAGTACTGTTTCCATTTTAACCGCTTATAAGCGCAGAAACTACTGCCTCACCCATAGTTTCAGTATTGACGATCTGACAGCCTTCACTGGCTATATCAGCTGTGCGCAAACCTTGATCCAAGACCTTACTAACGGCCAATTCAATAGCGTCAGCTACCTCACCCTCACCAAGGGAATACCGCAGCATCATAGCGGCAGATAAAATAGTAGCCAAAGGGTTTGCCTTGCCCTGCCCAGCAATATCTGGCGCCGAACCATGGCAAGGCTCGTACATACCTTTACCGTTGGCATCTAAGGAGGCCGAAGGCAACATACCGATGGAGCCTGTTAACATAGCGGCAGCATCGGAGAGAATATCGCCAAACATATTACCCGTCACCAAAACATCAAATTGTTTGGGTGCTCGCACTAGTTGCATGGCGGCATTATCAACATACATATGACTTAGTTCCACATCGGGGTAGTCCTTGGCCATATCATCCATAATTTCGCGCCACAGAACAGTAACCTCTAACACATTGGCTTTATCCACGGAACAAAGTTTGCCGTTGCGGGCGCGGGCGGCTTCAAAAGCCACTTTACCTATACGGCGTATTTCTGACTCACTGTAGACATAGGTGTTATAACCCTGACGTTCACCTGATTCTAAGGTGCGCACACCCCGTGGCTGGCCAAAGTAAATACCACCAGTCAATTCACGGACTATCAGAATATCCAAACCTGAAACCACCTCTGGTTTCAAAGTTGAAGCATCAGCTAATTGTGGATACAGAATTGCAGGACGCAGATTACCAAACAATTCCAGACCTGAGCGAATGCCTAACAAGCCTTTCTCTGGACGAATAGCCATATCTAGACCATCCCACTTAGGACCACCCACGGCCCCCAAAAGAATAGCATCGCAGGCCTTGGCTTTAGTCATGGTTGCTTCTGGCAGAGGCCCACCAGTCGCATCAATGGCAGCACCACCTAGCAAAGCTGAATCTATGGTTAAATCTAAGCCAAATTTTTCCTTACTGGCTTCCAGAACCTTAACAGCTTCGGCAATAATTTCTGGGCCTATACCATCACCTGGCAAAACCAATACGTTATGAGTCATGTATAAATTCCTTATTCAGCAAACAACCAGGGAGCCTGCGCTTTGCGCTTAGCTTCATATTGCTTAATAAAATCAGACTGTTCTAAAGTCAAACCAATATCATCTAAGCCATTTAGCAAGCAGTGGCGCCTAAAGTTATCTACAGAAAAGTTGATATCACCTAACTGCGCACCTTTAATACATCCTGCCTCCAAATCGACAGTAAGATTAAAACCTTTATTACTAGTGGCTTCTTTAAACAATTCATCTACCTGTTGTTCAGATAGGGTGATGGGCAAAATGCCATTCTTAAAGCAGTTATTATAAAAAATATCCGCAAAGCTAGGGGCAATAACGCAGCGAATGCCAAAGTCTAACAAAGCCCATGGCGCATGCTCGCGACTAGATCCGCAACCAAAATTTTCCCGTGCCAGCAGAATACTGGCTTTAGTGTAAGGTTCCTGATTAAGAATAAAGTCAGGATTGAGTGGGCGCTGGGAATTATCAGCATCCGGCTGACCTTCATCTAAATAGCGTAACTCATCAAATAAGTTAGGCCCAAAGCCAGAACGCTTAATGGATTTTAAAAACTGCTTAGGAATAATCATATCCGTATCGACATTAGCACGATCAAGGGGAGCGACTATACCTGTTAATTGCGTAAATGCTTGCATCATAATCTCCTTAACCAAAGTCCCGAACGTCAACAAAGTGACCAGCAATAGCCGCAGCGGCGGCCATAGCAGGACTTACCAAGTGCGTCCGGCCACCAAAGCCTTGACGACCTTCAAAGTTGCGATTGGAAGTGGAAGCACAGTGCTCTCCCGTACCCAGCTTGTCAGCATTCATGGCCAAACACATGGAACAACCAGGCTCACGCCACTCCAAACCGGCAGCTTCAAAAATCTTATCCAAACCTTCCGCCTCAGCCTGTTGTTTTACCAGACCAGAACCAGGTACGACTAACGCTTGTTTAATCGTGGTAGCCACCTTATGGCCAGCAACCACTTCTGCCGCGGCACGCAAATCTTCAATACGACTATTGGTGCAGGAGCCAATAAATACTCGATCTAACTGAATATCCGTAATGGCTTGCTCAGCTTGCAAACCCATATATGCAAGTGCCCGCTCAATACTACTGGCTTTAACTTGATCTTGCTCTGTCGCTGGGTTGGGTACCTGTGCTGATACTGGCAACACCATTTCTGGGGACGTACCCCAAGTGACTTGTGGGGCAATCTTACTACCATCCATAACCACGACTTGATCAAACACCGCATCAGCATCAGAATGCAGATCTTGCCACGCGGCTACAGCCATATCCCATTGTTCACCTTGAGGTGCATAAGGACGGCCTTTTACATAGTCTATGGTCGTTTTATCAACGGCTACCATACCAACCCTAGCACCCGCTTCAATGGCCATATTACAGACTGTCATACGCCCTTCCATGGACATATCAGCAAACACTTGTCCGGCAAATTCAATGGCGTAACCAGTGCCACCAGCAGTACCAATTTCACCAATAATTGCCAAAACTACATCTTTAGCAGTGACGCCTTTACCTAAGACACCATCAACTTTGACCAGCATATTTTTGGATTTTTTCTGGATCAGGCACTGAGTGGCCAATACATGTTCTACTTCTGAAGTACCAATGCCATGAGCCAAGGCGCCCAGAGCACCATGGGTGGCGGTATGGGAATCACCACAAACTACTGTCATGCCAGGCAAGGTAGCACCCTGCTCAGGCCCTACAACATGGACAATACCTTGGCGAGCATCCTGCATCTTAAACTCAGTAATACCAAAGTGATCACAGTTTTCACCTAAAGTCATAACCTGAATTTTTGACACCGGATCGGCAATACCATTGACACCTACAGAACGTTCCTGAGTCGTGGTTGGTACATTATGATCTGGCGTGGCAAGGTTTGTATCTATACGCCATGGTTTACGACCAGCTATACGCAAGCCTTCAAAGGCTTGTGGTGAGGTAACTTCATGCAATAGGTGACGATCAATATAAATCAGGCAACTACCATCTTCTTGTTGATGCACTAGATGCGCATCCCAAAGTTTATCGTAAAGTGTCTTTGCGGCCACCTCAGCCTCCTGTTATTTGTCTCTATCTAACTAGGAATAACATTAATAATAACGCTATTTTCGACTATTAAGGATATTATACGTACAGATCAACAATAACTCTAATTCATATTTTTTATATATTGGATTCCAATTAGGAATACAAATGCACTATACTTAGGATAAGTTTAGCCTCACTTAAACATACCTAATTTATATGGACACACAACAACTGCAAGCCTTTGTTACTGTTGCCAGACTGGGCTCATTCTCTCAAGCTGCCGAGCAACTGTATTTAACCCAGCCGGCAATTAGCAAGCGCATTGATAAATTAGAGCAGCAACTAAACGCCCGCCTATTTGACCGCATAGGCCGCCATGTAAATCTGACTGATGCGGGTATGGTTCTATTACCCAAAGCCCAACATATATTGGCAACTTTAGAGGATACAAGTCGCGAACTAAGTAACTTATCTGGCCGCGTGGAAGGTGAATTACGTATTGCTACCAGCCATCATATTGGCTTACATCGCTTGCCTCCTTATTTGCGTGAATACCAACAGGCTTTCCCTAAAGTAAAACTGGATATTCAATTTGCCGAATCAGAAGTTATCTACCAAGGTGTTCTTGAGGGTTTATGGGAAATTGGCATTATTACCCTAAGCCCTCACCCGCACACACAATTACAACAAGAAGTGGTCTGGCAGGACGAAATGCATTTTGTATGTTCGCCCAGTCATCCCTTAGCCATTGCCCAAAATGTAAGTTTGCAGGACTTAGGCAATTTTGATGCGCTTCTGAGTAAGCCCGGCACTTTTACCCGCGAACTACTTAGCCAACGTTTTGATCAAGCCAAGGTTGACCTACCTGTAGCTACATCAACAAATAACTTGGATACTCTACGAATGCTAGCCAGTACGGGCATGGGCTGGAGCCTATTACCGCATACTCTGCTAAACAACGACATTACGGCCATCGCAAGCAATATACCCACAATTGTTAGACATTTAGGTTGTGTTAGCCACAAGCAAAGAAGTCTTTCAAATCCAGCCCAACAATTGATGTCTTTACTACAAACTTTATAGCTAAAATAAATACTTAAATTAACAAAATTATGCTTACCAAAAGCGCTAAATTTGGTCTACAATTGCCGAAAACAATAAACTAGTCAATTATTTTAATAGTGACAAAAAAGCGGGCAATTAAATGAATATGACAAAGCCTATACGCTATGCATTTTTGCAAGTCCCCAGTTACTCCATGATCACCTTCTCGTCTGCTGTGGCAGCATTGCGTGGAGCCAATTATATCAGTGGGCAAACTCTCTATGAGTGGGAAATTGTTACCATGACTGGTACGCCAGTGACTGCTAGTGTAGGTTTTGAAGTAGGCCCTACCAAGTCTATTCATGAGCTAAATTTGACTGGCTTAGAAGCCTTAGTGGTATGTGGTGGCACATATATTGATCGTGCCTATGACAAAAACACCCTAAGTTTTCTGCGCAAAGTAGCCAATGCCAAGGTTAATTTAGGCTCCACCTGTACCGGTAGCTATCTACTTGCCGCAGCGGGTCTGTTAGAAGGTTATAAGTGTACTATTCATTGGGAAAATCTAGCTGGTATGCGTGAAGAATTTCCTAATATACTGATGTCCTCTAACCTATTTGCCATTGACCGCGATCGTTTTACCTGTTCAGGGGGCAGCTCTTCTTTGGATATGATGCTGCAGTTAATTGGCCAACAACAGGGCCCCGAACTAGCTGCGGCTGTCTCAGAAATGTTTATTATGGAACGTATTCGTGACCATCATGACACCCAACGTATTCCATTACGCTTACATCTCGGCAATAGCCAACCCAAATTAATCGAAGCCGTCGCCCTGATGGAAGCCAATTTGGAAGAAACCATTTCTCTAGATGATTTAGCTAGGTATGTTGGGGTATCTCGTCGACAACTGGAGCGTCTATTCCAGAAACATATAAAATGTGTACCCTCACGCTACTACCTTGAATTGCGTCTAAACCGTGCCCGTCAACTTTTATTACAGACCAACCTATCTATTATTGATGTATCTTTGGCTTGTGGCTTTGTTTCAGCCCCCCACTTTTCAAAGTGTTATCGGGATTTCTTTGGTATTCCCCCACGGGAAGAGCGACGTCGATTTGCGCCGGGCACAGGGAGTCAACTAAATTCCTCAGCAAACCACGCAGAGGCCGAAGAAGCCAACCCCAACTTACAACAAACTAGTTGAAAAGTGCATAAGATAAAATCTTTCTAACGCTTTCTCCGACGTCGTCTAAGATCACGAGAATCAGCAGCTGAAGCGATTTCTTTAGGTTTTGGCAAGGCCACCTCTTTTGCTAGCTCAGGGAAAGGGTCTTGTTTATTAGGGAAAGCCATCGCATTTACAAAATAATCTTGAAAAGCTGGCTCTACAGCTGTTTCTACTTTTTCAATCTGCCTTACCACAGTCTCAATAACAGGCCGCGATTCTTGATCTAGCAGCGCGACACGGGCCCCAGTACCTGCTGCATTGCCTGCNGCAGACACCTGATCNAATTTACAATCTGGTATCAGNCCNAGNACCATGGCGTACTTAACATCAATATGACTACCAAAGGCACCAGCCAAACGAATGCGTTCAACCCGATCGACACCTTGATAATCCATTAATAATTTGATGCCAGCATAGAGCGCCGCTTTAGCCAATTGGATAGCACGTACATCATTTTGGAGAATTTTCACAGCTGAATGTTGTTCTGTAGCCGGTAATATTTCATAGGCAAAAGTCCGACCATCAGGCTTAATTCGTGAGCTTTGTGCAGCTAAGTTGCCATCAATCACACCATCCTGATTAATAACACCTGCTAAATAGAGCTCTGCTACCACTTCAATAATCCCCGATCCACAAATACCCGTAATCCCTGAATCAGCAACAGCCTCGGCAAAACCCTCTTCATCAGACCAGAGTTCACAGCCGATCACGCGATAACGTGGTTCTAAGGTTTCTGGATTGATGCGAATACGTTCAATCGCACCAGCAGCAGCACGCTGTCCTGAACTTATTTGCGCGCCTTCAAAAGCCGGCCCTGTGGGACTAGAACAAGCAACCAAACGATGGCGATTACCAAGTACAATCTCAGCATTGGTGCCAACATCTACCAGCAAAGTCATGGCATCATGGTTAAAGGGTTCCTCAGCTAAAACCATACCTGCGGTATCCGCACCAACATGACCCGCAATACATGGCAATAAATAGGCACGCGCCTGCGGGTTAAGGTATATATCCATATCTTTAGCTAGCTTACTAACGGCCATATCTGTAGCTAAAGCAAAAGGTGCACCACCCAGCTCAACTGGATTAATACCCAATAGCAAATGATGCATTACGGGGTTGGCCACAAAAGTAATTTCTAAAATATCTGTGGTCTCGCAAGCTGCCTGCTGCACTAAATCGAGCACCAAGGTATTTAAGGCTTCACGCACTACCTTGGTCATCTCCTGCTCACCACCAGGATTCATCATCACATAAGAGACGCGACTCATTAAGTCTTCGCCAAAGCGTATTTGAGGATTCATTACCCCAGCACTGGCTTTCACTTCACCACTAACCAAATCACATAAGTGAGCTGCAATGGTGGTGGAGCCCACATCAACAGCAATCCCGTACAAACGATCATGAAACCCGGGCCACACAGCAACGACTTGTTTACCTTCTCGAACCGCTACGGTTACACACCACTTACCTTGTCGCAATGTGGTCTGCAATTGGGGCAATAAGGATACATCATAATCTANNTCAGANAGTTGCCAGTCTTGTTCAAGGGCATTTAATAAACGGCGTAGATCACCCGATGGGTCATGCATATCGGGCTCTTGAACTTCAACATAGTACAAATGTACCAAGGGATTCAGGGAGATTTCATGATGTTCAGCACCTTTGCGAATGGTTTGGTGGTGCACCTGACTTTCCGCTGGCACATCAACTACGATGTCGTTAAGGACTTTAGTATGGCAACTTAATCGACGTCCGGGTTTTAGTTCTCGGCGTTCAGCATATTTTATTTCTGGTGCGGTAATAGGTTCTAAGCTGTCAGCAGTGGAGGTAATACCAAATTTAGCAAATTCACCTTCACTGACCAAAATCTGACAACGACCACAAATACCGCGACCACCGCATACCGAGTCAATATCCACATTTAAATAGCGTGCAGCCTGCAGTAAAGGCGTACCCACAGGAAACCTACCGCGTTTCCCTGAAGGTGTAAATACAACCAAAACCTCATCAGCCTGATTAGTCATAATATTGCTCTCAACCCTTTACCCGAACTATTTAATGTAATGGTTTAACAAACTATTGGTATTTAACAGTTGGTTTACAAAACCAACCAAATTGCATATTAGCAACTAAATACGGGGCCATTAAAGCCCCGTGTTGATTTATCTTAAGATATTAACCACGACGACGGCGTCGGCCACCACGACCCTCTCTTTCAGGTGTCGGCTCACGATAGGCTTTAATCCAGTTTTTGCATTCTGGGTCATGTCCCATCATTAAATCACCACCGCGAATACCTAGCATCACCTCTTCGTGCATTGGGTTCACAATGGCAGAAGTCATACCAGCGCCGATGGCACAGGCAATAAAGGTACAATTAACGCCATTACGATTGGGCAAGCCAAAACTAAAGTTTGAGGCGCCACAAGTGGTATTCACTTTTAATTCAGTACGCAATCGATGAACTAGCTCCATTACTTGGCGCCCGGAGGTATTAATAGCCCCTACGGGCATAACCAAAGGGTCCACTACAACGTCTGAAGCCGGAATACCATAGTCCGCAGCCCTATTAACAATCTTTTGAGCTACATCAAAGCGCACATTGATATCTTGTGAAATACCCGTTTCATCATTAGAAATAGCTACCACAGCAGCGCCATATTTTTTAACCAAGGGCAGGACACGCTCTAATGATTCATCCTCACCAGTCACTGAATTCAATAGCGCCTTACCTTTGTATACTTTCAAACCAGCTTCTAGAGCTTCAATAATCGATGAATCAATTGCCAATGGGACATCAACCAACGACTGCACCAGTTCAATAGTTTGTGCCAATATAGCTGGCTCATCCGCCAAAGGAATACCGGCATTAACATCTAGCACAGTGGCACCAGCCGCTACCTGCGCCAAAGCATCGGCCTCTACCCGACTAAAATCACCATTTTTCATCTCTTCAGCTAACAACTTACGGCCAGTTGGATTAATGCGCTCACCAATTACGGCAAAAGGGCGATCAAAGCCAATCACTACTTCTTTGGTTGCTGAACTGATAATTGTATCGGTCATGATATTTTCCTAATAAAAATAAAAGGCCACATTATAAATGTGACAGCTGTGAGCTAAGGATAACTTAGTAACAAGCTAGCTCACGGTAAAACCCTTGCTGTTAATGGTGAAACGGCCATCCTGCACCTTATACATCCATTGCGCTGATTTCTTTAAGCCACCCAGAGGGTAAAGATGGCATTGCTCAATCAAACACTCTGGATCAGCAGCCATACCCACCACTAGATCACGCACTAACTCACTCGGCTCCGAAGAAGGAGCGTTAACGTATTTGCCTAAGAATGAATCTTTTAAGGATAACTTCAGCATATTTACTGGGTTACGAGTTAAAAATCGTACCGAAGCCCCTACCCCACAATGAGCAGCATGCCGCATTAAGGTCTTTATGGTTGCCAAACCTGGCACGCCAATATGCACTGGTAGCTGATTACCAGCAGCACGAATTGAGCGTTCCCATGCAAATATAGGCGCTGCTTCAAAGGCAAACTGGGTGGCCAAATAAAGCTGCATATCTGTCTGTTTGGCGTAATCATTTTTTTGTTGAATCGCCAAGGCACAATCTGCCGGAGAAATATCTGGGCTACCTTCGGGATGGCCTGCTAATCCCATTTTCTGCATGCCATACTTTTCAAATAAACCCGTCTGTAGCACTTCCATAGAACTACTAAACTCGCCTACTGGGTTCGTTACACCGCCACCAATCAATAGGCCTTCGGTAACACCTGTCTCAGCTTGCAAAGAGGCCAGATTTTGTTCCAGAAATTGCGCGGAAGGTATAGAACGTGCTGCAAAGTGAGGCACTGGATTAAACCCCTCATCTTTGAGTCGACCCACGGTTTTAACCGTATCGGCAAAATCAGATCCTGGCAGAAAAGTAACATAGACCGTACAGCCAGGGCGTAAAATATCAGCAAAACTGTCAACCTTTGCCGCCCCACCAGGAGTGACTTCAACAGTTGTTTTTTGCATCAGATCAATAATAGCTTGTTTTTCAGCCACCGCAGATAAAGCCATAATCACGATCTCCGAATTAGACTTGTTAAGCCTCTTGAATACCACCAGCGGCAACTAATTGCGCTAGTCTTTCATCAGTATATTCTTGTTCAAGGCGGGCAACAGTAACCTGCAGTACCGCTTGCAAATCATCGTCACAGGGCTGATTATCACGCCGCCATTCAGATAAATAGCCATCGGTACCATGCATACCTGATCGCATAGCTGCTCTATCTATGGCCTTCTCGAAGCGCTCAGACAGAGGTTGCTTGGCCGCTTTGCGTCCCTGTTTAACAATCACTTGCGCGGGAATATCCCGCCACATTACCAAAGTTAATGTTGCCATTTAATTACCTTAGCTTCATTCTGTTGCATAAATTGCTGCAAATCTTGAGCCATTTGCCCATAACCGGTCACAATTTTCTGGTACTCCAAACCCAAACTTTGAGCTGCAGCCTCAGCATAATGATCAAGTTCACGGCTTTCATCTTGGGCCATGTAGACCAACTTTTTATAATGGCCAAATAACATGGGGATTAATTTAGGCTTATCCGTTAATCCCATACCCTGCATTATCAGTTGGTCAAAATGCCGGGCTAAGTAATCTGTTAAGTAAAAGGTACCTAACTCTGCTTCAGCTAATTGCGCAAAGGCTTGGCTACCAGCGTAAAATTCATAACAATGTGCACCCTGTAAACGCTGAACCTGATATTTTTCTAATACCCTATCCAACTGTCCGCCCGTACCACAATCAGCAAAGCCAACGTACACTTGATCATATTCACCGGCAAAATCTTTTAAGCGCTGCTCTACAGCAGCTGGGATTTTTTCCGGTCGGTTATGCAATTCAGCTGGAATTTGCGAAATACGCACATTATCCCAACCATTGCTTCGAGCTACAGCCGAGATTTCACGAGCAATAGCACCACACGCAATAATCAACAATTTAGCCGGCTGCATAATAGACCGTGGGGTTAAATTACGAATATCAGGCTCGGGCCCGACGTTCCATAATCATGGTTTTTGCTGTCTCTACTGCCACAGCCGCATCACGACAATAAGCATCGGCACCTATGGCTTCACCAAACTCTTCATTTAATGGAGCGCCGCCTACTAAAACTAAATAATCATCTCGAATACCCTGCTCCTTGAGGGTATCAATAACCACCTTCATATAGGGCATAGTTGTGGTTAACAGGGCAGACATGCCCAAAATATCGGGTTTATGCTCTTCCAAAGCAGCTATATAGTCTTCAACTGGTGTATTAATACCAAGGTCCACCACTTCAAAACCGGCACCTTCCCACATCATGGCTACCAGATTCTTACCAATATCGTGAATATCACCTTTTACCGTACCAATAACGGCCTTACCAAGGGGTTCAGCACCCGTTTCGGCAAGCAGTGGTCGTAGAATGGCCATACCGGCTTTCATGGCGTTGGCCGCCATCAATACCTCAGGCACAAATAAGATACCATCGCGGAAATCAATACCAACAATTGTCATACCTGCAACCAAGGCTTCATTTAACGCCTTATCTGGTGCCCAACCACGGTCTAGTAGTATCTGCGTGCCCTCGGCAATTTCGTCTTCCATGCCGTCATAAAGATCGTCATGCATTTGTTCTACCAACTCTTCGTCACTTAGCGTACTAAGATCTAAATCATCTTCATATTGATCATCGGACATTGATATCACTCCTGCAAATAATCATATCCCAAACACAATCGGGGACCCTATGGCGGCTAGGTTATCAGGCTTGATATTGGACGCTGACATTTTCACGACAACAGATTATCGGAAAACGACTAACTACTGCTTTTGCATTACAAACCTTATGACTAATCATAACATTTTCTAATTTACATGGACTTGAGGAAATTACAGGTACTATGAACCCTGCTCAATTATAACTTTTGAATATATCAATAATGTTATTTATTTATGTAAAAACGACCTTTATTGTTCACTCACTTCAAGAAAGCCTGCCATATCCTTCCACATTCCAGTAAAATGCCCAGCGTTTATGCATATCCGATTATTGAACTCGAGGTTCCTAACATGGCAAAGATTATCGATGGTAAGCAGTTCGCTGCCGACTTGCGAGAGAAAATGGCCAAACAAGTTACATCCCTTGCTGACCAGCATCAAATAACACCAGGCTTGGCGGTTGTTCTGGTAGGTGAAGACCCAGCTAGCCAGGTGTATGTTCGCAACAAAGGTAAACAAGCCACGGAATGTGGTATTAACTCCATTGAACATAAACTTGATGAATCAACCAGTGAAGAAACACTACTACAACTGATTAGCGACATGAATCAGGATTCATCCATCAATGGTATCTTAGTTCAGCTGCCCCTGCCTAAGCATATTGATGCCGATAAAGTACTAAATGCAATTGATCCAACAAAAGATGTTGATGGCTTCCATCCCATTAATGTCGGGCTATTGGCTACAGGTGGTAAAGGTATGATTCCTTGTACCCCCTTGGGCAGTCTAATGTTGCTACAAGATCACTTGGGTGATTTAACAGGACTAAATGCCGTTGTGGTTGGGCGCTCCAATATCGTTGGTAAGCCCATGTTTAATTTACTTTTACAACAAAGTTGCACCGTTACTATAGCGCATTCTCGCAGCCAGAATATTGAAGCCATTGTAAGAGCCGCCGATATTGTTGTTGCTGCTGTTGGCGTGCCTGAACTTGTCAAAGGTTCTTGGATCAAGCCTGGAGCCACAGTTATAGATGTAGGCATAAACCGTATTGAAGTAGATAGTGGCAAAACCAAACTGGTAGGTGATGTTGATTTTGCCAGTGCTGCTGAAGTCGCAGGCGCCATTACTCCCGTACCTGGTGGTGTTGGCCCTATGACTATTGCCTGCCTGCTTTACAACACTTTGGTTGCCGCTTGCCGACAACATGAAGTTGAACTGCCGCCAGCCTAATTAGAAACACAAAAAAGCCCGCTCTTAATAGCGGGCTTTTTTTGTATCTAAAGTAACGTGGATTACTTATAGACTGGGAAGCGACCACATAGCTCAGCTACTTTTGCACGCACTTCAGCAATAACGGCTTCATTGTCGACATTATCTAAAACATCGCACATCCAGCCAGTCATGGTACCTACTTCTTCAGTACCAAAACCTCGGCTAGTAATAGCCGGCGTACCCACACGAATACCAGAGGTCACAAAAGGTGATTGCGGATCATTTGGCACTGAGTTTTTGTTCACCGTAATATGTGCAGCACCTAATGCGGCATCAGCTGCCTTACCCGTAATACCTTTATCGATAAGATCAACCAACATAAGATGATTTTCGGTACCACCAGAAACAATTTTGTAACCACGCTCTTGGAATACAGCCGCCATCACCTTAGCGTTATCAACAACTTTTTGTTGATAGTCAGTAAATTCTGGCTCCAAAGCTTCTTTAAAGGCCACTGCCTTGGCGGCAATAACATGCATTAATGGGCCACCCTGCTGACCAGGGAAAACAGCTGAATTAAGCTTCTTCTCTACCGCCTCATTGGCACGGGCGAGAATCAAACCACCGCGAGGCCCACGCAAAGTTTTGTGGGTGGTAGTGGTACACACATCAGCATGGGGAATGGGGCTAGGATAATGACCGGAAGCAACCAAACCAGCTACGTGAGCCATATCAACCAGTAAATAAGCCCCCACACTGTCGGCGATAGCGCGGAATTTAGCCCAATCCATCACCTGTGAATAAGCAGAGAAACCAGCAATAATCATCTTTGGCTTATGCTCATCGGCCAAACGCTGTACTTCATCATAGTCCAATAAGCCCTGATCATTGAGGCCATACTGAATCGCATTGTAATTTTTGCCAGAGAAATTAACATGAGCACCGTGAGTCAAATGACCACCATGAGCCAGGCTCATACCCAATATAGTATCACCAGGACTCACCAAAGCTTGAAATACGGCAGCGTTAGCTTGTGAGCCAGAGTGTGGCTGCACATTGGCATAGTCGGCGCCAAACAGCTCTTTAGCTCTATCCATAGCCAAAACTTCTACCTTATCAACATATTCACAACCGCCGTAATAACGCTTGTGAGGGTAGCCTTCGGCATACTTATTGGTTAAGCCAGATCCTTGTGCCTGCATCACCCGAGGGCTAGTGTAGTTTTCAGAGGCAATTAGCTCAATATGCTGTTCTTGACGTTGTTCCTCTTCCTGAATTCCAGCCCATAGTTGTGGGTCAAAATCTTGGACATTATCAGACTTGTTAAACATCAATAGACTCCGTAGTTTTTCCTTGCGGAAATCAATAAAAAGAATTGCTTACACAACTCCCAAAAAATTCGCTTTGCATGTTATCCGTTAAACAATATCACCGTTATACAAAAACGACCCAATACACCAAAATAGCGCCACTTGAGCTTGTTGTATGAGTTTATTATTGTTGGAAATTTGCGTAACTGATTAAACAACTGCAATTGAGGGGCGCATTATGCCATATTTAATCGTAATATCCGAGGCAAAATAATTCATTTTTGGTGAAATCCATTCAATCTTTACGTATTCATTTGAGCAAATAGATGTTCTCTTATATAAAACTGTTTTCGCAGTTTAATATCACCCAATATATGTCTTTTTTGGCGCCTGATATTTAACCTAGTTAGGGATTATGAGACAATCATTAGTGATAACTAATTCACTATTTACCGTGGGTAATTTTTATGCCTCATAGTCTTTCTATTGATCCTACAACCAATCATTTAACTGCTGACTATGCCAAAGGAGCAGCGCAAGCCATATTAGCTCTTGGCCATAAGCACCCGCGAGTACATTGTATTACTAGCACTGTTGCCCAAGATATTTCCTCTGATTTTATTCTCGCAGTGGGTGCCAACTCTTCCTTTACCATAAATGTAGAAGAAATTTCTGAATTAGTGGCCGCTACTAACTCTCTTGTAATTAATATAGGCACCTTAGATAGCAACCGAAAAGCGGCTATTTTACCGGCTATTCAAACTGCCAAAGAATATGCTAAACCTTGGATTCTAGATCCGGTATCTGTCCATGCTTCCAACACCAGATTGCAATACGCACGTAATTTGTTGGAATACCACCCTGCTATTGTGCGCGGCAATGCTCTAGAAATTCAAAAGCTAGCTAATAGCAATAGTCCCATGGCAGCACAAGAGTTAGCTTTGCAATATGGCTGTGTGGTGGCCCAAACCGGAGAAACAGACATTATCACTAATGGTGTTAAGACTCTGATGATTGGCAATGGTCATCCTATGCAGACACGTATTTCTGCCATGGGCTGTGCCACGACCGCCTTTATAGCTTGCTTTATGGCTATAGACCACGATGCCTTTGATGCTGCCGTGCAAGCATTACTTATTATTGGTGTTGCTGCTGAGTTGGCTGCTAACCAATCATTTGGACCCGGTAGTATGCATATCAACTTACTGGATGCAATCTATACCATCAACGAGCAAAATCTTGCTCGCTATGGGCATATAGTAGAATTAGCGGGTCAGTAAACCCGCTATTAATTGATATCTGTGTCACTACTAGCTTAGCGACCCATAAATATAATTAGCTTAAGACCATGGCTAGGCTGCCACTTTTGACCCGACGGTTAAAATCGCAACTTGTACGCAGATGCCCAAGATGATGGCGCATAAGTTTAGCGCACACAGTTTTGTCACCCGCGATCAAGGCTTTAATTAAGTCGTTGTGTTCATCACGAGCACATTGGATTTCGCCCTGACCATACATAGCGATAATCAATGACGTTTGTGAAATTAGGCCGCGCAGCATATTTACATAAGGTTGATTTCCCGCAGCCTGCGCTAAACGCACATGAAACTCACCTGAGCGCCGCAATGCTGTGCCCATATCGCCATGTGCAAAGGCTTGCTCTTCCAGTGCCACCATCATTCTGAGGGCCTCTATTTCTGTCTCACCAAGGGCACCACAAGCCAGTTCCACTACGGCCAATTCAATTAATTCTCGGGCATCAAGGATTTGCTTGGCCAATACAACGTCTGGCGCAGCAACATAAGCACCTCTATTCTTGTGCATTACCACTACTTGTTCCGCCGCTAAACGTTGTAAAGACTGGCGAATAAGTGTTCGACTGACACCAAAGACCTGTGCCAAATCTTGCTCATTAAGCTTGGTATTAGGTGCTAAACGCTGTTCTAAAATAGAATCAAATAAGCGCCGATAAATATCGAGATTAGGGCCTTTTTCCTTAACTGATTCCACTAAGGTTTTGGTGTTCTTAGGCAACATATAAACTAGCTACCTCTATAGGTGGAATAACTATATGGAGATACCAACAAGGGTACATGGTAATGAGATGTTTGATCAGCTATACCAAATCGCAGTGGGATAATATTAAGAAATGCCGGCTGTGACTGGACCAAACCTTGCTGGCGGAAATAATCTCCCGCACTAAATTCTAGTTCGTATTCACCACAAGCAAATAGCGCTTCGGGAAGTACAGGATTATCACAGCGACCATCTGCATTGGTTACAGTCTCCATAATAAGCGCCTTGCCTTGCTCAGAGACGCGATAAAGACGTAAATGCATGCCCTGTGCTGGAATACCCTGTGCCGTATCTAACACATGTGTGGTAAGAAAACCCATATCAATACTCCTAAACTTATTTTTTTTGTAGCAACCAAGTACCCAATTGCTGTCTTTCAAGTGTTGTCATTTGTGTCATATTACCAAGTGGCATCACTTGTGTGGCCACAGACTGTTGATACACAGCTTCGCTATGCAAGCGTATTTGCAGCACATTTTCCAACATCACACCACCTGGTGCTGAGGCAAAAGCAGGCGACTTAGGCTGCGCAGCATGGCAATCAACACAATGTTGGGTAACGATAGCTAGGGCTTTATCATCACTGATTTTAGCAGGCGTCTCATTGGTTTGCTGATCGGCAACAATTGGGAGTGGTTTTGGTGCTGTAACATAAGCCATCACAAACATGGCCAACATAGCTACAGGTAAAATCCAGATAAACTGCTGCGCTTTATGACGAATATTAAAGTAATGGCGCACACCCACACTTACCAAGGAAACGCCTAACAAGATTAACCAGTTCCATTCATGACCATAGGTGCTTGGAAAATGGTTGCTAATCATAATAAATACCACAGGTAAGGTTAAGTAATTATTATGACGAGAGCGCAATAAAGCGTTTTTGGGTTTACTTGGGTCAGGTGTCTCCCCGGCCTCAACAGCAGCCACCAAAGATCGCTGGGCAGGCATAATGACAAAAAACACATTACCAACCATCATAGTGCCAATAATAGCGCCCACATGGATATAAGCAGCGCGGCCAGACATAAATTGTGAGAGCCCCCAAGCAGCTACTGTTAGAAACAGAATTAACACAATACCCAATAATGCTGGCTGGTGACGCAAGGGGCTTTTGCAAAGCAGATCATAGGCAATCCAGCCGATGACCAGTACGGCAACGCCTAGTGCAATAGTGGCGGTCGCGGACAGGGATGAGCCAGGGGCAACCAAATAACTATTGGCATTGATGTAATATACCAAAGCCAGCAATAAGACACCGGTGAGCCAAGTGCTATAGGCCTCCCATTTAAACCAGTGCAGATGTTTAGGCATAGTGGCAGGAGCTAAGTTATATTTTTGCAGGTGATATATCCCACCACCATGAATGGCCCATAGCTCACCTGCTAACTCGGGATTTTTAACTGTGCGGTCGAGGTTATTCTCTAACCACACAAAGTAAAAAGAAGCGCCTATCCATGCGATACCAACGATCACATGCACCCAGCGGACAATAAGGTTCATCCATTCAAGCAAGTGTGCTTCCATAATCAAGCCTCAATAAATTCATCAATAAGGGGTTGCAGATCGATTTGTGCTTGTAATTGGGTGGGCAATTCCACTTCCATAAGGTTTTTGCCACTGCCACTTCGATCTACGACTAGAAAATTTTGTTGTTCTGCGATGATCAGCAAAGGATGATGCCAAACACCAATGCCATAATTTACGCCTTGTTGTCCATTGGTAATAAAGACATGCAAACTACGGGGTTCTCCTGTCTCTGTTTTATCGGCAACAACAATTAAGAAAGGACAATTATCCAAGGGCATAAATGCCTGACTACCCAGAGGATGTTGTTCTAACATGGTTAATTGGATTGGATCAGCCCAGCGGCGAGAAGCAAATATATTGATAATCGCCTTGTCATCTGCTTGTGCCAAACCCACTGTGGATAAACGATGATAGCGTTCAGTAAAACCATTATTAATAGGAAAATGGTCAGCACCGGGCATCTCAATCACATCCCCAAAAGGTGCAAATGCCGCCCTAGTTAAAGGTTTTATATTGACTAGAGGTAAACTACTCATTAAGCACTCACCTTGCCCATTATGCGCAAACGCGATATCCCCCCATCGGGGAAAATATTAAGACGAATATGAGTTATAGGGCCCAGACTATTGAGCTCATCACGGTATTGATGAATCGCATCCATGGTTAATTTTTGTGCTGGTAACAGCTCAGACCAATACAAACTTTGGGGAGTTAATTGTTGGTCTGCACCAGCTTCCACATAAGCCCCCTGAATACTGCAAGTATCCGGGAAATTACCCTTAAAGTGTGCTGTATCCACGACCACTTCATGCACTTCCCCAGGTGCAGCAAGCGCAATTATAACCCAATCAAAACCTGGCTCTCGGCGCCGGGCAGTCTCCCAGCCATCACCCATATTGATACCACGACCTGGAGTTAAAATATTTTCCTTACGGCCAAAGTGTTCATCTGAACAAATGAGAGCCCGACCACCATTTTCCATGGCCGCCAAGTCAATAGTGTCACCTGCCTTCCAGTCTTTAACCACCTCACCATAAACCCTTAAACGGGCCACACCACCGTCTGGATAAATATGCAAACGCACATGGGAATAGGTATTGTTATCGTCAATGGTATATAGATGCTCACTATCCCCTTGCAGTGTTACAGCAGCCAAAATCGGATGCCATTGCGTATCTGCAGTTGGATCACCTTGGTCTACTAAACAGGCTTCTAAGGATGCGCTAGGGGCATAATTGCCAGTAAAAAATCGGGTATCAATATTTAAGCCCTTAATACGGCCTGGCACCGCCAAGCGCACGGTACAATGGTCATGACCAGGGCCACGCTTGCGCCGTGATTCCCAACCATCCATCCACTTACCATTGTCGTCATACACATCCTCTTTCCAGACAGGGTCATGGGCCTGCAGCATTCGATTCATATCAGCAAAAAAATCGTCGGTACAGGCAATGGCTTTGGCGCCTAATCGAGCATCCGCTAAGTTAGTCATTCTGTCAAAAGGATTGCTTGTCGTGGCTTGTTCAGTCATAAATCTGGTTCTCACATATCAGCCAGTCGAAAACTGGCAATCTTGTTAATTTCAATCAGTGCTTGGCGAAACTCTGTCTCTTTGTCATGTTCAATACGTTGTTTAAATGCAGCCAAGATGGCATGTCGATTACTGCCCTTAACAGCCTTGATAAAGGGAAAGCCAAACTTTTCTTTATAGGCAGCATTGAGCTTATTAAATTCAGCAAATTCACTATCGGTACAATATTGAATGCCTGCCCCAGCTTGTTCAGAAGTAGAAGCGGCCGTAAGGGTGCCAGCAATAGCTGCTTTGCCAGCTAAATCTGGGTGCGCTTTGATTAACGCCAATTGCTCGTCTTTGGAGGCTGCCAACATTTCTTCTGCAAAGGCTTGGGCAAGGGCTTGTTTGGAAGCAACATCATCTGACAAACCACGCTCAAATACGCGCTCAGCCACCCACGGTGAATGCTCATAAATATCTTTAAAATGCCCAACAAACGCCTCACGTGACATTGCTTCTGGAACACAGGTGGTAAAGTTATCCACTATTTAACCCTCATAAGGATGATGTTGATACCAATGCCGAGCAATATCTACCCTTCTGGCATACCAAATATCGGGGAACTGTTTGGTATAAGCTAAAAAGCGTTGAATAGCCTTAAACCTCGCTGGTCTGCCTAGCAAACGGCAATGCATACCTATGGATAACATTTTCGGTGAGTGCGCCCCTTCTTCGTAAAGCACATCAAAGGCATCTTTCAAATACTGAAAAAACTGTTCACTGGTATGGAACCCTTGATTGGTAGCAAAGCGCATATCATTGGTGTCTAAGGTATAAGGAATCACCAGCTGTGGTTTATCATAGTCTGTATTCCAAAAAGGCAGGTCATCACTATAGTCATCAGAGTCATAGAGAAACCCACCCTCTTCTGCAACTAGTTCACGGGTATTTGGACTATTGCGTCCCGTATACCATCCTAAGGGGCGTTCTCCAGTAATACCCTGTAAGATCTTGATCGCCTTATGGAGATGCTGACGCTCTTCTTGCTTATCCATATATTGATAATCTATCCAACGATAACCATGGGAGCAAATTTCATGACCAGCTTGATGCATGTGTTTAATTAACTCAGGATGACGCTCAGCAGCCATAGCTACAGCAAAAATCGTTAAGGGAATTTGCTCCTGACGGAATAATTCCAGAATACGCCATACCCCTGCCCGACTGCCATATTCATAAATTGACTCCATACTCGGGTGGCGTACACCTGGATAGGGCTGAACACCAATGATTTCTGACAAAAAAGCTTCAGATTCTTGATCCCCGTGTAAAATACACCGCTCACCACCTTCCTCGTAATTCAGTACAAAAGATAGGGCAACCCTTGCCCCTTGTGGCCAAACCACCGTTGGCGGGTTAGCGTTATAACCAATAAGATCCCGTGGATAAGAAGATGTCATAGATTCACTCATATTCAACTAATCAACATTTATTGTCTGGTTAGAAGGTTATGCATTATCAGCAAAGCCGTTATAATTAAACCTTAGCTAGTTCATTTCTCAGTCATCAACCAAGACAATAAAAACATTATTGTATACAATTTTATCTGAAAGTTTTAAAACTGCCAAGACATGGCTCCAGGCTTTGGTTAAAATAGCCGCCCAAAGACCGTTCCCTTAAGAGATATGCAGGGTTAAGGCCTGCTAACTATGGCTATTTCATAAATATGATACAACCTGATTCAAGACGCTTCTGCGTGGCGCCAATGATTGATTTTACCGACCGCCATTTTCGTTATATGGCGCGGCTAGCCAGTCAGCAAGCAACCTTATTTACTGAAATGATTACGACTGGAGCCATTCTTAATGGTAATCAGGATTTTTTGTTGGGACACAGCCCTAGTGAACAGCCTTTAGTGCTGCAACTGGGTGGCAGCAATCCCATGGAACTTGCTCAATGTGCAAGGATTGGTAACGAGTTTGGTTACAATGAAATCAATCTAAATGTTGGCTGCCCTAGTGATAAGGTGCAACATCATAAAATTGGTGCCTGTCTAATGGCAGAGCCAAGTTTAGTTCGTGAATGCCTACAGGCAATGGCTGAGCATAGTCAGGTACCGGTTACTATCAAACATCGTATTGGCCTCGATGATGATGATAGCTACGAAACTTTTGCGGCATTTGTAGATGAGGTGCAAGGAGATCATTGTCAGGTTTTTTACGTACATGCTCGCAATGCTATTTTGCAAGGCTTATCACCTAAACAAAACCGCGAAATTCCGCCCTTACAATACGCCAAAGTATATCGCCTAAAACAAGACTTTCCGCACCTACAAATTATTATCAATGGTGGCATTGAAACTTTGTCTGAGGGCCAAGCGCATTTACAACAGGTAGATGGCGTTATGCTGGGCCGTGCCGCCTATCATAACAGTGCCCTGCTGCTGGATGTGGACCAACAGATTTTCAATACTGGTATGCCGCGAGACCGCCAATATATAGTAGATGGCTATTTAACGTATATGACTGAACAACATGCCCAGGGCACGTCATGGCATCATATGGCAAAGCATTTGATGGGGCTCTTCCATGGCTTACCAGGTGCCCGCAATATGCGCCGTCATTTAAGTGAGAATATTCACGGTGCTTCGGCATCCTTAACAGTTATCGAAGACGCCTTAAGTCTGGTAGAATATAACCCATAATTTAACAACGAATAGAACCATGAATAAATTAGATCAACTGAAAGCCATGACCTTGGTAGTCGCCGATACCGGCGACCTAAACGCCATTAAGAGCTTTTTACCTGAAGATGCTACTACCAATCCTTCTTTAGTGCTAAAAGCAGCCCAACTAGAGGACTACCAACACCTTATTGGCGAAGCCAAATCTTGGGCGCAAGCACAAGGTGGCAGTGAGCAACAAATAATGGATAACACCTGTGATTATCTGGCTGTTGCCATCGGTAAAGAGGTACTCAGTGCTATTCCCGGCCGCATTTCCACAGAGGTTGACTCACGCCTTTCCTTTGACACGGCAGCTACTGTTGCCCGTGCCAAGCGTATTATTGATCTTTATGCTCAACAAGGGGTCAGTAAAGACCGAGTGCTTATTAAGATTGCCTCCACTTGGGAAGGTATTCAAGCGGGTAAGCAATTGGAAAGTGAAGGCATCAACTGTAACTTAACTTTATTGTTTAGCTTTGCTCAAGCAGTAGCATGTGCCCAAGCTGGTGTGTATTTAATTTCACCCTTTGTTGGACGCATCTTAGATTGGTACAAAAAAGCCAACAATGTTGATAGCTACCCTGCTGCTGAAGACCCTGGCGTACTATCCGTAAGTCGTATCTATAGCTACTACAAGCACTATGGCTACAACACCATTGTGATGGGTGCTAGCTTCCGCAATACCGGTGAAATCGAACAACTAGCTGGTTGTGACCGCTTAACTATTAGCCCAGACCTAATGGAGCAATTAGCTGCTGACACGGGCAATCTACCTAAAATGCTAGATGCCGAGAATGTGGTTTGTGAGGAAGCAAAACTGGATCTTAACGAAGCTGCATTCCGCTGGTTACACAATGAAGATGCCATGGCCACAGAAAAACTAGCCGAAGGTATTCGCAACTTTACCCGTGATCAGGAAAAGCTGGAAGCCTTGCTAAAATAAGTACCGGATAAGTATTCGATTGCAACTATAAAAGCCTGTTCTCTAGCATTAAAGAACAGGCTTTTTTATATTTGCTAAAAACTAACTAGGCTGGTTTTCGAGGGCCGAGACCAGATTTTTAAAGGCCTCTTGATTCTTGTCATTAAGCCCCATCAGTATTTTATGAGCCTCCAGCACTTTTTCCTGCATTTCTTGCTCACTACAACCATAATGCATTAACTGCTCACAAGGTGGTAGGGTCTGATCAAGCTTATTCATCAGGGTAAATACCTTATCAAAGCCCATACTCAGTAGGATACGAGTAATATTGTTATTGGTTGATACTAGCGTGGGCACTTGCGCCACCTGCTTGCGCATTTTAACAGCCAGTTTTGCCAAAATGCCCAATGAAGTCGAATCAATACCTTGGGTATCTGTAAGATCGATAAGCACGTTCTTAAAGTGCTTTTTCTCAGTAGCTTGATTTAGATATTGATCGAGAGAAGGACAAAGGGTTAGGCGCACATCACCTAAAAATTTAAGCACATGCACCCCATCCTGCTCAGCCACTAGAATCCGGCCTTCACCCATGAGCATTACCCTCTATGCTTAATACCGCAATATCATCAGGCAATTGTTGGCGCTTATCCAACTGTAAACCTGACACCAAGCCATCTATATTACAGCCATTATTGCGCAACAGATCAAGTAATACCGCTTCTTGATCTTCCTGCTGATTATTGGGTATGACTTCCAACACACCATCAGAACAAAGCAATAAAGCAAAATCATCCGTTAAGCTTTGTTGCAAAGATTGATATTCAGCCTCAGCAAATAAGCCTAAGGGGAAGCTAGATCCCAAACCCTCAAGGTAATTTAGTTGTTGCTGTTGATAAAGCACAGGCATGGGGTAATGGCCACCCACGCAATAGGTTAAGGTCGAACGATCTGCACTTATCAAGCCCATAAACATAGTGACATGCTTATCGACGTCAAAGTCCATAATTTCCTCGTTAAGGCGCGACATAATACCTGCAATTGCCACACTTTGATCTTGCTCTAACTGTTGATCTGCGAGGATGCCCCGAGTCAGGCTTTTTAACAATATAGTTAACATGGCAGAAGAAGCGCCATGACCTGATACGTCAGCTAAATAAAACAGCACACTGCCATCAGCTAAACTGGTATGGTCAACAAAATCACCACTTAAATACAGAGAGGATTGCATATGGCGCTGTATGGTTAAACCATTGCGCTGAGTATGTTCTGGCGGCATCAAACGTTGCTGCATTGATCGCCCAGCCTGTTGATCGCGTTCAAGTTCAGCAAGGGAATCATTAAGCCGACGATTTGTTTGTTCTAATTGTTGCCGATAAAGCCTATTGGCAAAGAATAATTTAGCATGTCGAATATGACGAGCAACGCAGTTATCCAGTGACTGCTGACGATCTAATGGCAAACTAAACACACTAGTTATGCCCATGGCCAATAAATCAGTTACATCCAACGCGGTGACAACTTTAGTAACGACAATTAAGGGAATTTCCTCAAAGGTCTCAAGCATATCTTTGAGCAAGGCGGTTTGCTGGGGCATGTTCGGGTCATAGAAAAACAAAATAAGATGCACAGCATGCTTATGTAACAACGGCATTGCCAGCACAGGATCTTCTGCTACTAATACTTGATAATACAATTGCTCATAATGAGCCGACATCTTGGCAGATATCGGTGACTCATCTGTGATCAAAAGAAGCTGACTGACGTCAGATTCCATACATGACTCCAAAAAAATAATCGGTCATAAACACGCCTACCATAGTCCCAACAGGCAAGTTAGACAAGAGTAAATTGCATTTTTATGTGGTTAACGAACATTTATAATTATTTGCTTTAATCAAATTCATCGAATTCATCAGTAACTTTGCCATTGTCAGTTACTGGACGCCCATCACGTATTTGCATGGCTTGGCGGGCCAAATAAGCATCACGAACAAAGGTGTACTCATCACCAATAACAAACTGTTGCAAATCCTGTAACTGATTGCGCGTATCCAAGACCTGCAATACCTGCAAGCCTAACTTATGATCTTCCGGCTTATATTCAGCCAATAGGTCAAAGCGGTTATCAATAGGCAAACTAGCTGCATCACGGACACTGCTCGGCCCCATTAGTGGTAATACGACGTAAGGGCCGGACTCAAACCCCCAATAGCCTAATGTTTGGCCAAAATCCTCAGCTTGGGCATACATACCCAAATCAGCGGCCACATCAAATATACCCACTAGGCCCACACTAGTATTAATAACGAAACGACCAGCATCATTAGCTGCCTGTAAAGGCTTGCCCTGGAGTAAATGGTTGGCAAAATGCTTTACTTCAGACAGATTATTAAACACATTGCTAACGCTCTTCTCCACCACATCTGGGACGATTACATCATAGGCACGGGTGGCTGGTAGCAAAAGTGCATCATCGACAACCTTATTAAATGCATAAACCTTGCGGTTGGCACTCTCCCATGGATCTATGTCATTAGCAACAGCAGTCTCACTATCAGCCATAATAGAGCAGCCCACCATTAATAGAGGCATGCATACTAAACAACAAGCTCGTACAGACTTAAATAGATATCCACTTATTTGCATTATCGTTACCATTGCATTGTTTGTTTAACAAAAGGAATTGTTAGTTTGCGTTTGGCTTGCCATGACGCCGTATCCAAAGTTTGTAATACAGCCATCACAGCACCCATATTACGCTGACTGTGTAGGCATATATATTGAGCCACTTCGGCCGACATAACAAGCCCAAGTTGGCGGGCTCGATGAATCAATTGCTGACATTGTCGTGCTTCATCAAGTGCATGTAATGGCATCATTAATGCCAACTGCAATCGCGACTTTAGGTCAGGCAGTGCACAAGTCATACTATGGGCCGTATCAGCACTACTCAAAAGCAAGCGGTGGCCAAGATGCTGATTAGCGTTGTAAAGGTGAAATAAGGCTTCGCACCAAGTTTTAGTCTGACAAAGACTTTCAATATCATCGATACACAATAATTGAAATTGGTCAAAACCTGCCAACATCTCAGCACCTGCTTCTGGCCCCATAGTCAGCAGTTCTGCTGCCGAGAGATAACCAACCTGCCAGCCCTCATCTATTGCCACCTGTGCCGTAGCCTGCAACAAGTGGGATTTGCCAGTGCCCTTGGCACCTTGCAAAAAAACCACTTCAGGAGCTGGTTGCTGGGCTATCTTTTGTAATGCTGGTAAGGTGCCGGGGCTACAAGAAAAATCATAGTTTTCCCAGTTAGCATAACTTGGCAAACGCATATTAAGGGTTAATTGCTGACCAGCAAGATCAGGGGCAACAGGGTTCATTAACAATTAAATCCTACTGGTCATATAGAGAACTATTTCTATAGCCTTGGTGCAAATGACGCAACAGTACCATAATAACAGCTGCTAGAGGTAATGCTAATAACATGCCTGTAAAGCCGAATAACTGGCCTCCGGCAAGCACAGCAAAGATTACCGCTACGGGATGCAAACCAATCCGGTCACCTATTAACCAAGGCGTTAACACCATGCCCTCTAGAGCTTGACCGATTACAAAGACCATAGTGATGGCTAAAAAGCCCCAATAAGAATCGAACTGAAAAACGGCTACCAGCATGGCGGCAATAAAACCGACTGCAAAACCTAAATAGGGAACAATACTCGCCAAACCAGCTAGTAAACCAATTAACATGGCATATTTTAAACCTGCTATCGAAAGGCCAATACCATATATAAAACCAAGAGCTAGCATCACTAGTAGCTGACCTCGCACAAAGGCGCCAAGCACTTCATCACACTCACGTACCCACAAAGATACCTTTGGCTCTATATTACGGGGCAATATTTCTTGTATTCTTGCCATTAAAATATCGAAATCCCGCAGTAAATAAAAACCAACCACCGGCACTAAAAAAGCCGACCCAATAAAGCCAACCAAACCTAAGGTTGAGGCTGTCAAATAACCCATTACTTGAGACGCAACACCACCTGTTTGTTGCCACTCTGAGGACATTGTTTGCGCCAACACATCCAGTTCCAAAGTCTGCAAATCAAGATTAAAACGAGACTGTAAAAAGGGTAACATCACATTGTTACACCAGCTTTGAATATCCGGCACCATGGCTATTAGAGATTGCAATTGCTTAATAAACAGTGGCACCGCAATTAACAAACTAGAAATCAACAGTACAGTTAAAACTAAAAATACGATTACCACTGCCATGGTGCGGCTATAGCCTCTTGCCTCTAACCGATCAGCAAAAGGATCTGCCATATAAGCAATACCAATGCCGAGCATAAATGGTCCCAAAATAGGCTGCAGTAAATAGATAAGAAAGCCTAACAAGACGGCCAGGATTAGAAAAAACCAAGTTTGTGTTTGTGTCATAGGAAGTCCCTAGTCCTTACTGCCATTGAAAATAGGCCACTGAGCCCTGTTCAGAACTGTAAAGAGTCTCTGACTGACCGTCAAGTAAGACCATAGACCCCTGACGTTCCAGACTTAATAAAAGGTTATCTTGATTGCCTTGATAGTTAACCAATATAACTAATTGATCACCTTGCAGACGCTGCATGGTGACAGCTGTGACACTAGGGTTTTGTTGCAAGAGGCTTCTTACCTCCGCATAAGCTGCTAAGTCAGCAATACCCTTAATATGTAAAGTGGCAAGATATTCTTGATCTGTAGCTGATGGCAAGGCAAAACGTTGACTTAATTCAGCGCCTAGGTTTTCAATTATTAACGTTACTAATGCCTCTGGATTGGGTGCAGCAAATAACCAATCCACTTGCTCACCTTGCACTTGAATACTTCCCTGCCCTTGCCAGAAGCCTTCAGTATTTTGAAATAAGCGACCCCAAAGCAAACTCTTAGCTTGATAGCGTTGTGAAGCCAGCGTAATAGTATCAGTAAAGTTACCCCATATATCACTGGGGCCGATAACAAGTTGATCGGTTAAATCCATTAAAGGTAGTAATAAGGGCAAGCTTCTTTGCTCGGCATCCGCTAATAATTGCAACCCCAGATCTAAACCACCATCAGCAATAATATCTTGTATACCCTGTTGTTCAATAACAAGCCAAGTCATGGTACTTAAGCGTTCAGCACCCCAGACCGGAAGTTCAGCAGTATTAAGCAGTTGCCTTACCACCTGCTGATCAAAGCGTAATAGCAACTTAACCTCATCGGTATCGGTATCTGTTTGCCTAGAAATATGGCTTATATAAGCATCAACGTCTGCTAAAGCAGCAACAATGTTCGTTTGCTTAAGACTAGCTTGTTGACCCGTTAAGCGCACAATCATTGACGCCATAGCCTCACGTTTAGCAACTTGAACATCTGCTTCACTGGCACTGGCTAAGGGGGCTTCAGCACTAAATAAATCCACAGCCATAGCAGAGCCAGCATAGGCACTCAATAGCAGTGCTAAACTCCAACTTATGGCTTTGACAAACTTTTGCACGACAATTATTTGCTCTGATCCAGACCGACTAAAATCGTATATCGATATAGTCTGGTCTAAACATTTGATAGATTATTTTTACCGGTGGCTAACTATAGCCAAATCCTTGGCAGTTGACTACTTGGAGAGCTTGGAAACTGGTAAATTTCGTTTATAAAAATCATCAGGCGTATTTTGCATAACCCAAAAGCATCACACCACGATTGGCATAAT
Organism: Oceanospirillaceae bacterium; assembly: GCA_002686055.1. GTDB lineage: Bacteria > Pseudomonadota > Gammaproteobacteria > Pseudomonadales > Balneatricaceae > Njordibacter. Next base: position 4,791 of record NYZU01000004.1, on the reverse strand, counting down.
ATGCTAATCAGCTCAGTTAAAACTATATGTGCTAGCATATAACAGCCAATATATTAATAAGTGAGGATACCCTTATGTATCAAGGCGAATGTCTATGCGGCGCTGTAAAGTATGCAGTTAATGAAGTCATCGATACGCTTGAGTGTTGTCACTGTTTAAAATGTCGTAAAGCTCATGCCTCGGCTTTTGCTATGGGCACAACCATCACCCGCGCTAACTTTAGTCTGCACTCAGGGGCCGAGTATTTAAATGAGTTCGAGTCATCAGCGGGGAAATTACGCGTCTTTTGTAATCAGTGTGGAGCTCATATCTATGCCTATCGGCCTAGGGAACCTTTGAATCTCAGATTAAGGCTAGCTTTACTCAATACAGATTTATCAAAGTTTAAGATAAAACATATTTTTACGGCTAATCGGCTATGTTTATAAGTCCAACACTAAAAGCAAGCTTTGTTTCACAATAAGCTGATTACTCTTTGTTAATATTTCCTTATCTCAGCTAATTATTCACCTTTAAATAGGCTATTTGATTGTTCCAGCCAAGGGAAAAATGGTAAAATTCGCCTTCAGTTTTGCTTCCCAAAGCACTAATTTTTTAATCCAAGGCGGATCTTGCCCATGAGCTCTTCTACCCCTTCTGTTTCCCTTAGTTATAAAGATGCAGGTGTCGATATCGATGCTGGTAACGATTTGGTTGATCGTATCAAGGGCGTGGCCAAGCGGACGCGCCGGCCAGAAGTCATGGCGGGCTTAGGCGGCTTTGGGGCTCTATTTGAATTACCTAGTGGTTATCAGCAACCGGTGCTGGTATCAGGTACAGATGGTGTTGGCACCAAGTTAAAATTAGCGATGGATCTTAACCGCCATGATTATATTGGCATCGATCTGGTTGCCATGTGCGTTAACGACCTAATTGTGGCTGGAGCAGAACCGCTATTTTTCCTTGATTACTACGCCACTGGCAAACTAGATGTCGATATCGCTGCCCGTGTAGTAGATGGTATAGGTCTTGGTTGTGAACAAGCTGGAGCGTCTCTAGTAGGTGGTGAAACAGCCGAAATGCCTGGCATGTATGATGGTGAAGATTATGACCTTGCTGGTTTCTGCGTCGGTATTGTGGAAAAAGCTGATATTATTGATGGTAGCAAAGTAGGTGCAGGTGATGTGCTATTAGGTTTACCCTCTTCTGGCCCGCACTCAAATGGTTATTCGTTAATTCGTAAAATTATTGAAGTATCCAATGCTGACCTTAACCAGCCCATGGGTGACACCACACTTGCTGAAGCACTTATGGAACCAACACGTATCTATGTCAAACCCCTATTAGAACTGTTTAAACAAGTTCCTGTGCATGCCTTATCCCATATTACCGGGGGTGGGCTACTAGAGAATCTGCCACGAGTTATGCCTGAATCTTGTATGGCGACCATTGATCAAAACTCATGGCAGCTGCCAGACGTGTTTAATTGGCTCCAGACAGCTGGGGGTGTTAACGCAACCGAAATGCACCGTACCTTTAATTGTGGTGTGGGCATGGTCATTGTAGTGCCCGCCCAAGCTGTTGAGCAAGCTATGACTTGCTTGCAAGCACAAGGTGAACAACCATGGATTTTAGGCCAAATTAGTGAACGTGAAGATGCCACGGAACAGGTTGTTCTGGGCTAAACAAAAATAATAAAGAAAGACATACTCTAATGGCTGCTACAGAAGTCCAAGAAAAACCTCAAATTGTCGCTTTAATTTCTGGTGGTGGCAGTAATTTGCAAGCCATTATAGAGCACATAGCCAATGGCATCATTGATGCTGAGATTAGTCTAGTTATTAGTAACAATCCAGCAGCCAAGGGTCTTGAAAAAGCCGCTGCCGTGGGTATCCCAACGGCAGTGGTTGATCATACAGAGTATGATAGTCGGGAAAGCTTTGATCGCGAGTTAAAGCGCCATATTGATGCGGCGCAACCACAATTAGTTGTACTGGCCGGATTTATGCGCATACTCACACCTGACTTTACCAATCATTATGCTGGGCGCATGCTTAATATCCATCCCTCTTTATTACCTGAATTTAAAGGTGTAAATACCCATGCACGGGCTATTGCAGCTGGCGCTAGCCAACATGGAGCCAGTGTTCACTTTGTTACCAGTGAACTTGACGGCGGTCCACTGGTCATACAAGCTATAGTGGACATCGATGAGGATGACACAGCGGCAGGCTTAGCGGGTCGTGTATTGCAACAAGAACATATTATCTACCCTATTGCGGTGAAATGGTTCTGTGAAGGACGACTAAGCATGGATGGCAATCTTGTGCGCCTTGATAAGCAACCGTTACCAATCCAAGGTATTGCTCATCGCGTCACTAGCTAATTAACCTAAGCTAACTAACCTAAAAGGAGCTTTAACATATGCTTAAACGTCACAATATGATTTTTATAATAGCATTGTTAATGGGCAGCTCTACTCAGGCTTATAGCAACACAAATATAATTCAGCCTTTTACCGCTTACTACAGCAGTACTTGGAATCTGGGCTTAACCATAACTGGTGAGGCTACTAGACAACTTACCCAACTCGACAATGGTCAATGGCAATTATCATTGGATGCCAAAGCGATGATGGCTACACTCCAAGAGCAAAGCCTGCTGGCCATTGACGACGAGCAGATTCTACCGCAAGCCTATAACTACAAACGCAAAGTACTTAGCCGCAAGAAACAACTAGCCATCGATTTTGATTGGCAAAATGGTAAAGCAACCACCACCACGAGCAATAGCTGGTCTATGCCGATTGCAGCGCCCCTCCAAGATAAGTTATCGGTACAGTTACAGCTGCGCAAAGATCTTAGCCAAAGACCTTATGGACGCTTTGCCTATAAAGTAGCCGCAGGCGGTCAAATCGAAACCTTTAACTATGAGGTAAAAGGCACTGAAAAAGTAAAACTGCTATTGGGTGATTTTGATACCATCAAAGTGGAAAGATTACGCAACGGTACCAGTGATCGGGAAACCTTAATTTGGTTTGCCCCTAGACTAAACTACCAAGCCGTGCGCATACAACAAGTTGAGCCTGACGGTAAAAGCTATCAATTAGACCTACAAAGTCTTGAATAAATACCAAATCAGCTTATTTTTGTTACCAATACACCTAAAGCACCTGTAAATTAGAGTAAAGTGGATAGCCAAGGCCTAGAGACTTAGTTAGAATCAAATTTCTAACTAATAATTAAGATAAGTCTTTGTCTATGCGTGCATTTTATTCTTTCACCTCAAGCTGCCTAACGGCTAGTTTATGTTTGGCTTTCAGCTCAACATTATCTGCTCAGGCGCTGCAGCATCAATATCAATTAGCTCTAGACAATGACCCTGCTTTATTAGCGAGCGAGCAACGGCATCAGTCGGTAAAACAGCTTTCCAATATTGCCGAAGCGGCTTTAAAGCCAGTATTTTCAGCCGGCACTACTCAAAACCTCAAACTAGCCTCAGGTACAAGCTCAGATAGTTATAATGCTAGTGTAGCAATGAATTTACGCATTGATGCTATCTATGCTGCAGAGAGCGCTGAAGCATCAATCAAGCAATCTACTTTTAATTTACGTGCCAATCGCCAGAAACTCATAGCAGATACCATCAATAACTATTTTTCCATCGTCAAGCAGCAAACCCAGATCAACTCCATTCTAGCGCAGATAAAATCTGCTCAGCAGAGCTTGGCCCGTATCCAGAAACAGAATCAGCTTGGTCTTGCCACCCAAGTTCAAGTGGCTGACGTCGAAAATAATGTCCAACAATTAAACCTTAGCCTTTTACAAGCCCAACAAAGCTTGCAAGAAGCACGCTATAACCTCACCTTAAGTACTGGTGAAGTAATTAACCAAGAGCTACCTGGTATCAACTTAACTACCAGCCTGCCTGACAATGAGTCCCTTGAACTGGATTATTGGTGGGAGCAAGCAAAACAAAGCAATCTAAGTTTGCTAGCGGCTACGGCCGGTGTGCAAAAAGCGTATCATGATTATGAGCAAGTAGATGCAGGTAAATACCCTACTGGTACCGTGGCAGGCACCCACTATTCGCATCAGAGCGACACTATCACCCTTAGTATTAGTGGCAAACTTTATGACGGCGGATTAAATCAAGCCCAAACTCAACAAGCACGCTTAAATTGGCTGGCTAATCAGGAGGACTTAAAGGTTCGTCAAAGGTCAGTAAAGCAGCAGATAGATAGTATGCTCTATAATTTGCGCAATAACGATGAGCAAATTACTTTACAACAAAGCTTGCTGGATACCGCTGAATTCTCACTTGCGGCAACCCAAAAAGAGTATGAACTAGGGGTAACAGACTTAGTTGCAGTGCTCGAAGCGGAGCAAAAAGTGGCCACCACAGAGGTGAATTTGATTAAGTCACGTTATGATCAAATCATGTTGCAAACCAACCTAAAAATGTTGGTGGGTAGTCTCAATGATAATGATCTTGGGGCTTTGGATAGGCTCTTAGACGAGTAGATAGAAAATTAAATGGGCTCCATAGGAGCCCATTTTTTTTAGCTATCTTGATCTATACGACTCGCTACAGCGCCCTGCTGATTTTTGTATTTTGCGTTATCGCGTTGGTTATAAGGTCGCTTAGCTGGCGTAGAAAGGGTTTCAAAGTTAATCGCGCCAATCGTCATATTGGGCTTTAAGGCCAAAGGTAGTTTGCCGCTATTAAAGCACTCTAGCACAATGGCACCACTCCAACCTGGGTCAATACGATGGGCCGCAACATGCACCATTAAGCCCAAGCGAGCCAGTG